>CAWUWI010000019.1:0-108900 GCA_963926245.1 uncultured Burkholderiaceae bacterium | reverse complement strand
TCGTGGTGGCGGTCGGCTTGTTGGATGAGGGTTTGGGCGCTGAGTAAGCGATCCATTGTTTGACCCTCAACTGTTAGCTTAATCACCCGTGTTGTTCGATCAAACAAACGACAACCGAGTGTCTCCTCCAAAATTCTGATGTGCTCGGTCAGCGGTGGCTGACTCATCCCGAGTCGCGCCGCTGCCTGATTGAAATGCCCCTCCTCAGCGACCGCCACAAAACATCGCAACCGTTTGATCGTAATCATTGATAGTTTTCAAAGAATAATAGGTGATTAAAAAAGTATTAGACACTAATTATCACCAGCCCTATACTCATTTAATGTTACAAATAATCCCAAGGTAGACTTCTCATGAAAGTCAGCAAATTAACTGGCAGCATTGGCGCTGAAATCCTCGATATCGATATATCCAAAGATCTGTCCGATAGCGTAATTGCCGATATTCGAGAAACATTGCTTGCTCACAAGGTCATCTTTTTTCGCGAACAAAACCTAACCCCTGAACAACAAATTAGCTTTACAAAGCGATTTGGTGAGATCAGCACCAGCCCGGTCTATAAAACACTCAAAGAATATCCACAGATCATGCCCGTGGTTAAGGAAGTGACCGATACATGCATTATTGGCGACACTTGGCACACCGATGAAACATTTCAACCTACCCCGCCCATGGGCTCATTGCTCTATGCCCGCGAAATTCCATCCGTCGGTGGCGATACGCTTTGGGCAAACCTTGGCCTAGCGTTTGAGCGGCTATCGGATGGCATGAAAGAGAAACTGCTTTCTATGAAGGCCATTCATTCGAATAACTTTTTGACTGCAAATGCCAAGCTACGCAACAGCACTCGCTCGACTAAGTTGCGTGAAGATGCACCAGTGATGCAAAGCTTGCACCCAGTCGTGCGTACCCACGACGAGACCCAAGAAAGGATTTTGTTCGTTAACCAACCCTTTACGTTTGCTTTTGAGGGCATGACTAGAGAGGAAAGCCTGCCGCTGCTGACCTATCTTTATCAAATGAGCGCCAAGCCGGAAATGACATGCCGATTCAAATGGCGCAAAGGGTCTTTGGCTTTTTGGGATAACCGCTGCACACTTCACTACGCGTGTAATGATTACCGCGGAGAACGACGCGAAATGCATCGCATCACCGTTGAAGGAACAATACCGCAATGAGTGACGTCGAATTTACGTTAATAACGGGGGCGACCAAAGGCATCGGGCGTGCGCTCGTTGACCGCTTGCACCAGCGCGGCGAACGCGTTATTGGCGTTTCACGCAGTCAGGATAACTCGTTTCCTGATGTACTGATCACCGCCGATCTGAGTGATCCGATTGCGCGTCGCGATGCCTTAGCGCGCATTGTTGAGGAGTACAACGTCACTCGCCTTGTCAACAACGTCGGCTTTAATCAAATGCAAGCGCTTGAAAAAATTACCCCGGCCATGTATCAAAAAGTCATGGACACGAACCTTGCCGCCATGGTCGATGCAACACAAGCCGTTTGTCCGCTCATGCGAAAGCGCAAGCAAGGACGAATCGTAAATATCGCAAGCCGCTCACTGCTTGGCAGAAAAGGCGGTAGTGTTTACGCCGCTGCCAAAGCTGCGATGGTTGGCTTCACTCGATCTTGGGCATTGGAGTTGGCGCGCGATGGCATCACGGTCAATTGTGTCGCGCCTGGCCCAGTCAGTACCGACATGTTTGAAAGAAATAACCCTCCAGGGTCAGAAAGCCGCCAGTTGTTAACACAAAGCATTCCGATGGGCAGAATGGGCAAGCCCGAAGAAGTGGCTGATTTGATTGACTACGTTTTGTCTGACGGCGCTTCATTCATCACTGGACAAACTTTGTTCGTCTGTGGGGGATCGAGTATCTCTCAGCAACACTTCTAAGAATGTTAGCCATGACCGAACACTTGGGCACAAAGCCCACCGCACTCATCACCGGTGCTGCGCAAGGTATAGGTTTGGCCATTAGCAAACGCTTACTCCAAGATGGCCATCCTGTCATCATGACCGATCGCAGTCCGAGCATTCATGCTGCTGGCGAGACACTGCGTGCTTTGGGCCCCAAGGTGATTACTGCAGAACTTGACGTCAGTGACACCGAGCAAGTCCTTGCAATCGCTAATCTCGGCGGCGACCTGTGGCCAAACCTGGGGGTGTTGGTCAATAACGCGGGGATTTCACCCAAGCATCAAGGACAAAAGAAAAAAGTCGTTGATATAGATTTAGCGGAGTGGGTACGCGTCATCGATACCAATCTCACGGGTACCTTCCGAGTGACTCAGGCCTGCCTTCCCGTTCTGATTGCCAATCGCTGGGGACGAATCATTAACATTACCAGTCAAGCCGCGCGTACGCGAACCCCCGTTCCAGGTGCTCATTACTCGGCTTCAAAAGCCGGTATCACAGGCTTGTCTCGTATTTTGGCCGGTGAGCTTGCCAATGATGGCATCACCGTTAATTGTGTGGCGCCAGGGCGCATCGAGTCTGAAATGACCCAAGCAGTAGCCATCCATACCAATGCCGATTTGGCCAAACAGATTCCAATCGGTCGTTTGGGTCTGCCTCAAGAGGTGGCAGCCGCCGTTGCTTTTTTTGCGTCTCTTGATTCGAACTACATCACCGGGACAACGCTCGATATCAATGGGGGCAACTTCATGCTGTGAACACAAATGAATACAACCCAAAATCGCACTTAATGGAACGTGGGTTTTAGTCTAGCAAACCAAGGGTTATCAAGGTTGTTGTTAGTGGCCCAGTCCACAAGAATATGTGGCCGGGGCTAAGCGCAGTTTCAATAACAAAGCACCGCATTGCCTTTTTTATCAATATACGGAGACCTATATGAGAAAAGCTTTTTTAACAAAATTCGTGGCGCTCACTGCTGGCGTACTGGCTTCAGGTGCAGTACTTGCCCAAAGCAACAGTTACCCAAATAAAACCGTTAACTTAGTCGTCGGATACTCAGCGGGCGGCGCGACCGACCGCGTTGCACGCATCATTGCCAAGCAACTGACCGAACAAACAGGTCAGCCATTCGTCGTCGGCAATCGACCTGGCGCCAACAGTAATATCGCTGCTGCTTATTCAGCAGGGCAAGCGCCGGATGGTTACACCATTTTTGTGGGCTCGGTGGCAAACACCATCAGTCGTTCGCTCTACTCCAATTTGCAATACGATCTGTTGAAAGACTTGCAACCTATTGTGTTGCTGACAACCATTTCAAACATCTTGGTTGTCAATCCCAAATTACCTGTCAAAACAGTTCAAGAATATATTGACTACGCCAAAGCGAACCCCGGTAAGCTGACCTGCGCATCATCGGGTGTTGGGTCATCAATCCACCTGTCTTGTGAACTCTTTAAGATGCGAACCGGCACTGACATCTTGCACGTCCCTTATAAAGGGAGCGCCCCAGCCGTCAACGACCTGTTGGGCGGCCAAGTTGACTCAATGTTTGATAATCTGCCTTCCTCAATTCCTCAGGTTCGCGCAGGCAAACTTAGGGCTCTGGCTGTAACTGCTGGCGATCCCGTTCCATTTGCACCCGGTGTTCCGACAGTCAATCAGTCTGGCGTCGAGGATTTTGTGGTGACGTCTTGGTTTGGTTTTTATGCGCCCACAGGCACGCCGACTGGCATCATCGACAAGCTCAATGCTGAAGTCAACAAAGCATTGAAGGCACCTGAGGTGATTAAAGCTTACGAAGAGGCTGGTTTCATGATGCCAAAGGCAACCAACTCACCCGCTGACTTGGCCAAACAGACTCAAGAGGAAGTTAATAAGTGGCAAGCCGTAATTGAAAAAGCCAACTTGAAACTCAAATAAAAAGGCTTTTTGGGCATGTATCCGATTGATTTCTTTTTTAGGGCAGCGCAGCGCTACCCTGCCAATATTGCCGTTCACGGCCCCGATGGGCAGCAGCTGCGTTTCGATGCCTTGGCCGAACGGGTCAACGCGTTGGCGTGTGCCATGCAAGCCGCTGACCCCGAAGAGCAGTCACGGGTCGGCATTTGTGCGGCCAACCACGCTCAGCATATTGTTGCGTTACTGGCGACATTAGCCGCTGGTAAGGTTTGGGTGCCTTTGAATGCGCGCAGTACCGCGTCTGAAATCGATCGGATTATGCAATCAGTTACTCCCACCATTGTGATTTCGGACGATGTTGGTGAGCCCTTAACTCAGTCATTTACGGGCAAGGCGCGCTGGGGAATGGGGCAAGGAATCTTACCAAGCGTCACAATGTTAGCCACACCTTTTGTAGGGCAAAAGCCAACACCGATCAGCTCGGGGCGAGATGGCACACAAGCCATCAAGTTCACCGGCGGCACCACAGGCGCACCCAAAGGTGTCATGCAACCCTACCGAGCATGGACAGCGGGCATCATCAATCAGATCCACGGTTGGCGCTTGACAACTGAAGACCGCTATGTGGTTTGCGCACCAGTAACCCACGGTACATCGACCTATATGTTACCGATCTTGGCGCAAGGTGGGTGCTTGGTTTTCCCAGCACAGAACAATCCTCCCGCCATTGCTCAGGCGTTTGCACAACACCGCGGCACCATTAGCTTTATGCCGCCAACGCTGATCTACATGTTGATGTCAGACCCAGCTGTGAAGCCAGAGAAGTTTGAAAGCCTGCGTCACTTGGTGTTTGGTGGCGCGCCTATGCCCCCTGAAAAAGTCGACGAGGCAATGGCGTTTTTTGGGCCACGCATGGGTGCCACGTATGGTCAGACTGAAGCACCACAAATCGTCACCATGATCCGTCCCGAAGAACTCGCTGACCCAGCTAACCGCGGCTCAGGCGGTCGTTGCACATGGCTCTCAGACATGGCCATCATGTCACCCCAAGGCGACTTGCTACCCACCGGCGAGAAGGGCGAAGTGGTGGTGCGCGGTGATTTGGTCATGACAGGCTATTGGCAGATGCCCGAAAAAACCGCCGAAACCATTGTTGACGGCTGGCTACACACTGGAGATGTGGGTTACATCGACGAACGCGGCTACCTGTTTATCAAAGACCGATTGCGTGACGTTGTGATTACCGGCGGCTTTAACGTCTACCCGGTTGACGTTGAGGATGCCCTATGCAAGCATCCGGCCGTGTATGAAGCGAGCGTGTTTGGTTTGCCCCACGACAAATGGGGTGAAGCGGTACACGGTGCCGTGCAACTGAAGGGCAATCAAGCGGTGAGCGCTGAGGATTTGATGCAACACGTCAAAGACCTTTTAGGTAGCGTCCATACGCCCAAAGAAATTCATTTCTTTAAGCAACTGCCCCGTTCGTCGGTGGGTAAAGTGCTTAAAAAAGACATCAAAGATCAACTTTCAAACCGAGCCCAGCCATCATGACCAAGCCAACCACCGAACTTTGCACCCACACGCTCACGAGCATGAATTACCGCGACCAAGATTTGGTCCATGACTTGCTTGGCAAACGGACTTTCTCGGAGGTGATGTTTTTACAGATCATGGGCCGTGAAGCACGTCCGGTTGACATGCGCATCATGGATGCGGTGCTCATCACGCTCATGGAGCATGGCTTCACCCCAAGCGCCATCGCCACCCGCATGGTCTACATGAGCGCACCGGAGAACTTGCAAGGTGCGGTCGCCGCCGGTCTCATGGCTGTGGGCAGCCAGTTCGTCGGCACCATGGAAAACAATGCGCAAATTTTAGACAAATTGGTGCAAGCCGACAACCCCAAAGCAAATGCGTTAGAAATTGTCACCGCCATCCGCCAAGCGC
Source organism: uncultured Burkholderiaceae bacterium (assembly GCA_963926245.1). Taxonomy (GTDB): domain Bacteria; phylum Pseudomonadota; class Gammaproteobacteria; order Burkholderiales; family Burkholderiaceae_B; genus Algicoccus. The sequence continues at coordinate 103,136 of CAWUWI010000019.1, read as the reverse complement.
GCGAGCACTTGCCAGGCTTTGGTCATCACTTGCACAAGCCCGATGACCCTCGCACCGTTAAGCTGCTTGAAATTGCCGATAACGAACCCGAACTCCCTGGCCACTACCTCAAAGCTTTGCGCATACTGGGCAATACCGTTGACGAGGTGTACGGCAAGCACATCACCATCAATGCCACAGGTGCCACAGCGGCTTTGCTGGGCGAAATCGGCGTGCCTTCCCACCTCATGCGGGGGTTTGCGGTGATTTCCCGAGCGGCAGGTCTAGTGTCACACATTGCTGAAGAGCAACGAGTGCCAGCGGGTCGGTTCATCTGGGACACGATTGATTATGAGATCCCATACGAAATCAAAAACCCAACGCGTCGATAGCCAACCACGTGTTCATTGCCATTGATCGCAAGCCCAGTGCGGCGCAGGTCGATCGCTGGATGCACTTCTAACGCGAAATCGCTCAATGAAAAAAATGGTGCGCTTTTACTTGCATAAGTACGCCACTGAAATGATGGAGTTTTTGGCATCTCATCATCCCAATTTAGGTCAGCAAGCTCTTTCTTACTGATGCTGTATCATAATTTCGGTTTACTTCATTCGATCAAACAGGAATTGCCAGCATGTCAACAAAAGGTCAGGGTCTAAAGCACCAAGCGGGTTTGCTCGGCCTGCTCTTTGCGGGTGTGGGCGGCATGATCGGTTCGGGCTGGCTTTTCGGTCCACTCGAAACAGCGCTGCAAGCTGGCCCTTTGAGCATTTGGTCGTGGGTCATCGGCGGGATCATCGTACTGTTGTTGGCGTTGGTTTTTGCTGAGCTCGCCACGCTCTTCCCTCTTAGCGGTGCCTTGGTCCACATGAGTTATGTTAGCCATGGTGCACGACTGGGCTTTATTTGGGGCTGGGTGCTGATGTTGGCCTATGTGGCTATCGCGCCGATTGAAACCATGGCCATCGTGACCTATGCCGATGCCTACATACCCGGGCTGACCGACAGCCAAACCGGTGTGCTCACAACACGCGGCATGCTGGTGGGGAGCCTTTTGCTTGGCTTGATGGTCGCGTTGAATTTTTTGATGATTCGCACTGTTTTGGGCGTGAACACTTGGGCAACGTGGTGGAAGCTTTTTGTGCCGGTAGCCACAGCGCTGATCCTGATGGGGTATTCGTGGCATCCAGAGAACCTGTCTGTTGCCGCACCGCATGCCGGTTTTGAAGGGGTTTTTACGGCGATTGCCACCGGTGGAGTCTTCTTTAGTCTGTTTGGGTTTCGACAAGCAATCGACTTGGCGGGTGAAACCGACAACCCAGGAAGAAACTTACCCATCGCCATTATTGGCACTGTTGTGATCGGCACAGCGATATATGTGCTGCTGCAATGGTCCTTCATCATGGCGATTCCACCAGCCATGCTCGCTCAGGGCGGCTGGACGGGCTTACATTTGCACGGCCTGACTGGTCCTTTGGCAGCGCTGTCCACCATTGTTGGGGCCAGTTGGTGGGCCAGCATTTTGTATGCTGATGCCGTCATCTCCCCAGGCGCCTGCGGCTTTGTGTTCACCACCACGACTTCACGTGTGGTGATGGCCAGCGGCCAAACCGGCGCATTGCCTGCAACCCTTGCCCGCGTGAATTCAAAAGGGGTCCCATGGGTTGCCTTGATCGCCACTTACTTAGTTGGCCTGGCATTCTTTTTCCCATTTCCTTCTTGGCAAAAGATGGTGGGTTACATTTCATCGATCACGGTATTGTCTTATGGCATCGGACCAATCTTGCTGCTACGTTTGCGACGAGCCATTCCGGATGCACCAAGACCGTTCCGGCTACGCGGCGCTTTCTGGATTGCACCGGTCGCGTTTGTGAGCGCCAACTTTATTATCTTGTGGTCAGGTGCCGAAACTGTCAGTTTTCTGTTCCAAGTCATCGCGTTAATTGTGGTTTTACATGCGATTTACCACTTTTTAATCAGCTGCCAATCTGTGGCTGCTTATGAGTGGCAAGGGGCTGCTTGGCTGGTGCCATACTTTGGTGGAATTTGGGCGATCAGCCAACTCAGTGCCCGTGAATTGGGTGGCAACGGCACACTTTCTTTCATCGCAACCATGGTTGTCGCCATGGTCTTTAGCCTCTTGGTCATGTGGCTTGCGTTAAAAACCAGTCGTAGCGATGAACAGATCAAAGTTGCTTTTGCTGAAATACTGGCTAAGGGTAAGTTAATATCTTAGTTGTATTGCAGCATGATCGCGCTTTCTAACTTCCCTTAAAAATGACGCTGTCATTATCATGCAAACTCTTTTTTTTCCCGCTCTGTATTTGTCATTTGTCGCTTGGTTTAGCCTGCTACCAGTGATCACCACAAAAAAATACCAGCCGCCTTTTTTTTGGCGCTGGTGTTTGTTGCTTGTGAGTAGCGGACCGCTGCTGTCAGGTTTAACGATTTCTGGCTTCTACCTTTCCGCACACGAAGGACCGAGCTACGACATGTTTATGTCGACTGGCTGGTTCGTCATTTTTTTGCTGATCCCGTTTCAGATATTGGTCCCCGTAACGGTCTACCTTTTTATTTGCGGCGCACTCAAAGAGCGGCGAGTCCAAACACTAGCGGGCGCCAACACACAATCTGACGCACCGCTCTAAACACCCTCACCCAAAACAACAAAGCTTACTGAATACGAGCCTTCTCTTCGACTGCCTCACGTAAGGCAGTTTTTACCCATTTTGCGGCCAATGCCTGGAACGCCTCGACCGAACTAGACTGCAGCCGGAAGCTTTCACCAGCCACGGTGTAGACCGCTTGGCCAAGTAACTTACCGGAGACGCTGTCTTGAACCTTGGCTTCAACCACGATCATGGCATTCTTGCTATCCACGCCCGCGGCTTCACTGGCGACTTTGATGACGGCAGATATTGGCATGAGGTTGCGCGGCTTAAAGCCCTCGCCAAGCGCCTCAGCTCCCGTGATCGCAATGCTCACGCGAGCAATCCCTGGACCAGGCTTGGTCACCACATTAAACCGTTCGCTCGCACCACGCATTAGCGTCGAATCGATCTCTTGGCGCACCTTGTAGATGGTCTCTTCGGTGATGCCTTTGCCAGCGGTATTGGCGGTTGCCGTTTGGTAGATCACAACAGGGTTGATCATCACGCCCTTGTAATCCGACATTTTAAAAGTTGGGTTTTTGTAACGATAGATATTGACCCCATCTTCAGGGCTTTCCACCTGCTGTAAACGACTGTAGCTACCATCTAAAAAGCCAGACTGCTTGTCTGCGCTAAGACCAGCGCCAGCGCCACAACCCGCTAAAACCAGCGTGGTCAATACGACTGGCGCCCACCGATACATTGATGGCATCGGGCGAGAAAAAGATACTGTCATGTCAGGGGTCCCATTTGTTAATTAGAAGGAAGATCAAGGCGCAAGAAAGGAAGAAAACTTTGGGTCGTGGATGTCAACCGCCGCTTTGCTTGATCATCTCTTGGCTGCGAAGCCGAAAACGGTTTTTGTGCGATTCAGCTAAAGGCCGTATGGACTGAAGTACACCACACCTTAGGTCTGCATTGCAACAGCCGTTATACGTTCAGCGCAAATTGTCACCCACCGACTTGCGTTCGATCAAAGCGGATCGCCACGAGCACACTCCGTTACACTTGCACCACAAAGGACTGCGTAGACGGAAATGACAAATGAAAATTTCTTTTATCGGCTTGGGCCGCATGGGTTGGCACATGGCGGGTCATCTCGCTAACCGAGGACACGAGATGACGGTCTACGACCCAAACAATCATACCTCAAAGACATGGTCTTCGACATTTTCAGGTTCGGTATCAACAACACTTTCTCCGGCTTGCGCCAATGCCGAAATCGTGATGACAGCACTGCCCGCTGATGCTCAGCTCCAACAGGTTTGGGATACGTGCTTTGAACATCTAGCACCCGGCACCATCTGGGTTGATCATTCGACCACATCGGCACAAATCGCACGCGATCTCAGTGCCAAAGGCGAGGCTCGAATGGTTTCGTTCATTGATGCGCCTGTTTCTGGGGGGACCGTTGGTGCTGAAAAAGGCAGCTTGACCATCATGGGCGGTGGTGAAGAGACTACTTGGTTGAAAATCCAACCTGTCATCGAATGCTACGCGAGTAAAACCACTTGGCTGGGCTCCTCGGGTGCCGGACAACTCACAAAGATGGCCAATCAAATCTGTGTGGCTGGCATTGGTCAAGCGCTTGCAGAGGGGCTCGCCTTCGCTGAGCGCGAGGGGCTAGATACCAACCAAGTTCTTGAAGTCATGCGCAAAGGCTCTTCGACTTCCTGGATGATGGAAAATCGTGCCCAGGCCATGCTCAGTAGCGAATATAGTTTTGGGTTTTCCAGCACACTCATGAAAAAAGACTTGGGCTTGGTCCTTCAAGAGGCTCACCATCTCGGCATGCCACTGCCTGTCACCGAGATTGTTGCGCACTTACTTGACCAACTTTCCACCGTTGCCGACCCATCTTGGGATTGGTGCAGCTTGATGGAGAAACAACGTCAAGCACATCAAAAGGACTAACAGCGTCCGCTCTCAGTTCACCCCCAGAATCCAGCCCTCAATGGACGCCAAACGCCGCTCTTCGATTGACAGGCTGGGCTGCAAAGCCGCTGCCAATCGCCCATCTCGATCGGCATCTCGCAGCCACTGCGCCACTGAGAAGGCGTCGTGTTGGTCAGGCGTGAGATCGCCCGCCGGATAGTCCTGTTTATAAACCGCCGGGTAGGCTTCAAGCACCACTGAACCCTTGGTTGGGACAGCCCAGCCATCAAAGGGCCAACAATGTAGGCGAATGCCCTGGTGCTGGCGAAGAAACCTTATCCAAGGCAAGCCGGCGTGAGTGGACTTGGCAACAGATCCTTGAACATCAAAGTGGAAAACCGATTTTGCGCGACACTTGAGTTCGCAGGCTCTGCGCCAACGCGGGTTTCCCGAACGGGCCGCGCCATGACCAACCGTCGCGTGGCGCACATGATCGACATAAGTGTCGTCGCTCGCTGTTGGCCAGTGGTCTTCAAAGTCATCCAAAAAGGCTGGCCAATCAAGCGCCAATTGGTGTTCCTCAAAGTAACGCAAAGGGAACGAAAAACCATGATCAATCCCAACCACAGTCTTGATATCTTCATTCAATCGATCGGCCAACCACAACGCGATCCCTCGCCGGCTCCAATACTTGCTGCCACCGACGGGTGGCAATACTTCAACGGCACCTTTTTTTTCTGTGGCCAGATAGACACGTAAGCCTTTCAGAGCTGTGGTTGGTGTGGCGGCACCCGAATAATCGATGCCGATATACCGTTTAAAACTCGCCATGGATCACTCCCTTACCGAAGGCCTGATCGCAGGCCCTATCGAAGTCATATTCATTTGCGGTTATTGCGTTCGATGACTGGGCACAATTAAGACACGGGTTGAAGCCGCACACGGTAGCGTCCCATCGGAAATCGCAATAGCCACCAAACAGAAACAAAACACTGTGAAAACAATATTAATGCGGTCATGAATAATTCGAGCCACACAAAATCAGCCAACAGGGTAAAACTTAGATAAATGAATTGCTGCAAGGCAACGGCTGCGATTTGAGTCAGCATTACGCGCCAAAGCACGCCGATCGCCAGTGACACAGCAATCAAATTGGTCAGTTCAGTCGCTGTGTCACCTTTGAATAAAACCGCATTGTGCTTCTTTAGTGCGCTTGGTAAGGCAAACTTAAAAACCATCACCACAACTGCAAATAAGAAAAACGGAATCATGAGTGGCGATAACTCACCACGTTCTGGCATGCCAAGCAATGGGATCAACAAAATACCTATCAAGATGGCAATGAAAATGCTGAGCTTCATGGCAATAGCAGTGAGACCCCTCAGTTTCATTACCCGAACCTTAAATATTGTTTTTAAACATTAACCTTAGCGCGTACCAAATTGATTGGATGGTGCTGTTTTAAGCCAAAGTTCACGACGCCAAATGCGCGTCATGCTCAAAGCACCCAGCAGACCGGTCAGTGAATATAAGCTGATTGTTCCACCAAAACCAATGCTTTCGATCAAGTGGCCTGACATCATCAAGCCCAACGGCAACCCCAAAATGGCCAGAATACGGATCCCCATGACCCGCCCCCGATAAGCGGGCTTAGCGCTTTGCAGCATGACGGCCACCAATGGTGTGACACACAGACTTTGGGCAACTCCCATCAACATCAAAATCACGATGCCAACACCGCTGTTTTCGTTGAAAGCAAAAATCCCACCCAAGGAAAACCAGATGGCAGCACTGATAATCATCAAACGCCCCGAACCCATCGCTACTCGATTACTGCTAATGGACAAAGAGCCTATTAGCGAGCCGAAGGCATAGGCGGCCCCGAGCCAGCCCAACATTGCTTGAGGCGCTTGGTAAACATTGTTGGCAACGTAAGGCAGCAGACCAATACCAATGGGATAAGCAAACACGTTGATCCAAAAAGCCAGGCTGGTCGTGCCGACCAATTCAGGCTTAGAACTGACGTACTTAAACCCCAGCCGTAAATCCTGTAGCGGCGAAGATGGGGTTCGTTTGTCCAGCAACTGCCGGTCGGCCCCTGCTACGCCAAAGGACAACAACAAACAAATCAAATAAAGGCCTGTAATCATCACGTAGGCCACCACCATGCCAAACGCCGCAAAAATACCAACACCTGCCAAAGCGCCGACCATGCGGGCAGAGTCAACCGTGATGCGTGAAATACCCAAGGCCCCAACCAATTGGTTTGGTGGTAAAGCTTGGCCAATCAAGGCGAATCGAATCGTGATGTCGCAGGGGCGCAAAACCCCAATCACAATGGCCAATCCGATCACCACCATTGGCGTCAATAGGTCGGCGGCAGCCAACACCAACAGCACCACTGAAATCAGCACGAAAACAATTCGCATGGCGATGAAAAGTGTCTTGTAGCCCCAACGGTCACCCAAAACCCCGATGAACGGTGAGATTGCCGCACCCACGAATTGCAACGATCCATAGACCACCAACAAAAACACCGAACCTGACTCAACAAGAACGAACCATCCCAGAATCAGCACTTCCATTTCGAAGGCCCAAGACGCTGCCAAGTCGGCAGGCCACTGATAGCGATAACTCCGAACTGAGAAAGGCGCAAGGACGGACGGTTTCATAGAGTAGGCAAATAGCGCTGATGCATTGCTTCGCGGGACTCAGCGGGTCCATCTAAATTGAGTTGGGCTTTGATCATTTCGCCCATTGATGGCAGTACCGTGCGATCGACCTGCGCATGCTGGTCCCAAAGATGGGATCGCATCACCGCTTTCGCACAATGCAGATAGGCCTCTTGCACTTTGATTTGAATCACTAGCTTTGGACGGCGTTGCTGACCCCCAAACCGATCAAGCAACTCATGATCAGTGCGCAAAGCCGCTAGTCCATTCACACGAGCCATTTCGTCTACCCCGGGAATCATGAAAAGCAAACCGACTTGGGGCTCAGCCAAAATATTCTCAAGCGTGTCCAAACGGTTATTACCCGACGAATCAGGCACCAGCAGTGTACGCGCATCCAAAATCTTGACGAACCCAGGCTCCCCACCTCTGGGCGAGGCATCTAGTTGCTGGGTAACGCCTGTACTGGCCATGACCATAAAAGGCGATAGCTCGATAAAACGACCGATGTGTTCATCAATGCAACCAACGTCCTTGCGGATAACGCGGGCAGCTGGCGCATCGTAAATCGAGCGCAGGGCCTTGAGCGTGGTGATTTGCATACGGCGTGGTGCCTTGTCTTCGGTCAGCGTGAGGGCAAACTTATCGCATACTTTGGTTTTGGGTATTCTGGGGCATTGGATTGGGTAGCGTCAACACCAAAGACGCCTGGCTCAATATGCGTTGAGCTAGGCGTCAAGTCGTTTTTGGTATCACTTCTTGGCGTCAGGCCCAATCAACTTAGAGAACGTTGCCATTTCGGACGCGATAAACGCTGCGTACTCAGCGGGGCTTGAGACTTCGATCACCCCATCGATCACGTCAAGGCGCTTTTTGACTTCAGGGTCAGCCAAACTGGTCTTTAACGCTTGGTTAAGTTTGTCAACCACAGACACTGGCGTGCCAGCCGGTGCCAAAACGCCCCACCACACCACGGCGTTAAAGCCTGGGAGACCTTGTTCAGAGACGGTCGGCACATCAGGCAAAGACGTCATGCGCTGCTCACCGGAAGTGGCGAGCAATTTGACACGGTTGCCGTCAATCAAAGGCTTTAATTGCGACATGCCGGTAAACACCAGGTCCACGTGCCCGCTTGCCACGGCTGTTGCCGCCGCACCTGAGCCCTTAAAGGGTACTTTCACTATTTTGATGCCTGTGGCACTGATGAATTGACTAGCTGCCAAATCGGTTGCCGATCCCTCACCACTTGTTGCCACCGTTAACTTGTCAGGATTTTGCTTGCCGTACGCAATGAGTTCCTGAACGTTGTTGTAAGGCGCCTGTGCGTTTGCGGCAAACCCCATGCCATAAGTGATAAGTTTGGCAACGGGTGCAAAAGAGCCGGGGGTCTGGTAAGGCATATTTGCCCTGAGATACGGGTTAGACGCAATGGCTTGGCTGACAAACAACACAGTGTACCCATCAGGGTCCGCTGAGGCCACCTGCTGAGTGCCAATCACTGTGCCACCACCACCTTTGTTTTCAATAACAACGGGCTGTTTCAATGCTTGGCTAAGCTCGTTTGACCACGAACGGGCAATGTAGTCACCGCCGCCGCCAACTGAGAACGGCACAACAACCTTAATGGGTCGCTCAGGATATTTATCCCCACCAAAAGCCGATCCTGCTGGAATTAGCGCCACTGCACCAATAACTACCAATAGTTTTTTTAACATGCTGTCTCCTCGTTGTGGGTTTTTTTGATTAATCGTCAAAACGCCTACGCCTTGCCGATCAATATCCTTAAGGTGTATCACAAAGTTTCACCTCACAGAAGCATATATACGTATGCCTGGAACCCAACCGAACCGTAGACGCAAGATAGCGCCGTCCTGTACATTAAGGATCAGTCTATTATTGGGCGTGTTGCTGCCTTCTAGTCAATGAAATCACCACTCGAAGTCATTAGGCTGTTTCCTGTCCACGACTTCAGTCTGGATGGCACTTTTGAGAGCCGCCGGCAAATAAAAGGCGATGAACCATTTATTCTGTCGGAGGATTCGACCATTTCTTGGCATGGGTTCGCCACGCTAAGAGATAGATTCGTGCAAGTACTGCTAGCCAAAGGCATCACCCGCGGCATGCGCGTGGCGGTGATGTGCCGCAGTGATAAGGCCCACGTTTTGGCACTATTTTCATTGGCCAAACTGGGTGCCATTGTGGTCCCGGTAAACCCCGATTTCAATGACCGTGAAGCGGGCTACATACTGAACCATGCCGCAGTTGTTGGCATGATTTGCGATGCAGTTGCATTTGACGTGGTTAGGCGAGTAAGAGAAACACTCTCCCATTCAACTTGGTTGATGACCACAACGCCCAGCCATGGCCTAGAGCCCGATATCGAATGCCTTTGGGAAACTATCGATCAGATCGATGAACACAGTATGGTCGAAAACCAAGGCCTTGCAGATGACACTTGCATCATCATCTATACCTCTGGGACCACGGGCTTTCCGAAAGGGGTTATGCATAGCCAACACAACCTGATCCGTGCGGGCGAAGCAAACGTTGAACGGCTTCATTTGCAGCCCGAAGATCGTTACTTGATCGTTCTGCCTTTTTTTCATGTCAACGCCATGTTTTACTCGCTCGGCGGTGTACTCGCGAGCGGTGGCGCAATGATCTTGGTGCCAAAATTTTCTGCCAGTACTTTTTGGGACACGGCAGTCCGTTTTCAAGCAACGGTTGTCAACATCATTGAAGCCATCGGCACCATCCTGTGCAACCGTGATCGAAGCGAGTACCGCGCTGAACACACGATTCGTGCGGCCTATGGCGTGCGTAAAGCCGCTGCAAGCATTTTTCGATCGGACTTTGGTATTGACAAACTGATGTCAGGATTCGGCATGACTGAGATACCAGGCGTCACCTGCAACCCTTGGGAAGGACCTGCGAAACCCGCAAGCATGGGCGTTTTGGGGCGCCACCCTGATCCCAACTTACCGTGGGCACAATGCCGAATTGTTGATGATCAAGGGCACGATGTTGGAGTGGGCGACACGGGCGAACTTTGGGTCAAGACACCCATTGTGATGCAGGGCTACTTCAACGATCCCGAAAAGACGGCGCATACATTTGACGATGGTTGGCTCAAAACAGGCGATATCGTCAAACAAGACAACGATGGCTACTTTTTCCATATGGCCCGCAAAAAGGACATCATCCGGCGTCGCGGTGAAAACATTTCTGCCGTCGAGGTAGAAGCTGTGATTGGCGAAATGTCAGCGGTCTATCAGGTCGCTGCTGTGGCTGTACCGTCTGAACTGGGAGAGGATGACATTTTAGTCGTTGTCGTCAAACAGCCCAATGCCGCGCTAACGGCAGCCAATATTGTGCAGTGGTGCCAAGGTAATCTCAGCAGTATCAAAGTGCCGCGTTTTGTCAGTTTTATCGATTCCATGCCACTAACACCAACCCATAAAATCTTGAAGTCTGCGTTGCGTGAAGACCCAAGTATCTTGGCGCGCGCGGTTGACTTCCAAACATTAACTCAAAACAAGTAAAACGCCCATGACCACCAAACAACGCTTTCGCTCCGATATCGCTTGGTCGACTGAAACCAACATCACGGTTCACGGACTGGACCTTTGTTCGGAAATACTCGGTAAAGTGTCGCTCAGCGACATGGCTTATTTACAGATCACGGGACGATTGCCCACGCCACCAGAGTCGCGAATGTTTGAAGCGCTTGCTTTGACACTTGTCGAACATGGCTTGACTCCAAGCGCGATTGTGGCTCGCATGACCTTGGCGGGCGCACCTGAAGCGATGCAGGGTGCTGTGGCGGCCGGCCTCAATGGCTTGGGTAGTGTTTTTGTGGGCAGCATGGAGACGGCTGCCAAAATATTGCAAGAAGCCATACCCAACCAACATGAAAGCACTGACAACGAAGCCATGGCAAAGACGATCGTACAAGAACGATTGGCTGCCAAACAGTCAATCCCAGGTATCGGCCATCACATGCACAAACCGATTGATCCCAGAACTGTTCGACTATTCGAAATCGCCACCGAGCTTGGATTTAATGGACGCCACGTGGCACTGATGGTCGCCATTGGAAAACAAGCCTCTGAACAACTCGGCAAGTCGCTGTCCGTCAATGCCACCGGTGCAATCGCCGCCATCGCCAGCGAGCTACAAATCCCATGGCATATCGTTCGAGGTATTGGGGTGTTTTCAAGGGCTATTGGACTGGTCGGGCACATCGTCGAAGAGACACGCAATCCCATGGCACGTCAAATGAAGAAAGCCATCGAAACAGAAGCCCTGGCACACTTGAAAACCGATCAGCCCTAGGACTCACTGACATCTCGTTGGCGGCTCGTTGGCTGATAAGGTGTTTCTAGCCACGGCGGACCAGTCGCAAAGAAGCGCCCTGTACAATTTAGAGATTGCACTGGTTCTTTTTTGCAAAGTAGCGGCGTACCCTTCTTGAATCGCTTGTCCCTTCACTCACTTCTTGCCCATAGGCCACCACCATGTCTATTTCCCTTTACGACACCACCGTTCCCGTCTTTAAGCAAATGTTGTTGGCACTCAGTGACGTGCTAAAGAAAGCAGAGGCTCAGGCTCAAGAGCGTCAATATGAACCGGCCAATTTGTTACAGACTCGTTTGTTTCCGAACATGCTTTCATTCGTGCGGCAAGTTCAAATTGCGTGCGATTTTGCCAAAAGTGTGCCAGCGCGTATCGCGGGAATTGAAGTCGCTAATTACGAAGACAGTGAGCAAACTTTTGCCGAGCTGCAAGAACGCATCACCAAAACGGTTGCCGTCCTTGACGCCATGACCGCGGCACAATTTGAAGGCGGTGTTCAAAAGCAGATCGTTTTACGCCCCGGCACCCCAAAAGAAAAAACACTGACCGGTCAAGACTATGTTTTGCGTTACGGCTTGCCTCAGTTTTTCTTTCACGTCACGACCGCTTACAACCTTTTACGCCACAATGGCATCGAAATTGGTAAAAAAGACTACATGGGCACATACTAAGTTGGCAATCAATTGAGTCTGTATTCATGACAGCACAAAAAATCCTCAAAATGGGCGACCCACGCCTAAATCGCGTGGCCCAACCGGTGCTTCAATTCGATACGCCTGAGTTGCATCAGTTGATTGTTGACATGCAGGACACCATGCGAGTGGCCGATGGTGCGGGTTTGGCTGCCCCCCAAATCGGTGTTGACCTTCAAGTCGTCGTCTTTGGCTCTGGCCAAATCAACCCGCGCTACCCGCTAGAAGAACCCATTTCTGAAACCATTCTGATCAACCCGGTCATCACAGCGCTTAGCGATGAAGAGCAGCTCGGTTGGGAGGGCTGCTTATCGGTTCCTGGCATGCGTGGCGAGGTGCCCCGTTTGAAACACATTCGCTACACCGGCTTTGATATCTATGGCAACACCATTGAAAAGACCGCGTCAAACTTTCATGCGCGCGTGGTGCAACACGAATGCGATCACTTGTTTGGGGTTTTATACCCTGCAAAGGTACGTGATTTCACCAAATTTGGCTTTGTGGAAACACTGTTTCCTGAGCTTTTCAAACTTGAAAACAAACCATAAAAAACGGTGGATCACTGATTCACCGTTTTTTACTCCCCATTTTTAGTCAGAACGTCACCGACGGCAAGCTGATCAAAGGGAAGTCATCATGTCACGGATGATTTTGATGACGGCAGCAGGCTGTTCAGCGCAAGGTATGTGACCCGCGTCCTTCACGATTTCAAATTTGGCACCAGGAATCATATCCGCGGTGGCGCGGACCAATTCCGGTGGTGTTGACCCATCCTGGTCGCCAACGACACAAGTTGTTGGAACCGATATGTTAGAGGCCACATCACTGAAATCAGCATCGCGAATCGCGATGCCGGTGGCCAGGTAGCCCGCCACGGGCGTTCGTGTGAACATCGAGACAAAACCATCCAAATCGGTTGCGCGTTCGCGGTGGAACGCTGGAGAAAACCAGCGTTGCATGTTGGCATCAACCAGCGCAGCCATACCGCCATCGCGCGCCATTTGAAGGCGACCATTCCACATCTCTGCATTACCGATTTTCGCCGCCGTATCGCAAAGCACAAGGGCTTTAACCAGCTCGGGCCGCGAATGATAAATACCTTGGGCAATCAAACCACCAACCGAAAGCCCAACCACCACAGCATCCGACAGGCCGAGGTGGTCCATCAACGCCACAAGGTCATTCACATGATCGTCAATCGTGTAGGGCGTTACACCCATGCCAGATAGGCCGTGCCCACGCTTGTCATAACAAAGAATGCTGTAATCAATCGATAGGTCGTTCACACAGTCCTGCCAAATCCGGAAGTCCGTTGCAAGCGAGTTGGAAAACACGATGAGAGGCTTATCTTCACCCGCGTTTAGGAATTGATAGTGAATAGTGATGCCATTGACAGCTGCAAATTTCATTCTTATCTCTCTCTTTTTTGAGGATCAATGGCAGAAATGATAACTGGTGTTGAAGTAAAAAGTGGATTGGCCCGCCCATCATCACGATAAGATTGAACTGTCTGAGTGTGTTTACCAAACGCACCCTTAGGCTGACGCACCGAGTCAAACAATAAATTCCGGATTCAATTCTCTAATACGCTCGTCTAAGTAGTAGCCACCATATTCTGTGTAGTGAAGAAACACTCTTGTGCAGCGGACACATTCTCGAACATCTGATCGATCATAAGGGTAATGATCGATGGCAATCGGGGCTTCTAGAGACCAAAGATTTGTGCCGTCTGGGTGATATTCATCCCAGCACTCATGTGCACCTTCAGTCGTAAGTGTCCCCAAAACTTTTAGTTTTCTGAAATCAAAATAGCCAGGCACCGACATCCATCCTGGACAGCACAATGGCGCGCACTCCATGCAAGCTTGAGCTTCTTTACGGGACACTGCTATTTCAAGCAATTGATGGCGACTTAATTTCTGAATCATTCAAAAAAACCTTGAAAGGAAATAGGATACTAAAGAACACATCTAACAACACACTTAAATGGATGTTTTTATCGTGAACATCACTGTCCGTTCTTAACACTGTTGTCATCAGGCGCAAAATATTAGGGAAGAGCAGCCTTTCAGAAACTTCTGATGAAGCGCTCATAAACCTGCCCAAACGTTTTTAAAGGCAAGGATTCCACTCGCTGACTATCCATCAGGATTGAAAATACCGATTCTAAAATTCGCGTCGTACAAGATTTTTTTTGATAAGCACGTTGACAATCAACATGAGTGTCCTAGGGAAGGTCTCCGAAGTTCGATACGAAACGCGATAAGCATATGATTTGTATAGACCGAGGTCTTCAAATTGCCACTACAAGAGGCTCAATTGGTCTTTCTTGGTCGGCTTTTTGAGTGTCAAAGCTCCTAACAAGTCAGTTTGGTCTTTGGTTAAGGTTGAGACACCGGTCAGTGACCGGTCGTTGACTTTGATCTGATGGCGGTGAATGCGTTTGAGTTGCGCCAAAGCTCTTTCTGGCGACAAATTGGTCTTGGCCATCTGCAATCGAGTGCGCATGACGCGGTATAGGATCAGCGCCATGAAGCAAATCATGGCGTGAGCGCGAATGCGTTGAGGCAGTCGGTGGTACACCGGCGCTATCTCAATCTCAGATTTCAGGACTTTGAAGCCACGCTCGATGTCAGCCAGGCTCTTATACCGCTGCACGATTTCCTTGGGTGTTAGGTCCGTGACGTTGGTGACTAGCAGTAGTTTCCCGTCGACGAGCTCAGCTTGCTTGAGCGCTTTCTCGTCGATGTCATAGGTGAAGAGATCGGACTTCATGTCGACCTTGATGACCTTGGCCAGATGGGCTTCTTTGACCTCATGGTAGAACCGGGCTTTTGCACCACTGTCTGAGAGTTTGCGGCCACGACGCTTCGTGCCACTGTCTTGGCTGTCAAGCTTGCCCGCCCAACGGGCGGCTTTGTCTTCAAGGTCTTTTATTTGCACCTTCCGCCATTCAGTCTGTTCTTTGGCTACGATGGGGTTATGTGCCACCACCAGCGCACACAACTTGCTGTCCGTACCCCTTAGTCCACTGTAAATGCCAGATATAGACCCTTTGGTCTTTATCAAGGCAACGCTTGCACCATTGATCGTAGTCCTTACCCCAATCCTTCTTGAGCCCTGACACCGTGCTTGCTGACAAACCCGTTGCCTCTGGCCCCACCAGTGTCGCCAATGCCGCTGACATTTCCCCTGAAGACACGCCTTTTAGATACAGCCAAGGTAATGCAGCTTCTAGTGACCGACTCTTGCGGACATAGGGTGGCACCAATGCCGACCGAAAGACAACCGGCTTTCCATCCCGAGCACGGATCTTGGGAATCTGCACAGTCACAGGGCCAATGCCTGTTTGCACTTGACGCTCAGGATGGTAACCGTTGCGAACCACGGCTTGGCGACCATCGGGCAATCGACGCCCAAAAAAACTCGGCCATGCGTTCTTCTAACCCAATCTCAACGGCTTGGTTCAGCAACGCCTGGGCTCCTCGGCGGATCAACTCTGTGAGCGGATCCTTCTCGATCGATCGGTCTGCAAATGCAACAACATTGCTGGTACTCTTACTCATGGCGGCATACTCCTATGGCTAGATATTGGCTTGGTCACTGCTAACTAACCATACAACGGATATGCCGCCTACTTGTAAAACCTCCAAACACCAGATTCATTTATAGCTCAAGCTAGGCAAACGCTTTTTAAACACCTTTTGCAATTGGCTAAATCGACAAACCAACTATTTCGCTATCTAACAGTTGCGGTCTTTAAGGCTGATGTATCTAATGTTGCTAAGAATCCTCGGAATAAGTTGTTTTTCAAAACCGCTCGCTCTTTTAATTCAATACGTTAGGTACGGTAAAAGTTTAAATTATTGGCTTGTTCAGAGGATCCCTAAGACGGCAGAAAATTTGTGCAGTCACAAACATCTAAAATAAAGCCAAATTAGTAAAAAAAACACTTCGGATTTCAACTGAATTGGTTCAATTCTAGGAACAAAATTTAAAACCTTTGAGGAAAAAAATGCAAAAAAATCAATATAAAGCTGGGGATGTAATACTAAGGGAAGGGGAAGAAGGCAACAGCGCGTTTCTCATCACGACAGGTTCTGTCGAAGTCATTATTGGTGAAGGCAAAAAAGCAAAAAATGTTGCAACTTTGGGGGAGGGCGCCATATTTGGTGAAATGAGCCTGCTTGAACCAGGCCCCCGCTCGGCCACCATCAAAGCAGTGACAGACACAGAATGCGCGGTGACCTCGTACGACGACTTCATGGCTTCAATTCAAGATGATCCTGAACAAGCCATCAAGTTTATGAAGACACTTGTTTTACGGCTGCGCCAAATGAATGAGGTGATGGGCAAGATGGATCCTCAGCGCCGCCGCATGCGAGACATGTTTAAGGATTGGCAGAAATCGAACGAAGCTGCAGAGTCTGAAGAAGCCGAGCGGTGGGCGAGTCTTTCACCTGAAGAAAAAGAACTCGAATTGAATTACCTTGGCGCATTCCGCTACGGCATTTTTTGATAGCCATGTCAGGGTAATTGCATACGCGGGCAATTGCTTACTCGCGTTTGCAATCACAGGCCTCGAATAAACAACTAGGAATCCGCTAGTGCGACTGAATCCATTAAGCAGGCGGTTTCGGCTAAGACCAAGTATGGTCGTGCTTTTTACAACTTTAGCACTTCCATTTCTGGCCATCATCGTTGTTCTAGACTACACAGCCACTTCACGCGCGGTCGCCACAACGTCTGAAGATATGGTGAACCGTTTTAACAACCAAATCGTCAGGGAGCTTGCACAAACGATTGATCCCGTGATCACTTTGACTCGAAGCGCAGCCATGCTTGTCGCAAAGGATCCTGGTTTTTTCAAAAAGGATGCCTCTTGGGATTTTCTCAGATCGAACGCTGAACACTCTGCCGTCATCAATACGGCATTCGTCGGATTCGCGGATGGCTCCATCACAGTGGGTGCCCCTGTTGCAAAGAAATCCCACTTGTTTGGTAAACCAGTCCCACCCCAGGCAGTGAGTGCCTATTGGCGATTTAATCGTCAAGGCGAGCAAGTCGTGCGTAACGAGCTCGTCTTCCAGGGGGCTAACGACCAAGTCATCGAAACACACCGACTCAATGCTACCTATGACCCGCGCTTACGGCCCTGGTATCAAGCGGCTGTTGAACGTAAGGAATCGATCGTCTACGGCCCCATTAAATCTGCTGCGACGAATGAAATCGAACTGATTTTTGCAACACCCGTCATTGTCAATGATCTGGTGGTGGCCGTCGCTGCTATCGACATATCATTGGCCCTTACGGGAAAATTTCTAAACGAAAATCGAATCAGTGCTAACGCCATCAGCGTCATTCTAGATTCTCAGCTGAGAGTGATCGCGTCATCGGAGGACGGATCGAAAGTCAGTCAGACCTCAGGAAACATTCACCGCGTGGGCGATTTGACGAGCGAACTGCCAAAGCGAGCATTGCTCTCACTGCCATCGAGCGAGTTTCTGGGCACATTTCGCTTTGAGAGTGCTGATGGACGTACTAATTACATGGCCAGTATCAGTAAGATCGATCTAAAAGTGCCTGTGGATTGGCGCATTTTAAGCATTGCTCCGCCCCAAGATTTTTTAAAAGAGATTACTGACTCTAGTCATCTCATTGCTCTCATTGGTTCATTGGCACTGATTGCACAGTTACTTGTGATTTATGCAATGTCGGTACGCATTGCTCGACCGCTTGAACAGCTGGCACGAGAAGTTGACGACATAGAGAAGCTCAAATTCCGAGACGATGTTGCGCTACCCCGCTCTTTCTTTTCTGAAATTGACCAATTGACAACCTCGATCGATCGAATGCGCAAGGCAATTAGCGCTTTTTCTTCTTTTGTTCCTGTCGATCTTGTGCGCGGACTTCTTAAGTCTGGGCAGAAACTAGAACTCGGTGGCCGCAGTCGCTTTCTGACTATCATGTTTTGTGACTTGGAATCCTTCTCTACGCTGAGTGAAAACAGCCCTTCGCAACAGCTATTACTGCGTGTTTCCAAATACCTTCAAATTGCAACCCACAACATCAATCAAGAAATGGGAACGGTTGATAAGTTTATTGGTGACGGCGTCATGGCCTTCTGGGGCGCACCAAATACGCTCGAAGACCATGCGTACAGGGCTTGTGCAGCGGCATTAAAAATCCAAGAGCAAATGGACGTCATTAATAAAGAATGGGAAAGCGAAGGACTGCCACCCTTGAAGGTGCGAATCGGCATCCACTCAGATGTCGTTCTGGTTGGCAATATTGGATCAATTGAACGCATGTCTTATACGGTCATGGGTGATGGCGTCAATGTTGCTGCACGTTTGGAAGGCATCAACAAAGAGCTCGGCACACGTATCTGCATTAGCAAAACAGTGGTCAGAGAGGCTGGAGAACGGTTAAAACTGCGCGCGCTCGACGAGGTGACGGTCAAAGGACGTAAATCCACAGTCGAAGTGTATGAATTGTTAGGACTAGAAACCATTGAAATTGATCCGTCATTAAAGAGTTACTAACCGGCACAGCGCTCAACTTTCTATTGTATTTTGTAGAACCGTTGAAACAATCTCCATTTATTCGTGCGTGCAGTTAAGTTCTATACACAATCACAGTGATTATCCCAAAAAGGAAAAATCAAAATTGCAATCAATGCATTTGTTTTTGGACAATCGCTCTGGTGATTGGAGGGGGTGCCTGAATACCTCGCTCAGATTGCTTCGTGAATCCTGGGCCACTCAATGGGTTGGACTTCCATTTGTCGTCGATGCCTGCGCTAATTTTTTGAGCCTCAAAAAAACCACATTGACAGAAGACAGTGCGAAATTTTTGGCAGTCGCTCGTGAATTGGCATCGCAAATCGAGGCCAACAGCTCTGGTAGTCCGTCGTCCGAGGAACCTCGTTACCATAATCGGCTCCATTTTGCAGACGTATTGACCACCGTTGCCCTACAAGCAGCAATAGAGATCGAACACTCGAATCTAAGAGACGCGCCGTGGCAGGCCGCACTGATTCTTATTGCCGTCGCTCACGACCTTCAACATCCAGGACGGGTCAATAATCACTTCGCTGAGATTGAGCAGTTGTCAGTTGACGCATTGCGACCACACCTACAAACACACGCCGTGCCTGATCCATGGATCGAGCGTATTGAACACGTCATCTTGTCGTCAGACTTCTCGCTGGTATCCAAAAACCATAAACGCGTTGCTGGAAAAGAATTTTCCTGGAACATAGACTGGGCTATTGTTTTGATTAATGAAGCTGATGTTATGGCTAGCGTATCAGAGGCGTTTGGTTCTGAGCTCGGCGTTGCATTATCTAGCGAGTGGGCAATAGCCGGTCTACCCATGCACAGCGCTGTCGCTACCGAGCAAGGTCGTCTGGATTTTTTGGCAAGCACTTTTTTTAGCAGCTATTCAGCCGCTGTACTGGGTGCACCTATTGAGCGACTTAAACAACTAGGGGGTCACCGGAAATAGTTGCCCTGATTTTTAAGTGAAGCAATCGCATCGGTTTTTTTAAAAATTCGACAGAATGCCTTAGCGCAAGGTCGATACTGGTGTGCTTGGCGCTTGCTCTTTAAATGACGCACGCTTTCAACACAAATATGTGTGGTTAAGTCCTTCGTCATTAACCACAGTCAGCTGTTTATTTATTTTAGGCAAACGACCGCTGTATTATGTTGACGACGTTGTCACTAATCGATGGGAGCTCAAAGAGTCTATAGATCCCACTCAACCCTGAACTGGGAGATGGGATAGCATGAATTACCTCCAAGTAGTCCAACTTTTCCGCCGCACCCCCAACTGGTCAATTTTCAACCGGCGTAAACAGGTTATAACTTCACAAGTAACATTTCTTTGTGAGGCAATACGGCGGTCAACCTAATTGTCGCTAACCAGTCGCACGCAACAATGTGAGGGATGTCAGGGAAGATTTCATGGATTTCCTTGGTAATTGGTGGATTGGACTAGGGGTCGACAACCGACACCTAGTCCAACGTAGCACCGACTAGATAAATTAGCTTGCACAATCTTGCATTCGCTAAAGATTGCTGTGCTCAGGCGCAACTACCGGCGCTCGTTCTTTGTCTTTCAAATACACCCAATATGGCTGGAAGACAGAGTAGAAACCACTACACGTCTGCTGATTGACCA
This sequence comes from uncultured Burkholderiaceae bacterium, assembly GCA_963926245.1. Classification (GTDB taxonomy): domain Bacteria; phylum Pseudomonadota; class Gammaproteobacteria; order Burkholderiales; family Burkholderiaceae_B; genus Algicoccus. Next base: position 82,724 of record CAWUWI010000019.1, on the reverse strand, counting down.
GATTTACCCGATGCCAACTGGATCGTGTGTTAGTTTGGCTTGCCCTAAAACCGAGCACTTTAACTTGGCGACAATCGGTCAGCGCATGCGAGCAGACCATCAAATATCGGCTCTGATACCGTTAAAGGAAAGTTCTCAGGCAACTTAGCTTTAACCGTATTTAGTACCTCAGGCGTACGACTTGCTAAATCATCTAGGATCGAATCGACTGACTGACTCTGCAGGCCGGTGATGCCGTGTTCTTGTCCAACCTGCAACCAGTGCCGACGTTCAATATGACGCATGACCCGGTGGGTGTTTTTTGAGCGCACTGCCATGGCAAGTTTGGCTTTGAACGGTGATAGCATGTTCGCGCCTTTACCCATGACCGGACAGGCTGAAAGCACATCATAAAAAGGCGTTAAATGGTATGCGCCACCTGCTTGCAAGAAGATACTGAAGTTTTTGGCGTGTCCATCAGTCGCACCGAGCATCCAAAAAATAACCAGCGCCTGGAAAAAGTGGTGGCGATCACGTTCCGATTCGCTTGAAGTGGTCAACAACTTCATGATGGCTCGGATGCCTGGCCCACCATCAGACTCATATTTGAGCCCTGGCGGTGTACCCGTTGCTTGACACAAATCCTCTTGCGGCAGACGCATGATCCATGACTCGCAAGGACCTCTGTGCACCCAAGTACGATCAAACCGTTCAACCGCTAAGACCTTTATATCCTCGAACTGCAGTGGATGCACAAGCGGTACAGGCAAACCAAAAGCTCGCATGATCTCCAAACAAAGCCACTCGTTCTCAACTGAAGTACGCATATCGAAGTTCATATTGCCAACAAGACCAAGCGGTAATTTCAGAATATGCGTGGTCGGCGTAGACCCAAGTGGCTGACACCATTGCCCATCGAGCCACAGCAACGCTGTTTTTTCTTGTGCCCCAGCCATAGAGAGCCGAAACCCTCCAAGCTCGTTTGCATACTGACCACCAAACGGGTCCGGAGACACCAAATCACGCAACATATTAGCCACGCCTGACTCACTGACTGGCTCAGCCCGCACTTGTCGAACGTATTCAGGTGGGTTTGCATCGGGCAGGATTTGTAAGGCACCCGCACAATCCCGCCCAACTTCTGCTAACAATGAAAATGCATCCGTTGAACCGAGTCTGAATCGTCTAGCCACTCGATCACGGATATCACGGCTATCTGGCAGCAGGTTCTCGAAATAATTCTTAACCAGCAGGCCACGATGTGGTTCATTGCCAGGTGTAAACGGCAAAGACAGTGATGATGGGCGGCCATGCCGGGAATTGACCCACCCGCTGTCATATTGCAACACGACACCTAGCCTAGGATGAAGCGCCCAAGTGCCAACGAACTCTGCGTTCATCCATAAGTACAAAACCTGTGTGTGAGAGCGACTTCCCATCAGGTTCACCATTCAACGTCAGACGCACTAGCAGCAGGCTGCTTACACTGAGATTGACGCAGTACCAAATCAACGCCAAGAATGCTTAGGTATTCGAGCAATCTCTCAGCGCTGGCTTGTTCTGCGTTTCGCTCAAAAGCAGATAGTGTTTGTTGCGTAACACCGAGGCGTTTGGCCATCTCGGCTTGCGTCAAGCCAGCTTGCCGACGAAATCCCTGAAGCAGGGCCGAGAAATGCTCTGATGTGTGCACGGCGAATTCATTCATACAGACTTTAATTTGTATTTGCAAAATACGTAATAGGATTTGTATACAACAATAATCTGCTTGGGTACGGCCCAGCTCCTGACCACAGTCATGGCATTGGACAGCGTCGTCGATACCAACAACGCAGGAGAGTTCCATCGCGTTCCAGGTCTTGCCGTTGAGCAATGGACTGTTGATTCAAATTAACGAGATGACCGCTACGCCGATGGACGCTTTGCCCGAGAGCCAAAGACTCAAACCGTTACATTTGAAGCGTGTCGAACCGAGACCAACGTCAAGTTTTGCTGCTGTTTCCCCTATGAACCAATGTCAAAGACGCTTGTGAATAGGCATTTCAACGTGTAGTATTACATTGTTGTATATCAACAAGTAAAGGTGTCACATGTCCATCATTGCAAAAGTATTTAAAAGTGGTCGAAGCCAAGCCTTACGACTACCCGCACGCCTGCGGTTAGCTGTTAAAGAAGTTCGTATCGAAAAAATCGGTAACGACTTATGGGTACACCCCGAAACCCCACCAGAAGAGGATATGGGTCAGTGGCTTAAGAACTTCTATGCTTACACAGAACCATTCCCAGACGATTTTTTAACAGATCGACAGGACGCTTTGCCACAAGAACGTGATTGGAGTTAGTCGATTCAATGAAGCGCACTCTTGACACAAATATTTGTAGTTATATCCTCCGTCGTCAACCCCAGGAAATGATCCAGCGGTTTGCTCTTTTAGACCCCAATCAACTATGGATTTCGGCAATCGTGGCTGCAGAACTACGATTCGGTGCGTTGAAACGAGCGTCAACAAAATTACAAACGGCGGTTGAAGCCTATCTGTCAGGATTTGATGTCAGGCCTTGGCCGCTTGATGCGACACATCAATACGCGCAGATCAGGGCGACGCTCGAGTCCCAAGGTAAACCCATCGGCAATATGGATCTCATGATTGCTGCACATGCCATGGCAGAGGATAGCGTAGTCGTCACCAACAACGCACGAGAGTTCCATCGCGTTCCAGGTCTTGCCGTTGAGCAATGGACTATTGATCCCGAGTAGCAAGATGACCGTAACGCCGATGGACGCTTGACATTAATAAAGATCAGGTCTTTGAAACCCGACCATCCAGCTTAATCCTATCGCGATCGATGATTGCCCTAAATTCATCACTGACACACCACCAGTCAACAATATCCACCTTCCATGGCAAGTCAGACTCAGAAAAATCTTCCGCCAACGCACTCATAACATCAAGGCCCAATGAGTGATTCGCCTTGATACACAAATCAAGGTCAGAATATTTCTTTGATTTACCAGTAGCGCGAGATCCGAAAACCCAAACCTCAGCGTCCGGGACATGCCTGTCCAAAATTACCTTTACCGTCGCCAACTCGGTCACACCCAACTCGAGTGGCAGTTTGGCAGTCATTTCGCCTGTCTTTGTTGTAACTGACCCAGTAAAAACAGGGCTTCTTGCAAAAAATCAGGTATGCCAGCCACTACCTTAAGTGCCACTTCTTCATTGTAAGTGTGGCTCGTTTTTGATCGCATATCTCGATAGACGCGCCATTGAGGCCAAGCGCCTAGCAACAAACCTTGCTCATTTGCAGTGCGAATCAAATACTGAAAATCTGCTTCATCGAACTCAGCAGGATTTGCTGATGCGGCTTCCAGGAAACGGCGTAGCATCTTGTGTGACAGTTCATAGGTGAACTCAAAGCGTTGCACCAAGCCATCTCGAATCATCACATCCGATGTGTCCAAACTGAATCTAACCAACCCTTCTTCGAGTCGTTGCACGGCACTGGCAAGCGGAGAAAAGTCTAAAGACATGCAATACCTGCTGATTTGTTTTTGGTCGGGGCGAGAGGATTCGAACCTCCGACTCCTGCGTCCCGAACGCAGTACTCTACCAGGCTGAGCTACGCCCCGATGTTTGGCAAGAACGGTGTTTAAACCGACATTAGATGATTCAAATATTATCAGTTTTTTTGCAGGATAACGGCGCACCAACCCATACATTTGGGCTCTCATTTCATGAGGACAACAGCCTTCTACCCCGTTGAGGCCCTCTCAAAACTTCTGTAGCGATCATCACGATGAGCCGTTCATATGTACTTTTTAAGGGATGCCGCCTGACCACAGCAAGCAATCACAGCGCGAGACAAGCCATTTCTTACACCAAGCCCTTTGAAACGTGGTTTGGCTGATGCAAACAAGCCATTGACAGCGTCCTAGAAACCGCTAGTCATTGAGATACACTGCCAACGTTGTTGTTATTGTTTAGGAGTCTGCTTTGATCGTTGTTGCGGTATTCGTTGCCTTGATGAGCCGCCTGGTTTCTTTGGGTCTTTATCCACTGACTGATCCGACAGAAGGGCGATATGCAGACATCGGTCGGCGTTTGGCGGCATCAGGTGACTGGATCACGCCATGGATCGAACAAGGGGTGCCCTTTTGGGGTAAGCCACCCTTGTCTTTTTGGATGACGGCATCGAGTCTTCAGCTCTTGGGGGATTCAGTCTTTGCCGCACGCTTGCCACATTTTGTGGCTGGACTCCTGATCTTATGGATCGTCTACGACCTGTTTAAACGGATTGACCTTGCCAAGGCTGGCATGTTTGCCGTTGCTATCACCGCTGGTAGCTCTATTTTTTATGTCTCCAGTGGCACGGTGATGACTGATATCGCGCTTGCGCTAGGATGCACCCTTGCCATGCGAGGGTTTTGGCTCGCCGTTCACGGCCCATCTGAGCATCGTCAACGAGAGTGCTACCTCGCTTTCATCGGGCTTGCTATTGGATTGCTGGCCAAGGGGCCTGTGGCCCTTGTTTTGTGCTTGATACCGATTGGCGCTTGGACCGTCTACGCGCGCCGCCTTAGGTTCGTGCTGGCTACATTACCGTGGGTACGTGGTCTGTTACTGCTTTTGGTCATCGTCTTGCCTTGGTACCTCCTAGCCGAGAAAAAAACGCCTGGCTTTATCGAGTACTTCATCGTTGGCGAACACTGGCAGCGCTATCTTCAAACAGGATGGAGCGGAGACCTTTATGGCAAAGGCCATGGCAGACCACTTGGGTTCATTTGGCTACTGGCATTGGCTGCATTGATGCCATGGAGCTTCTTATTACCTCTGCTTGCTTGGTGGACCCGCAGGGCTAAGCGCGAACCGATTCAAAAGCAGCATCAGACCCTACCGATCTATTTCGGTCTTTGGGGCTTATTTTTATTGATATTTTTTTCATTATCAAACAACGTCTTAATTGCATATGTTCTGCCAGCGGTTGCCCCGCTGTCTTCTTTGGCTGCCGTCTGGTTGGCCCGTTGCCATGCTGAAAAAATTGTACGCCGCACACTGCTGTCTGGCGTGCTGTTTACTTCGCTATTGGGGCTCGGTGCCGTGGGCTTTATTGGCCTAACTGATGAGCACAAAAAAATCTCAACCGAAGCGTTGGTCGAAAAATGGACCAGTGAAGCAAAAGCCAATGAGCCTCTGTACTTTTATCGTTGGGTGCCACAATCCACTAAGTTCTATACGCAAGGAACAGCTAGGCTTTTTAAAACCATCCCCGAAATTGAACACGCCATTGACTCAGGCCAATCCCTGTTTATCGCACTCCATGAAAACGAAATTCGCGCCATGCCTGATGCGTTGCTCGCACAACTCTCCAACCCTGAACGTTTTGGTCGATTCACGCTCTATGAAGCAAACAAACCAAAACCCTGAGCTGGTTGTGACTGGTGTTATTCCAAAGCGCCATTTTTAAAAGTTAGTACCATGTTTGTTTCAGCATCTGCCGAAAACACACGACATCAACTTAGGAAATGGCTATGGCCTCTTTGATCAACACGATCGGCATGGTGATCGGTGCAATCGGCATTTTCGCTGGCTTTTATTTTCTGCCCACTGACCCAGCATTGGCTTTGCGGTTGGTAACGGGTTTGTCTGTGGGTGTAGTGGGACTGCTTGCCTTCATCAGGCATGTCATCTTTCATCGTAGCGACGCCATACGACTGGGCTGGCCAGTTGATCACCCTGAGTGGCAACTAGAGGTTGGCTTTGCCAACTTGGCCTTTGGTCTTCCAGCCATTTTTATGGCGACTGTCAGCCCCTCTTATCCAGCATTTTTTGCGCTGCTGGCAGCGTATGGCTTGTACTTGGCGCAAGCCGCCATATTGCACGGCGTGGGTTACGTTAAGAGTAGACCGCGACTGCTCAAAAGACTTTTACTCAGCGTCATAGCCACAGGCACTTTCGCGGTGATGTTAGGTATTTTTGCGGTCCATGCAGTGAAACAACAATAACCCATTGCATATATTGAGCGAGAAGTAAGGTTGCGACGCTTTTTAAGGCGGTTGCCACTGACCTGACGCTGCTTATTGCGTGCGTGTTAGGGTATGTGCAGCTAGTTGTTGCAACAAAATTTTGGTGTCGCTATCCGGTACGCCCCCAAGGGCAGCTATCGCAAGGCTGACCTCCGCTTGCGCGACCAAGCGGGTGTGCTCTAAAGCATCGGTGCGACCGATGGCTTGAGCCACTGCCTCAAAATCCCCGTCACCGTGCTCAATCGCCCGGCGAATCATGGCTTTATCGGCGGTTGAGCCGACTTCAAGAATGCGTAAGAGCGGCAACGTGGGCTTACCTTCGCGCAAATCATCGCCCACGGTTTTACCCAAGGTCTGAGGATCGCCAGAATAGTCCAGCAAATCGTCAATCAACTGGAAAGCGGTTCCCATGTGGCGCCCGTAGGCTGCGGCCGCTTCTTGCAAAGCTTGACTTGCGTCGGCCAAGATAGCGCCAGCACGTGCCGCTGCTTCAAATAGCTTGGCTGTCTTAAAGCGCACCACCTGCAAGTACTTTTCTTGAGTGACACCTGGGTCATTGACGTTCATCAACTGCAGCACTTCGCCTTCAGAAATCACCTTGGTGGCTTGAGACATCACTTGCATGACCGCCATACTATTGACTTCAACCATCATCTCAAAAGCGCGAGAATACAAGTAATCTCCCACCAACACGCTGGCTGCATTACCGAACATCTCATTGGCGGTGCTGCGACCACGACGCAAAACCGATTCATCGACCACATCATCATGCAAGAGCGTGGCGGTGTGAATAAACTCAATAACCGCTGCCATTTTTAGGTGCTGATCGCCTTTGTAACCAAAAGCCCTGGTCGACAGCAGCACCATGGCAGGGCGAATACGCTTGCCGCCAGAGCCAATGATGTAATCACCGATCGTGCGGATCAGCACCACGTCGGAGTCAAGGCATTCGCGAATAACCAGATCAACCGCTTTCATTTCAGCGGCAATCGGTGCGAGCAGTTTGTTCAAGGCAGACACGTATTTCTTTTGACTTTCATAGGGTTAAAGGGTAAATTGATGGGTTCGAACTTGTGTCGAATAAATCTTTTACCCAAACCAAGAGGTTAACCCATGTACGCGGTCATAAAAACCGGTGGCAAGCAGTATCGCATTGCCGCAGGTCAAAAACTTAAAATAGAACAGATACCGGCAGACATTGGGCAAGAAATCACGCTAGACCACGTATTGTCGGTCGGCGAGGGCGACGACATAAAAATCGGCGCCCCGCTAGTCGAAGGTGCGATTGTCAAAGCCACGGTTCTTGCGCAAGGACGCCATGACAAGGTCAAGATCTTTAAGATGCGCCGTCGCAAGCACTACCAAAAGCGACAGGGCCATCGGCAGAACTACACCGAAATCCGTATTGAATCAATCGCGGCATAAGCGTCAGTCGCAGCAGGAGTAGAAAATGGCACAAAAGAAAGGCGGCGGATCAACCCGCAACGGTCGCGATTCAGAAGCAAAACGACTCGGTGTGAAAGCCTACGGTGGTGAACTCATCACGGCCGGCTCGATCATTGTTCGCCAGCGTGGTACTAAATTCCACCCAGGCACAAATGTCGGTATTGGCAAGGACCACACCTTGTTCGCGTTGGTCGAAGGCAAAGTTAAGTTTGCCATCAAGGGCCACTTGAACAAGTCGACCGTGTCAATCGTCGCGGAATAACGGCGTTTAAGCGCGACAGAAAGGCCCTGTCGTTCGCGGCAGGGTTTTTTTATTTAGAAGAGTCATTATGAAATTCGTTGACGAAGCAACCATCGAAGTTATTGCCGGCAAAGGCGGCAATGGCGCCGCGAGTTTCCGTCGCGAAAAATTCATCCCTTTTGGCGGCCCTGACGGCGGCGATGGCGGACGCGGTGGCAGTGTCACTGCAGTCGCCGATCGCAACATCAATACCCTGATCGATTACCGTTACGCCCGTAAACACGTGGCTCGCAACGGCGAAAACGGTCGAGGTTCTGACCAGTACGGTGCCGGCGCCGACGATATCGTCTTGCGCATGCCCGTTGGCACCGTCGTTCACGACGCCGAAACCGACGAGATTCTGTTTGATTTAGACACCCATGGTCAAACCGTGGTGCTTGCCCCAGGCGGCGGGGGTGGTCTCGGCAATATTCACTTCAAATCCAGTGTCAACCGCGCCCCACGTCAATTCACCAAAGGCAAAGAAGGGGAACAAAAGCGTCTTAGACTCGAACTCAAAGTTCTGGCTGACGTTGGCTTATTGGGGATGCCCAATGCCGGCAAGTCTACCCTTATCACCAAGATCTCAAACGCAAAACCTAAGATTGCCGACTACCCTTTCACCACCCTGCACCCCAACCTGGGCGTTGTGCGGACTTCACCGTCACGCAGCTTTGTGGTGGCTGACATTCCTGGCTTGATCGAAGGAGCCTCTGAGGGTGCGGGTCTGGGTCACTTGTTTTTGCGACACCTGAGTCGTACACGCATCCTTTTGCATCTTGTTGACTTGTCCTCGATAGATCCAGATCAAGACCGCGTGCCTGATGCGGTGGCTGAAATGAAAGCCATTGAGGGTGAACTCAAAAAATACGACGCTGATTTGTACGCCAAACCGCGTTGGTTGATTCTGAACAAATTCGACATGGTCCAAGATGCTGACAAGGTCAAAGCCGCTTTCTTGAAGAAAAGCAAATGGAAGGGGCCGGTCTTCGCCATCTCAGCACTGACTGGCGAAGGCACTCAGCAACTGCTGTATGACTTGCAAGACGCACTTGACTCGGCGCGTGACCAAGACCACGAGCGTGCTGACAAAGAAGCGGGCGATTTCGAATTCAACGACCCTCGGTTTGATCCGGGTCGTGGAAGCCCCACATGAATGCTGGTTCTCACCCACTGGCTATTGCCCAAGCCGGTAACCGCTTGGTAGTAAAGGTCGGGTCGAGTTTGGTCACCAACGACGGCCAAGGCATTGACCACAACGCCGTGGCACAGTGGGCTCGCCAAATTGCCGAGTTGCGTAACCTTGGCAAAGAAATCGTGATGGTTTCTAGCGGTGCCATTGCTGAAGGCATGGTGCGCTTGGGCTGGGTGCGCCGACCCACCGAGATGCACGAACTGCAAGCGGCGGCTGCCGTCGGCCAAATGGGGTTGGCGCAAGCGTACGAGAACGCCTTTGCGCCACACAACCTGCGCACTGCGCAAATCCTCCTAACCCACGAAGACTTGGCCGATCGGGTCCGTTATCTCAACGCCCGCTCAACGTTATTTGCTTTACTGCGTTTTGGGGTTGTGCCGATCGTCAACGAAAACGACACCGTCTCAACCGATGAAATCAAGGTTGGCGACAACGACACCTTAGCTGCCCTCGTTACAAACTTAGTTGAGGCCGACACGCTCATCATCTTGACCGATCAATCTGGTTTGTACGATCGTGACCCCCGGCAGCACCCTCATGCGCAACTGATTGCGTTAGCCCAAGCCGATGAGCCGTCGCTCGAAAGCATGGCCGGTGGCGCGGGCAGCCATATTGGCAAAGGCGGCATGCTCACCAAAGTCCTGGCCGCTCAACGTGCCGCACGCAGTGGTGCGAACACCGTGATTGCATCCGGCCGCGAAATGAACGTATTGGTCCGCTTGGCCCAAGGCGAATCAATCGGCACCACGCTCACCGCGAAACAATCCGTTTGGTCAGCGCGTCAACAATGGATGGCCGATCACCTGCGCTTACGTGGCCGCTTAACGCTCGATGACGGCGCGATCAAAGCCTTGCTAGTCGATGGCAAAAGTCTATTGCCTGTCGGCGTTAAAGCCGTCGAGGGCTTGTTTGAAAAAGGTGACTTGGTGGCCTGTGTTGACCGCAATGGTCAAGAATGTGCCCGTGGTTTGATCAACTATTCCAGCGGCGACGCCAGACGCATCATGGGCCAACCCAGCCAGAAAATTCTAGAAATCCTGGGTGAAGCCGACGAGTCTGAATTGATTCATCGTGATAACCTCGTGATCATGAACCGATCACAAGCCAACCCCACCTAGTCCTATTCACTCGGGTGGGTGTAAGGCTAACGACAAAACAAAAGCCGCGGTTTTATCGCGCACTGCCATGGCAAACAGACCTTGCTCAATAGGCGCATCAATCAGCGCGGCACCCAATAACTGATCCTCCATCACCAACGCCAACTGATCGCCAAGCGCCAGTGCTGAAGCCTCAGCGAGCTTGCGCGTACCGCTGCCATTCAAACGAATTGCCACAAAGAAAAGGCCCGAGGGGTCTGTCATTGGTGTGGCCGCCCGCACCTCTGTGCCTGATACCACCGGCCTAGGGGCTAAGTACAGCGCGGGCTGCTCGCCGACGCCTTCGCGCTTGACCCAGTCTACGATCGGCTCTGTTTTGGCGAGATAAAAGCCAATTGCAGCCCTCTGATCGGGCGGTGGCGGATACGCCAGATCCCAAAGCGCGCCACAACCAGACAGCATCACTGCCATCAAAGCAATGGCCCCGCGTTTTGCCATTCGTTTGTTGTCCATAGGCCTGTCTTGAGTAATTAAAAAACTGTCTAAACAGCAGTGTAGCGGTCGCGCGCTTAGACAAGGGAGCCACTAAGAGCCTTAGTCCAATCAACGATCTACGCAAGACCCATCCTTGGCTCTATACTGAGTTAGTCATACGCAGGGGTACTGGACTTCGGTCTGGTTGAGAAACACCCTTCGCACCAGTACGGATAATGCCGACGCTGGAAGCGCGTTCCGATCAATCGGACATCTTCCCGACTCGGCTCCAACTTTTTTTGGAGCTTTAATCATGAATGCAAACCCAAAGTTTTTAGCAGCCACCGCCGAAGTTGATGCCGCGGCCGTTTCCCCCTTACCCAAATCCCGCAAAATCTATCAAACCGGCTCCCGACCCGATATCCGTGTGCCGTTTCGTGAAATCGAACAGTCAGACACATCGACATCTTTTGGCGGCGAAAAAAACCCACCCCTGACCGTCTACGACACCAGCGGCCCCTACACCGATCCCGATGCGTCAATCGACATTCGTCGAGGGCTACCCGCATTGCGCCGGACCTGGATTGAAGAGCGCGGTGATACCGAGGTACTGAGTGGCCCGAGCAGCGAATTCGGGCAGCAGCGGTTAACCGACCCTGCTTTACAAGCCATGCGTTTTGATTTGCAACGCCACCCGCGGCGTGCCATTGGCGGCGCTAACGTGAGCCAGATGCACTACGCCCGCAAAGGCATCATCACCCCAGAAATGGAGTACATCGCTATTCGCGAAAATCTGCGTCTGGAGCAATACATTGAGGCCTTGCGCCAAAGCGGCCCTGACGGCGATCGGATGGTTCAACGCTTGCTACGTCAACACCCAGGCCAATCATTTGGCGCGTCGCTGCCATCGCGTATCTCGCCAGAATTTGTGCGCGATGAAGTGGCCCGCGGCCGTGCGGTCATTCCAGCTAACATCAATCACCCTGAAGTCGAGCCGATGATCATCGGGCGCAACTTCCTCGTCAAAATCAACGCCAACATCGGCAACTCAGCGGTCAGCTCAGGCATTGGCGAAGAAGTCGAAAAAATGACCTGGTCAATCCGCTGGGGTGGTGACACCGTCATGGATCTGTCCACGGGCAAACACATCCACGAGACTCGTGAGTGGATCATCCGTAACGCCCCAGTGCCAATCGGTACCGTGCCGATTTATCAAGCCCTAGAAAAAGTCGACGGTAAGGCCGAAGACCTGACTTGGGAGATCTTCCGCGACACACTCATCGAGCAGGCCGAGCAAGGTGTGGATTACTTCACCATTCATGCTGGTGTGCGCCTGCCCTTTATTCCCATGACGGCCGACCGCATGACCGGTATCGTCTCGCGCGGTGGCTCTATCATGGCCAAGTGGTGCTTGGCGCACCACAAAGAAAGCTTCTTGTACGAACGCTTTGAAGAGATTTGCGAAATCATGAAGGCCTATGACGTGACCTTCTCGCTCGGTGATGGCCTGCGACCAGGGTCAACCTTTGACGCCAATGACGAAGCCCAGTTTGCCGAACTCAAGACCTTGGGCGAATTGACCCAAGTCGCGTGGAAGCACGATGTCCAAGTCATGATCGAAGGACCCGGTCACGTGCCTATGCACATGATCAAAGAAAACATGGATCTGCAACTGAAGTACTGTGACGAAGCCCCGTTCTACACCCTCGGGCCTTTAACCACAGACATCGCACCCGGCTACGACCATATCACGTCCGGCATTGGTGCCGCCCTCATCGGTTGGTACGGCACTGCCATGCTGTGCTACGTCACACCCAAAGAGCACTTGGGACTACCCAACAAGAAGGACGTCAAAGACGGCATCATCACATACAAGATCGCCGCTCACGCCGCTGATCTCGCCAAAGGTCATCCGGGTGCAGCCATCCGAGACAATGCCCTGTCAAAGGCGCGTTTTGAGTTCCGTTGGGAAGACCAATTTAACTTAGGCTTGGATCCCGACACGGCAAAAGATTTTCATGATGAAACCTTGCCTAAAGACTCCATGAAAGTGGCACACTTTTGTTCGATGTGTGGCCCACACTTTTGCAGCATGAAAATCACTCAGGACGTTCGAGACTACGCAAAAAAGCAAGGCTTAACCGAGCAAACCGCCCTTCAAAAAGGCATGCAAGAAAAAGCAGTCGAGTTTGTAAAGAAAGGGGCAGAGATTTATCACAAGACTTAAACGTCTCGCTCTAGACAAAAACCGTGATCCTAAGATCACGGTTTTTTTTAGCCAATCACCGGTGCCAGGCTACGACGAAGGTCAGCCTCGGTGCGGTCACAACGGGACAGATAATCACGCAGCTGATCTTCACCAATTAAACCCACGCTAAAATACTGTGAGTCAGGATGGCTGAAATAAAAACCCGAGACGCTCGCCGCCGGATGCATGGCAAAACTCTCGGTCAAGACCATGCCAATTTCATCAGCCTGAAGCACCTCAAACATCTCTTTCTTAACCACGTGCTCTGGGCAGGCGGGGTAACCCGGTGCCGGGCGAATGCCAAGGTACTTTTCATTGATCAACTCATCGTTGGTCAGCATTTCGTCGGCAGCATAGCCCCAGAGGTCGATGCGGGCTCGGGCGTGCAGGGCTTCGGCAAAGGCTTCGGCCAGGCGATCGGCCAAGGACTTGAACATGATGGCTGAGTAGTCGTCTTGCTGAGCGATGAATTCGTTGTCTTTTTTCTCAATGCCCAGACCTGCGGTGACAGCAAATAAGCCGATGTAGTCCATGACGCCAGATTCGCGTGGGGCAATGAAATCAGCCAAACATTTGTTGCTCACGCCCTCACGCTTAACGCCCTGCTGGCGCAGACCGCGCCATGTGAACAAGACCTCTTCACGGGTTTCATCCCGGTAGACTTCGATGTCGTCATCGTTGACTTGGTTGGCCGAGTAATAAGCCATCACACCATTAGCGGTCAACCAACGGCCGTCAATGATTCGCTTGAGCATGGCCTGGCCATCGGCAAACACTTTTTTAGCCTGTTCGCCCACAATCTCGTCATCAAGAATTTGTGGATAGTGACCGAATAAACTCCAGGTCTGAAAGAACGGGGTCCAATCGATGTATAGCGCCAGATCAGCCAAATCAAAATTTTTAAACATACGACGGCCGATGAACTTTGGACGCGGGGGCGTGTAATTGGCCCAGTCGAATGTGGGTTTTGCTTCGCGCGCTTGGTCAATCGAAATCAGCGGCGTGGCTTGGCGAGCAGCGTGGCGCTGTCGAATGGTTTCGTACTCATCAGAGAGGTCCGCCAAATACGTGTTGGCAGTTTCTGAAACCAAGTTCTGAGCCACACCCACTGCACGGCTGGCATCAGGCACGTAAATCACGGGGCCGTCATAGAACGGTGCAATCTTGACCGCTGTGTGCACTCGGCTAGTGGTGGCACCTCCGATCATGAGCGGAATCTTGCGCGAACGGAAGTAATCGTCACGCTGCATTTCACTGGCAACATAAGCCATTTCTTCCAAGCTCGGTGTGATCAAGCCTGACAGACCAATGATATCGACCTTCTCTTGCTTGGCACGCTCTAAGATTTTAGCCGCTGGCACCATCACGCCCATGTTGATGACTTCAAAGTTATTGCACTGAAGCACCACCGTTACAATGTTTTTACCAATGTCGTGGACGTCACCTTTGACCGTGGCAATGAGAATCTTACCCTTGGCACGAACGTCGCCACCAGAGGCGGCGATTTGTTTCTTTTCCTCTTCGATGTAGGGCACCAAATGGCCCACGGCTTGCTTCATCACCCGCGCTGACTTCACCACCTGTGGCAAGAACATTTTGCCCTCACCAAAGAGGTCGCCAACAATGTTCATGCCATCCATCAGCGGACCTTCAATGACCTCGATGGGACGGCCACCACGATCAGCGACCACTTGCCGGATCTCCTCGGTGTCTTCCAAAATAAAGGTGGTCGTGCCGTGAATCAAGGCATGCGCCAGACGCTTCTCAACGGTCTGTTCGCGCCAAGTGAGGTCCTCTTCACGCTTGGCGCCGCTACCCTTGACCGTATCAGCCAGGCTCACCAAACGCTCGGTCGAAGTGCGCTCGTCTGCGGCACCAGTCAGTCCAATCGGTTCTTTGCGATCCAGCACCACGTCTTCGACCAAGTCGCGCAAGGTCCTATCAAGCTCGTTATAGACGCCAAGCTGACCGGCGTTGACAATGCCCATCGACATGCCGTCACGAATGGCATAGTAAAGAAAGACGGTGTGAATAGCTTCACGCATGGCCTCATTGCCACGGAACGAAAAGCTCACGTTTGAAACACCACCTGAAATGCGGGCGTGCGGCAAGTTTTCACGAATCCAGCGCGTGGCTTCAATAAAGTCGACAGCGTAGTGATCGTGGTCTTCGATCCCGGTGGCAATCGCAAACACGTTTGGATCAAAAATAATGTCTTCCGGTGGAAAACCCACCTTATTGACCAGCAGATCATAGGCGCGCTTACAAATCTCTTGGCGTCGGATGAGTGAGTCGGCTTGACCGTCTTCATCAAACGCCATCACCACCACGGCCGCGCCATAGCGTAAACACAATTTGGCTTGATACAAGAAAGGCTCTTCGCCCTCTTTAAGCGAAATCGAGTTCACCACGGCCTTGCCTTGCACGCACTTCAAACCAGCCTCAATCACTGACCACTTTGAGCTGTCAATCATGACCGGCACGCGGGCGATGTCGGGTTCAGAGGCAATCAAATTCAAAAACCGCACCATGCAGGCCTGAGAATCCAACATGGCTTCATCCATGTTGATATCGATGATCTGCGCACCGTTTTCAACTTGCTGGCGAGCCACATTGACCGCTTGTTCGTAGTCACCTTCACGTATCAGGCGCGCAAACATTTTGCTGCCGGTCACATTGGTGCGCTCACCGACGTTGATGAACAAGGACTCGTCGTCAAAGTTCAACGCCTCTAAGCCTGACAAACGGGTCTTTTGTGCGATCTCGGGGACGACTCGGGTGGGCAAGTTTTTAACGCATTGTGCGATGGCGTCGATATGCTCGGGCGTGGTGCCGCAGCAACCGCCAGCCACGTTCACCAAGCCAGAACGGACGAACTCTTCCATCAAGCTCGAGGTGTCGGCTGGGGTCTCATCAAAACCCGTCTCACTCATGGGATTAGGCAAGCCCGCGTTGGGGTACACGCACACATAGGTATTGCAAATCTTTGAGAGCTCAACTACGTAGGGGCGCATCAAAGCCGCCCCCAGTGCGCAGTTCAATCCTATAGTGACTGGTCGTGCGTGACGTACCGAATTCCAAAACGCCTCGACGGTCTGACCCGACAAGATGCGCCCTGAGGCGTCAGTCACTGTGCCAGAGATCATCAGGGGCAGCCGTTCGCCGCGCTCTTCAAAAACCGATTCAATGGCAAAAATCGCCGCCTTGGCGTTTAACGTATCAAAAATGGTTTCAAGCAAAATGATGTCGACACCGCCATCGAGCAGGCCGTTAAGCTGCTCGGTGTAAGCCACACACAACTCGTCAAAGGTCACGTTTCGGGCGCCCGGATCATTCACATCGGGCGAAATCGAGGCGGTTTTGGGTTGTGGGCCAAGGGCGCCAGCCACAAATCTGGGCCGCTGTGGGGTGCTGGCGGCGTCACGTGCTTCACAGGCAATTCGCGCTGAGGCAACGTTTAGTTCGTAAGCAACACCCGGCAGGTCGTAATCGCCTTGGGCAATCGAAGTCGCGCCGAAGGTGTTGGTTTCGATAATGTCGGCACCGGCCGCGAAGTACTGGTCGTGGATCTCACGAATGACTTCAGGCTTGATGATTGACAGGATTTCATTATTGCCTTTCAGGTCTTGACCGTGCTCAACAAACCGCTCCCCCCGAAAATCCGCTTCGGTGAATTTGTAAC
Source organism: uncultured Burkholderiaceae bacterium (assembly GCA_963926245.1). Taxonomy (GTDB): domain Bacteria; phylum Pseudomonadota; class Gammaproteobacteria; order Burkholderiales; family Burkholderiaceae_B; genus Algicoccus. Next base: position 66,301 of record CAWUWI010000019.1, on the reverse strand, counting down.
GCTGGATCATGGTGCCCATGGCACCATCAAGGATCAAGATGCGTTCATTTAACAAACGCACAAAGGTCTGGCCGCGGGTGAACGCTTCAATCGGATGGGGAAGGGTTGGATATGGCATCTTGTCCACGATATTAAACCGGCCAAAACCGCGACCGTGCAGCACGAAAATAACTCCTAATGGTACCAAATTAAGCGTTGTTTATGACAAATCCCCTCTGAATAGTGAGGCTCCTGGCTCGCTAACGCCTGCGTGCTAAAATTTTTGTGCTTTGGTGCTTTCGGCGCACAAACGCGATTCTTTTTCGAGATGTCGTGCGCTGCGAAAGTCAAACGGGAAACAGGAAGCGGAGAATCGCCCGCCCGCCTGTGCTGCCCCCGCAACGGTCAACGTCCTACCTTTCAAACGGTTTGATGTGAGCCCGATACCGGCCAAAGCATGTGAGTTATTGGCCCTCGGTCAATGATCTTTTGATGTAAATGACGTGCGGGGACGCACGTCTAACCAGAGAAACTAATGAAATCAAAGGTCTTCTTGCGTTCGCGTCTAGCGATCGCCCTGAGCGCATCCTCGCTCACGTTTGTTGCACACGCTCAAACCACCCCCGACCAAACCACGACTTTTGTTGCTATCCCTCAACTAGACCCCGTTATTGTCACGGCCTCGCGAATTCCCACGCCACTTGACCGAACGCTGGGCGATAACTCGGTGATTGACCGAACCACAATTGAACAAACCCCTGACGCCACGGTTGCCGAAGTATTGGGTCGCCAGCACGGCATCACTTTTGTGAATTACGGTGGCCCACAGACACTCACGACGATTAACATACGCGGCACCAACAGCAAGCAAAGCTTGGTTCTGATTGATGGAATGCGGGTTAATTCGCCCACCAACGGCTTACCGGTCTTGAATGCGATTCCGTTGAACGCTGTCGAGCGTATCGAAATCGTGCGTGGTGCGGCTAGCAGTCTTTACGGTGCTGATGCGATTGGTGGGGTGGTTAACATCATTACCCGTAAAGATAGCGATACGCCATTTAGCGCTTACGCCAGCTCCGGGGTGGGCACTTATGCGAGCAGCGAATATACCGCTGGGTTGTCTGGCAAGGAAAATGGTTGGCAATACAGTTTCAATGGGGGTTATGGCCAAAGTTCAGGCTTTAACGCCACTAACGGTCAATTCTTGTTTGCTAACAACCCCGACCCAGACTCCTATTACCGGTCGAACTTTGGTGGGCAACTAGGCTACACCTGGGACCGGGGACAGACACTAAACATACAGACCCTGCAATCAAGGGTAAATAGTGGCTATGACACGACCGATCTTGACTTTGACGATCGGGCCATACAGACCCTTAACAACACGATTGTCACGAGCAACAACCAACTGAGCGAGCGTTGGCAAAGCCAATTGTCAGCAAGCTTTTTGACTGAAAAGAACGAAACCGAAAACGCGCCACTGAACGGTGGCACTGGTTACTTCAAGTCTCGCCAAAACCAGTATCAATGGATTAATACCATCACGCTGACGACCAACCAGACCATGACCGTTGGCTACGAGCGGCTTGAGCAGTCAGTAGACGCGTTTTCTTATGGGGCGCCGGTCGACTTTACCAATGACAGCGTGAACACCAATGCCTTCATGGCAACCTACGTCGGGCAATGGGGGCGTCACCAAGTTCAAGGCAGTGTGCGTAACGACAACAACTCACAGTACGGCAACTTCACCACTGGCAGCCTGGCCTACGCTTTTGACTTTGATGCCAATTGGCGCGCCAGTATGGCGGCCAACACAGCGTTTCGGGCACCAAATTTTAACGAGTTGTACTACCCTGGCTATGCCAACCCAAACCTGAGTCCAGAACGCTCGCGCAACATTGAGGCAGGTTTGCGCTACTCGCACGATGACGGCGAAATTGAAGTGACGGCGTTTTACAACCGCATCACCGATATGATTGCCTCCCAATCGCCGACTTTCATCCCGCAAAACATCGATACCGCCGTCATCAAAGGCATTTCGCTTTCCGCCACACAAAACATTGGACGCCACACCGCCGTGACCGCTGGGTTCGATCTACTGAGTCCTTACAACACCTCCAACAACGAGCGTTTGCCGTTTAACGCACAGCGGGTCTTGCGCTTAGGTGCAACACACCAGATTGATGCGTTTGGTTTCAATGCCGATTGGTACTTAACCAGCAATCGGATGGATGGCAACACAACGCTGGGCGGTTACGGTTTGTTTAACTTGGGTGTGTCGTACGCGGTGAACGACAAAATGGACGTGCAATTGCGTTGGAACAATGTCTTCGGTAAGGAATACACTTTGGTTCGGGGTTACAACACACTAGGTTCCAATGTTTTTGTTAATTTGTCAGCGCGTTACTGAGTTCACGCCGAAAATCCTTTTGGGGTTGGTATTGGGATTGGGGGTTGGGCTGGCACAGTCCGCCCCCCACTCACCACGAGTGGTATCACTCACACCGCATGTCACTGAATTGGTATTTGCCGCCGGTGCTGGTCACACCATCGTCGCAACAGTGAATGCCAGCGATTATCCCGAGGCAGCGCTAGGCATTGATCGCATTGGCGACGGCCTAAACACCAGCGCCGAACGGGTTCTTGCTTTGCAACCCGACTGGGTCATGGGCTGGCCATCGGCACTGATGACGCAATTGCAAGCGCTTGGAGTCGATACCGTGGTGCTAGAACCCACATCAATGGCTCAAATTGCTCAACAGGTCAGGACCCTCGGGCTATTGCTTGGTACTGTATCCGTGGCCGATACCAAGAGTCAAGAAATCACCACTGAGATTGCTTCAATCGCTGCCGAAGTGACGGATAAATCATTACCACCACTGCCAGTTATTGTGCTGGCGAGCTCAGACGGTCAATACGTTTTGGGGAGGCAGGCGCTTATCAATGATGCATTGGCCCTTTGCGGTGCGCGAAATATTTTTGCTGAGGCCCTTTCGGTGGCGCCTTCGGTTAGTCTTGAGGGTCTGATTGCAGCCAATCCAGCGCTCATTATCACGGGCTATGAGCCCCCAGCTTGGCTTGCCGACCGGTTTAAGGTTGATGTTATTGACCCCAACTGGCTTTACCGACCCGGCCCCAGGTTTGTTCAAGCGACGCGGGAAATTTGCACAGCCGTTTCACAAGCACGACAATCGAAGCAGTAATATTCACAGTGGCGTTTTTGGCCACCCACTCAGGACTGAATAATGATGACTCAAGATCCGCTGATCATTGCAGAAAAGACGTACCATTCGCGTCTTCTGGTCGGCACCGGCAAGTACCAAGATTTCGCGCAGACACGGGCGGCAATTGACGCCAGTGGCGCGCAAATTGTGACGGTTGCCATTCGCCGAACCAATATTGGGCAAAGCCCAGACCAAGAGAGCTTGCTCGATTACTTACCCCCCTCTCAGTTCACATTGCTGCCAAATACTGCCGGCTGCTACAGCGCCGATGAGGCAGTTCGCACCTTACGCTTGGCGCGTGAACTTCTCGATGATCACCGCTTGGTGAAGTTAGAGGTGCTTGGCGACTCAGACACTTTGTTCCCCAACATGCCTGAAACGCTTAAGGCAGCCAAGACATTAGTCGACGAAGGATTTGATGTAATGGTGTATTGCACCGACGACCCAATTCAATGCCAGATGCTCGAAGACTTGGGTTGTGTGGCTGTGATGCCCTTGGCCTCATTGATTGGTTCGGGCATGGGAATTTTGAACCCATGGAACTTGCAACTGATCTTAGACAAAATTCAAGTGCCTGTTTTGGTGGACGCCGGTGTCGGTACGGCCTCAGATGCGGCGATTGCCATGGAATTGGGCTGCGCCGGGGTATTGATGAACACCGCCATTGCGGCGGCTAAAGAGCCGGTTCTCATGGCTGGCGCCATGCGTAAGGCGGTTGAGGCTGGGCGAGAGGCCTTTTTGGCGGGTCGCATGCCCCGCAAAACTTACCAAGCTGCCCCGAGCTCACCCACCACTGGCTTAATCAGCGGTGGTAACCGTTCATGACTGTTCAAACTCCAAACATATTGAGTATTGCCGGCGTTGACCCATCTGGTGGCGCCGGTATTTTGGCTGACATTAAAACCATGAGTGCCTTGGGTGGCTTCGGTTGTGCGGTGGTTGCTGCCTTGACCGCCCAAAACACCCAAGCTGTCACGCACATCCACCCCGTGCCAGCCGATTTTGTGGCGGCCCAACTCGACACGTTGTTTAATGACGTACGCATTGACGCCACCAAGATCGGGATGTTGGGTCAAGTCCCAGTGATTCGTGTGGTGGCTGAAAAGCTCAGCACTTACAGTTGCGAACACATTGTCTTAGACCCTGTCATGGTCGCCAAAAGTGGGGACATGCTGCTAGAAAAGAACGCTGTCGGTGAGCTGCGTGAAGCTTTGTTACCTTTGGCCACGATGTTGACGCCCAATCTGCCAGAGGGCGGGGTTCTAACTGAAAGGCGCCCGCCTGAAAACTTGGCCGAAATGCGCAAAATGGCCGAGATTCTTCGCGAGAAAATGAATTATCAAGGTCACCGCTGGGTTTTTTTAAAGGGTGGCCATCTGCCCGGTAATGAGACCCCTGATTTACTGCACGACGGCGATGTGATGATCACCTTGCCGGGTCAACGGATCCACACATCAAACACCCACGGCACGGGTTGCACGCTGTCGGCCGCACTTGCTACGCTATTGGCACGTGGATTTACCGCCCAACAAGCCTCCGAAATGGCCAAGTCTTACTTGACCCAGGCTATCGCACAGGCGCACGCGCTGTCTGTTGGCCAAGGCCATGGACCGGTGAACCATTTTCATGGCATATGGGGAAACCCCTAGTACAATCTGACCAAACTCTTTCGATGAAATAAACATGAAATTTGCCAATTTGTCTGATGTGGAACAGGCTCGATTCAATTTAATCGAGCAGCAAATCCGCCCTTGGGATGTGAGCGATGCTCGCGTCCTTGCCGCCTTACCTCTGGTTGCGCGCGAACGCTTTGTGCCAGCCCAGTTTCGCGGCCTGGCGTTTTCTGATTTTGAAGTACCGCTTGTGATCCATGGCGTGGACACCAAACAAGCCATGCTTTCACCAAAATTCGAAGCGCGTCTGGCGCAAGCACTGATACTTAAGACAGAAGACTGTGTGCTGGAGATCGGTACTGGTTCTGGTTATCAAGCCGGTGTCTTATCCAAGCTTTCACGACAAGTGACATCGGTCGAAATCGATGCTCGGTTGGTCGCCTTCGCGCAAGAAAATATCGCCAATGCCAAGATTGAGAATGTTGCCGTCGAAACCGGTGACGGCAGCGAAGGCTGGGGTACGACTGAATACGATGCCATCCTGATGACAGGCTCCTTGCCGACGATGCCTGATGCTTTGAAGTATCAGCTGCGCGTGGGTGGACGGCTGGTTGCAGTGATCGGCCAAGCACCCGCCATGACAGTGGTTCGCGTAACTCGGATCACAGCGGCGAGTTTTGAGACCGAAGCCCTATTCGAAACTGTTATTAGGCCTCTGGTGGGACCCCGCGTTTCACACTTCAATTTTTGAGAGAACCCATGGTAAAGATGACGTGCTGGATTCGTAGGGCAGTCATCGGATTTGCCTGTGTTCTGCCAGCGCTTTCCGCTAGCGTTTACGCCATGGATTTGGCGCAAGCATGGCAACTGGCCTTAAACAACGACCCCTCATACCAATCGGCCCGGGCCCAATATCGCGCCATGGCACAAAAAAGGCCTCAGGCGTTGGCCGGTCTGCTACCGCAAGTCGATGGTTCGCTAACGGGTGCCTATCTTGACAGTCGGGCCACTGGACAACTGAACCAAGTGTTCCAGGGCAGCCGCTCTGCCTGGAACTTAAGCCTCACCCAGCCTGTTTTTAATTGGTCAGCAATTCAGACCTTCGAGCAATCCAAGTTGGTGGTCGCTCGCGCCGAGGTCGAGCTACAGGTGGCGTATCAAGATTTAATTTTACGGGTCAGCCGAGCCTATTTTGAAGTGCTGGCGCGCAAAGACTCACTTGAAGCCCTCCAGGCAGAAAAGCGTTCAATTAAAGAGCAGTTGGCTGCTTCGAAGCGACGTTTTGAACTCGGTGACGCCACTATCACCGATGCGCTCGAGGCTCAGGCGCGCTTTGATTTGGTGTCGGCCAACATCATTGGCGAAGAAAACGAACTAAGTAACGCCGAAGATGCCTTGGCGCGCATTATTGGGCGCCCACCTGAGGCCAACCTTTTGTTTGCATTGCCTTACACTATCACTTTGCCTGCACCGAGCCCGAATCGTTTGGCTGACTGGTCAGCTCAAGCCAAAACCGCTAGCCTTGAAGTGGTGCGCTCACGGATCGACACAAGGATAGCCGACTTTGAAATTCAAATCGCCAAATCAGGCCACTACCCCTCTGTGAGCCTTTCGGCTCAATCAACAAGCAACACCGTTGGTAATTCGCAAGTGAGGCCTTTTTTTGATGGCCGCACTGTCGACAACAGCGTGGCGTTGACACTGTCTGTACCGATTTACTCCGGCGGCGGGATTAGCGCGCGGGTGGTCGAAAAAGCGGAGTTACAGCAAAAGTCCGTTTACGACTTAGAGGCTGTGCGTCGCCGCGCCTTGCAACTGTCACGTCAATATTTTAATGGCGTGCAAGCGGGTCTTGCTCGCGTCAAAGGCTTGGCGGCTGCTGAAAAATCCAGTCTATCTGCTTTGAAAGCCAACATGATCGGCTACAACATTGGCGTTCGTATCAACCTAGACGTTCTTGACGCACAGCAACAGCTTTTTGTGACCAAGCGAGACTTGGCCGTGGCCCGTTATTCAACGTTGGTGACTAGCTTGCAGTTGCGAGCAAACAGTGGAGTGTTGTCTGAGGTGGACCTGTTAACCATCAACGGTCTGCTCAAGCCCCCGGGATCACCTGGCACCGGGATCATGCATGATCTGAAGATGCCGCGCTGATTAAACCCCAAGCGAATGTGTTGATGAGGTGGCTTGTGTGACTGACTTACGGGCCGCCTTTGATTTTGCGCACCATGGCGGTGGTGGATCGTTCAAACCGAAACGGTATGGCGACCGCTTGACCACCCCATGAATCGACCAAAGTGGTTTCGGCCAACGTACTCATGTCGTAGTCACCACCTTTGACAATCAAATCTGGGCGCAGCCGCTTAATCAGTTCGAACGGTGTGTCCTCATCAAAGCACGTGACGGCTGCCACGCTAGACAATGCGGCCAATAAAGCCATACGGTCGCCCATGTTGTTCAATGGGCGATCAGGACCTTTTCCCAATCGCTTGGCCGAGGCATCTGTGTTCACGGCCACAATTAGTGAACCGCCCAACTGCGAGGCTTCGTCAAGATAGGTGACGTGCCCACGATGCAAAAGATCGAAAACACCGTTGGTAAAGACAACGGGCGCGACGCACTCTATGCTGTGGCGCCAAACCAAGCATTGCTCAGGGGTCAAGATTTTGGTTTCAAACCCAACACTCACGAACCGTTTTCCTAGCTGATGTTAAACAGCCACTGCCACAGCAGGTGCAGCCAAGCTCTTGCGATACCGGTTCAAATCTTGGACGGTCGCAAACGGCATTTCCATCAATACCGACATGTTGTGCAAGATTCGGCTGCTGACTTTTTCTTCCCAGACTTTGTCGAATCGGATTTGCTGGTCAAGCCAATGCTCTAGCCAGCCCGGCTCAGGCAACTTTGACTGTACCGTGTCCTCTGGATACATGTCTTTGTTGACGTGTAAGTTGGTTGGGTGCAGCGCCTGAGCTGTGCGCTTGGCTGAGGCCATCAATACACCAATCTTGGTGAAGGCTTGCTTGGCTTGTATGGCGATGTCTTGTCCGCGATCCTTTAAAGCACGACGCATGTATCGCAAGTAAGCACCGGCGTGGCGGGCCTCGTCGTGGGCGATGGTCTGATAGATACTCTTAATGACGGGCTCGGTGTGCCATTGCTCGGCGCAGCGATACCAATGGTTCAACCGAATTTCGCCACAAAAGTGCAGCATCAAAGTCTCGAGGGCTGGCGCAGGATCAAATTCAAAACGCACTCTGTGCAGTTCTTCTTCGGTAGGCATTAAGTCTGGCCGGAAGCGGCGCAGATACTCAATCAAAACCAGTGAATGCTTTTGCTCTTCAAAAAACCAAACCGACATAAAGGCGCTGAAATCGCTGTCATCGCGGTTGTCTCGCAGGAACATTTCAGTGGCTGGCAAGGCTGCCCACTCGGTGATCGCATTCATCTTGATGGTTTGCGCTTGCTCATCACTTAACAATGATGCGTCAAACTTGTCCCAAGGAATATCTGCATCCATATTCCAGCGCACTGCTTCGAGGGATTTAAACAATTCGGGGTAAATCATTTTTTAGTGGCCTTTTAAACGAGTGCTGTCATGAATAACTGCCACAGCCTTCAGGAAAATGACAAAATCAAATTTGTTGCAATTATCAAACAACTAACCATTAACCTTACCAGAGATGGAACAAAGCCACCCCTAAAGCCACTGCCCCCAACACGATCACTGTGGCCATCAACCGATTAGACAACTGCCGCTCATGGCGCAAGGCCTTGAGCTCCTGCAAAACATCAGCACTGTGGTCTGGTTTGGTCAGCGAGGCGTGTATTAAGCGCGGAAACTCAGGCAGTAGCTGGGCCCACTGGCCAGCCTCCATGGTTAACTTTTTACGAACACCGCTCAGACCAACGCGATCATGCATCCAGCGCTCTAAATAAGGTTTAGCGGTTTCCCATAAGTCAAGCTTGGGATCAAGCTGCCGACCCAGCCCTTCGACGTTCAAAAGCGTCTTTTGAAGCAGAACCAACTGTGGTTGAATTTCCACATGAAAACGCCGCGAAGTCTGAAATAAACGCAAAAGCACTTGGCCGAGTGAGATTTCTTCTAGCGGCCGATCAAAATAAGGCTCGCAAACACCACGAATCGCACCCTCTAACTCTTCTTCGCGGGTTTCAGCTGGCACCCAACCGGACTCGATATGCAAACGAGCGACACGTCGATAATCGCGCTGAAAAAAAGCGAGGAAGTTTTGTGCAAGATAGTTCTTATCAAATTCTGACAGCGAACCAACAATGCCGAAATCCAGAGCGATGTAACGGCCCAGCGTTTGGGGTGCGTCTGACACGTAAATGTTACCGGGATGCATATCCGCATGAAAGAAGCCGTCGGTGAAGACTTGGGTAAAAAAGATTTCAACACCCACGCGCGACAACTCTTTGAGATCGACTCCAGCAGTTCGCAGCCGCTCAATCTGCCCTACCGGAATGCCGTACATCCTTTCCATGGTGAACACATTGGTGGCGCAAAAGTCCCAGTGCACTTCAGGCACCCACAACAGATCGCCCCGATCTGAACCGGGTTCAAAGTTTCGGCGTAACTGGCTGCAATTGGATGCCTCGCGCAACAAATCGAGCTCGTCATGCAAGTGCTTTTCAAACTCAGCCACTACTGCACGTGGCTTTAAACGTCGTCCGTCAGGGGATAAACGCTCGACCCAACGCGCCACCACGCGCATCAAAGCCAAATCATTGTCGATCACTTCGAGCATGCCTGGACGAAGCACCTTAACGGCCACTTCACGACCATCGTGCAACGTGGCGAAGTGAACCTGTGCAATTGAAGCAGAAGCCACGGGGTCAACTTCAAAGTGCGCAAAAAGCTCAGCCGGCGGCGCACCGAGGGCGAACTCAATAATTTTTGCGGCTTGCGCTGAAGGGAAAGGCGCCACGCGATCTTGAAGCAGTGCCAAAGCATCGGCCACGTCTGGCGGAATCAAATCGCGACGAGTCGAGATCACTTGGCCGAATTTCACAAAAATAGGACCCAGTGATTCGAGTGCCAAACGCAGTCGTTCGCCGCGAGGCATCTTGGGCGGTGAACCCATACGCACAATACGCAGCAACCGCACCGCAACAGGTTGATCAAACCCCGAAAGCACCAGTTCGTCTAACCGGAACTTCAAGGCAATCACCAAAATTTTAAAAACACGCAGCACGCTCATGTCTTTTGACTCCAAGGTGTGCGATCTAGACGCTGTTGTAATTGCTGCAAACGCTCGTCAAGCGTACTGATTTTTGCAGACAGGGCCATGCGATCTGCTTTGAAAGCAACAAAAGTAGCCGTTCCCGTAATCATTTGCGTTTCGTGGGTTGCATACTCTGCCACGTTTTCTACCAAGCGCTGACTAGACAGCCAAACAGTTGACAGCAAACCTTTTGCGCCACGCAGCACTTGCCGAGCGGCCACATCACCGATGCGCTGTGCCAAGAGGTCTTCTAAGTCCGGTCGCCAATGCTTGGCCAAAGTTGAAAGGGTTTGTGCCATCGCAACGTCACCACTGACGTGCAAAAGGCCTGGTTGCTCTGGGAATGGTTGGCCAGGGCGCCAACCCAGTTTGATGAGGGCCGCTGTGTCCAGTGTCAAACAAACCTGCGACACAACGAGCGCATCGGCTGGGCTTAGCTGGCCATCGCTTTCAATGGTCAGCTTGGCTTGAATCGGACGCGCTTGTATTTCAAACGTGCAACCGATGTGTTGAGCCAGTAGTGCACGTGCCCGGTCGTTTTGAGCCAACAAGCGATTCAAGACCGCGCATAGCAGGGCTGGCGGTGATACACCGCCCTGACTGGGCAAGGTAAAAGAAGGGAAAGACGCGGTCGTGATGGCAGTTGCCTCAAAAAAACTCTTTTAGAGTTTAACGGTTTCGGCCGCCACATTACCCAATTTGTTTAGGGATCGTTAGCCAGAAGCCAGTGGCTACTTTTAGTAGCGTGTTGACGCATGTCGCTTAAGCGCGATCACCAGGCAACTGCTGGATGCCAGCCAACAACCAACCCTGGCTATTGGGTTTGAAAAGGTTCCATGCCTCTTCGAAACTAGCAGCCTCAGGGGCATCATCTTCGCGCAGTAGACCAGAGAACCGCACACTAGCCAAATGGCCGTTGGTGAGCTTCTCGATGCCAAGCATTTCAGCGTTCAGCAACACAATCTCTGTTTTAGAAATAGCGGTGCGCTCTTCAAGCTTTGGGGCATACTCAGCGTAAAACTCATCGGTCAAACGCTCACGCATTTGCGCAAAGTCACGCTCATCCCATGCCTTCTGTACGGCCACGAACTGCTTTTTGGCCTCATTAAGGAAGGTTTGCTGATCAAAGTCAGCTGGGATGAACCAATCGCCCACTTGCGGTGGCTGCTCAAAAGTTGGCGTGCTTGACCCCATCAGACCCGACAATCCCGCATTAGGCTCGCGCCCTGGGGGGCTTCGGCGATAGCTGTTACTGGCACCCCGAGCTGCAGGCTCGGTTGCTGGCGTCATGCCACCACGTAGGGCTTGGATAATAAAACCGATCGCCAAGTAAGCAAAACCAGCAATCAAAGCGATGACCAATAAGTCAGCCAATGCTCCGCCGAAGCCGAAGTGCGAGAGCAAGGCCGCCAAGCCCAAGCCAGCAGCAATGCCGGCCAAAGGACCAAGCCAACGCGAACCCGAACGTGCACCTGCGGCTGCACCAGCAGCACCAGCGGCAGGTGCACGGGCAGCGGCCGCTGGCATAGTGGCTTGGTTTTGCTTCATCACGTTAGTCGACTGACGACCGCTACTGAAGCCCCCACCAAAACGGCGAGCTTCGGCGTCAAAGGACACGGCGACCATGGCGAACGTACTGCCCGCCAAAAGCACTATTGCCAGCATCTTTTTCCAAACGTTATTCATGGTTGTTCGCCTCCGGAGCAATATGACTTGAATTGTAGTGATTAATTGGGCAATTTTTACCATAACCCCACAAACTTGAAAACGGGCTTTACGCCATTCGCACACCCTCGTGCAGGGCAACCACACCGGCGGTTAAATTGAAAAACTGCACCCGAGCCAGACCCGCTTGCGTCATCATGGTCTTAAGGGTTTCTTGATCGGGGTGCATGCGAATTGATTCAGCCAAATACCGGTAGCTATCCTCGTCCTTGGCCACGGTTTTACCTAACCAAGGCAGGATATTGAATGAGTACCAATCATAAGCGGGTGCTAAGGGTTTACTGACCCTTGAAAATTCCAAAACGCAAAGCTTGCCACCGGGCTTTAGCACGCGAGTCATTTCTTTGAGTGCGACGTCTTTGTGGGTCATGTTACGCAGACCAAAGGCCACGGTTACCCGATCAAAGTATCCATCCGGAAACGGCAAAGCTTCAGCATCACATACGGCGCTATACATAACCAAACCCGCATCTAACATTCGGTCGCGGCCGACTTTGAGCATTGCGTGGTTAATGTCAGTCAGCCACACTTCGCCCGTGTCGCCCACGGCGCGCGCCATGGATTTGGCCAAATCACCAGTACCACCCGCAATGTCGAGCACGCGCATGCCAGGCCGAGCGCCAACGCGTGAAAGCGCAAAGGTTTTCCAGAGCCGGTGCATGCCGCCTGACATGAGGTCGTTCATGAGGTCGTAGCGCGTAGCCACTGAATCGAACACATCGGCCACTTTCCTGGCCTTATCTGCTTCAGCGACGGTTTGAAATCCAAAGTCTGTTTTTTTGTCTGTCATGGCATGCCTGTTGCGTAAGGTTGCAACCAATGCGTTATGGTAGCTTAAGCAAAACCGCTTTTACGCAAAACCTGTCTCGCTGTCATAGACCTGAAATATTTCAGACATAAGATGACAGTAACCAAATTGTCAATCGAGGCGAGCAATCTGCTCAATATCCATGTCTAGCACCATTCTTGTCATTGAAGACGAACCAGCCATCCAAGAACTCATCGCCGTGAATTTGTCGTTCGCTGGTCACAAGGTCTTACGCGCCTACGATGCCAAGCAGGCTGATACGCTGATCCGCGCTGAGTTGCCTGATCTGATATTGTTGGATTGGATGTTGCCCGGCATTTCGGGCTTGACGTTTGCAAGAAGATTACGCAACGAAGAGCGCACCCGCCAAGTGCCGGTGATCATGCTCACAGCCAAAGGCGCCGAGCAAGACAAACTCGATGGCTTAGAAGCCGGCGCTGACGACTACATCACAAAACCCTTTTCACCCAAAGAATTGATGGCTCGCATCAAAGCAGTGTTACGCCGTCGGGCGCCGCAACTGACAGACGATTTGACTGAAGTGGCTGGCTTAGCACTTGACCCTTCTTCCCATCGCCTGTCCGGCAACGGTCAACCTTTAAATATCGGTCCAACCGAATTTCGTTTACTGCACTTTTTCATGACGCATGCTGAGCGTGTTTTTTCTCGGTCTCAGCTCCTTGATCAAGTTTGGGGCGATCACGTTTTTGTGGAAGAAAGAACAGTCGACGTTCACATTCGACGCTTGCGAAAAGCGCTTGAGCCGTCAGGTCACGACAAGCACATTGAAACCGTTCGTGGCAGCGGCTACCGCTTCACCAATCAAGTTCAATAGGGCGCTTTGATGCCCGCAGCCCCCGCCTCGTGCGAAAATGCGTCCATGCAATGGCATCGGACTCCCTTTATCTATTCGGCTTGCGTCATTGGCGCGGCCACCGTTCAACTCGTTTGGCACAATTCCATCGGGTGGATCGCCTTGGCCATTGGCGCTGGCGTTTACTTGACCCATCGACGCTATCAAGCCGCTAAGGTCGCTGACTGGGCTAAGTCGCCTAGCCACAACAAACTGCCCACCAACGTGGGCCCGTGGTCAGACGTGGTCAAGCAATTCAACCGCTACATCCAGTTGCAGCGCGAATTACTGTCCGAGTCTCAAGAAACCACCGGCGCTATCATGGCAGCAGCACAGGCACTGCCTGTCGGGGTAATTGCCATGGATGGTAACTTGGAGATCTCGTGGTTTAACCGGGCGGCAAAGCAACAACTTGATCTTGAAGAGTCGACAGACATTGGCAAAAACCTGCTACACCTTATTCGCCAACCTGAATTTATAAAGTACGCTCGCCAGCGCAGTTGGCCCGAGCCACTGATTCAAAAGAGCACGCAAGGCACTCAAGAGAAGTTATTGATGCTGCAATTTGTCAGTTATGCCCGCAGTCAGCGACTACTTATCATGCGTGACTTGACGCAAATTGATCGGCTCGAGACCACACGGCGTGACTTTGTGGCAAACGTATCTCACGAGCTGCGCACGCCGCTGACGGTTTTGTCGGGATTTTTAGAAACCATACGCGAGTCGCCCCCAGGCAGCTTTAGCGACGAGCAACGCACTCAGTTTCTTGATCTAATGCAAGAACAAGCTTACCGCATGCAATCGATTGTGGCCGATTTGCTAATACTTTCTGAACTTGAAAACAGCCCAAGCGCCGATCAAGTGCCAATTGATGTGCCAAGCTTGCTCGAATCTGCGCGACAACAAGCACAAGCCTTGTCGGGAGGACGTCACACGTTCACGTGGGCGATTGACCCTGACCTACCAATGCTGGGGTCGAACTCTGAGTTGGCCTCAGCTTTCTCTAATCTGCTCACAAACGCTGTTCGATACACCCCAGACAACGGGGAAATACGTGTCTTTTGGGGGCATGATGCCGAGGGCAAACGGCGCTACAGCGTGACTGACACGGGCATTGGGGTCGCCGCTGAACACATACCCCGCTTAAGCGAACGCTTTTATCGGGTTGATCGCGGCCGCTCGCGCGCGGCCGGCGGCACCGGACTTGGTCTGGCCATCACCAAACACATCGCCATTCGCCATGGCGCACAATTGCTTATCGAAAGCCGGCTTGGGCAAGGCAGTACCTTCTCTTTGGTGTTTGAACCAGAGGCAAACGGAACGGCAACCTGATATGCTTTCTCTCTTTCGATTTAAATTGCACGCTGTCGGAGATTACACAACATGTCAAACAACACCATGCCCCCATTTCACTTGGCTTTTCCTGTTCGTGATCTCACTGAGGCCCGTGCTTTTTATGGCGAACTTCTCGATTGCCCAGAGGGCCGCAGCTCGGATGAGTGGATTGATTTCAATTTTTTCGGTCACCAAATCGTCGCGCACCTTTCGCCCGACGAGTGCCGCGCGACCGCCACCAGCGGTGTCGACAACCACCAAGTGCCTGTGCGTCATTTTGGGGCGGTGTTATCAATCCCCTCGTGGCAGGCATTGGCTGATAGACTAAAAGCTGCCGGCACCAAGTTCATCATCGAGCCTTACGTGCGTTTCAAAGACCAGCCTGGCGAGCAAGCCACCATGTTCTTCACGGACCCATCGGGCAATGCGATTGAAATCAAAGCATTCAAAGACATGCAGTCCTTGTTCGCCAAATAAAGTGAGGCGACGTTAGGATGGCCAATCATTGGATTCGCACGATTCGACCCGAAGGCGATCGTTGTCTTATCGTCGAGCTGGGCGACCAGATCGACGAAACCATTGGGCGTCGCGCCAGACAACTGGCTCAGGCGATCGAAGCGGCTCGTTGGCCTGAAGTCATTGAGGTGATTGCAGCGTTCGGTACAGTGGCGATATTCGTGACACCCATCGCAACCCCTTCGGGCGAGACTTTGGCTGACAGGATCCAAGCCCTCACCCAAACGTTACCTTTAGTGGCCAACCTGCCGGGGCGCAAAGTCACCCTGCCTGTTTGCTACAACGCTCGGTTTGGCTTGGACCTTGAACAAGTGGCTGCCAACGCTGGCTTGAGTGTGCCTGCCTTGATTGCAGCCCACCAAGCATCGGTCTGTCAGGTTTTTAGCTTGGGCTTCTCGCCAGGTCTGCCGTACTTGGGCGTGTTTGATGAACGATTTGATATCCCTCGCCTTAAAAACCCCCGCTTGAAAGTCAGCGCTGGCTCTGTGGGCATTGCCAACCGCCAAGCGGTTGTATACCCCCGCACGTTACCCGGCGGTTGGAATTTGATCGGGGCCACACCCGTTCGTCTATTTGACCCCACAGCCGAAGAACCCAGCTTTTTAAAGCCTGGTGATGAGGTCACGTTCAAAGCCATCTCTATCGAAGAGTTTGAAGCCTTTCGCTCTCAAGCACAATCAACATGAGTTTTAAGGTCATCAAACCCGGCATTTTATCGACCTTCCAAGATGGTGGTCGATGGGGGTATCAATCGCTCGGTGTGTCCGTGTGTGGCGCCATGGACTTGGTGTCGCATCAATTGGCCAACTTGATCGTGGGTAACAGCATCGACATGGCCACACTTGAAATCACCTTGATGGGCCCAACCTTGGTCTTTAACCAAGCGTGTTGCGTCTGCCTGACGGGTGCTGACATGCAGGCCAAACTCGATACCAAACCAGTAGCACGCTTCAGACCCATTGTGATCAAAGCCGGCGAAACGCTCACCATGCCGCTGGCCAAGGAAGGCACACGCGCTTATCTTGCTGTGCACGGTGGTTTTTCATTGCCGTTGGTGATGGGCAGTCAAAGCACTTACTTACGCTCGGGCTTTGGTGGCTGGGATGGGCGCGCATTGCAAGCCGGTGACGAAGTCGGTTTCAACAGCACACTGGATGATGCGCCAGAAAAGCTAGATAAACTCTCCAACGCACTCTGGGACACCCGCATCTATTTGCCGAGTAGCTTGGGGGCATGGTCTTTGCGCAAATCAACCGTGCGTTGGATCAAAAGCACGACCTGGCCTGAATTCACGCGCGAGAGCCAACAAGCCGTGTTGCAAACGCCTTGGCGTGTGGGCAACGATGCCGACCGCATGGGGTTTCGCTTAGACGGACCAAAACTGGCCTTAAGTGTGGCGCGAGAAAGGCTGTCAGAACCGACAACTTTCGGTACCATACAAGTACCAGCGGCGGGCCAACCGATTGTTTTGATGGCTGACCGACAGACCTCAGGTGGCTACGCCAAATTGGGTTGTGTGGCCAGCGTGGACCTACCGATCTTGGCGCAAAAAAAACCGGGCGACGAGATTCGCTTTTTGCCCATCGATGTTGAGCAGGCGCAATCCCTTGACGCTGCTCGACAAAGTGCATTTGAAGAGCTGGCCGTTCAGTTGGCCAGCATGCATCAACACATTCGAGACATCGTGAGCTCGACCAATCGTACGGGAGATACCATTCCATGACATCAAGCCTAGACATGAACTGTGACATGGGAGAGAGCTTCGGCGCTTGGCCCATGGGCCAAGACGAGCGTGTGATGCCCTTTATTTCGTCGGCTAACATTGCCTGTGGCTATCACGCCGGTGATGCCAGCACCATGCGTAAAACCGTGGCCTGCGCCCTGGCTCACCAGGTTTCACTCGGGGCGCACCCAGGTCTGCCGGATTTACAGGGGTTTGGTCGTCGCTTTATGCAGATCACTGAGCAAGAGGCCTACGATTTTATGGTGGCGCAAGTGGGCGCTTTGGCTGGTGTCGCAGCCTCCCAGGGGGCCAAGCTCAATCACGTCAAAGCACACGGCATGCTCTACAACATGTCGGTAAAAGACCGAGCGCTGGCGCGAGGGCTCGCCCGAGCTGTCGCCGACGTTGATAAGACGTTGGTGTTTTTTGGGCTGGCTGGCAGTCACATGCTAGAAGAAGCACAGGCGGCGGGTTTGACGGTTGCCGGCGAAGTCTATGCCGATCGCACTTACCAAGCCGACGGCTCGTTAACCCCTCGCAATCAGCCCGGCGCACTCATCACTGATGTCGAAGTGTCGATTAAACAGGTCTTACGCATGGTCCACGAAGGCATGGTGATTGCCCAAGACGGCAGCGTCGTCAAGGTTCAAGCTGACACGCTTTGCATCCATGGTGACAAGCCTGAGGCCGTGACTTTTGCGCAAGCCATCAGTAAGGCTTTGGCCGCCGACGGCATTACGGTTAAACCACTGTCACATCGCGCTTAATGTTCGACCCAATCGCAAAAGACTTTTCTACACCCTGGAGAATCGACGACATTTGCGCAGACTGAAGGATTTCATCTCGGGCGCAAACGTAGAAGTTTTTTGATAGTTGATGGCCTTTGACCGGCAGACCGACCAATCGGCCATCAGCTAACTCTTGTTTGACACTTCCCTCCAAGACAATCGACGCACCAACGTTACCCATCACCGCGCGTTTAACCGCTTCGGTTGAGCCAAGGTTGCCACCAATTTGAAGGTCATCTACCTCCTGACCCAACGCTTTCTTAAGCAGCGAAAAGGTACCTGTACCCGATTCGCCACCAAATAATTTCAGCGTTTTCAATTGCTTCACCGTGATGCTAGCGTTGGTCGAAAGCGGATGTTTAGGGCTAAGAATAACAACAAGCGAATCTTCAAATAGTTTTCTGCTCGTTACATTGGTATGCTCGATCGGCCACTCAACGATGGCCGCATCAATTACCCCTTCTATCAATGCTTTTGCTAATTCAGGATTTGACTTTATTTGCATCGTCACTTCCGATGGATTTAGACCGGCGACTTGTGCTGCCAAGTAATAAACCAATATGTTGCTACTCACCCCAAGTTGAATGCTCGACGCACGGTTTATGGTAAATAATCCAGCTGACAAAGCCATGATGCGCCGAGCTGTCGTAAGCACTTTTTCCCCCGCCGGTGTCAAGTCTGACTTACGACGACCTCGAATAATTAAGACCTCTCCAAGCCTAGCTTCGAGCAAACGAATATGTTCGGAAACCGTAGGTTGCGAAAGGCCAAGGTTCAGCGCGGCTTTCGAAAAACTGCCACTTTGTGCAACCTCAACAAAAGAACGCAAGATATCAAGATTCAGCATTTGGATAAATCCATGACTTCTGGGTTTAGACAATTCGCCAGCGGGCGAGCATTAAAAAAATCAAGGATCGAAGCGACAGCTTCGCCTTCTATTCGCTCTCGCACGTCTCGAATGGCCGAGCCGATATGCGGCGACATCAACACACGGTTGTCGGCCAATAATCGAGGCTCAATTTCAGTTGGCCTACCCGCAAGAGCCCAATCCTCCATCTCAAACACATCAGCCACATAGCCAGACAAATGATTGACTTCAAGCATCTCTGCAACATCAGACTCTTTCACAATCGAGCCTCTCGCCGTATTGACCAGAACCGAGCCTTGGGGCATCTGGCTGATCAACTTTTTATCGACCAAATGATGGGTCGAAGCGCTATACGGTAACGCTAAAACCAGATAATCAGACCATCCAATCACTGCCTCAGCCGTGCTTGGCATGGCATGCGGGTAGGGACTCCGAGTGAGCAACGGATCATAAAATTTGATTCGCACGTCAAATGGATTGAGTAACGCAGCCAGTTTTTGGCCAATCGCACCAAAGCCGAGCATCCCCACTTGTGCACCGAACAACGTTTTGGCGAAAAACCGAGGCTCCCAGCCTTTGAAGCGGCCATCACGAACGAACTGTGTGGCCTGTGGTAGTTGGCGAGCCTGCATCAACATTAACGCCAGCGTGAGCTCCGCTGTCGGCTCGGTCAAGAGCCCCGGTACAAAAGTAACGCAAACACCAAGCGCGCTAGCCGCACTCACATCGATGTTGTTTGTTCCCTTCAACGCAGCCGCAACGATGCGCAAATTAGCACTGGCTTGCAGCACCTCTTGATTAATGTTGTCTGACATAAAGGCGACCAACCCGTCAGGTTGATGTTGTTCGAGCTCAGCCAACAAACGTTCGTGCGACCAAGGTGTCTCGGTGTCATTGACAATCACCTCGCACTCAACTTGCAACTTCTCCAGTACTTTGAGGTGCAATCGATTGGTCACTAGAACACGTGGGCGCGGTGTCACAGATATTGGTTGAATGAGTGGATTATTCATGAAGAGTGTCATTTTTTTGTAATCAATAATGTCTATCATATCCGAAGTTAAATCAGATATTCCAATATCTCGTACACATTAAATTCTAGGAACCACTGTGGACTCTTCAGCCGAATTTCTAGACGTAAAAGCAGTATCAGTGCGCTACAGCAATGGCACCCAAGCCTTGAGGACGACCAACCTGTCGATTCGAAAAGATCAGATGACAGTCTTACTGGGGCCTTCTGGTGCAGGCAAATCGACGCTTCTGCGCGTTTTAAACGGTTTGGTTAAACCGACCACTGGTTCTATTACCGTCGATGGCGATGACTGTCTCAGAGATTTAAAACACTTACGTGAGCATCGCAAAAAGACAGGCATGATTTTTCAAAATCATCAACTGATCCCTCGTCACTCGGCCTTGAGAAACGTCTTGCTTGGCCGACTTGGTTACAAGTCACTTTTCCAATCCCTTTTGCCACCTTCGCACCAAGAACAAATCGATGCCCTGGTTTGCTTGGACAAAGTAGGATTGATCGAAAAGGCACTAGAACGTTGCGACGCCCTTTCTGGCGGTCAGCAACAACGCGTTGGTATTGCTAGGGCTCTCGTCCAAGTGCCTCGACTCATACTGGCTGATGAGCCAGTGGCTTCACTCGATCCAGCCTCAGCCGAAAAAGTACTTGGCACTTTGAAAACCATTTGCGAGCAAGACCACATTCCGACGGTTATCAGCCTGCACCAACTTGACTATGCCAGGGCGTTTGCCGATCGCGTTATTGGTTTGTCTGATGGGCGAGTCGTATTTGATGGTCCAGTGAATGAATTAACAAAAGAAGTTGTTAATCACATCTACCGGAACACGGCGCCTAAGGCTGTGGATAACGGCACCAATCTCTCCTCTGTGGCCACAGTTATCGCCACCTAGAAAACGCTACTGCGAACTTTCTTTCTTTTGCTATTTTCTCTCCGACCCCTGACTAAAGGAACAACCATGTTGCTGAAAAAACTTTTCTATACCGCCCTTTTGACGACAGCTTTGGTAACACCCACCATGGCGAGCGACAGTAACCCAGACTTATTAAGAGTGGCTTTGTTGCCTGATGAGAACTCAGCGACAGTGATTCAGAATAACAAGGGCCTGCAGGCTTACTTAGAAAATAAACTTGGCAAAAAAATCGAATTGATTGTCACAACCGACTACTCGTCAATGATTGAGGCTGCTCGATTCGGTCGAATTGATGTTGCGTATTTCGGCCCCGCCTCTTACACCATCGCCAAAGATCGCATGAAGGGTAAGGAAATCGACATCGAACCCTTTGCAGCCCGCTTGAAAGACGGTCAAACCACTTACCAAGCCGTTGTCATTGCCAATGCCGATTCAGGCATTAAGACTTACGCTGACATCAAAGCCAAAAATCCACAGGTGGCGTTCGGCGACCAAGCATCAACTTCTAGTCATTTCGCCCCGAAGTACACCATGATCAACCAAGGTGTGAATCCCAGTGATTACCAACAAAACTTTGTTGGCGCACATGACGCTGTCGCACGAAATGTTGAAATTGGCAACGCACAAGTTGGTGGCTTGAGCCGTCCGATATTTGAATCAATGCTTGCCAAAGGCACCGTCAAGCCAGACAGCTTTGTGATCATTGGCTACTCCGATCCCATTCCACAATATCCCTGGGTGATGCGCACCAACCTAGACCCCGCGCTCAAGCAGCAGATCAAACAAGCTTTCTATGATTTGAAGCTCGACAGCCCTGAAGGTTTATCTGTTCTCAAGCCTTTCAAAGCCGACGGTTTCTCCCCAATCACTGACGCTGACTACGACATTATCCGCAACATTAGAAAGTCTGTTCAGTAACCCATATCACCTAATGGAGTGTCAAGATGAGTGTATCGGCTGACGTCGTGTCCCATGTGATTAAAGTTGAGAAGACACAAACAACAAAAAAAATGCTGTTGTTTTTTATTGTTGGTTTCTTCATCCTGTTGAGTTTGCTGCAAAGCGGTTTACTCAATGGGCAACGCTTATCCGAGGGGCTACCTGCCATTGGCGTGATGATTACTGAAATGATCCCGCCGGACTTTGCGCGCTGGCAGCAGTGGGTATCACCCATGTTTGACACGCTAACGATGTCAATTGCAGGCACATTCCTGGCGGTATTTTTCTCGCTGCCACTGGCATTTCTTGCAGCCAAAAATTCAGCGCCAAACGGATTGATTTATCAAGCCGCAAGAATGTTACTGAACGCCTTACGGTCAATTCCAGAACTCATTCTGGGTATTATTTTTGTAGCGGCGGTTGGTTTTGGTATGTTACCCGGCGTTCTAGCGCTGGGACTTCACTCAATTGGCATGGTGGGCAAATTTTTTGCGGAGGCGGTTGAACACTCGCACAATGGCCCGATTGAAGCCGTACAAGCCGTTGGTGGTAGCCGGACACAGGTCATCACACATGGCATATTGCCGCAAGTTTTCCCAAAGTTTCTTGATGTCGTCATGTACCGATGGGAGTACAACTTCCGAGCCTCAACGGTCATGGGGATGGTTGGCGCTGGCGGCATTGGCACTGAACTGGTGGGTTCCTTACGCCTTATCGACTACCCACAAGTTGCTGCCATTCTTTTGGTGATATTGGCAGCAGTAACGGCAGTCGATGCTTTAAGTAACTATGCCCGCTCAAAACTCAGTTAAGACACTAGAACGACAAAACCCCCGCTGTCTTATTAAACAAAGCCAATGGGGGTTTTTTTATGGTGTACGGCCCAGTATCACAACCGATCTTTTACACCAGCACCCGTTCAATGCCGCCTTGGTTGGCCAGTTTGACATAGTCTTCGAGCCAAGTCGGCCCCAGAATATGCTTGGCCATCTCAACCACGATGTAGTCTGCTTTGGCGCTGGTGTCAGCTTCAAAACGCGACAAACCTTGCAAGCAGGATGGGCACGACGTTAAGAGCTTGACCTCACCTTTGAAGCCATCATCAGCAATTGTGGCCAAGTTTTTATCGAGCTCCTCTTGTTTGCGGAATCGAATTTGGGTCGAGATATCGGGCCGTGTCACGGCCAAGGTACCGGACTCACCGCAACAACGATCGGTTTTGATGGCGTCTTCACCCACAAGCGCGCGAACCGTTTTCATGGGGTCTTGCCGTTTCATCGGTGTGTGACATGGGTCGTGATACATGTATCGCACCCCATCCACACCTTCTAATTTGACGTTCTTCTCGAGCAAATACTCGTGAATATCAATCAAGCGACACCCCGGAAAAATCTTCTCAAACTCGTATCCTGACAGTTGGTCATAGCAAGTACCGCAGCTGACCACGACCGTCTTGATATCGAGGTAATTCAATGTGTTGGCCACTCGGTGAAACAGCACACGGTTATCGGTAATAATTTGGTCGGCTTTGTCTTTCATCCCGTTGCCGCGCTGCGGATAGCCACAACAGAGATAACCCGGTGGCAATACCGTTTGAACCCCCACATGCCACAACATGGCTTGGGTGGCGAGTCCGACTTGCGAAAACAAACGCTCAGAGCCACATCCTGGAAAATAGAAGACAGCTTCTGTCTCTGTGTCTGTTTTTTGGGGATCACGGATGATTGGGACGTAGTTAGCGTCTTCAATATCCAATAACTTGCGGGCGGTTTTTTTTGGTAGGCCGCCAGGCATCTTTTTGTTCACAAAATGCACCACTTGCTCATGCAGTGGCGCTTTGCCAACAGAAGAAGGCGGCTGCGCTGTTTGTTGGCGGGCGAACTTGGAGAACACGTCATTGGCCAAGCGCTGCGCTTTGTAACCGATGCCCACCATGGCTTGGCGGGCAAGGTTAATGGTGGCGGGATCTTTGGCATTCAAAAAGAACATGGCCGCACTCGTGCCTGGGTTAAACGACTTGCGACCCATACGGCGTAATACCGCCCGCATATTCATCGAGACTTCCCCAAAGTCAATATCCACCGGACAGGGGTTGAAGCATTTGTGGCAGACCGTACAGTGATCGGCCACATCTTCGAACTCTTCCCAATGCTTCAAGCTGATACCGCGACGGGTTTGTTCTTCGTATAAAAACGCTTCGATCAGCAGCGAGGTCGCCAGGATTTTGTTGCGCGGCGAGTAAAGCAAATTGGCGCGTGGCACATGCGTGGCACAGACGGGCTTGCATTTGCCGCAGCGCAAACAGTCTTTGATGGATGCGTTGATGGCGCCGAGCTCACTTTGTTGCATGATGAGTGATTCGTGACCCATCAATCCAAAGCTAGGCGTCCAGGCATTACGTAAGTCTGCGCCTGGCATGAGTTTGCCAGCGTTAAAGTGGTTGTTGGGGTCAATCTGACGCTTGTAGTTTTGAAACGGCGCCAACTCTGCTTCAGTCAAAAACTCGTACTTGGTCAAACCAATGCCATGTTCACCAGAAATCACGCCATCCAAATCGCGCGCGATTTGCATGATGCGCGCCACCGTCTCATTGGCTTCGTTTAGCATGCCGTAATCATCCGAATTGACCGGAATATTGGTGTGCACATTGCCATCGCCCGCATGCATGTGCAAGGCCACAAACACTCGACTCTTTAACACTCGAGCATGTACAGCCACCAGTTCAGCCAACACGGGTGCCAATGAGGCGCCGACAAATGTGTCTTCGAGATGCTTGAGCACCTCCACTTTCCATGAAATACGCAAGGTGCGGTCTTGCACCAAATCAAACAAAGTTGCGTCGGGTTGCTCAGCCAAGCGGGTTTGAACCGCGGGCATCAAATGATCCAAGCCATGCGCCACGAGCGCCAGTTCAACACCGGCCAAGGGCTCGTCAAGGTGCATCAAAACCCAGTGCCAGCGATGCCGAACCGCGTCGATCAAGGCATTGGCCTGCGAACACCGCTCGGTCAGCCAATCTTCTCGGCTCAGGATCTCGCCATCGCCTGAATCGAGTTTGGCCACTGTCAGGGGCTCAGCCAAGCGTGCTTGTAAGGCGTCTAGCAAGCGCAATTTGTTGCGCGTTGACAGCTCAATGTTGATGCGTTCGATCTCGTCGGTGTACTCACCCATACGATCCAGTGGAATCACCACGTCTTCGTTAATTTTGAAGGCATTGGTGTGACGCGCAATGGCCGCCGTTCGGGCGCGGTCAAGCCAAAAGGTTTTACGGGCTTGAGCGCTGACAGCCACAAAGCCTTCGCCATGACGGGTGTTGGCCATACGCACCACTTCGCTACAGGCCGCTGCCACCGCGTTGTCATCATCGCCTACTACATCACCAATCAGCACCATCTTCGGAAAACCGCCGCGTTTACTTTTGGTGGTGTAGCCCACGGCTCGAAGGTAGCGTTCATCAAGGTGTTCAAGGCCGGCCAAGATCGCCCCATTGGCACGGCCCGTGGCGTCAAGATAGTTCTTGATTTCAACAATCGATGGGATGGCGTCGCGTGCTTGCCCAAAAAACTCCAAACACACCGTGCGCGTGTGCCTGGGCATGCGATGCAAGATCCAGGTTGCAGCCACGATTAATCCGTCACAGCCTTCTTTTTGTACACCAGGCAAACCCGCCAAGAACTTGTCAGTTACGTCTTTACCCAAGCCCACCTTACGAAACTGCTGGCCTTTGATCGATAGCACTTCGGTTTTCAGTGGTTTGCTGCCAGGCGCGTAGCGACCGTCAGACCAAAGGAGTTCAAACTTTGCCAAGGCGGCGTCATGGATTTTGCCGCGGTTGTGCTCTAAGCGCGTGATATCAAGCCAGTTGCCTTGCGGGTCAACCATGCGCCACCATGCCAAATTATCCAAAGCCGTGCCCCAAAGCACGGCTTTCTTGCCACCTGCGTTCATGGCTACGTTGCCGCCCACGCATGACGCATCGGCCGAGGTCGGATCAACCGCAAAAACAAAGCCCGCCCCTTCTGCAGCCTCAGCCACGCGCCGCGTAACGACACCAGCGCCACAGCGAATCGTGGCCACTGGCTCAACCACCTCGGGAAGCGTGCTCATCTGAACGGCACCCAAGGTGTCGAGCTTTTCTGTGTTGATCACCACTGAGCGCCAGGTCAAAGGCAAGGCGCCACCGGTGTAACCCGTGCCCCCGCCACGCGGGACGATGGTCAAGCCCAACGCAATGCAACCGCGCACCAAGCTGGCCATTTCAATTTCAGTGTCAGGGGTAAGCACCACGAATGGATACTCAACGCGCCAGTCAGTGGCATCTGTCACGTGTGAAACGCGCGACAAACCGTCAAACTTAACATTGTCTTTTTTGGTGAGTTTGCCCAAGACTTTCAGCACTTGCCGGCGAAGCTCAGCTGTTTGCTCAAACGTCGCCTCAAAGTTACTGACCGATTGGCTCGCTTGGGCAAGTAAACCTGCGACCTTTTCATCGCGAGACAAATTATCAGAAGCGCGCCGTTGATCGATTTCGTTTAATCGATGACGCAGGGCTTGAATCAGCAACTTGCGCCGTTTGGGATTATCAAGCAAATCGTCTTGGAGGTAAGGATTGCGTTGAACCACCCAAATGTCACCCAAAACTTCGTAGAGCATACGCGCTGAGCGCCCCGTTTGCCGTTCCGCTCGTAGTTCGCTTAACCAGTGCCAAGCCTGCTCACCGAGCAGGCGCGTCACCACTTCCTTGTCAGAAAAAGAGGTGTAGTTGTAAGGGATTTCGCGCAACCGTTGCTCGGCTTGAGCCGGAGCGTGGGTGGCGAGCAAATGACTGGCAATGGGGGCATTCATGGGTGGGTCGGTTCTCTGTCGTTAGCCCTTAAAGCGACATTTTAAGGTAAAGACGTCTTAACTCGGTCAGAAATTACACCCGAACTCGCACTAGACACCCGACATGACAGCAGCCGAGGTCCGATTTAAAAGGCCAGCACGGCCCACACCATGAACGCATAACGTGCGAATTTACCGATCACCATCCAAAACAAACACCAGCCAAATGGCAGGCGCAAGCCACCAGCTACCAAGCAAAGTGGGTCACCCACCACCGGCAGCCACGACATAACAAGTGCACCAGGACCCCAGCGATCAAGCCACGCGCGAGCATGTTTTAAGCTGCGCTTTTGTTGTTGTGCTGGCGGTTTTGGTGGGCTCGAGCGATACCGCTGCCAAATGTTGATCGCGCCACGGCCCATGCCGTAAGTGATGGCCCCACCAATGGTGTTACCGGTACCCACGGCAATCACCACCCAAACCCGATCCATCGTGGTGAACGGCCCTTGGGTGAGAAGATAGGTCACGACAACCGGTTCAGAACCAAACGGCAGCAGCGTGGCGGCCAATAAGCCGGCAGTAAACAGTGTGAGTAAGCCCGTGATCATGTTAAGCGAAGTAACCGCGGGCTTTGAGAGACCCGGATACCTAGTCCATGGGATAATTCAATTTTCAAGTTCATGCTGGTTGTATGTCAACGGATTATCTAAAACGCATTCTGACGTCTAAAGTCTACGATGTGGCGCTTGAAACACCGCTTGAAGTTGCCCCGAACCTATCGGCGCGGCTCGCTAACACCGTTTGGCTCAAACGCGAAGACACGCAACCGGTCTTTAGCTTCAAACTACGTGGCGCTTACAACAAGATGGCTCATCTTAGCGCGGGTGCGCTGGCACGCGGCGTAATCGCCTCGTCGGCCGGCAACCACGCCCAAGGCGTGGCCCTGTCTGCTCGTAAACTGGGCTGTCGAGCCGTGATTGTGATGCCAACCACTACCCCACCCGTTAAGATTGACGCGGTGCGGCATCTTGGCGCCGAAGTGGTGCTGCACGGTGACAGTTATTCAGATGCTTTTGACAAGGCCACTGAGCTGCAAGCCATCGAGCAACTGACTTTTGTACACCCCTTTGACGACCCAGACGTGATTGCCGGCCAAGGCACGGTCGCAATGGAAATTTTGCGACAACACCCCGGTCCAATTGACGCGATATTTGTGGCGATCGGCGGCGGCGGCTTGATCAGCGGTGTGGCCGCTTACGTCAAAGCATTAAGACCCGAGATAAAAATCATTGGGGTACAAACCAAAGACTCTGATGCCATGGTGCGTAGCGTGAAAGCGGGTAAACGGATTCGTTTGTCTGAAGTGGGTTTGTTTTCTGATGGCACCGCCGTCAAGCAAGTTGGGGTTGAAACGTTTCGTTTAACGCGACAGTACGTTGATGATTTTGTGGTTGTCGATACTGACGCCATTTGTGCGGCGATCAAAGATGTGTTCCAAGACACCCGCAGCGTACTTGAACCAGCAGGTGCCCTGGCCGTGGCTGGCGCCAAGCAATATGCACAAGCGCATCACTGGAAAGACAAAACACTGGTGGCCATCGCTTGCGGGGCCAACATGAACTTTGATCGGCTACGGTTTGTGGCTGAGCGCGCCGATGTCGGTGAGGCCCGTGAGGCCCTATTTGCCATCACATTGCCCGAAGAACGCGGCAGCTTTAAGCAGTTGTGTGAATTGGTGGGGCCACGCAACGTCACTGAGTTCAATTACCGCATTTCTGACGCCAAAAAAGCGCATGTGTTTGTGGGTATTCAAGTCAACCAAGCACAAGAATCCACGCGATTGGCCAAAGATTTCCGTCATCACGGGTTTGCCACGGTCGATTTAACGCACGATGAAATGGCCAAAACGCACTTGCGCCACATGGTCGGTGGGCGTTCGCCGTTGGCCGATAACGAGGTGCTGTACCGCTTTGAGTTTCCAGAGCGTCCCGGGGCACTGATGCGGTTCTTAAACAACATGCGCCCTGAATGGAACATCAGTCTGTTTCACTATCGCAACCAAGGCGCAGACTACGGTCAGATTTTGGTGGGCATTCAAATTCCAGCCGGCCAAAAGGGTAGTTTCAAGTCGTTTTTAAGCGATGTTGGCTACCCCTCGTGGAACGAAACTGAAAACCCAGCCTATCGCTTGTTTTTATAAACCCGCGGCCATCAGTTTGTTGCGGTGACCTTCACGGCAGCGGCGACAGCTCGAGCGCGCTCGCGCGCCACGTCAACCGTATCTGCAGCAGCCAAACCAACGCCCAAACGGCGTTTGACGAATGACTCGGGTTTGCCAAACAGGCGCAAATCCGTGCCGGGCGCGGCCAATGCATTGGCAAGCCCCTCAAACATCACGGCTTGGGCGTCAACCCCACCGTAAATGACACGACTCGCGCCTGGTGAACGTAATTTGACCGAGACCGGAAGTCCCAAAAGAGCACGAGCATGTAACTCGAACTCGCTTTGGGTTTGTGTCACCAGTGTCACCAAGCCCGTGTCATGTGGCCTCGGACTAACCTCAGAAAACCACACCTGTTCGCCTTTGACAAACAACTCCACCCCAAAGAGACCCAAGCCACCGAGTGCCGCAGTGACGGCTTGCGCCATTTCACAGGCGCGCACCAGCGTGTCTGGCGCCATGGCTTGTGGCTGCCAACTCTCGACATAATCACCATTGACCTGCTGGTGACCAATCGGCGGACAAAAATGCGTCTCAATGCTGCCATCCACGCCACGGGATCGCACGGTCAGTAACGTGATCTCGTAGTCAAAGGTCACCCAACCCTCCACAATGACTCGCACCCCTTCGACACGGCCAGCCGTCATGGCCAAATCCCAAGCGGCGGGCAAATCGCCTGCGTCCCGAGCCACGCTTTGGCCCTTGCCCGATGACGACATGATGGGCTTAATCACGCACGGAAACCCAACCGCCTGAGCGGCCTCGGTCAGTTGCGTCAAGTT
The DNA here is from genome assembly GCA_963926245.1 of uncultured Burkholderiaceae bacterium. GTDB lineage: Bacteria > Pseudomonadota > Gammaproteobacteria > Burkholderiales > Burkholderiaceae_B > Algicoccus. The sequence continues at coordinate 36,916 of CAWUWI010000019.1, read as the reverse complement.
GTCCGCGAAGCGGTACGGTGACGTTGGCAAACCCAAGGTTTGAGCCGCTAGTTCGCGAATACCCTCGCGGTTCATGGTCAGTTGAGCAGCGCGCGCCGTTGGCACCACTTGCAAGGGTTGCCCATTTTGTAGGCGGCCTTCGATTTCAACCAGTAAGTCAGTGGCGATGGCTTCGATTTCTGGCACGATCACATGCGGTTGATAGCGATCAATCACCGCCGCTAAGGCTTGCCTGTCAGTCATGTCGACCACTTCGGCGTGGTGCGCCACTTGGTGCGCTGGGGCATTGGGGTAGCGATCAACGGCGACCACTTCAACACCAAGCCGTTGCAAGGCAATCACCACTTCTTTGCCGAGTTCGCCCGAGCCTAGCAACATGACCCGCTTAGCCACTGGCGTTAAAGGGGTTCCCCACTTAGGTGCGGCGAGGGTTTGGGTGTCAGGTTTAGGGTGGGCCATGCCAGCTCCGGCAAAATCGTTGAGATGGCACTGGTTGTAGCACAACGGCCTTCATCACCGCCCAAATTCAATCATGTCCATGGCGAAGTGACTAGGCTAAAATCAAAGCATGATAGCCACACACAACTCCGATGCCGCTATTTTGCTGGCTGGCCAACAGACCCTCGCCCTAGAAGCGCAAGCCCTGAAGTCGCTTGGCGAACAACTCGACGGCGTCTTCGTGAGTGCTGTTCGAGTTGTTTTGGCTTGCCACGGGCGAGTGGTGGTTTGTGGCTTGGGCAAGACCGGTCACGTGGCCCGTAAACTCGCGGCCACACTGGCCTCTACCGGCACGCCAGCGCTCTTTATGCACGCCGCCGAAGCGCTACACGGCGACTTAGGCATGCTGACGGCCAATGATGTGTTGGTGGCGCTTTCGCACTCGGGCAGCGGACATGAGTTGCTGATGATACTGCCAAGCGCTCGGCGCTTGAAGGTACCCGTGATTGCCATGACTGGGTATCCAGACTCTGAGCTAGCCAAACTCGCTGACATTCATTTGCACGTTCGGGTCGAACAAGAAGCCTGCCCGCTTAACTTGGCGCCAACGACCAGCACCACCGCGGCGTTGGCCTTGGGTGATGCGCTGGCGGTTGCCACATTGCAGGCGCGAGGCTTTAATCAAGAAGATTTTGCGCGTGCCCATCCTGGCGGCGCCTTGGGACGGCGCTTAATTACCCGGGTGCGCGATGTCATGCGCCACGGCTCAGCGCTACCGACAGTGACTGAAAACGCCTCAGTGGCACAAGCGTTGATGGAGATTTCTAAAAAAGGCATGGGCATGACCGCGGTTGTCGATCACGCTGGGCGCGCTGTGGGTATCTTCACAGACGGTGACTTGCGACGCCTGATCGAAGCCCAAGGCGATATTCGCCAAGTACCCATCAAATCTGGCATGTCTCCTTCGCCACAACACATCTCTCCCGATGTCCTGGCCGTGCAGGCAGCGAGCATCATGGACGATCGGCGCATCAGCCAGTTGCTGGTGGCTGATGAGGCGGGCTTATTGGTGGGCGCGCTACACATGCACGACCTCATGACAGCCAAAGTGATATGAAAGCACTGTTTAACCACCCCGCTGAAGCCTTGGTGTTGGCGCGAATTCCTCCCGATGTGGTGGCACGTGCGCAGAAAGTTAGACTCATGGTGTTTGATGTTGATGGCGTTTTAACGGACGGCAGTCTTTGGTACGGTGACCAAGGTGAATCGCTGAAACGGTTCCATGTGCTTGATGGCCATGGCCTCAAAATGCTCACCACAAGTGGCGTCATCGTGGCCTTAATGACTGCCCGTGACAGTGACATACTTTCGCGCCGTGGCGCTGAGCTCGGTTTGGCACATGTCTATCAAGGTGTGCGCGACAAAGCCGCCGCTCTGGAAAAACTAGCATTAGATGAAGGCGTGGCACCTGACGCGGTGGGCTATATGGGCGATGATGTGATTGATCTCGCGGCCATGCAACGCGCAGGCTTGGCCGTGTCCGTGCCCAGCGCCCCAGCCTATGTGGCGCAAGGTGCTCATTGGGTCACCACCGCACAAGGGGGTCAAGGTGCGGTGCGCGAATGTTGCGATTTGGTGCTTGCCGCTCAAGGTAAGCTCGGCTCTTTTCTGCAGCCCGGGGGCAGTTTGCCCGGCGCTGTTCAGTGAGGCGCGCTCGATGAAAGATCGCTTCCCGACCATCATGTCTGTGATTATTTTGATGGCGCTGGTCATTGGCACCTGGGTCGCCGCAGAACACACCAAACGGGCCGTGGTGATTGAGGCCGCTGCCAAGAAAACACACGAGCCAGATAGTTGGTCTAAAAACTTCACCGTGGTGCGAACCAATGAGGCTGGCTTGCCGATCAGTCGATTGGTGGGCGCATACATGGAACACTTTCCTGACGATGGTTCTTACGACATCACCAATCCTGTCGCCACCAATGTCCCTAAAGAAGGTCGTGTCACCAAAGGCACCGGGAACATGGCGACTGTTTTGGATGAAGGCAATCGCATCGTTCTCAAGGGCGACGCCTATGTGTTTCGCCTTCCAGAAAATGACGATACCGACCCGATTAATGTAAGCAGTGAAGAGATGACCATGCTTGTCGACGAAGATGTTGCTTACACTGACCTACCCGCAGTGGCACGCGATGGTCGCACGCGGCTATCGGGCATTGGTATGCACTACGACAATAAAACAGGCGAACTACGCGTCAAACAGTCCACCGACGTTGAGATCAGCCCCAAACAACCGGAGAACCCGACCCCATGAGGTCCATTTCAATCGCGCTTTTGTCGCTACTGACACCTTTCGTCGGGATGTCTTTGGCTATTGCCCAAATCAACATCCTTTCAACACCAAACGGCGACAGCGCTGAGCCCGAACCCGCGACTCAAATCCTATCGGATACGCTGGTCTACGATGACGCCAAAAAAACCAGTCGTTTTACCGGCAATGTGGTGATGACGCGTGGGCTATTAACGCTAAATGCTGATGCACTGGACTTGCGCGAAGACAGCGAGGGGTTTCAGTTTGGCATTGCCACCATGGATGAGGGCAAACGCGTCTACATTCGACAAGAGCAGCCTGAAGAATACAAATTGCTGGAGGGCATTGGTGAGCGGGCCGAATATGACGGCAAGGCTGAGACTTTTGACTTGATTGGCAAGGCGCGTGTGACCCGTTACATTTGTGGCAATCCATTTGACACTATCAGCGGCGAGCGGGTTCGCTACAACCAAAAAACTGACACCTACCGAGCCTTTGGTGGCACCAACTCAGACACAGCCGACGGTCGGGTTCGCTCGGTGGTACAGCCTCGCACCAAGATTGATGCGGCAATCGAAGCCTGTCGCGTTCTACACGCCCAAGGGCAGTTGCCGGCTGGGGTGCCTGCACCGGAGAAGCCCTAATGAGCGAGGTCACAGCAACCCCCAACCATATCAACAGCACCGGCCGGCTTGACGTGGTGGGTTTGCGCAAGTCTTACGGTGGACGCATGGTTGTGCAAGACGTGTCGCTTAACGTCAATAGCGGCGAGGTGGTGGGTTTGCTCGGGCCCAATGGCGCCGGTAAAACCACAAGTTTCTACATGATCGTCGGTTTGGTGCAAGCCGAAGCGGGGCGAATTGAAATCGATGGCGTTGCAATCACCAGTCTTCCAATTCACAAGCGCGCGCGTCGCGGCCTTTCGTACTTACCACAAGATGCTTCGGTCTTTAGACGCCTAAATGTTGAACAAAATATTCGTGCCGTGCTAGAACTACAAATCGATGCCAAAGGTCGGGTTATCGGAAAAGCAGAAATCAATACCCGACTTGAAATGCTGCTCGATGAACTGCAAATCAGTCACATTAGAAAAAACAGTGCCCTGTCATTGTCGGGCGGCGAGCGCAGGCGCGTTGAAATCGCACGGGCATTGGCCACGAGCCCACGGTTTATTTTGTTGGATGAGCCGTTTGCAGGCGTTGATCCAATTGCTGTGATCGAGATTCAGCGCATCGTGCGGTTTCTAAAAAGTCGTGGCATCGGGGTTTTGATCACAGACCACAACGTGCGTGAAACATTGGGCATTTGTGATCGGGCTTACATCATCAGCGATGGAGCCGTCCTTACGAGCGGCATTCCCGATCAGATCGTCGATAACCCAGCAGTTAGACGGGTCTACCTCGGTGAACATTTCAGAATGTAACTATTTGGTTGCTGGCTTGATTTTCTGAAGCAACCCGATACACTAAATTAACAATGCAACATTAAGCATTGTGTTCATGAAATGCTTGCTCGAAAGGAGATCGATATGAATGTGCAAATCACTGGTCATCACCTGGAAGTTACCCCAGCTATTCGTGAGTACATCAATACCAAGTTAGAGCGGATTAGTCGACATTTTGATCATGTGATCGACACGAAAGTCATTCTCTCTTTAGAGCCTTTAAAGCACCGCGCTGAAATCACCCTGCACCTGCGTGGCAAAGATATTCATTGCGAAGCAGCAGAAGAAAATTTGTACGCTGCGATCGATTTATTGACTGATAAAGCCGACCGTAAAGTGGTGGACCACAAGAAAAAAAGCCAGAATCATTTTCAGACACCCGCCAAACGCCAGATCCTCGCCGAAAATGAGTCTATATAGCTCCAATTGCATTTAGATCAAACCTAAATAAGTCTTATGTGCTCAATTATTGCGCCGCCGCATAAACCCTTATAATTTGCAACATGAAACTCTTGTTGCAAATTCTGTCCCCGGAAAACGTTGTCCTCGATATTCCGGTCACCAGCAAAAAAAGGGCCCTCGAACAGATGTCATTGCTGTTCGAGAATCATCAAGGCCTCGAGCGAGCCAGCGTCTTTGATAGCTTGTTCGCTCGTGAGCGCTTGGGTTCAACGGGCTTAGGACACGGCGTTGCGGTGCCTCACGGTAGGGTTAAAAACATCAATAGCCCATGCGCGGCTTTTGCTAGGCTGGCCCAACCCGTGGCGTTTGATTCGCCAGATGGGCAGCCTGTCGATTTAATCCTTGTTCTTATCGTTCCCGAAGCCGCAACTCAACAACATCTGGATATACTCGCAGAGGTTGCACAACGCCTGTCAGAACCTTCTGTTCTCGAACAACTCAGACGTGAACCTGACTCGATGCGCATTTATGAAATGTTGACGGCTACGAGCGCGTTAGCAAACGAATAGTCGGAGGCTACGATGCTGTCGGTACAACACCTCGTGCAAGACAACGCCGAAGATGTGGTGTTTGAGTGGCTAGCAGGTAATGCCGGCGCTGAACGTCACATCCCAGATGATGGTCGGGCGGCAGCGGACCTAATTGGCCACCTCAACCTCATCCATCCGGCTCGCATCCAAGTTTTTGGTCGCGAAGAAATGGCGTACTACAATCGATTTGACTCCAAACGCAGACTCCACCATTTGGAAGAGCTCGCCTCTGGCGGGGTCCCCGCTATCTTGGTATCAGACGGTTTGGATGCTCCGGCCGACTTAGTCGCCTTCTGTAACCAAGAGCAGCTGCCACTTTTGGGCACACCGGTGCCAGCCGCCATGGTGATCGAAGTGTTGCGAATCTATTTGGCCAAACGGTTTGCGCCCACCATCACCGTACATGGTGTGTTGCTCGATGTGTTGGGTGTGGGCGTTTTGATCACTGGCGAGTCTGGTTTGGGTAAAAGTGAATTGGCCTTAGAGCTTATTTCGCGCGGCCATGGATTGGTCGCCGATGATGCCGTTGAACTGTCTCGCACGGCCCCCCGTGTAATTGACGGAAACTGCCCTGAGCTTTTAAAAAACATGCTCGAAGTGCGCGGTATTGGCTTGTTGAATATCCGCACCATATTTGGTGAAACCTCAGTGCGCCGCAAAATGAAACTCAAACTCATCGTGCACTTGGTGCGCGCCTCCGCACAAGAGAAGTTTGCACGCTTACCCATTCAAGACATTACCCAAGACATCTTGGGCGAACCGATTCGCAAAGTGATGTTGCAAGTAGCCGCTGGGCGTAACTTGGCCGTGCTGGTTGAGGCAGCCGTGCGCAACACGATTTTAAAGTTACGCGGCATCGACGCGTTGCAAGAGTTTATGGAAAAGCAAGCCGAGGCCATCGCCCGTGACAACAACCATGCATGATGCTCTTCAAAGTGTTGTTCTCATCACTGGCATTTCTGGGTCAGGCAAATCAGTGGCGCTCAAATGGTTAGAAGACGCGGGCTATGCTTGTGTCGACAACTTACCAGTGCAATTACTACAAGACTTCATCGCCGGTGCTCGTGACTCAGATGCCCCAAGGGTGGCCGTGGCTATCGACGCCCGCTCGCAAGGCGACTTAAGCCAACTGCCCGATATCATCACAGCCCAACGCGCCATGGGCACCCAGATTCGAGTGGTGTTTCTAGACGCCAATGACATCACCTTAATTCAGCGCTATTCAGAAACCCGTCGCCAACACCCACTGGCCAACGCCATCGCCAAAACAGGCCGTACGCCAACATTGCGCGATTGCATCGCCCTTGAACGCGGCATGCTTGACAGGCTTCGCACCCAAGAGCACGTGATTGACACCTCAGGGCTCACGCCAGGTCAATTACGCGACTGGATGCGTGATTTTGTGGATGTCGAGCGACCCGATCTGATTTTGACGCTTGAATCCTTTGCATTCCGACAAGGTGCGGCGCGCGATGCTGATCTGGTGTTTGATGTTCGCTGCCTGCCTAATCCGCACTACGACCCCGAATTACGTTCGTTAACGGGTAATGATGAACCCGTGGCGCGGTGGCTTTCTGGGTTTGATGAAGTCAAGCAAATGATTGATGACATCGAAGCCTTTACGCGCAAGTGGTTGCCTCGATACACCCAAGACACACGCAGTTACCTGACACTGGCCGTCGGTTGCACCGGCGGCCAGCACCGTTCGGTTTATGTCATTGAAGAACTGGCCAAGCGCTTTGCCGACATGCCAAACTTGCTGGTGCGGCATCGCCAACAACCGGGCCTAAAACGAAACAAGGGCACCTAGATATGTACGCCAACCCACTGTCGACCTTTGCTATTCGTGCTGCTGTGTTCTTGACAGTGATTTTTTTGACGGCTTGCGGCGGTAGCAACAAAGGGGGCTATTACAAAGATGACGGCCCACCGCGAAACCCACCCTCAAACTTAGACAGCATTGCTGATGCAACACCGCGCGTCGAACCACTTGCGCGTGGCCCAAATCGACCCTACACCGTCATGGGCAAGCGCTACGTGCCAGACACCAGTGGCCAGCCTTACCGTAAGCGTGGCATAGCCTCTTGGTATGGCCGTAAATTTCACGGCAATCTGACCTCCAATGGCGAGCGTTACGACATGTTTGCCATGACGGCGGCTCACACTTCCCTACCGATTCCCAGCTACGTTCGGGTAACACGGGTTTCGAATGGCAAGAGCGTGATTGTGCGCGTCAATGACCGCGGCCCTTTCTTGCACAGTCGCGTGATTGATTTGTCCTATGCCGCAGCCCATCGACTAGGCATTGTTCAGGTCGGTAGCGCTGAGGTGGTGGTTGAGCGAATCATGCCTGAGCAAATCAGAGCCGGCACTTGGCGCAGTGGCGGCGCTACCGTGGCCAGCAGCCCTGCACCAAGGCCTGCGAATCTTTCTAATACTGACAGTCACAATGGACCGATGTATGTCCAGATTGGAGCCTTTCGGGATCAAGCCAATGCGCAAAGTTTGGCGACCCAAGCCGCTGGGCAAATACCCGTGAACGCCCCCGTTGAAGTGGCTGCGGGTCCTGATCAGGTTTATCGCGTTCGGGTGGGGCCCTTCAACAGCCGCGAGGCGGCAGAGCGCGCGGCTAGTCCTATTGGGCAAGCGCTTGGTGTATCCCCGAGCTTATCTGCGCCCTGAGCGTGCCAATAAGCGTGCATAGCAAATATCTTTGGGTTGCCCTAGTGCTTGAGCCATAATTTTGGCGGCATCGCGCGTTGATGCATAGGCCAACAGTGCATCCATCCAAGCCTCTACCACCGGTGAAGCCACCTCGTCTTCAGTGTCTGCAGGCGCATCGTGGGGCGGATGTAACAAAACCACATATTCACCTTGCTCACGAAACCGGTCAGCCGCAATCCACTGCACGATTTGATCAAGTGGCAAGGTCACACATTGCTCAAAGCGTTTGGTCAATTCACGCGCCAACGAGACTTGCCGCACCGGGCCAAACACGGCCAATAAGTCTTTAAGCATGGCACTGATGCGATGGGGCGCCTCGAACCAAACCAAGGTGCCGTCAAAGCTTGGCCAAGCGCGCAATTGCTTTTGTCGAGCGGCAGACTTTGGCGGTAAAAACCCCAAAAAACAAAAAGCAGGATGTTGGTCGGTGGTCGAACCGATACTCATCAGGGCCGTTGTCACGGCACTGGCTCCTGGCAGAGCCACCACGCTGTAACCGGCTGCTCGCACCGCTTGCACCGTAAACCCACCGGGGTCGCTGATGGCTGGGGCGCCGGCGTCGGACACCAAAGCCACGCGCGCACCCTCAGCCAAGCGCTGCACAATCGCAGCCTGTTGCTCGCGCTCGTTGTGGCGGTGCAAAGAGAGCATGGGGGTCTGAATACCCCAAGCTTGCAACAAAACACGGGTAGCCCGCGTGTCTTCGGCGGCAATCACATCGGCCAATTGCAGGGCGTAACCGGCCCGCAGACTTAAGTCCGCCAAATTACCAATCGGGGTGGCCACCACGTATAACGTCGATTTGGGCCAATGTTGCCCGGGCAAGCGCTCGAGCTGAGACTGCCACGAGGCGGCTAAGGACGGCTCAATCGCGGCTAAAGGCTCGATGGGTTCAGATGGTTTGGTAATTTCGGGCATGGACTGCCTACCTAAATAAGAAGGAACCAGTGTAGACCGTGCCTTGTCTGAGCTTCAACGGTGTTACTGGGCTAGCCCGTGTGATAATACTAGGATAGCCCATCGAACAGAGATCGAACTGAGTGCCATGACTTTGCAAACACTTTTGACTCAACATTTTGAAGACCACCTTGCCGTGACTGAGCGCACGCTTCAGACCTTGCTCTTGCCCTTAGAGCAAGCGATCCACTGCTGCCACCAAGCTGTCACACAAAAGGCCCGCTTGTTGGCTTGTGGCAATGGTGGTTCAGCGGCTGATGCGCAACATTTTGTGGCAGAAATGGTGGGGCGCTTTGAGCGTGAACGCCAGCCACTAGCTGCCGTGTCGTTAAGCACGGACACCTCTATATTGACCGCTGTGGGCAATGACTACGGCTTTGACCACGTGTTTTCGCGGCAAGTGGCCGCGCTTGGCCAACCCGGCGATGTGTTGCTCGGCATTTCAACCAGCGGCAATTCCACCAATGTTTTGAAAGCCATCGAAGTCGCTCACCAGCAGCAAATGCGGGTGATTGCCCTCACTGGTCGCGACGGCGGTCAGATCGGTCAACACCTGACACCAAACGATGTTCAACTCTGTGTGCCTCACCCGCGTACCATGCGAATTCAAGAGATGCATATTTTGTTGTTGCACCTGATTTGCGAAGGCATCGACACACTTATTCTAGGAGAGCGCGCATGACCCGTATGACCACCTCTGTGCTGATGTCTAGCGTGATCGCTGTTTCAAGTTTGTTGAGTGCTTGTGCACCAGTGCTGATTGGCAGCGCCGTGGCTACCACGGCATTTGTCGCCACCGACCGTCGCGCAGTGGGTCAACAAGTATCAGACAAAGAAATTGACCTAAAACTGGCCGCCGACATGACCATGACTTTTGGTCAAACAGCTCGTATCAGCTCCAGTTCTTATGACGGGGTAGTGTTGCTCACGGGTGATGCATTCAGTGAAAAAATCCGAGGTGAGGCGGCCAGCATTGCTGCTAACACCACGCAAGTGAAGTCTGTCATCAACCGCCTCGCAGTAGGTCCGGTGGCCTCGTTTAGTCAGATCACATCAGATACGTGGCTGGCCTCTAAAGTCAAAACCACGCTTTTTGCATCTAATGATGTGCCTTATAGCGCCATTGCCGTGACCGTTGAACGGGACAACGTTTACCTGCAAGGTTTGGTGACTGAGGCCGAGGCCAAGCGCATTGCCGAGGTGGCCGCGGGTGTGGGTGGCGTCAAAGAGGTCTACACCCTGTTCCAAGTCATGACGCCAGAACAGGCTCAAGCGCGCGAAAGCGCAGCCCGCTCAGCCAGCGGTTTGCCAGAGAGCAATCCAACCCCGACTGGTGCACTACAGTCGACCACCGATGGCACCACCATGAGTGTTGTCGTGCCAACGCCGGGGCAGCCTAGTGTCGAGCCCGTGACGGCCCCAAGCACGCCACAAGCCAGACCACTTTGATGGATCAACGATGCTTGGTGAATTGAACTGACTTTGATTGCGCGTTAGGAAGTAAACCGATGAAAAAACTGATTTCTGTGGTGTTGTTGGTTGCGGTAGCCGGTGTTGGGTCTTGGTTCTTTTTTACACCCAAACCAACAGCACCTCTTGTGACCTTCGAGACGTTGCAAGACGAGTCATTAACCATGGCATCGCTTCGCGGCAAGGTAGTGCTAGTTAAGTTTTGGGCCACAAGTTGCGTGACCTGCGTGCAACAAATGCCCAACACGGTTGAGCTCTACAACGACCTGCACGCTGAAGGTTTGGAGGTCGTGGCGGTAGCCATGGACTACGACCCAATCGAATTTGTCAGAAACTTTGTTCAAGCGCGTGAGTTGCCATTTGTGATTGCACACGACAAAAGTGGTGAAGTCGCCAAAGCGTTTGGGGATGTGAAACTCACACCCATTGCTTTCTTAGTTGACCGTGAGGGTCGCATCGTGAGGCGCTACCTTGGGGTGTACGAGAAACAAGAAATGCGAAAAACCGTTGAAAAAGCCCTCGCCGGGTGAGTATGCTTTGCCGCTCCCTTAGCGCTTGACTGTAAAAGAGTAAATCAAATGACTGATCCTGCTAACGCACCCTTGGAGCCCGCGACGATCGCTCGCGTGTTGTCCGAGTCTTTACCCTACATTCGGCAATTTCACGGCAAAACCATTGTGATTAAGTATGGCGGCAACGCCATGACTGAACCCGCACTGCAACGCAGTTTTGCTCATGACGTGGTGTTACTCAAGTTAATTGGCTTAAACCCTGTGGTGGTTCACGGCGGTGGCCCTCAGATCAATGAGGCACTGAGCCGCGTCGGCAAAGAAGGCACCTTCATCCAAGGCATGCGCGTCACTGACCTTGAAACCATGGAAGTGGTGGAGTGGGTGCTTGGCGGCCAAGTGCAACAAGACATTGTCATGATGATCAATGAAGCCGGCGGTAAAGCGGTCGGTTTGACTGGTAAAGACGGTGGCTTGATTCGAGCCTGTAAACGGCTGATGCCCAATCGCGAAGATCCCAGTAACCCCTTTGATATTGGCTACGTGGGCGACATCACCAAAGTTGACCCATCGGTGGTCAAAGCGCTGCAAGACGACCAATTCATCCCAGTGATCTCACCGATTGGTTTTGGTGAGGATGGCATGGCCTACAACATCAATGCTGATGTGGTGGCCGGCAAAATGGCCGAGGTGCTTGGTGCTGAAAAGTTACTGATGATGACCAACACGCCTGGCGTACTCAACAAAGACGGGGTGCTGTTGCGCGAGCTGTCAGCGCGCACGATTGATGCTTTGTTTGAAGACGGCACCATTTCCGGGGGCATGCTGCCAAAGATTTCATCGGCGCTTGATGCCGCACGTAACGGCGTGAAGTCGGTACACGTGGTTGATGGTCGCGTGCCACACTGTTTATTGCTCGAGGTATTGACTGACCGCGGGGTTGGCACCATGATTTCATCACGTTAAACATGCGCCAATTACTAACCCCCATGATCAAAATGCACCGTACCCGAGTGGGCGGTGATTACGCCAAATCATCCGACCGTTTATGGCTGTTTGATTTGGATAATACCTTGCACGACACGTCCTACAAAATCTTCGGGCACATCAGTCGCGGCATGACCGAGGCCGTGATGTCGTGCTTGGGTGTGGAAGAAAAAGAAGCACAAGACATTCGGCAGCGTTATTGGCGACAATACGGCGCCACCATGATTGGCTTGGTCAAGCACCATGGGGTCGATCCACAGGTTTTTCTACACCGCAGTCACGCGTTTGATGTGCGGCCACTGATCCGAGCCGAATCGGGTCTACGCGATAAGCTCGGGCGCCTACCCGGTCGCAAAGTATTGGTCACCAATGCCCCTTTGCACTACGCTCGTGCGGTGCTCAAGCATCTGGGGCTGCTGCGGCATTTTCATAGCCTCTGGTCTATTGAGCACCTGAAAATCAATGGCCACTATCGACCCAAACCTTCTGTCAGCATGATGCGCCACATCTTGGCCCGCGAGGGCGCCAGTGCAGCGCGTACTGTTCTCGTTGAAGACACCTTAGAGAATCTGCGCGGTGCACGTCAGGCGGGCATGAAAACCGTCCACATTTATCACCCGCTTACCCCATTTGCGCATCAGCGCCGCGGACGACCCAACTACGTGGACTTGCGGGTCAATCGTGTGGGTGATCTGCTTTTACAAAAACGCCCCCTGCGCGGCTAGTCCTCAGCCGCCGGATCAATTGACGTACAGGGCCTGTCACGACAAACGGGGCATTCGGGATCTCTGGGCACCCTAACTTCATGCCACCGGGTGCTACGCGCCTCAAACATCACCAGACGGCCCACTAGCGCTTTGCCAATGCCAGACAGCAACTTGATGGCTTCAGCCGCCTGTAGGCTGCCCACGATGCCCACTAGGGGTGCAAACACACCCATGGTGGCACAGTTGGTCGGCGTCACCTCTTGGCCCTGCGGAAACAGGCAGTGGTAACAAGGGCTCGTGGCTTGGCGTGTGTCAAAGACACAGACTTGTCCTTCAAAACGCACGGCAGCACCAGACACCAATGGCACGCCGAGCTCAACACAGACTTGGTTAACCGCGTGGCGCGTTTCAAAGTTGTCACAGCAATCGAGCACCAGATCCACTTGCGCGACCTGCTCACGTAGGGCTTTGGCATCCAGACGATGCGCCAGCGGCACAAAGACGGTATCGGGGTTGATTTGGCTGACGGCTTGACGGGCCGACTCAACCTTTAGAAGGCCGAGCCGGTCGTTGGTGTGCATGATTTGGCGCTGTAGGTTACTGAGTTCGACCGTGTCGTCATCGGCCACCACTAGCTGACCGACGCCAGCTGAAGCCAAGTACAAACAAACTGGCGAACCCAAACCACCCGCTCCGACCACCAATACACGGGCATTGAGAAGCGCTTCTTGGCCCTCAATGCCGATATCGTCTAGAAGAATGTGCCGCGCATAGCGCAGCAATTGCTCATCACGCATGGGTCGCTATCACTGACGGCTGGCAGACACTGTTCCTTTCGCTGGCCCTGAATCAACGGGCTTGCCCTGCAAAAATTTGACGGCTTGCTGTAACTGAAAGTCGTCTGAATCACCAAATCGGAAAGGCTTAGGAATGGGCGCATCGGCCTTGTCAGCGCCTGGCTCCACCACGGCTTGGTCGACTTTGATGACCTCTTCTTCGGCACCCTGACTGTTGGTCAAGTGCTTTTGGAGATCGGCTTCGCGGACCACGGTAAACAAGTTACCAACAGCTGTGTCCGTCACCAAAATGTCCGGCTCAATGCCTTTGGCCTGGATTGAACGGCCCTTTGGTGTGTAGTATCGCGAGGTCGTGAGTTTGATGGCGGTTTCGTGCGAAATGGGCAAAATCACTTGAACCGATCCTTTGCCAAACGTCTGATTGCCCATGACCGTTGCGCGCCCATAATCCTGCAAGGCGCCCGCCACAATTTCTGATGCTGAGGCGGAACCCGCGTTCACCAAGACAACCATCGGCACGGTTTTGGTCCAACTCGGTAGTCCTTTAAGATAATCGGGCTCACCGCGTGCATAGTCAGCAGGGTTGGCCAAATAGCGATGGCGGGCATCAGGCGCACGACCGTCGGTCGAAACAACCAACGAATCTACCGGTAAGAAAGCGGCTGAAACACCAATCGCACCCGTCAAAAGACCACCTGGATCGTTGCGCATGTCCAGTATCAAAGCCTTGGGTGGGCCATCTTGACCCAATTCTTTCAAATGACGCACTAAGTCGGCGCCGGTGCGCTCTTGGAATTGAGAAACACGCACAAAGCCAATATCGTCGGGCAACATTTTACTGCGCACGCTACGCACTTTGATGATGTCACGCACCAGATTGATTTCAATGGGCTGGGCCTGGCCTTGCCGCATGACGGTGATCATGATCGGGGTTTTGACGGGCCCGCGCATCAACTTGACCGCTTCGGTCAACGCCATGCCTTTGGTCGACAAATCACCCACTTTGACAATCAGGTCGCCCGCTTGCATGCCAGCGCGCTCGGCCGGAGTGTCTTCAATCGGCGCGATGACTTTCACAAAGCCATCTTCAGTGCCAATCTCAATACCCAAACCACCAAACTCACCTTGGGTCGAGGTGCGCATGTCTTTGAACGCCTCGGCATCTAAATAGGCCGAATGCGGGTCTAAGTCAGTCAGCATGCCTGAGATCGCGCCGCTGATAAGTTTTTCATCGGTCACGTCTTCAACGTAGTTATTCTTAATGGCCGCAAAGACATTAGAAAACTGCCTCAACTCATCGAGCGGTAGTGGGGCGCTCGCCCGCTGTGCAACGGCAGAAATACCAACACTTAGCATGACACCGGCCACCAGACCCGTGCAAACCAAACCCAACGTGCGTAGTTTACGACTGCTCATGTCTATTCCTGTCAGCGCCGCCTTGTCATCACATGAAAAGACGCCGCGTTAGTTAAAGTACAACTGTGGGTCCAATGGCACGCCTCTATGCCTGATTTCAAAGTATAGGGCCGAATCCAGCTGTCCACCTGTATTTCCCGCTTCGGCAATGGTGTCACCCGCCCTGACCGACTCACCAACACCTTTGAGTAGGGCCTCATTGTGGGCATAGACGGTGACAAAGTCGTCTGAATGATCAACAATGATTAAATTGCCAAATCCTTGTAACCAAGTCGCATAAATCACAGTGCCCGCAGCCACCGCCCGCACGGGAGAACCCGTGGCAGCCTCAACCAAAACACCTCGCCAAGCGCCGCCATCGGGTCGATTACTGCCGTAACGCGCCAGAATTTTCCCATCAATGGGCTTGGCGATGCCACGCTTTAATCCTTCGCCTTGCGGCAGCTTCGACAAAATGTCCTCTCGGATGGCGTTGGCGTGGACTTGATCAGTCTTGAACTTCTCAATTTGCTCGCCTAACCCCTCGATCAAAGCCGACAACTGCACCTCATCACGCGTCATGCGATCGCGTTCAGCACGCTGGGCCGCCAATTGCCCGTCAAGCCTCGCTAACAGGACTTTTCTTTGACGACGCTGCTCGGCCAATCGCTTTTGTTCACCTTCAAGGGCTTTAAGGGTCACCTCAAGCGCTAATTGTTCCATCGTTTGGGCTGTTTGCAGCGCAGAAAGTTCCGTCAGCCTTTGATTGATTTGCGCCAGCATCGCCACCCGCGCGTCAGAGACGTGTGCCAAGTACCCGAGCTCGCGCCCCAATGACTGCGGGTCTTCGCCCGACAAGACGGCACTCCAGGGTGACAGGCCACTGCGGTGCTGGGCACGCAACTGCTCGGCAAGCGTCTTTTGATCGGCATCCAAAGCGACCTTTTGATCGCTGATTTGAACCGCTAAGGCTTTCAGCGAGGCCTCTCGGTTAGTACGCTGCGCGGTCAACTGCTTGATTGTGCGCCGGGCATCCGAGATGGCTTTTTCAGTTGCCTTGAGCTCGTCACCAGCCGCTTTGAAGCGCGCTTGTTGGGCGTCTAGCGTCTTTTGTAGCGTCTGGATTTGATTTTGAAGCGCCCGGCGTTGCTCGGCAGCCCGGGCTTTTTGCTCAATGAGGTTTTGGGGGTCTTGGCTTGACTGTCCATGGCCCACTCGCTGCCAACCACCAGCCAAAATCAGCAGGCAGAAAACTAGCCAGTGACGTGCGCAGGTCATCGGTGCTCAGTCACGGGTAATGAGATGATTCCGATAATCATCAAGCCTGCTTGGCTCGGCCTTGAGCGGCCACGGCCGCCATGGCTGCTTCAATCACCGCAGGATCTGCCAAGTAGTAGTGCTTGATGGGTTTTAACGTCTCATCCAACTCGTAAACCAAAGGCTGTCCCGTGGGAATGTTCATGTTCACGATTTCTTCCTCAGACACGTTATCGAGGTGCTTAATCAAAGCCCGCAGACTGTTGCCATGGGCTGCGATTAAAACCTGCCGGCCAGCGCGCACAGCCGGTGCAATTGACTCATTCCACAATGGCAGCACACGATCGACCGTGTCTTTGAGGCACTCAGTGGCTGGCAATTGCTCGGGTTTCAGTTTGGCGTAACGGGCTTCAAACTTCGGGTGCCGCGGGTCATCGAGCGCCAATGGCTCGGGCGCAATCGCGTAGGCCCGACGCCAGATCAACACCTGCTCGTCACCAAACTTGGCAGCCGTTTCGGCCTTGTTCAAGCCCTGAAGGTTGCCGTAGTGGCGCTCGTTTAAGCGCCAGTTGTTGTGCACCGGGATGTACATTTGATCCAAAGCGTCAAGCGTGATCCAGAGCGTCCGAATGGCGCGCTTCAGTAAAGAGGTGTAAGCCAAGTCAAACGAATAGCCTTTCTCAGCAAGCAAAAGCCCGGCTTCTTTGGCTTGTTTTCGGCCGGTTTCGGTCAGGTCAACGTCTGCCCAACCGGTGAAACGGTTCTCTAAATTCCACTGGCTTTCGCCGTGACGCATCAGAACAAGTTTGTGCATGGTTTCAAGTCTTTATGTGAATAGATAACAAGCATTTTATAATCTCTTGCATTGTCCTGCGTTGGACTTCCCTACAAAAGCGAAAATACCGTGGATTTTTTTCAAGAAACCAACAACTTAATGCTCATCGGCATTGCTGTCTCCTCCGGCCTGATGCTCCTATGGCCCTTCATTCAAAGACAGCGTGCTGGCAACATGGTCAACCCGACCCAAGCTGTCATGTTAATCAACCACCAAGACGCGGTGGTGATCGACGTTCGCCCCATGGCGACCTTTCAGCTTGGGCACATCCCCAATGCGCGCAACGTGCCTTTGGGCGACTTTGACACCAAAATGGCTAGCTTTCCCAAAGACAAGCCCGTTATCTTGGCGTGTGACCGCGGGCAAATCGCTGTCGGCGCGGCCGCCAAACTGCGTCAAGCCGGTTTAACCCAAGTGTCGGTGCTAGAAGGCGGCTTAAACGCTTGGTTGCAAGCGGGCATGCCCACCTCCACGAAAAAGAAATAATTTGCCAATCTCTTTTTAAAGGAAGCACCATGAATAAAGTCGTCATGTATTGCACAGCCGTCTGCCCTTTTTGCACTCGGGCTGAGGCCCTGTTGGGTCAGCGGGGCGTGACCGAGATTGAAAAAATCCGCATTGACACGGATTCCAAGCAACGCGAACTCATGATGGAAAAGACCCAGCGTCGCACTGTGCCTCAGATCTACATCGGACAGACACATGTGGGCGGTTATGATGACCTTGCTGCCTTAGATCGGGCCGGTGGTCTGGTGCCTTTACTGGAAGGCAGCGCGTAACAAACGACTTAACAGAAGCGTCCTTCAAACTTTTTTGGAATTTTCATGGCTGAAGCAAACCCGGCGGCACAAGAACAAACCTCGCCCACTTTCAATATGCAGCGCGTCTATCTCAAGGACTTATCCCTTGAAATGCCGAACTCGCCGCACATTTTTCTAGAGCAAGCCGCACCGAACGTTGAGGTCAACATCGGTATTGGCGGTCAACGATTGGCTGAAACGATGTTTGAAGCCACCATCACGGTGACTGTGACCACCAAAATAGAAGAAAAAGTCCTGTACCTGGTTGAAGCCACGCAGGGCGGCATCTTTGAAATTACCGATATCCCAACAGAGCAGTTCGATCCATTGCTCGGGATTGTTTGCCCCACGATGCTTTACCCCTACTTGCGCGCCAACATCGCTGATGCCATCACACGCACATCGTTGCCACCACTGCATTTAACGGACGTGAACTTTCAGGCGCTTTACCAACAACGTCTCGCAGAAAACGGGCAGGCCCAAGCTGAGGCACCGAGCACGAAAGCCGAAGAAGGCTCAGGCATCATCTTGCCACCTGGCGCCACGCGTCAGTAACGTTCACCCATAGGCACGACCCTGTCCACGACCGATCTCCCCCAGCCTCCCACGCCCGTCACGGTCTTGGGAGCTGGTGCTTGGGGAACGGCCTTGGCCGCAGCCGCCTGCAGCCAAGCTGACGTGCTGTTGTGGGCCCGTCAACCTGACAGCGCGGCAGAAATCACCCAATCGCACGGCAACAGCCGCTACTTACCCCATGTGGCACTACCCGCTGGGCTTGAGGCCACCAGTGATTTGGCAGCGGCCTTTGCCCATGTCAATCAGCAAACGAATACGCACCAACGTCCTGGTCTCATTGTGTTGAGCACACCCGTGTCAGGTTTGGCTGCCATGTGTGACGCCATTCACACTCACCTACCTAACCCTGAGTTGATCGCCGGTGTGGTGTGGACCTGCAAAGGACTCGATGCCGACACCGCTCGCCTACCGCATGAGATGGTGCAGGCGGCATTGGCTGGCTTTTCGCTGCCAGCTGGAGTGCTGTCAGGGCCGTCGTTTGCTGTTGAAGTTGCGCGCGGTTTGCCGGTGGCACTAACGGTGGCTAGCCGCGATGAAGTGTTAAGGCGCACCGTGATTGATGTGTTTCACAGCGACCGCATGCGCATCTACGCCACCAGCGATGTGGTCGGGGTCGAAGTCGGCGGCGCTTTAAAAAACATCATGGCCATTGCCTGTGGAATCTCTGACGGCTTGCATTTGGGCAACAATGCGCGCGCGGCATTGATCACTCGGGGGCTGTCTGAAATGGCGCGGTTTGGGGTGGCCCTTGGTGCGCAAACCAGCACATTTTCTGGTCTAACTGGCTTGGGTGATTTGGTGCTAACTGCCACCAGTGATTTGTCGCGCAACCGCCAAGTGGGCTTACAAATCGGCGCGGGTAAATCCCTAAACGAGATTTTGGCGCAAGGCTTGACTGCTGAGGGTGCGCGGTGCGCGCGAGCTGTTTTACAGCGCGCCCAAGGTTTGGGCATTGCATTACCCATCACACAAGCGGTTTGCGAGACTTTATTTGAACAAGTGCCTGCGGCACAAGCCGTGGCCAAACTGATGGCCCGTCAAGCCACTGAAGAATAGTTGGCCTTGGACGTTAAAAACAACGCCAAGAGTTGAAGTTTTGCCAGCCTAGCTGCCGCCCTCATAACCTTGCTGGCGCCAAGCTTCATACAACACCACGGCCACCGCGTTTGAGAGATTCAAACTGCGTTGCCCAGTGCGCATGGGCAAACGAATCCACTGCTCAGACCCGAACCGTTCTCTCTGCTGCACAGACAAACCCGCCGTTTCCCGACCAAACACCAACACATCACCTGGCTCAAAGGCGACATCACTGACCAGCCGATGGGCTTTGGTCGTGAGCGCGAAACAGCGTTCGATTGGCGCCCCGATCGCCGTTAAGGCCGCCTCAAGGCTGTCGTGCACCTGCATGGGTTGCCACTCGTGATAATCCAAGCCGGCACGGCGCAGCCGCCGGTCATCGATTTCAAAGCCGAGCGGGCGCACCAAATGCAACCGGGCGCCGGCATTGGCGCACAAGCGAATGGCATTGCCCGTGTTGGGCGGGATTTCTGGTTCAACCAAGATGACATCAAACATTGGCGTGATTGTGCCAGATTAGTGCGGCTTGCACGCGCTGGCTTCCAATTTAATGGGCGTGCGCATGGCGGCCACGACCGTGACGCCCAAAGCACCGGCCACTAACAGCGCACGCGCGGCTTCTGAGACGGTGCTGCCCGTGGTCATGACATCGTCCACCACACCCACCCAGCGCCCTGCCACCACGGGACTGGCTACCATTAATCCAATCAAGGCGCTTTGTCTAGCCCCTCGTGTTCGATGCTTCTGTGGACTAACATCGTAGGTGCGTCTGAGCCAATGCAAATGGGTGGCAATACCGCTTAAGCGTCCCATGTGCCAAGCCAGTTGCTGGGGTGGACTAAAACCAATGGTTTGCAACCGTTGCGAGCTCGCGGGCACCGGTATCCAAGCGCAAGGCCGCTTGATTTGCATCGGCCGCTGAGCAGCTTTGAGCATCACGTGCGCCATGGGTCTAGCCAAAGACAGCCGCGCGCGCGCTTTGAAGTCAGCCATCAGCCATCTGGCTGGAAACGCATAGTCCATGGCACAGACGGCATACGCTTGCGCGGGGGGGTGTTGCTGGCAGCTTAGACAGATCTCACTACAATGCGATGGATTGGTGTGCTGTGTTGGGGTATGTCGTGTGTGGTCGTGACATTCAGGGGCGAGATCATTGGCGCAACGGATACACAAGGCGCGCGCTTGCCGGCGATCATAGCAGTCACGTTCACACCCTGCACACAGCAGTCCGGCACGTGCACCAAGCGAACACAAAGGGCAACGCGTGTGCCACGTGGCAAACAACGACTCACGAAACCGATGAAGATAAGACATATGGCAACCCTGACCCAGATTCAAAACTCAAGCGAGATAGTGTGCCTGATCCTGCGACTGCGCGAGGCCACAGCATGACATTGGCGTCTCAACCCGAATCACTTGCCATCAATACCCATCACGTGCAACAGCAGTTTGAACGCAGGCTTGATCGCGCCGATCCAGAGTTCTTATACGGCGTGGTGGCGCAGCGGCTCTTTGACCGGCTCAAACTGATTCGGCTTGATGCCCAACAGATCTTGGACGCGGGCTGTGGCACCGGTTTGCGCACGGCGCTGTTACGCGAGCGGTTTCCGAAGGCCCACATCACAAGCCTAGATCACAGCGCCGCGGTGCTCGCGCGCTTGCGTCAACGAATGCACCTCAGTACTTGGTCCGATCGCTGGGCCCGCTGGCGCAAAAAAACGCTCAATGAGGTGCGTTGTGCAGACTTAACAGACTCCGGATTGGCACCCGAGTCACTCGATTTGGTGTGGTCTAACCTGGCCATCCATTGGCATGATCGGCCACACGATGTACTCAAAGAGTGGGCACGGATTATTCGACCCAATGGGTTGGTGTTGTTCAGTGGCTGGGGACCGGCCACAGGCATTGAACTGCGCCAAGCGCTGACCAGCGCAGGTCTGGCAAGCGCAACATTGCCCTTGGTTGACATGCACGACTTGGGTGACCTGATGGTGCAACAAGGTTTTGCGGACCCTGTCATGGATCAAGAGACCCTCACGCTCACCTATGACAAGCCAAAGGCGCTATTGAAAGACGCGTGGGTCTTGGGCGGTAACCCCAACCCGAACCGCGGCGCAGGCCTAGTGGGCCGCGCATGGCGAGAAACCATATGCGCCGCTCTAGAAAAGAATCGCAATATGCAGTCCGGCAAGCTACACCTCACCATTGAGGTTGCTTACGGTCACGCGTGGCGCAGCATGACCCGTCGAGTAGCGGGCGAAACCCGAATCAGCTTGGCGTCGATTGGCAAGCTTTAGATGGCGCCATCAATCGATTGCGAGCCACTTGATACTCTTGGCTTAAGCGAGCCACGATATCTGCCACCGGCACAATCTCTTGGATTTGACCCACCCCTTGGCCAGCACCCCAGATGTCTTTCCAAGTCTTGGGTTTGGATGTGCCAGAAGAAAAGTTCATCGCGTTTTTGTCGGCCGCAGGCAAGGCGTTGGCGTCTAAGCCAGCGTTTTCAATGCTTTCACGAATGTAGTTGCCATGCACACCCGTGAAGAGGTTGGTGTAGATGATGTCAGCGGCATTGGCGCGAACGATGGCGTCTTTGTAGGCCTGAACCGCTTGGGCCTCGGTGCTGGCAATGAAGCGTGTGCCGATGTAAGCCAGATCAGCACCCATGGCTTGGGCTGAGAGTATGGCCGCACCAGTGGTGATGGCGCCCGACAAAATCACGGGTCCTTGGTAGAAGCGCCGCAACTCACCCACCAGTGCAAAAGGCGATTGCGCCCCAGCGTGACCGCCGGCGCCCGCGGCAACCACAATCAAACCATCGACACCCGCCTCTAGGGCCTTCTTGGCATGACGCATATTGATCACATCATGCAGCACGATACCGCCGTAACTGTGCACCGCTTCAATCATTTCGGGCACCGGCGCACGCAACGAAGAGATAATGATCGGCACTTGGTGTTTCATACAAGTGTCGACATCCTGCATCAAGCGCACGTTTGAGTCGTGCACGATTTGGTTCACCGCTATCGGACCCACCAATTTGTCGGGATTGGCCACTTGATACGCCGCGAGTTCTTGTTTCATGTCGCTTAACCACTGGCCAAGCAACTCAGGCGGTCTGGCATTGAGCGCCGGAAACGAGCCCACGATACCGGCCTTACATTGCGCGAGCACCAACTCGGGATAACTCACGGTAAACATTGGCGAGGCAATCACTGGCAGTGCGAGCTTTTGTAAGACGGGTGGAAGGTGGGACATATCCATGTGCGTAGGCCTCTGTGGGTATTGTTTGCGGTGTGCAGTTACTGGTTCATTTTTGCGTGTTCGTTAGCATAATGGCCGCCATCTGCTCGGTGTGTGGCTTGTCTGTGCGGGTCAGTAATTCGGCAAGCACACCCTTTTGATCGGCAATCGAACGGTTTTGGTTGACCTTCCATTTTGCTTTAACCGATTGCACTTCAAACTCGAGGCCCACGATGGCATTGAGCATGGCTTGCATGTAATCAGCCGGCGCCTCTTCAATGGACCAGGGGCGGGGTTGATGGCGCTCGTGGTAGTCGGTCAATTGGACAACGATTCGGCGCTTGATATCGGGATCCTGATGTGCCACCAGTCGACCCGCGACTTGGACAGTGACGTAGTTGTAAGTCGGTACCACGCGATGGTGCTCTTGTTTGGCCGCATACGAGTTGGGTGTGATGTAGGCACTTGGGCCATTAAAAATCGCCATCGCTTGAGGGTTCGCCTCGAGGTGTTGCCACAATGGATTGGCTCGGGCCACATGCGCCCAAAGACGTGCGCCTTTAACCAAAGGCTCAAACAGACCCATCGGCACAGGATTGACCAAACACCCCATCGGTTCTTCGGGGGCACCTGTCAGCAGACTGGCCAATGGATAGGACTTGACCAGGGTGTCAATGTCCTCGGGCGATGGGGCATTGAAATGGTTGGGTAAATACATCAGTCTTACCGTTCTAAAAGTGGCTGGGCTTTATTTTTAACTGACGCTGGTCACTTAGCGCGCGCCGTACTAACCTTGTAGCACTTTGAATCACTTCTAGCACCACTGCCATGATCACCACCAAAACCCCTGTTCTGATTCGCATGCACGACCAAGACAACGTCGCTGTTGTCGGTAACGATGGTGGCTTGCCTGCAGGCACTGAAGTGGCCCCTGGGTTGACGTTACGCGAAGGGGTGCCGCAAAGCCACAAAGTCGCGCTCGTGGACTTGGCCGCGGGTGATGCGGTTAGGCGCTACAACGTGGTGATTGGGTACGCCAAAGAGGCCTTACCGGCCGGCAGCTGGGTCAATGAGAATCGCTTGCGTCTGCCCCCAGCCCCAAGCTTGACCGAATTACCCATGGCAACCGCCCCCAAGCCCGACTGGGCACCATTGTCCGGCTACACCTTTGAAGGGTTTCGCAATCCCGATGGCAGCGTAGGCACGCGGAATATTTTGGCGATCAGCACGACTGTTCAGTGCGTGAGCGGTGTGGTGGGTTTTGCGGTTAAACGCATCAAAGAAACGCTATTGGCGCGCTACCCCAACGTTGACGACGTGGTGGGAATTGAACACGCCTATGGCTGCGGCGTGGCCATCGATGCCCCGGGCGCTGAAGTGCCAATCCGCACTTTGCGCCACATCAGCCAGAATCCCAATTTTGGGGGGGAGGTGATGGTGGTGAGCCTAGGCTGTGAGAAACTGCAACCCGAACGCTTGATGCCACCTGGCAGTATCCCTTTGACCGTGGGCACCACTGCTGCTGCTCAGCCAAATGACACCGAGCAACCTTGGGGCGCGCTTGACGTGGTGTGCTTGCAAGACCAAGAACACGTTGGCTTTGCATCGATGATTGACCACATTCTTCGACAAGCTGAGCAACACCTAAAGCGACTGAACGCCCGTCAACGCGAAACTGTACCCGCCAGTGAACTGGTGGTAGGCATGCAGTGTGGTGGCAGCGACGCTTTCTCCGGCATCACGGCCAACCCCGTGTTGGGTTTTGCGAGCGATTTGTTGGTGCGTGCCGGTGCCACGGTGATGTTCTCTGAGGTCACTGAAGTCAGAGACGGGATCGCGCAACTCACCGCACGCGCCGCGACTCCGGCAGTGGCACAAGCGTTGATCAATGAAATGGATTGGTATGACCAATATTTGGCCCGAGGCGGTGCCGATCGCAGCGCCAACACCACGCCAGGTAACAAGCGTGGCGGACTTTCAAACATCGTTGAAAAGGCCATGGGCTCGATCAGTAAAAGTGGTAGCGCCCCAATCGCTGGCGTACTGTCACCAGGTGCGCGGCTCAATGGCCAGCGCGGCTTGGTGTATGCCGCCACCCCGGCAAGCGACTTTATTTGTGGCACCTTACAGTTGGCCGCCGGCATGAATCTACACATCTTCACCACGGGCCGCGGCACGCCTTACGGCTTGGCGGCTTGTCCGGTGGTCAAAGTCGCCACTCGCAGTGACTTGGCCCGGCGCTGGCACGACCTGATGGATGTCAACGCTGGTGAAATTGCCGATGGTAAGCAAACCATTGAATCCATGGGTTGGGCCATGTTTAAGTTGCTGCTTGATGTCGCTAGCGGTCGGCGCCGCACTTGGGCCGAACAATGGCAGTTGCACAATAGCCTGGCGCTCTTTAACCCAGCACCGGTGACTTGAAATGACCGACGAACGTCAAATTGTGGTGCCCGCCTCTTTTCTTCAGCTTTACACCCCGAAGGGTCGCGTGCGACCGACCCCACCGCGCGAGTGGCTCGAGCAGCGCCACGACTTGTGCGAAGACCTCTGCTCACTGCTTCAAGAAACCGTTAAAGAGAAGATGTGGACCCTTGGCATCACCCAAGAAGATGCGCTCGAACGCGTGGCGCTCGGACTGGCTGAATTACCGCTTGAACTCAATGAGCTAGAAGCCACTTGGATCAAGACCCGGTTGCAAGAAATGCTTGAGACCTAAACCCCCTTTGAGCATTGCTTGTGGCTTTAGCTCAATGATTTACACTTTCGACGTAGATAAGGTCTTCAGAGGAGTACGGTGATGGTGGTTTCTAAATTCAAACGATGGGTTTGTGCGGCTTTGGCCGGCTTGATGATGGCCAGTCCCGCGGTTTCTTTGGCATGCACCAGCTTTTTATTACCCGGCTCTGACGGTGGGTTTGTGTATGGTCGCACCCTTGAGTTTGGCATGGACATCAAATCTCGAGGCATTGCTGTGCCACGCAACCAAGCCATGCACGGCACGGGTATTGACGGCACCACAGGCTCGGGCTTGACGTGGACCACCAAGTACGCAGCATTTGGGGCCTCTGCACTGGGATTGCCCATCATTGTGGATGGCATGAACGAAAAAGGCTTGGCCGGTGGCATGCTTTATTTGCCCGGCATTTCTGAATACCAAGAAGTCAGCCCGACCGAATCAGCCAACTCGATTGCGTCTTACGAAATGCTAGTTTACGCCTTGACCAACTTCGCCACCGTCGATGAGGTGCGCGAAGGCTTTCGTGCCATCAAAGTGAACCGCTCACCACAAAAAGACTTCAAAGGCGTGGTGCCCTTGCACCTGACCTTGCACGACGCCAGTGGCAACAGCCTGGTGATTGAATACATCGGTGGTGAGTTACAGATCTCTGATAACCCAACCAGCATCTTGACCAACGCCCCCCAATTCTCGTGGCACCTGACAGGACTTGGAAACTACGCTGGCTTAAGCACGTCAGATCCCAAACCCATGCAAGTCGGTGACGCGAAATATGGACCACCGAGTTCAGGCGGCGGCATGATGGGCTTGCCTGGCGATTTTTCTTCGCCATCACGATTTGTGCGGGCCTTCTTCATGAAAGAAAACGCCCCCAAGAACATGACCACCCTAGAGCAAGTGGGTACTGCCTTTCATTTTTTAAATAACTTTGATATTCCACCAGGTTTGGTGGCACTAAGCAGTGGCTTCGGCGGCAGCAGCGGGGGCTATGAAATCACCTATTACGCCGCTGTCTCGGATCTTAAAAACAAAGTGTTCTACATTCGCACACATGACAATCCATCGATCCAATCCATTGAGATGGCCAATCTTGATCTGGATGCCACAGCGATTCGCTTCTTTGACCTCAATACCAAGTGGCAGGTTCATCCACTGACCGGGCAGTAATATCCGTTATCGGTGGCAACCGTGACCGTTTTTGTGAGCGCGTCAGATCACCTTGCCACGGTTCAGAATGTTCTTGGGGTCAAGCGCAGATTTAATGGTACGCATCAATTGAATTTCCGCCTCGCTGCGCGTGTGACCAAGCCAGGCTTTTTTGCGCGTACCGATGCCGTGCTCAGCAGACACTGAGCCGGCAAATTGCTGCACCAAGTCATAGACGATCTGCTCAATCTGAGCCTTGGGAAATGTGGTGCGGTCGCCGGGCACGTGAACGGCGATGTGCAAATTACTGTCCCCAATGTGCCCAAAGTAAACCGATTCTGACGTCGGCAATGCGCGGCTGAAGTGCTGCTTTAACGTGGTCACAAATGCCCCAATCGTTTGAATTGGCAGGCTCACATCAAAACTCGTATAGGGCGACCAGATGAGCGGAAACTCAGACACCGAATCCCGAATTCGCCAGAACGCATCGCTTTCTTTGCCCGATTGTGCAACCGCTGCATCGCTTAATTCGCCACTCTCGAGTCCCGCCTCTAAGAGCGACTCTAAAGCCTCTCCCGAGAGCCCGCCGGCGCCCGTGGTGCATTCCATTAACACCAGCATCGAATCCGGTGCCGGCAGCGGCCGCGCGTTACCCGGCACGCGCGTGGTCATGAAATCGTAGAAGTCTGGCCACATCACTTCAAAGGCCAACAGCGAGGCTTGCGCGGCTTGTCGCACACGCCTCAAAAATGCCAACACGCTCGCGTCATCAGGCAAAGCGCACAACACAGAAGTCGTCTGCGCTGGCATCGGGTGCAAACGCAGGACCGCACGTGTCACCACGCCTAGCGTGCCTTCGCTGCCAATAAACCAATGCTTCAAATCGTAGCCGGCATTGTTTTTAAGCATCTTGTTTAAGCTCGTCACGATCGTACCGTCAGCCATCACCACTTCCATTCCCAGCACTTGTTCACGCATCATGCCGAAACGAATCACTCGGTTGCCACCCGCATTGGTCGAGATGTTGCCACCCACTTGGCAAGACCCGCGTGCACCAAGATCAACTGCCACATACAAGCCTTGATCCGCGGCCGCTTGTTGGGCCACTTGTAAAGGCGTTCCAGCCCAGAGAGTCATGGTACCCGCGGCTTGATCAATTTCTTCAATGCCTTGCAGGCGCTCTAGGCTGATCACGATTTCGCCATCGTTGACTTGACTGCCACCCACCAGCCCGGTCATGCCGCCTTGGACGGTGACCGGTTGGCCGTGCTGGTGACAGATTGCAAGCGCCGCGCTCACGTCTTCGGTGTGGCGTGGCTTGACTACCGCCACGGGTTCACAGACCACGGCACGAGACCAATCGGTTTTGTAGCGCGCATCGATTTGCTCACCCACCAACACTTGGTCGCGGCCCAAGCGGGTTTGAAGCGCTAGGACTAAAGCGTCAGACATAGCAAGGTCCTTCAATCAAAGGGTGAGCGTTAATGAAATCCAAGTCGACTGTCACGCCCAAGCCAACACCCACACCGCTGCCTTCAGGTGGCTTCACGCAGCCAGCGGCATCCAAGTTGTAAGGGCATTGGCCACCGAGCAAATCACGGAATGGATTCAATGCGGTCACGTCGCCTTCAAAGTAGCCGGGATTGTCGATCGCCGCTAAAACGTGCAGGCTGGCTGCCATGTTCAGTGCAGTCAGTGAGGTGTGGGGATTACAGGTCAATTTTTTGGCGCTTGCCATGGCGGCGATACGCATCGTTTCGGTGATGCCGCCAGTCTTGGAAATATCGGGCTGCACATAACCCACGCAGTCGTCTTCCAAGAGCGTCTCAAACTCGTAACGGGTGTAGTGATTCTCGCCACTGGCCAAAGTCACGGGTGCCAAACGGGCCAAAGAGCGATAGGCATGGCGGTCGTGCGCTGGAAAGGGTTCTTCTAACCAAACCACCCCACACTCAGCAAAGGCAGGCATGACACGCCGAGCGTCAGCCAACGAGTAGTTGGTGTTGGCGTCGGTGAGAATGTCTATCTCATTGCCAAGGGCTTTCCTGACGGCCATGACCCGTTCAATGTCGAGCGTTGGCGTGTCACCCACGCGCAGTTTGATGGCTCGATAGCCGCTGGCCACATGGGATTGCGCTTCTTCAACGAGGGCGGGCGTAGGCTGCCAACCCAAAGCGATGCCACCGGCGTAGGCTTTGATTGATTTAGAGCGACCACCGAGCAAGCGGTAAAGCGGCCAATCGGTCATCTGGCAGCGGATGTCCCACAATGCCATGTCTAAGCCACTGAGGGCCATCGCGGCCCCAGCTCCCAAACCGTGGCTGGCAATTTGCATTTTATAAACCGATTGCCAAACGCCTTGGGTATCGGTTGCCTCTTGACCCACCACCAAGTCAGACAAGGTCGTGTCAATCAGTTTGGCAATCGCGCCAGGACACCGGCCATGATGGGCCTCACCCCAACCCACCAAACCCTCATCGGTTGTGACTTGCACGAGCACCGCATCGCGTTTTACGCTGCGGCCAATGCCCAACCGAACCGACTGTGCGGCCGGTACAGGAAACGACACGGGATAGGCTTTGACTTGTTGGATTTTCATGGGGTTGGTCTTTTGTTATTTTTTTAGTTCTTCACCACATTACTGGGTCGCTCGCCGTTGAGCAAGGCCAACATGGTGTCGACGGCCCAATGGCTCATGCCAGCAAGGCTGGTGGCGGTGATACCGGCCAAGTGCGGGGTGAGTAAGGCATTCGGTGCGTCAAAGATGGCTTCACCACCACTCAAAATAGCCGGCTCATGCACATCAAGCGCGGCGTTTGCCAAGCGCTTTTCTTTAAGCGCTGCGATGAGTGCGGGTGTATCAACCACGGGGCCTCGAGCCACATTGATCAAACACGCACTGGGCTTGACCTGCGCCAAGGCCACCGCATCAATCAAGTGATGGGTCTGGGGGGTGTGTGGGCACGCCAAAACCAACCAGTCTGATGCTTTGAGCAGGGTGGTTTTGTCGACCGCCTTGACGCCAGCCGGCAACGTTTCAGGTCGTCGGGTCAACCCAATAACGTTAACACCCATGGCGTTTAGGATTTCGGCCAAACGACGTCCAATGGAGCCCACACCGACAATGCCACAAGTACTACCGGCAACTTCTAAGCGGTTATTTGACATGGGTTTGGCTGCCGCCCAGCCCTCAGTGCGCAACGTGTTGTCGGTCTGTGCCAAACCGCGCGAGACCGCAAACATGGCGGCCAACACATACTCAACCACTGCTTGGGTGTTACTGCCCGGCAGGTTAGCCACCAATATGCCTTTGTCGGCGGCGGCTTGCATCGGAATCATGTCAAGCCCGACACCATGGCGAACCACGTATTTCATTTTTGGGGCGTGATCAAAGACATCGGCCGCCAAGTGACTGCGCACAATGACGCCATCGCAGTCGGCGATCAAGCGCGTAATGGTTGGGTGTGACACGTCGGGTGCCACCAGCACATCAACCGTCTCGGCCAAACGCGCTTGCTGCACAGGGTGAATTGGATTGGTCAAAAGTACTTTAAGGCGGGCAGCTTGAGTCATGTTCAAACACGGGATGATAGAAGATGGTTTCAATGTAATGCACCGGCGGGCTCAGCCCAAAGCAAACCAGCCGGTATGCAGGCATTAAGCAAACGTCAGGCCAATGAACGCCCATCCGCCATGACGGCGCTCTACGCTTTTCCCGTCGCAATCGGTGCTTGATCGCGCGAGCACCACTCACTCCAAGAGCCGACGTAAAGGGGCGCGGTGCCTAGACCGGCAAGCTCAAGAGCCATGAGGTTATGACACGCTGACACGCCGGATCCACATTGCATAATGAGATCTTCGGCACGACGCGTGCCAATCACAGCGCCAAAGGCTTGCTTGAGTGCTTCAGGGCTTTTAAAAGTGCCGTCTTCGTTCAGGTTGTGGCGATAAAACCGACTGACCGCGCCCGGGATGTGTCCACCCACGGGATCAAGCGTTTCGTTTTCGCCACGAAAACGGTCCTCTGAACGCGCATCCACCACCAAACGGTCTTGGCTATGAACGTTGGCCAATACCTCCTCAAAACTCACCATGCGAACGGTGGCCGGACGATCCGTTAAGGTGCCCTCATTGGACAATTCAGACACGTCCTGCGTAAGAGGCTGGCCTTGGGCTTGCCACGCCTGCACGCCACCATCAAGGATAGCGACTGATTGATGACCCAGCCAGCGCATGGTCCACCACACCCGCGAGGCGTGGGTTCCCTGGCTGTTGTCGTAGATCACGACTTGAGTATCGTCATTGATGCCCAGACGGCGGAACACGGCCAAGGCGTCTTGTCGTTTGGGCAACGGGTGGCGGCCGTTGTTGCCTTCTTTAACGCCCCCCATGTCTTTTTCCATCGACACAAAGTGCGCCCCGGGTAGGTGGTTTTTGGCGAAGGCAAGGGCGCCAGCCTGCGCGTCAAATAAATCATGGCTGCTATCAAGTACCACCACACGGGTGGGGTCGCTTTGCTGCAACGACAAGAGCTGCGCAACAGAAATCAGGTGTTGATATGACATAGCCGTTTCCTCTAAGAGTGATCGATTCAGATTACAGCGTTGCCGCTGAACTGGCAAATGCTCGCAAAGCGCGGGTCAGTGAGTCGCGCAACGGGGTCATGCCTCGATACGCCACAAACGCCGGTGACATTGAATCAAGGGCATCGGCCAACGCACGAGCGCGGCAAGCGTCCAATCGCAGCACGTCAATGAGCGGACAGACCATGACGTGAATAAAAAACACCGCTCGTTTTATTGCTGGCAACGGTAAGGTGGTTTGTCGTTCAACGCGAAACTGCACTTGAGACAGCAGTGATTGTTTGCCATTCGCAGCATTGGACAGTGTTTGAGCCCAGCGTGAGGCCCTTTGATTAGGCGCTTGCCACAATTCAGGGCTTGGGCTGAGTAGCCAGACATGACGACGCATGGGCGCTTGACGAAACGCAATTGTTTCAATGCCTAGATGCGCCGTAAGCAAAGCACGGTTATCGGCCACTGGCGCATGCAAAGCCGCAAACCCAAGGCCTAGCTTGTCAGCAGGCGACCAATTGGACGCAAAACACACTGACAAGTACCGCACCACAAAACCCAATTCGGGCTCATCGTGCAAAATCACATAATCCTCGGGCAGGTGTTGGGACAACGCGATTGGATCAGCCTGCGCAAAGCATCCCGTTTGGTGCTTCTCTTGGGCGGCGATGGCTTCCAAGACACGAGAGTCCGCCTCACCGGCTTGACCATCACCTTGGCGCAAGCGCTGTGCTTTATACGCTCGATAATCCGGCAATTGATCGTGCCGCCACAAAAGGGTGTCAAGGTGAGGATCAGGACCCTCCAAACGACTCAATCCAGGCGCTACCCTAAATGGCGTTTGAACAGGCCAGGGCATGAGTTCTGCAGGTGTTTGCCAAGGGCTGGATGTGGCTCGCGCGGGCTTAATGTTTGTCATGGTGATGGCAGTTTTAGCATCCGTTGCTTGCAAGATGTGTTTGTTCGATCGTCGAAATGAACAAGATCTAAACATCAGCAATGACACCACCAATCCTCCTAAATATTACTTTATTATGTTATGTAAAATGGTATTGCTTATGTATTTGCGCAAAAACCAATGTTTGGTTTAGGGTGCCCAGCACAAAATCAATCCGCGTGTTAATGGGTCGAGCCATTTGTGTGTTGAATCGGTCGAAAAAGCTTTGAACCAGATCCAACCCGCCAGACGTACAGACGCCCTATTACCCATTTGCAACGCATTGACCTAAACACACCTTGACATTGTGGTTGAAACTCGAAATCGTTATGCTTTAGGAAATTAAATACTCAACACTTTTTTATCATGGCGCAATACCCCGTCAGGACAGCGACATCCTAAGACCGCTCATCAATAACCAGACGGTCTCTTGACATTAGCCCTGCGCCTGGCGTTTCATAACAGAATAAAGACTAACCGGTAATAATAAAAACCTTAAGTCATGGAAACACCTTTTCGTAGTTTTTCAGTGCAATGGATCGTTGGAGAGCAACGCTTCACCAATGAGTCGTTGAACAACGCATATCCTGACCAAGACATTAAGTGGTTCAGTCACCCGCCCAGCTTGGGTGATGCGGGCTTCACAAGCTTGAAACTGTCCAGCGGCATGTCTGTGCATCATTCTATTTTCCGGTTTCCAAAATCAGGGACGCAGCAGCACGGTCCAGTCGCCTTGGTGGATGTGACGTTTCACGAACCCACGCTGGTTGTGCAAGCTGTTTTGTCGGGTAACACCACGCGCCGAGAGATCAGCGGTGATTCCTTGTTTCGCTCACCTTATCCACTTGATCCCAATCACACCTTGATCAAAGTGGAATCACACAGCACATTTGAACTGGCCATCGACCCAGGTGCTGATGTTGAGATCATTTACCTGCACGCCAACGCCTCCTCTTTGCAACTGTTGCTTGGCGACAGTTTGGCTGAAAAACTGTTTGCCGAATTACGCCAACAACCGGAACCCACGCGCACCCTTCCCGCTCAAATCATCAGCCCGTTGAAGTTTTGTTTTGATCAGCATTTAGAAGGCCCATTGCTGAAGTTGCATGCGCAGTCCAAAGCCATCGCTTTTTTGTCTGGCCTTATCCGTTACCGTGCAACCGGTCAGCGTTCACCGCGCCTGGCCAAAGACCATCGGGCACAAGCCATTAGAGATCATATTTCCGCTTGCGGCTTGAATTTGCCGAACAATCAGCAGTTGTCGCAAATGTTTGGCTTAACACCTCGCACACTGAACGCGGCCTTTTTGAATGAATACGGCATGACCGTGGCGCGATATATCAAAGAGCACCGCCTTTTGATTGCGCATGAGCAACTGGCAAACTTCAATTTTTCCATTCGGGAAATTGCAAGCATGCTCGGCTTTAGCCAAGTCAGTAATTTTAGTGCCACTTTCAAGGCTCAGTTTGGTTATCCGCCCACGAGCCTTAGGCGCAAGCCCAAAACTCGATCGATGAGTTGATCGAGAGGGTTCACCGAGCCGGGGTGAAACCAACGGCGTACCGATCTGGTCTTGAGGCGTAAACTGTCTTTTGATTAAGGTATTAGGATTTTTCTCTGCGTCATGACGCTCGCCCAACGCTTCACCACTGAGTATGCTGATTTTGAAGATCGCATCCGCGTTAGCCATCAACTCGATTCGGGTGAAGTGGTGGTGACTTGGCTCACTCGCAGACTAACCGATCGTCTGGTCGCGCACCTAGCCATTTGGCTAGAAAAAGAAACCGAACAAATCCCAAGCTCCGATGTTGTGCAGTCATTTGCGCAAGAAGCAGCCGCTGCCACGCTCGCACAAGCTGCGGCTGCAGAGCCCCAAGCGGCCGTCAGACCACCGCCACTACCTGTGGCTTGGCTGGTGCGCGAAATCGATATCAATACTGAAATTGCGGGTGTCGGTTTGAAGCTGCGGGGCGAATCACCCCACGAGAAACTCCAACTCGGGCTTAGTCGATTACAACTGCGCCAATGGCTCAATATTCTTCGTTCTCAGTATCTGCGGGCGCAATGGCCTATGTCAGCGTGGCCTGAGTGGCTGCAACCCAATGAACAGCTAGCCGCAACCACCAACGCAAGCGGCCCTGCGCTGCATTAAAAGGAAAGCCCGTGCCCACCCACAGCACTGTTGAAATCAAAGACCTGGCCCTTGCGACCCGAATCGGTTCGTTTAAGCCAAACGAGGCCACACCAAAAATGCATCGCCTTGATCTGACATTATCTATCGACCCCAGTCTGGTTCTCATTGCAATCGATGACATGGCTCACGTTTTCGATTACGACCCATTGGTTTCTAAAATTGATCACATTGCGCGCGATGGTCACTACGAGACCCAAGAGCGCTTGATCACCCGCATCGTCGAGGCCTGCGCGGCATATGACGCGATCACCGCACTTGAAATCTTTTTAAGAAAAGGCCCAGTACTCGCTAACAGTGGCATGCTGGGCTTGCGGCTGACAGTCGATGCGAAGGGGCTGGCCGCGATTAGACAGAATCTTTAACCAAAAACTGCGCCAGAACCAATCGCGACACAAAGCGCCAGTGCGTTACTTGTAGCGCTGGCGTTGATCAGAAAAGTATCGGACCCGAGTGCGCCAAGCGCGATAACTGCCGGGTTTCAAATTCGCCCGCATCAAGGCTTTGACTTGGTCAGGCCCGAGCCCGTGCAGTGTTTTGATTTGCGCAAAGCTCACATGGTCGCTTAAGGCCATTTCAATTATTTCACTGACGACTGCGGCATCGGGTTTCATGGCTAGTGCCTTGGACTAAAACTTATAACCAACACCCACCAGAACGTTGTAGGCGCTTGAGCTAGGACTACCCGACACAGTGCCACCTGGTCCATCGGTGTAGGTCGATGACAAGCTGGCGCTTTCGTAGCCGTAATAATTGGCCTCTACGAACGCGTAAAGGCCCTGTGTGATGATTTGTTTGTATCCCACCCCAAGAACATAGCCATTGACGCTATCGGTGTTAGAGGGTGCTGAGCAACAATTGGTCTGAGAGTACTTGAGCCGTTGATTGGAGTAGCCCAATTTCACGTAAGCCAGTTTGTCGCGGTCAATGGCATAACCTGGCGTGACGAACAAACTGAAACGGTTCGACACGGTAAAGTTGTAGTCATAAACGTCGGTAGAACCAGTGCCAGGGTAAAAGAAGCCCGCCGCGTTGGTGGTCTGGGTCAGCGCCGAGTAGTCAACCCCCAATCCCAACGTGAACTTGTCTTTGACAAGAAACGTGTAACCCAAACCCAGCACCAACGGTGCTGAGTTTGCACTTGGACTGACGGTGTTGCTGACGTTGGCGACACCACCAAAATCCTGTCCCGTTGCAGTCGCATTTTCAACCACATTGCGCTCGAAACCTGTCGATACTTGGCCGTAAAAACCCTCAAAAGCGCTTTGCGCCACGGCATGGCCTGACATTGTGAGTCCTGCTGACGCTATTGCTGCAAGGATTGCGCTGATCTTCATGAGACTCCTTTTTGTTTGGTGTAAACATGCTTTAGATTAGATGACTGCTTTCAAACATTTTGTTTTTACTTTAGAACAGTCAGACAACCAAACTCGTATCGGCTCGGTGTGTCTGCAATATTGTGGCGCACAAATCACCATAAAAAAAACCCCACTGACATCAGCGGGACTTTTTTGGATCAAGCTTTGATCGTTAGAACTTGGAACAAAAACCGCTAAGACGTTGTGTGTTATTAATGACTTGGCGACTTTCCTAAATGTAAATCATTTTTGATCACAGTCGGCCATTGTGGTTTGCTGTGCCCCAAACATTCTAAACGACGCATGTTTGATAGTAATAAAATCTTCGCATTGCGGTCGCACTGAATACTTGCAAATACTTGTAATGGCCTAGAAGGCTTAAACGAACCGTGCCAACACAACACCGGTCATAACCATGTGGGAGATAGTGACAAAAACAGACAATTTGTGAAGCTTATCGAACAATGCTTTGGCACCGCTGTCCGTGGCACGATTGATCGCGGGCATGAGGAACTGCCGCGTTGGAATGGTCGTGATGGCAATGATGCTCAATAAGGTGGCTGAGACCCTGTCTGACGGCCACATAAAAGCGGCAGCGATAGACGCAGTAACCAGCACAAACACATAGAAGTGGGGAAACGCCCGACGGATGGCCGTTCTTGCGAGATCAGCAGGAAACGCGGCAAGAATGAAAGTGGCAAAGCCAAACGAATAAAGGACCATGCCACCAAAAAGTAGCGCTGTGACCAATAAACCCGCAGTTTGCATTTAAGGAACCCCGCCATATTGATTGTTAGAAAACAACAATTATAGAAGAGGATCGTTTGTCTACCCTTGCATCACCACCGCATCAACAGTGCTGATTGGCCGGTGACTAGTAAGGAAACTACTGAGCCATGAATCGCAACATAGCTTGTGACGCAGGCATATTGTCTAACTGTGCGTCAGCCTTAGCTCAAGTGACGTATTCTTTTGTAACCTCGTTACGTGAGGGCGCCAGCAGTTTGGCGCAAATGATGCTTGGTAGTTCGGCGATAGCTACTAATACATCGTAGGTGTCACACACCGCTTGCGCATAGATTTCCCAGGCCACCAATGAGCCACCCGTGCCCTCGCAATAAGTCAGCATCTAGGTTGTGCTGCTGGCTTCTTCGGCTTGTGCACTTCTTATGTAAAAAGCGAGAGCGCGAAAAAAACAGAGCGAGTTGTTTTTTCATGAAACTTCCTCAGTCTAAGATGGACCCTATAGTCAAGACAGAATTTGTCCGGGTTTAAGCTAAGTCCAGTTCTTCAACTGCAGCGCAACAGCTTTGCCCTAGAACAAGACCTTAACTCTCGCACTGACCATCTGGTTGGTGTAGCGCGTGCTTGAGAAGTCGATGTCGTAGCGCACGTTCAGCTCCACGTCCTTACTCACCATGCCACCGATGCCAACCCCTGCGTTATAC
>CAWUWI010000018.1:0-10543 GCA_963926245.1 uncultured Burkholderiaceae bacterium | reverse complement strand
CCGGTCATAAGCATCAAGGTGCGATTTTGGGTGGGACAGGTCAATACGCGGGCATACGCGGCAGCTACGAAATCGAACTTACATCTGGGAAAATGGCAAAAATCACGTATAACTTTTGGCTTGGACAGTGATCAGCCAACTACCCTCATCGCTCGGGCGATGGGGGTAGTTGCAATAGTTATGCCAGTTGGGCATGGCTGCAAAACTTACTTTTATTCAGTCACACCCAGTGCACTCATCAGTGATTGCGCCACCAGACTTGAAGACTGGGGGTTTTGTCCGGTGATTAACTGCCCGTCACGGATAGCGAATGGCACCCAGTTTGCGGCACCTTCGAAGTGACATCCAAGCTCGCGTAGCCGTGCTTCGAGCATAAATGGCACGACGCCGTCCAAACCCACTTCAATTTCCTCAGCGTCTGTGAAGGCGTTGACACGCAAATCTTGGACAATGGATTGACCATCAGGGCGCTTGGCTGTGACCAGTCCCGCCGCACCATGGCAAACGGATGCGATTAATTTTTTGGCTTCAAAAGCAGCTTCGACAACCCGGGTGACGCCAGCATCGGTGGGTAAGTCCCACATGGTGCCATGGCCGCCGGGGAAGAAAATCGCGTCAAATTTTGTGCCATCCTGATCAGCAACTTTAGCCGTGGTCTGCATTAAAGCAGCGAGGTCAGTGTCGGCCAGAAAGCGCTCGACGATTGCCTCGTTCTCGCCTTGAGGCTTGACGCTGCCAGGATCCAAAGGAATGGGGCCGCCGAGCGGTGAGGCCAGTACAACGTGCGCACCGGCATCGACCAAAGCGTAGTAGGGCACAGCGAGTTCCTCTGCCCAAAAGCCGGTTTGTTTGTCGGTGTCACCAAGCCGAGCGTTGGAAGTGACAATCATTAGTATTTGAGAAGGCATGTGTTTATCCAAAAACATTATCAACAACTGTAGGCCATTTACTAGACCAAACGCCTTTACAGCTCAACGTCACAGGGTCTTTGCTTTTGGCTTCGGCTCAGAGCACAAAAGCGACGAAACATGGTGCGCAAGGATGCAAGCCAATGCTATTGTGCTTAAAACTCACCAAGTACGCCACCTTGCCGCTGTGCCACAATCAGTTATTGTCATTAACTTGGTGATTAATGTTGGGTTAGTGAGTCAAACCCAACATGACTGCCTTTGATTTTTTTTGGGTTTTTACAGCATGCCTATTTCAATGATCGACTCCGCTATTTTTAAAGACATGTTCGGCACTGCCGCTATGCGAGCTGTGTTTGACGATGCCGCGACCTTGCGACGCTATACCGACACCGAAATCGCCTTAGCAAAAGTCCAGGGTGAACTTGGGATTATTCCCAAGGCCGCCGCCGCTGCCATTATGAGCAAAGCAGACTCGAGCAAGCTTGACATGGTTGAGCTCAAACGAGAAACGGAAATTGTGGGTTACCCGATTTTGCCATTGGTGCATCAGATTGCAAAAATGTGTGGACCTGAAGGCGAGTACTTGCATTGGGGTGCGACCACCCAAGATATTATGGACACGGCAACTGTTCTTCAAGTGCGTGATGGATTGGCGATTATCGAACGCGACCTTGACGAGCTTGATGACATTTTGGATGCGTTGTCATTGCAGTATCGCGACACACCAATGGCGGGTCGGACGCACTTGCAACATGCGCTTCCCATCACGTTTGGTTACAAAGCGGCCGTTTGGTTGCTGATGGTCCGACGACACCGTGAGCGGCTGGTACAACTTAAGCCACGTGTCTTGATCGGTCAGTTTGGTGGCGCGGCAGGCACGCTTGCATCATTAGGTGATCAAGGGCTAGCCGTGCAAGAGGCTCTCATGGCTGAACTCGAGCTTGGCACAGCGCCAGTGACTTGGCATGTGGCTCGAGATGGTTTGGTTGAGACGATTCAATTTCTGGCACTTGTCACCGGTTCACTCGGTAAGATTGCGCTGGACATTATGTTGATGATGACCAACGAGCTCGGTGAAGCCTTTGAGCCTTTCGTCAAAGGTCGAGGCGCCTCAAGCACCATGCCGCAAAAACGCAACCCCATTTCTTGTGAGTTGATGCTTGGCGCTTCAAAGTCAGTGCGCCAGCACGCAGGGCTTGCCTTGGATGCGATGGTGCAGGACTTTGAACGCGCAACTGGCCCTTGGCACATAGAGTGGTCAGCGATACCAGAGTCGTTTATCTTGAGTGCTGGCGCATTGAACCAAGCGAAGTTCATGCTGAGGGGATTGGAAGTGGACGCTGCTCGAATGCTAAAAAACCTTGACCTTTCTGGTGGCCTGATTGTTGCAGAGGCTGTGATGATGGGGCTAGCACCGCATATTGGCCGTCAGACAGCGCATGATTTGGTGTACGACGCCTGCCGTATGGCATCAAGTAAGGGCCAAAGATTGGCTGAAGTCTTGTATGAGGATGAGATCGTTAGCGCCAAGCTTGATCGCGCACAAATTGATCATTTGTGCGACCCCGCCAATTATCTCGGTGCTGCTCCTCAAATGGTTGATCAGATGCGTGCTTGGCATAAGCCTGAATAATGAGCTTGGCTTAAATCAGCAAGCCCACAATCGATGGCATGCAACGTTGCTTGCAAACGAAAGCTAGACCTCCAATGTCATGCCGACTAAACCAGCTTTCGGCGACGAGCAAGGCCCTAAAACCCAAAAATCAATTGTTAGGCTACCGTCGTTTTGGCTCTCGCCGCATGTAATTTCATGTAGCTGTCGAGCAAGCGGCGATGTCGTTCAAGCCCCTCTAATTGCGAGCTTGTTGGCGTGAGGCCGTAGAATTTGACCTTACCGTCAACAGACCCAAAGACAGCATCCATTCTTTCGTCGCCAAACATCCGACGCAAATTGACGGTGTAGTCATCGAGCGCGAGCTCATCATCAAGCAAAATTTCGAGCACGACGTTGACCGCCTGATAAAACATACGGCGTTCAATGGTGTTGTCGTTATATTGCAGAAAAGCACCCACCAACGCATGGGCTTGCTCAAACCGCTGTAAGGCGAGTTGGATTAAGAGCTTTAACTCTAAGACCGTTAATTGCCCCCATGGCGTGTTCTCATCAAACTCAATGCCGATCAATGTCGCGATATCGCTGTACTCATCAAGATCGTTATTTTCTAGACGCCCAAAAAGTTCGCTGAGCTCGGTGTTGCTTAATTGAAACAAGTTCAAAATGTCAGCACGGAACAGTAAAGCCTTGTTGGTGTTGTCCCAAATCAGATCGTCAATGGGGTAAATCTCTGAGTAGCCCGGCACCAAAACCCGACACGCCATGGCGCCAAGTTCGTCGTATGCAGCCACATAAATCTCTTTACCCATGATTTTGAGGATGCCAAACAATGCCGTGGCTTCTTCGACATTGGCGTTGTCACCGTCACAAGAAAAGTCCCACTCAACAAATTCAAAGTCTGCTTTGGCGCTGAAAAAACGCCACGACACGATGCCACTCGAATCAATGAAGTGCTCAACAAAATTGTTGGGATCAGTGACGATTTCGCTGGTAAACGTTGGGGGTGGTAGGTCATTGAGACCTTCAAAGCTACGACCTTGAAGCAACTCGGTCAGGCTTCTCTCGAGTGCGATCTCAAAGCACGGGTGTGCCCCAAAGGATGCGAAGACACCACCGGTTCTTGGGTTTATTAGCGTTACACACATCACGGGGTAAAGACCGCCGAGTGAGGCGTCCTTCACCAAAACAGGGTAGCCCTGTGCCTGGAGCGCTTCGATGCTGGCGAGGATGCTTGGGTATTTTTGAAGTACTGCTTGCGGCACGTCGGGTAAAGCCATTTCAGCCTCAATGATCTCTCGCTTCACGGCTCGCTCAAAAATTTCAGACAGACATTGAACTTGCGCTTCGGCCAAGGTATTACCCGCACTCATGCCGTTACTGACGTAGAGGTTCTCAATTAAATTGGAAGGGAAGTAGACCGTTTTGCCATCGGATTGACGCACAAACGGCAAGGCACAAATACCGCGGTTGGTATTGCCAGAGTTGGTGTCGATCAGATGCGAACCGAGCAGTTCGCCTTCAGGATTAAAAATAGCCAGACAATGGCTGTCCAAGATTTCAGCGGGTAGCGCGTCATCAGGGCCGGGTTTGAACCAACGCTCATTGGGGTAATGAACGAAATTGCTATTTGCAATGTCTTCACCCCAAAAGACGCCAGCGTAAAAATGGTTGTTGCTCAAGCGCTCAATGTATTCACCAAGGGCTGATGCCAAGGCGCTCTTTTTGGTTGACCCTTTGCCGTTAGTGAAACACATGGGCGAATGGGCATCACGGATATGCAGGGACCACACATTGGGGATAAGGTTGCGCCATGAGGCAATTTCAATTTTGATGCCAAGGTTTGCCAACAAGCCTGACATGTTGGCAATGGTCTGCTCAAGCGGCAGGTCTTTGCCAGCGATGTAAGTGTTCACGTTTGAGTCGGATTGCAACGTCAACAGGGCTTGTGTGTCTGCGTCTAAGTTAGTGACTTCTTCAATCACGAACTCAGGACCGGCTTGGACAACTTTCTTGACTGTGCAGCGTTCAATCGAACGCATGATGCCCTGACGGTCATGGGCTGAAATGTGTTCTGGTAGTTCAACCTGAATTTTAAAAATTTGTTGGTAACGATTTTCTGGATCGACAATGTTGTTTTGCGACAGGCGAATGTTTTCAGTGGATATGTTGCGAGTGTCACAATACAACTTCACGAAGTAGGCTGCACATAACGCTGATGAAGCGAGAAAGTAATCGAACGGACCCGGTGCTGATCCATCGCCTTTGTATCGAATGGGTTGATCAGCAACCACTGTGAAGTCGTCGAACTTTGCTTCGAGTCGAAGCTTATCGAGAAAATTAACTTTAATTTCCATTAGGAAAATCCAAAAATAACGCAAAAAAATAGTGTGCAGACATCGGCCATGCCGCAAGGGTGGCGCATATTTTGACGCCAATAGACACGAGTGTAAGGTAATGTGGTGACCGTTGGCTGTCGGTGACGCGCGCGAACGCGACAGTCTTGCGCACTTTTTCGCACGCAGCCAAATCAATAGAAGTAAGGTGGACTCGATAATTGAACGGCTTACAGCCTCATGCCCCATGCAGCTGGTATCAATTAAGATGTAATTTTTTTTGCCTGATTGAGTTCCAATACACGAAGATATCCA
Organism: uncultured Burkholderiaceae bacterium; assembly: GCA_963926245.1. Classification (GTDB taxonomy): domain Bacteria; phylum Pseudomonadota; class Gammaproteobacteria; order Burkholderiales; family Burkholderiaceae_B; genus Algicoccus. The sequence continues at coordinate 5,369 of CAWUWI010000018.1, read as the reverse complement.
CAACACATTAAAGCTGCATGCTAAATCCGGGTTTATTAATGCTGCGAGAGCTGAAATTGCACGTCAGTCTTAATTCCCAAATGAATAATAAAGCTTCGATTAGTGAATTCCGAAGTCTGACGTAGAGAGAATTAATCATGCAACGTATGCCGCATTGGTGTTTTTTTCTGATTACCTTGGCTGTATTTGTTGCCAGCGTTAGTATCACTGACGCTCAGACAATGACTCATGATGGCGGTACCCGACCAATTGACGCTGTTGCGCAGGTGCCCACCATCGCCTCAACCCAACCCCAATCGTTAATTTCAGCGCAGTCTCGCGCAGTGCTTAGGGCTGGTTGGTATCGCTGGGATCCTTACCAATACCAAACGACCAAAAACCAAATCACTAGACTGACCGGCTTGGATGTTGAATTGCTACGCGCCATTTTCGCGAATATGGGCTATTCATTGTTTTTTGACGAAGTTTCTTGGAAGCAGCATCAAGTTGATGTCTCCAACGGGGTTAGAGACATTGCAGCGGGTGCTTTTTTCAGCGAAGAGCGCAGTCAATATGCATATTATTCAGATGCTTATCGCACAGAGAGGGATGTTATTTACGTCCGGACTGCCGATGAGCGACTCTACGATTTCAAGTCGCCGACGCAGTGGATTAACTTGCTTCGAACTCAGAATATAAGGTTAGGCGTCATAGACGGGTTTTTCTACGGCACAGAAATGATGTCTTTTATTGAAGACCCTGCCAACGCGTCACGAGTCGCTCTCGCATCAAACGATGATGAAAATTTTGCAAATTTATTGAATAAAAAGGTCGACGTAATTGCGATCGACCAGTTGGTTGGTGAGACTTTGATTTGGCGGCATGACTGGGCTAAGGCAGTACGACAAATCGGTACACCAATTTTTTCAGGTGGAATTCACGTCATTTTTAGCAAAGCAACCACGACACCTGAGTTGGTGGCTTCTTTTAACAAAAGCTTAAAGCAGCTTCGTGATTCGGGCGAATACACGTATGTTGTTAAAGAGTATTTAATGCCTGTTTTGTTGGGTTTGACCGCGGGTCAGTGGTGGTTTTTTGCGGTTGATTTGATTGGAACCATTGCCTTTGCGCTGTCGGGGGTTTTGCTGGCTCGGCAGGGTAGGTACAGTTTTTTTGGGGCGTTGGTGTTAGCTGCTACACCCTCAGTGGGTGGCGGCATCATTCGTGACGTGTTGTTGCAGCGTGAAACTGTTTCGGTACTGAAGTCTCCCGTTTATTTAATGCTTATATTCGGGACTGTGATGACTTTTTATCTTATTTTTCGTCTTCAGCGGCTTTGGCAATCGTCTCGTGTCGCAAGTTCAGGCGCTGATACAGATGATACGTTCTTAATTGGGCACTTGAACAAGAACGCAGCAGTCGCTTTTTTTGATGCTGTTGGTCTCGCCGCCTTCACTATCACTGGCGTGATCGTTGCCGTTGATGCCAATATACAGCCTCTTTGGTTGTGGGGACCGATACTTGCTGCGTTGACGGGTGCTGGAGGTGGCATATTGCGCGATGTGATTCGGGCTGATGTCGATAACCCAGGTCTTAAAGGGTCCTTTTACGCTGAGGTTGCGTTAATCTGGGGGTTGATTCTTTCTTTGGGCCTTAGTTGGTACGCTGGCGCGCAGGAATACCATCCAGAACACGTGACAGCTTTGGTTGTATTCGTTTTGTTTGGTGCGCTAACAACACGAATGGTTGTGTTCCACTACAAGATCCGCAGCCCCATGTTTTAAGGGGTGGGTGCAACACCCAATTGAATCCGTCCATAAGGTTAACCGCAGAAAAAGTCGCCATAATTTGGCTTTGTTTTAACGGCGATTCCCCCTGTACCTATTACCTCATAAAAGTGGAAGCCAATACTTCCAAGCTGTTAAACATTTTGGTGCCAACGGGATGATTTTCATCTGAAGTTAAACGTCAGTGATTGAGTTCACTAAACCAAGTACTGGCTCGTCCTGACTTCTGCCATTTAGTCCCTAAAAACGGGTTCCAGTAGATCAATCAACGCAGGATTTCCCAGTTCGCGCGCATTCATTTGCATCACGTGCATTTGGCCAGTGCATTAATCGCGCAGATGAGCCTCGTGAACCTTCCAAAGCTGATCGCGTATCTGTCGGGTCGACTGCCCAGTCTCGAGTTCTAGATATTTGCTCATCATCAGACCCATGAAGCAGATCAACAGAGGGGCTCTGATCGCTTGCTCAGTGCAATGGAGGATAGGCCTAGCCTGCAAATCCGACTCGAACCCTGCAAACGGCTAGCTGCAGCAAACCAAGGTCGCCGCCAGAGGCTTTCGCAATATTGGCAACTTCATCACGATTGCCTACTTGAGGATGTCCAAACTTAAGCACCTGCCATCCAACCCGATCTTGACAGCTTTACCCCGACGGGCTAGTTAAGTGCATTATTGTTGAAAGTCAATTTCCACACAAAACGTCATAGAGCCATAAAGCTTAACTGCCCGGACGCGGTCGTCGTATGAGTACATGAACTACCTCCAAGTAGTCCAACTTTTAGGCCGCACCCCCGTAAAAACAGTTGAAACCACCTTGCTGCTAGCTGTGCTTACCTACTGCAAGGACGATAAGCAACAACCCAGACATAACTGACAGTCCTAACAGGAACCACGGGATTCGTGTGCGAGAGGCGGCTGGGAGTTCCTCGCGAAAAGTAGTCATCAGCAGGACACCCCCAAGGAACGCGGTGCCGATGGCCAGTATGTAGTCGTTTGCCGGAGGCAGCAAATAGGCCGCAACGAATCCAGTGCCGACCGCTGCCATGCCAATCCACCGCGTCTCATGCGCGAACTGCGCTGGGTGAGCCAGTGCTAGCGCTCTATCGGCAAGCAGCAAGTGACCGGCAAGCACCACGGTGAACAATACGGCATAGCTCCAGCCGGTAGTGACCAGCGAGGGAAGCGTGTAGGCGTAGATCGCGCTGACTGAGGCGAATGCCGCCAAGTGCGCGCGAAAGCTTATCTTCGTGGATAAGCGTCCATACTCGGTGCGTACGTCCAAGATGAAGAACGTCACCATGCCTATCATTGCTGTCAAGAAAAGCCCAGCTTCGGTTATCGGAGTTGGCGTAAATTTGGCGATATCCAGTTCGCTCAGTGTGCGGCCACCCATTGCTAATTCAGGCATTAAGTGGATGAATATGTAGGCAATGGCTGCGCCACCACCAACCGATGCCAGCACATCTTGAGTCTTCGATGGCAGTGTCGAAATTCGAAAGGCGAAGAAATGGGCAGCGGCGAGGGTAATGGCGAGGGAGAGGGCGATTAGCCAATCAACATCAGTCATGACCTCGTAGGCCACTATTTGCCGCAGCTTCTTTTTGAATAATCATGATTGAGATTCTATCAGCACTGTTCGGTTTAACGGTGTGTTTTTAAGTGAAAGCCAATACTGGCATGCTTCAGAGACAGATCTTATTTGGTGTCGATTTGAATTCAGATTCGTCATCTTTGGTTCATTTCCTAGGTGTTAGCCTCTGGGGGTGTCTCTATGAACGTCGACAAGACGTTCTTTGCGCAGCTCATGGAGTTCGTGCCGTGACCCTGCTTTGGTCGTATAGTGGATCGTTATCGTGGCAACGCCGGCGATTGACGTGCAACTTATACGGAGTAGTTTCGATTGATAGTCTTCGCGATATCGAAGTAACATTCGCTGTGAAAACGACCAATCGCCACGCGGTGGGACCCGTCACTGACTCGCCCCGGTTTCCCCATGGCACTTATTTATCGGGGCTCAAGCCAACAAAACTTGAAAAAATAATTGTCTCAACCGGTCTGAACCAGTTAAGGCAAGGCAGTTATGGCGCTTGGAGAAGCATGTTTGAGGAGCAGGTTAACGAGGCGTTTGATCATATGCACGAGGAAGAGATGGCGGGTCGTACTCTTAGTTTTAATTTTGGGCGCGCAGAGTCGCCCTTTAAAACTGCCAGTTAATTTGTGCCTGCAGCATCTGCGCACTGGTGCCTGAGCCGAAGGTGCCGGCGTAGGTGAGGCTCACGCGGCTTGAAGCATCTAAGCTGGCGCCAATACTCAGTTCAAGCGCCAAGGCGTTTTGCGTCAGCGGTGCAGCGGTCACCGTAAATGGGTTGCCCGTGTCAAATTGTAAGGTACTGGTTGGGGCTAAATCCCCCCAGCCACGTTGCCAACCCGCCATGGCGTCGACTTGCCAAGCGGTGTCTTGGGTTTGCCAAGTGTGCGTGGCACGTAGACCTAACGTACTAAACCCAGCGCTCTGATCGCTGCTACTGCCGCGTAACGCTGCCTCACTGCCTGACTCTTGAAAGCTGCCCGTACGTAGCCAATTCTGTGAGGCGTTTATAAAGGGCTGCCAAGTGGTGGCGCCCTCGCGAAAAGGCATGCCGAGTTCGGCAAACACCTGGGTGGCGTTGCTATCGAGGCTGGCACTGGCTGTGCCCAGGCCGCCAGACAACTGGCGTGTGGTGTTGGTGGCATACCAAGACTGACCGATACCGCCACTCAAACGTAGCATCTCAGCTTGGGTGGTGCCGTACACCATCAGGTGATAGCCCTGTGTCGAGGCGGTGGCATTGGTGACTGAGGTTTCTAGGCCCGAGAAACCAAAGGCCAGACCGATGCGGCTTTGTTGCGACACCTCATGGTCGGCACCCATCATAAAGCCATTGCTGTTGGCCGTAACACTACCAGCGTTGGTGCTACTTGCCAGTCGATCCCAGTATCCAAACACTTGGGCCCAAGAGGTGGTGGTGTCGTTGATTTGCTTGGTTTGTTGAAGGCGTGCGAGTGCTGGATCATTCCAACTGTCTTGCATGCGCCACAACAGGGTTTGACGTGTGATGGCACTGTCGTTGAGCAACACGGCCTGATTACTGGCGTAGATTTCACCAGAGAAAGACTGGAACATGTTTGGAAATAGGTCGCTATTACTTGTTAGCACCACCGTATCAAAGGGCTCAGCACCAGAAGACTGAGAGTCAATGGCAGCGGCCACAGCAGCTTGGTTGCCTGACTGTGCAAACGAGGCCATGGTCACGCCATTGCGGTTTGCGACAAATTGCAGGGAACGAGGGTCTGTGGTGAAGGCGCCAGTAGAGATGGAAAGCAAGGGATAATCAGTTTCCAGCTCACCGTAGGTGCCGGTAATGGAACTCGTGGCCGTGAGTATCGTATAAGCTTGGCCTAAGTAGATGCCATCTTCAGCTAGTAGGTCGATCGCAGCACCCGGATCAATATAAACGTTACCTTGAACGTTGATCAAGTCGCTGTTCTGATTCGCATCGACTTCGACCTCGTACACAGAGGTGTGGGTTTGAATGAAGTCGCCTGCGACGGTGATTGTGCCCAC
>CAWUWI010000017.1:0-73781 GCA_963926245.1 uncultured Burkholderiaceae bacterium | reverse complement strand
TGATCCACGCCCAACACCTACCGGAGTTACGGCGGCTAAAAAGGTTTGATAGATCAAGTGAACCAGATTTAGTGGTACTGGTTTTACCAAAAAGGCTGGGTTCCGTTTTATGGATCCGGCCTTTTTGTTTTAGTGGACCTCATGGACTTGCATAAACCCGCTAACACCGCCCGACACAACGCCCGTTTATAATCAGCACTACTCCTTGAGCTTTATCTGACTCACCACCCCATTATTAAAGTCGAAGAATCAGCCATGCAGCAGCGCTACGAACCGAACCTTGTTGAAACAGCCGTTCAAGCGGCCTGGAATGAGCAAAATGCTTATCTGGTTAGTGAGAAAGCGCTCAATTCGAAGGGCGAGACAAAGCCGAAGTACTATGCCTGCTCAATGCTGCCCTACCCAAGCGGTAAGCTACACATGGGTCACGTACGCAACTACACCATCAATGACATGATGGCGCGACAACTGCGCATGAAAGGATTTAATGTCTTGATGCCAATGGGGTGGGATGCCTTTGGCATGCCCGCCGAGAATGCAGCCATCAAATCGAAGGTCTCGCCTGCTCAGTGGACTTACGACAACATCGCCTACATGAAAAAACAAATGCAAGCGATGGGTTTGGCGATCGACTGGTCTAGGGAAATGTGCGCCTGCGATCCCAATTACTACAAGTGGAATCAGTGGCTATTTCTCAAAATGCTCGAAAAAGGCATTGCCTACCGCAAAACTCAGGTGGTCAATTGGGACCCCGTGGACAACACTGTTTTAGCCAACGAACAAGTGATTGATGGTCGCGGTTGGCGTTCTGGTGCGCTGGTTGAAAAACGTGAAATCCCAGGCTACTACCTTCGGATCACCGACTACGCCGAAGAACTGTTGGATAGCGTTAAGAATAAACTCAGTGGCTGGCCAGATCGCGTGCGAGCCATGCAAGAAAACTGGATCGGCAAGAGTGAAGGCGTGCGATTCGCATTCGCCCATGATATTCATGATCAGGCTGGCCAATTAATTGATGATGGCAAGATGTACGTCTTCACGACTCGAGCCGATACGATCATGGGCGTCACGTTTTGCGCAGTCGCGCCTGAGCATCCTCTGGCCACGCAAGCAGCGCTGTCAAACCCCGCTTTAGCAGCCTTCATCGAACAATGTCAGCAAGGCGGGCAAACGGAAGCAGAGCTAGCTACCCGCGATAAGGAAGGCCTCCCAACCGGCCAAGTCGTGGCCCATCCCTTAACTGGCGAGTCTATTCCTTTGTGGGTCGGTAATTATGTTTTGATGAGCTACGGCGACGGTGCCGTGATGGGGGTGCCTGCGCACGATGAGCGTGATTTTACCTTTGCCAACAAGTATGACCTGCCAATCAAGCAAGTTGTCCAAGTCGCTAAGCACGCCTTTGACAATACTCAATGGCATGACTGGTACGCCGACAAGCAAACGGGCAAACTCATTGAATCAGCGCGTTTCACGGGAATGACCACAGCACAAGCTGTCCAAGCAATCGCCCAAGCGCTAGAAGACAAAGGCACCGGGCAACGTCAAACCACTTGGCGATTACGTGACTGGGGCATTTCACGTCAACGCTATTGGGGTACACCGATTCCGATCATTCACTGCAAAGATTGTGGCCCAGTGCCCGTGCCTGAAAAAGATCTACCGGTTACGTTGCCAGACGACTTAATTCCAGACGGTTCAGGCAATCCGTTGACAAAACACGAAGCGTTTTGGGCGTGTGAGTGTCCAAGCTGTGGCAAACCGTCGCGTCGCGAAACCGATACCATGGATACGTTTGTAGACTCATCTTGGTACTTCATGCGCTACACCTCGGCCGGCAACGATCAAGCCATGGTTGATGGGCGTACTGATTATTGGATGCCGATGGATCAGTATATTGGTGGCATCGAACATGCCGTCATGCACCTGCTGTATGCCCGCTTCTACACCAAAGTCATGCGCGACTTGGGTCTGGTTAAGTTCGATGAGCCCTTCACCAAATTGCTTTGCCAGGGCATGGTGCTCAACCACATCTACTCGGCCAGAACCGAAAAAGGTGGGATTGAGTATTTTTGGCCTGATGAGGTTGACAATACCTATGACGCCAAAGGCGCCATTGTTGGTGCCCGTCTCAAGTCAGATGGACGGGAGATTTCCTACGGTGGTGTTGGCACCATGTCTAAATCAAAGAACAATGGCGTTGATCCGCAGTCTTTGATTGAAAACCAAGGGGCTGATACGGCACGGTTGTTTGTGATGTTCACAAGCCCACCCGAGCAAACATTGGAATGGTCCGATGCCGGCGTCGATGGGTCGTTTCGGTTTTTAAGGCGTCTTTGGGGCAGTGCCCTGGCCCATCAACCTGTGGTCAAACCAGTGGTGTTGACCACACCCGCCGCCGAATCGCTCAATGACGCGATTAAAGCCGATAGTGTCCTCGCTGATCTTCGGCGTACGTTGCACAGCCTCCTAAAGCAAGCCGATTACGATTACGAGCGCATACAGTACAACACTGTCGTGTCAGCTTGTATGAAGATGTTAAATGCTATTGAAGCTGCCAAGCTAACCGAACGTGCCGATCCCAGCGAGGCAACAACTTCTGTGGCCACTGAGGCACTTTCAATATTATTGCGCGTGCTTTACCCTGTCGTACCGCACATCACGTGGCAACTTTGGCGCGATCTGGGCTATGACAGCGTTCACGGCGATCTCCTTGACACGCCGTGGCCAACCGTTGATCTATGCGCCTTAGAAGCTGACACCGTGACGTTGGTGTTGCAAGTCAATGGCAAACTGCGGGGTAATTTGACAGTTGCCAGCGACGCCGGCAAGGCAGCCATTGAGGCATTGGCCGTCGAACATGAGGCTGTTCAAAAGCACCTCGAGGGAAGATTGCCCAAACGCATCATCGTTGTACCGGGTAAGCTTGTTAATGTGGTTGGGTGAAGCCCATTAAGACCATCAGTTTGGGAGACAGTACTCGCATGCAGATTGATCACAGTCGGTTTTCCCAGTGGCGCTGGTTGGCGCTTAGTTGGGTTATTGTCCTTTCAGCCTGCGGATTTCAGCTGCAAGGACGGGCACCGCTGCCTTTTGACACCCTGTACATTTCAGTGCCTCAAAACTCCCAGTTCGGTGCTGACTTAAGGCGCGCCATTCGCGCTTCTTCACCCGACACAAAAATTATTGAAGACCCAACTGAGCCTTACCAAGCACAGCTGCAGCAAATCAGCGAAACGCGTAGCTCGAGAGAAATCTCGCTAAACGCCCAAGGCCGCGTTGAAGAATATGAGCTCACCTTGGTATACGTTTTCCGTATTGTTGATGCCAACGGTGACAATATTTTGCCATCAACCACCTTGGTTTCTGTTCGCAATTTACCTTTTGACGACCGTGTGGTGCAAGCCAAAGAAGGCGAACAAGCCACCCTTTTTAAGCAAATGCAAAAAAGCTTGATTGCACGGGTGATGCGTCGCATCAGCGCACCCGATGTGACGCAGCGTTATCAAAGCCTCATTAAAAGTAATCAAGCCGTGCCCAAATCACCCTGACTCTATGGCAACCACAACCGTTATACCTGCCAACAAAGCTTTACCTGCGCTGTGCGTGATTATCAGCAGTGAACCCTTGCTTGCGCTCGAGGCCGTTGATGCCCTGCGAGATCGGGCACGTAAGGAAGGTTTTACCGAGCGGCATCACTTCATGATGGACGGGAAAAGCGACTGGCATGCGCTGCTAAGCGCCGGCGGTAGCGGTTCTTTATTTGGCGATCGCCAGTGGGTCGAGGTTTCTTTACCTGGTGGCAAACCCGGTAAGACCGGCGCTGATGTGTTGATTCAATTGGCGCAGCGCGCACAAGGCTTGGCAGCCGCCGACGTGATGACTGTTATCAGACTTCCAGCGCTAGACCGAATGACGCGCGAAAGCCGTTGGGCTAAGGCCTTATTAGGTGCCGCAGTCGTGATCGATCTAGGGCCTATCAATCGCCAAGCGTTACCTGGCTGGATCAGCCAACGGCTAGCCAGCCAGGCCCAATCGCTGTCGGATGAAATGCTTCAATGGCTCGCAGATCGGGTAGAAGGAAATTTACTGGCGGCTCACCAGGAAATCATGAAGCTAAGCCTAGTCTATCCCGAAGGCGAGATTTCTGAAGCGCAATGCCAGTCAGCGGTCATGAACGTTGCGCGCTACGATGTATTTTCTTTGCGAGATGCCATGCTGGACGGCGACTCACCACGGATGCTTCGCATCCTTTGGGGGTTAAAAGCCGAAGGAGAAGCCTTACCGCTGGTGCTTTGGTCGATTGGCGAGGAGATTCGTTCATTACAAAAGGTGAGTCAAGCATTAGCCAGTGGTCAAGCCATGACCACTGCCTTGAAGTCGCAACGTTTTTTTGGTGCTCGAGAACAGCGCGCGCGCAGGGCTGTCGAGCGAGTGCCATTAAAACGGTGGACGCGAGCTGTTAGCCATGCCCATGATGTTGATCGAATTATCAAGGGCATACCGGTTTCCGATCGCTTACCCGATGCTTGGGAAGAGATGGCGCGATTGGCAATGGGCATCGCTGCCTCCAGAGCAGGCTAAACTATTATCTCCATTAAGCCAACCGTACCTAATAGCAACTGCACACACATGACCACGCTGCAAGAGACCGTCAAAGCCATTGGAACTCGAGCTCGCCTAGCCTCTAAGGCCATCATGCGCGCGACCGATCAACAAAAATCTAATGCCCTAAACGCCATTGCTGACGTGCTGGATCGCTCGCACGACGTGCTGGTTGCTGCCAACGAGAAAGACCTGGCACAAGCGAAATCACGTGATCTGTCCAATGCCCTGCTCGATCGCTTGACGCTGTCGCCCAAGTCACTATCGTTGATGTCACAAAGCCTTAGGCAAATCGCTGCAATGCCCGATCCGATCGGCAGTCTTGGGGCAACAATCGTGCGCCCCAATGGCATGCGCGTTGCCCAAATGCGCGTACCGCTTGGGGTTATCGGCATTATTTATGAGTCAAGGCCCAACGTTACCATTGATGCGGCTGCGCTTTGCATCAAGTCTGGCAACGCCTGCGTTTTGCGCGGCGGCAGTGAGGCCTTTCACAGCAACATGGCATTGGTTGCCGTTATCAGCCAAGCGCTCAAAGTCGTTGGCCTGCCTCAGAGCGTGGTGCAGTATATAGAAACCACTGATCGCGATGCTGTGGGCTATCTTGTAACCATGACCGAAGAAATCGATGTGATCGTGCCACGCGGCGGTAAAGGACTCATCAAACGATTGCAGGAGCAAGCGCGGGTGCCCATGATCAAGCACCTCGATGGTAACTGCCATGTGTATGTCGACAAAGCGGCCAATCTGGAAACGGCCATGCAAATCGCCATTAATGCCAAAACCTACCGTTATGGCATTTGCGGTGCGATGGAAACATTGTTGGTCCACCAAGCAGTGGCCTCTGACTTTGTGCCCATGATCTGTGAAGCGCTGTCCCAAGTGGGTGTTGAAATTCGAGGTTGTACTAAGACGCAGTCACTATTTCCTGGTGCCAAAGAGGCCTCGGTGCAAGATTGGGAGGAAGAATACTTGGCACCAATCTTGGCCGTGCGAGTCGTTGACGACCAAATAGCCGCCATGGACCATATCGCACAATGGGGCTCAGGACACACCGATGCGATCGTGACGCAAGATATAACGGCCGCTGATGCGTTTGAGCGCGAAGTCGATTCAAGCTCGGTTTACGTGAATTTGCCAACTTGCTTTGCTGATGGGTTTGAATACGGCTTAGGCGCTGAGATTGGTATTTCAACCAACCGTCTACATGCGCGAGGACCTGTGGGTCTTGAGGGCTTGACCACGATGAAATGGGTTCTGCGCGGCGAGGGACAAACCCGTGGCTAAAACCATCAACCACTCTGGATTGACGCGATGCTGTGGGTAAAAACTTTTCATATTCTGTTTGTTGCCTCATGGTTTGCCGGACTGTTTTATCTACCACGCATCTATGTCAACGTCGCCCAAACAGAGGATCCAGCGGTTCGCGTAGCACTTGTCGGCATGGCTCGGCGCTTGTATCGATTCATGACCATCTTGGCATACCCGGCACTTTTTTTTGGGCTGTGGCTCTATTTGTATTACGGCATCGGGTTGGGTAGTCGTGACATCTGGATGCACGTCAAACTTGTCCTTGTCGCGGTACTGCTGGGTTACCACCTCATTTGTCGACACTACTTAATCGTCTTTGAGCGCCATGAAAACAAGCATTCGCACGTTTTTTATCGTTGGTTCAACGAATTCCCTGTCGTCATGTTTTTGACGATCACGGCATTGGTAGTGATCAAACCCTTCTACTAAAAGCCTCGACCAGGCCATGATACGCCGCCAAACATGACAGACACCACACCCAAAAACAATACGCTTTCAATCAAAAAACGGCCTGATGCTCAATCACCGTCTAGCTCGGACAAGGCAGAGACCCCATTTGTTAAAAAAAGTGGCGCCCGTGCACATCAACGGGCACGCAATGCTGCCGAAGAGAAAAAGAAAGCACCCATTGAAGAACGCGAGGTCAGCAGTGCCGATATTTCAAGAGCCACTCGGCACCGAGGCGCCACTGACAGTGAGATTTTTGATGTTTTTGCGCCCTGTCCGCGCGGACTTGAGACTGTTTTGGCCGCTGAGCTTGAAGCGATTGGCCTAGCGCACGTCACCCGCGGGCGGGCCGGTTGCCACTTCAAGGGCAATTGGCGAGACATTCAGACGGCAAACCTTCAAAGTCGCTTGGCAACACGCATTCTCGTGCAACTGGCGCACCGCCCGGTTCGAACCGAAGCCGACATCACGGCCTTAGCCTACGACACCGAATGGGAGCGTTGGTTCGGCCCTGAAATGACGCTTAGAGTGGACACTTCAGCGATCGCCAGTCCGATGAAAAGTCTGCAATATTGCAACTTACTGACCAAAGACGGCATTTGTGACCGAATCCGCAGCCGCGAAGGCGCAAGGCCGTCAATTGATACCGTCAGACCAGATGCACGCGTGCATTTGTTTTTGTCTGAGACAACTGCCACCATGTATCTCGACACGTCTGGCGAATCGCTTTTTAAACGTGGCTGGCGTTTTGATAAGGGCGAAGCCCCCATCCGTGAAAACTTAGCCGCTGGCCTCTTAGCGCTGGCTGGGTGGCAGCCAAACATACCCTTACTGGATCCTTTTTGTGGCAGTGGCACGATTTTGGTTGAGGCCGCTTGGATTGCGCTAAACATTCCGCCGGGGATCAACCGACCCTTTGGCTTTGAACGACTTCGACACCACCACATGAGCGCTTGGCAGGACATCCGCAAGGCGGCCACGGCGGCCATTCAAAAGGAACCACCGGCTCCACTTTTTGGTAGCGACATTAGTGAGGCAGCTATTGAAGCCGCACGACACAATCTTCATCGGGCTGGGCTAACCGAAACCACAATTAACTTTACCGTTGTTGACGCTTGCGAGGTGATGGCACCGTGTCCTGAAGGGATGATCATCACCAACCCACCCTACGGGCAGCGCATGGCTTCCGAGTCGCCTTCAATGACGCTTTGGGCATCGCAACTTAAGAAGTCATTTGGTGGTTGGTCTGCCTTTGTAATTAGCGATGACACGGCCTTACCCAGTCAAATGCGTTTGAAGCCACGGCGTCGTACGCCTGTCTTCAACGGGGCACTAGACTGCCGGCTGTATGAGTTTGAGATGGTTAACGAAAGTTATCGTCGATAAAGTGTCGTCAATTGACGACACTTTATCGACTAGGCCATTATTTTTAACAGCCTCTTGCTTCGGATCAGGGTTTTCCCTATAATAAGGGTATTCCCTAATATATATATCCAGACCGGAGCAAATCATGGCTATTAACACAGTCCCCAACACGCCTTTCACGTACTACTCAAACCGCTTAGAGTGTGAACTCTTAGAGCGTGAGTTACGTAGTCAAGCCCAGTGGGCAGCCGCTTGCGCAATTGGTCGTTTCTTCAAAATCTGCTACAAACAAGCTCGAGCTGTGATGAACGAAGCCGCTCAATTGCAAAAAGATTTGGGTTCAAACCCTGCACGTTCTAACTGATTCAGGCTTGTTAAGGTTAGGTAAAAGCTAGGTGCTTGCACCTAGCTTCGTTTAGCCGCAAGTCGTGCAGCACCGCCTCGGATACAGCATAATGCTGTTATGCAACAATCCAAAAAAACACGATCCTCAGCACCCCTCAACAGTGTGTTTGAATCACCTGACGTTTCTCGTATCAAACGGTTCGCCGCCATGATGTATGAAGGTGTGCTTCTTTTTGCCGTGGTGTTTACAACAGCCTACATTTTTGACGTTTTAACCGAAAGTAAGCACGGCCTTCTAAACAGAGAAGCACGCATCTTGGTTCTTTTCCTTTCTATCGGTGCTTATTTTCTGATATGTTGGCATCGCGGTGGGCAAACACTGCCAATGCGAGCATGGCACATCCGCTTAGTGGGATCTACAGGACAAAAACCGTCATTGAAGCAACTTTTCATACGATATTTGCTGATGTGGCCGTTACCTTTGTTAGGCATTGCCATTTTAATGCCGTTGATTTCAGCCACGGGTTGGAATGCGCTCCTTTTACTTTCGATCTTCGCGCCATTTTTGATTTTTATCCCAACATTTGGATCAAGCCAACAATTTCTTCATGACCGCTTGGCCGGAACGCGATTGATTGACATTCGATCTGAGTCCAAAGACGCGGCAAAGAAATAAATCCCTTGGTTTTTAACAATTTGGCCGTTGGGTGCTTGCCAAGTCCCTGCGGGTAGGCGATGCTAAGTGTTTTATACAAACATCGCCAAAACGCCATGGCAGACGAGTACCAAAAGCAGTACGAAAACTTTAGATGGCATGTACCCCGTGATTTTAATATCGCAAAAACTTGCTGTCTCGACTGGGTACCTAAATTAGGCCACCACCAAGAAGCGTTGCGTTGGCAGCAGTCAAACAGCCCCGATCAATCCGTATCATTTGCGGAACTTGGAGCGCTGGTTTGCCAACTATCTAATGGCTTATCAAAACTTGGCGTCATTCCTGGCGATCGCGTGATTGTGGTGATGAGTCGGCCAATCGAGGCCTTGGCTGTGATGCTAGCCTGCTGGGCAAGTGCAGCTGTCGCTGTAGCGCTCTCACCCACAGAAAGTGATGAGACTCTTGTTGTAAAGCTCAAACATGCCCGCGGTCGCTTGGCCTTCATCGATCAACACACGTCACAAAAATCTTTAGCGGCCATCGCCCGCTGTTCACTCATTCAACAAGTGGTTGGTTTTGATGTTCAGCTTGGGAGCGTCATGAGTTGGCATGGATTTGTTGCTCGACAGCCGAAGCTGTTTCAAGTGACCGCTGCGCTGCCGTCGGCACCTGCGCTCATGGTCTGGCCCGGGCAAAATCAACGGTTTTTTACGGCTGACACAGCGCTTATCTTGCCCCAGCAAGCACTCATCGGCAATCTGCCAGGGTTTGTTGCTTCGCACAACTGGTGGCATGCCCAAGCAACGGCACTGCAAACAACTTTAATGCCATGGGTTGAAGCGGGATTGATGGCAGCCATATTGCCAGCGCTTTATTTTGGTCGTACGGTCATCCTTGATCAATTGCCAACAATGTCGATTGCCCATCACGCTTCACACCTGTCAACGACCCCTCTTCGCTGGTGTCGTTGGCTCAAAGCAACGACACAACCGGCGCCCCCGACCCTAAGTTCAGTGACCCTGATCGGGGATCAACTGAGCCCAGCATGGCGCGCCGTGAGTATTGAGCGCGCGCTGACATCACCAAACTTAGCCATCTACATACCAGGCTGCGGTCTTGCAATAACTCAGAGCAATCGAAAATGGTCATCAAACAATGGTGAATTGTTTTTAACCCCCGGTTTTAAAACACAAACAAACCCTGATCCTGAGTCTTCTGTGACGGACCATCCTGCCAGGGGCTTTTTAAGTGTAGCCCGCGTGGATGCGCATGGACACACCAATCCGGCACAATATGTTCAAGCTTGGCCACAAAAAGCCTCGCTAAACAGCCAAGGCTTGGGCCATGATGCCCTTTGGCTGACGACTGATTTATTGGCCGAAACATCCGATAATCAGCGGTTTCGCATTTTGGGTCGGACTGAACACATGGTGCCCACGTCGCAGGGAAAACTCAATGCAAACCTAATCGAGCAAAGCTTGCTGACGATTCCTGAGGTGTGGGCCGCCGCTGTCTTTGCCTCGCCACGGAAAGTAAATGCCTCGCCCAACACAATTGTGGTTGTCTTGCAGCTTTCACCAGAAACGGCAAATAGGCAAGCGAATTGGCGCCACGAAATCAGTCTTAAGGTCAGAGGCTTTATACTGGCAGTTGTGGATTCACTGTCTGCGCAATCACACAAGTCTTTGCTGGTCAAAACTGGATTTATTAATCACATTGAATACGATCAAGTTGATCAACCCTTAAGACAGGCTTGGACCAAACGGGTGAAACTCGCAAATATTGACTTCATGCCCTCAGCACCACTCCTACCAGCGTCAAGACCACCCCGCTGACCTGAACCTTCGTTCCACCCTCTCAATTGGCAGCACAAATGGCAATCTACCAACTCGACCACCTTATTCCACAGATTGACCCGACCGCTTGGGTGTTTGAGTCCGCCGTCATCATAGGAGATGTCCGCATCGGACCAAGAGCCAGTATCTGGCCAAACGTCAGTATCCGTGGCGACAACACAACCATATCCGTTGGGGCTGGCTCTAATGTACAAGAGGGTTCCGTTTTGCACGTTGACAGTGACAAGCCACTGACCATCCATGAAAACGTCACCGTCGGTCATCAAGCCATGCTACACGGTTGCACGATTCACAGCGGCTCACTGATTGGTATGCAAGCCATTGTTCTGAATAATGCCGTGATCGGTAAAAACTGCTTGATCGGCGCCGGTGCAATTGTCCCGGAAGGGCGAGTCATCCCCGATGGCAGCTTGGTCATTGGCATTGGCAAGGTCGTGCGAACACTCAGCGACGAAGAAATCGCCCAAATGCACAACAACAACATCAATTATCAAGAACGTGCACAATATTTCGCCAAATCGCTAAAACGGATCGACTGATGAACACAAGCGATCAAATCAAAAAATTTCTGTTGCAAGACAAAAGCGCCCGAGTGATTGCCACTTCGATCGAGAAGGCATGGCAAGACGCAATCACACACCAAACATCTTCCGCGCCAGTGCTACAGCTTCTCGGCGAGCTGGTAGCCGCCGCGACACTGTTGGCAGCAAACCTTAAGTTCGATGGGGCTCTGCTACTACAAATGCAGGGCCAGGGAGCCGTTAAGTTACTGGTTGTTGAGTGCCGTCATGACATGACTATTCGTGCAACCGTCAAGCTCAGGCGCGAGCCAGAGGCCCACGAAAAAGGCCTGCAAGCGTTACTCAACGCCGATCAACAAGGCCGGTTTGTGGTCATTCTTAACCCACCCAAGGACCACCCAACGCGACAGCCTTATCAAGGTGTTGTGCCCTTGCGCGGCGACACAGTGGCTGAAGTTCTTGAGGATTACATGCGTCAATCCGAACAACTGCTCACGCGCATTTGGCTCTCGGCACGACCGGATCGCGTCGCCGGTCTGTTGCTGCAACGCATGCCGTATGATGGTGGCCAAACAACAGTCGATGAGGTTCAAACGGCGCAGTCATGGCAAACCGCTGAGGCGACTTGTGAAACTATTTCTAGCGAGGAATTGGTATCCATTTCGACCGATACATTACTGCACCGCTTGTTTTGGGAAACACCCGTCATCAGCCTTGAAGAGATGCCCATTATTTGGCACTGCGGCTGCGATAGAGATCGCGTGGCTGGCATGTTACGCTCATTGGGTGCTGATGAAGTGGACAGCATCGTCCAAGAACAGGGTCAAGTCACAGTGACTTGTGAGTTTTGTGGCACGCCATACGTCTTTGACCCGATCGATACAACCGCGCTGTTTGAGTCAGGCTTACCCGATAGCAGGCCAACCCTGCATTAGTCCGTAGATTTACGAATAGACATTGCGCAGCCTTAATCGCAAGCTTGTGCGATGTTTGAATCACTTGCGCTTAAATCACACACCCCCAAACAACACCAAACCGGTCATGCCCTTATTGAGTGGATCATTGTTTCTTTACCACTCGTCTGGCTGGGTTTGCTTGCCATTGAGGTTTCAGGATGGCACAGCACACGACAAGAGCTAGCGCTAGTGGCCCAACAAGCCACCCTATTTGCAAGCATGTCAGGAGGTCGAACCGAGTCCGTAAAACAGCACTTGGCTCAACACCGATCATTACAAATACGCGGTGACATTCAAGTTTGCGTCAAGGACCGAGTGAGTCAACTGATGAGTGACTTCAAAGACAGACGCTTAAGTCAGCAAGTCGGCCACGATGTTATTCGCCACGATCATATCGCCGAACAACACAGACGGTTTATCGCCAAAGGTTGGGACAACGGACGAGGGCCGAGGTCAGGTCAATCCATTTCGGCAGCAAATTTTCTTCGCGTCAGCGTTACCCTTCAACACCGGCCTGTTACACCTGTGATTCGTTTTTTTATGTCATCGATTGCAATCGCTAGCCATCACCAAGCGGTCATGCAAAGTCATCGAACCCAAAACCCAAATGCTTGTGTCAAGCTAAATAGTCGTTAGCAGTCACCTGCTGAGCTCTAACGTCTCGGCGTACCGACCTGATCGGATTCCTTTGGTGGCCCCTCGGGGGTCAAGATTTGAACATAGACTTCTTTGTCTAAGAGCAAGCCAAGATCTGTCCGAGCCCTTTCTTCAACAGCTTGTGTGCCGACACGCAAGTCTTCGACTTCGGCCTCCATGGCCAGATTGCGTTGACGAATGCCGTCATTGACCGCGCGCTGCTCTGAAACCTTTTGTTCGAGCTCCCAGAAAGCGAACCAACCCCCTTGACCTAACCAGAGTGGGTACTGGATCAGCAAGAACAGGGCTAGCAGCGTTAGAAAGAGCAGCCGCATCGTTCAAAAATTACCGAAGGTTATAAAAAGCGTCTCGCCCAGGGTACGTCGCTACCTCAGCGAGCTCTTCTTCAATACGCAGCAACTGATTGTATTTGGCCATCCGGTCAGAACGCGACATCGAGCCTGTTTTGATTTGCATGGCGTTTGTGGCCACTGCAATATCAGCAATCGTAGCATCTTCGGTTTCGCCTGAACGATGGGAAACGACCGCGGTGTAACCAGCGCGTTTGGCCATTTCGATGGCTGCGAATGTTTCCGTTAGGGTGCCAATCTGGTTGATCTTGATCAAAATGGAATTAGCGATTTGTTGATCAATACCTTGCTTTAAAATTTTCGTGTTGGTCACAAACAAATCATCGCCAACTAACTGAATCTTTTTGCCAAGCTTCTCGGTCAAAATCTTCCAGCCTTCCCAATCGTTTTCGGCCATGCCGTCTTCAATCGAAATGATGGGGTACTTGTCACACCATGTCGACAGCAAGTTAGCAAAACCTTCCGAGGAAAGCGACAGATTGCCCTCGCCTTTTAAGTGATACTGTCCATCACTGTAAAACTCTGTCGCAGCGCAATCAAGGCCAAGTGCGACTTCAGTGCCAGGCTCATAGCCGGCATTCTCTATCGCACGCAAAATCAGTTCAATGGCAGCCTCGTGGCTTTTTACACTGGGTGCAAACCCACCCTCGTCACCCACAGCCGTCGACATACCTTGCTCGTCGATGAGCTTTTTAAGGGCGTGAAATGTCTCCGCACCCATACGCACGGCTTCACGGAAAGACTTTGCACCCAGCGGTAAAATCATGAGCTCTTGGAGGTCCAAGGAATTGTTGGCGTGCGCACCACCGTTAATCACATTCATCATTGGCACGGGCATGCTCATGGGACCGCTACCTCCAAAATAGCGATACAACGACAACCCAGACTCTTCGGCTGCCGCACGGGCAACGGCCATGCTGACGGCCAAGATTGAATTGGCACCTAAGCGCGACTTGTTTTCTGTACCGTCAAGGTCAATTAAAGTACGGTCGATGAAAGTCTGCTCTTGAGCATCAAGCCCCATAACCGCCTCAGAGATCTCAGTATTGACGTTTTCAACCGCACGCAACACGCCCTTACCCAAATAGCGAGCCTTGTCACCATCACGTAGCTCGACGGCTTCGCGACTGCCCGTTGATGCCCCAGAGGGCACTGACGCCCGCCCCATGGCACCAGACTCTAGCAACACGTCACATTCAACGGTAGGGTTGCCACGCGAATCCAAGATTTCACGGCCGATAATATCAACAATTGAGCTCATCATAAGTTCCTAAAAACAATCCAAATTAAAATGTGTCTTCCAAATAGCCCGCAGATTTGGTCACGCGGTCTAGGCTAACCAGTGTGTGTAATAAAGCGGCCATGCGATCTAATGGCACCGCATTGGGGCCATCTGAAAGGGCCTGTTCGGGATTCGGATGGGTTTCCATAAAGACACCAGCGACACCAACAGCCACGGCAGCCCGAGCCAAGACAGGAACAAATTCGCGTTGACCACCCGATGACGTCCCCTGACCGCCTGGTAACTGCACAGAGTGGGTTGCATCGAACACAACCGGGCATGCTGTTGCCCTCATGATAGCCAGTGAACGCATATCAGAAACCAAGTTGTGATAACCGAACGAAGCACCACGCTCACACACCATAACATCAGCCATGACGCCCACTTGCTGAGCCGCATCGCGGGCTTTATTCACAACCTGCAACATGTCTTCAGGCGCTAGAAACTGGCCCTTTTTTATATTCACTGGTTTGCCGCTCAGGGCGCAGGCCTGAATGAAGTCTGTCTGCCGACACAAAAAAGCCGGTGTCTGCAAAACGTCGACCACTTCAGCAACCGGCTTGATTTGACTGATGTCATGAACATCAGTCAGAATCGGCACACCCAACTCGGCACGCACATCGGCCAAGATCTGAAGACCCTGCGCCATACCGAGCCCACGAAATGAACGCGCGGAACTGCGGTTGGCCTTATCAAAGGAACTCTTATAAATGAAGGGGATGCCCAGTGCAGCGGTGATTTCTTTGAGCTGCCCAGCGGTATCAAACGCCATTTGGCGAGACTCAATGGCGCACGGGCCTGCAATCAAAAAAAAAGGCTTGTCATTACCGACGTCAAACCCGGCCAGCATCATTGCGTGGCTCCTGTGCTTGATAACTCGAGGCGACGCGCTTGAAAAGCCAGTGCCGCCCGCACAAAACCTGTAAAGAGTGGATGGCCGTCCCTTGGGGTTGACGTGAACTCTGGGTGAAACTGAACCCCCATGAACCAAGGGTGGCCAGGCAACTCCATGATTTCTGGCAAGTTCTCCGTCGGTGTCCGAGCACTGATCACCAATCCAGCGGCTTCCAGACGCGGCACATACACATTATTGACCTCATAACGGTGACGATGTCTCTCATTGACTTGAGCCCCGTAGATGCGACTTGCCAATGTATCAGGCTTGACGGGACATTTTTGGGAGCCCTTACGCATGGTGCCACCAAGGTCCGAGTCCGCTGAACGAACCTCTGACTTGCCCTCCTGATCCATCCATTCGGTAATCAAAGCGACCACTGGGTGAGGTGAGCCGGGGGCAAATTCCGTACTGTTAGCGCCCCCGAGCTGGGCCATGTGACGCGCGAACTCAACGACTGCGAGTTGCATACCCAAACAGATGCCTAAGTAAGGCACGTTGTTTTCGCGGGCGTATCTGATGGCTTTTATCTTGCCTTCCGTGCCCCGCTTACCAAATCCGCCTGGCACCAAAATCGCATCGAAATCACGTAAGACGTCCGTGCCTTGGGAATCCACTTCTTCAGAGTCAATGTAAGTCACATCCACTTTGGACCGCGTGTGCATACCGGCGTGGGTCAGCGCTTCTGTGAGCGATTTGTAAGACTCGGTCAGGTCGACGTACTTACCAACCATGGCAATTCGAATGGTGTGCTCAGGGTGCGCGAGGGCCTCGAGCATGTTATCCCACATTGACAGGTCAGCTTCAGGTTGATTCAAGCCCAAAGCTTCACAAATCAGGTTGTCTAAACCCTGGCGGTGCAGCATGCCTGGAATGGCATAAATCGAATGGGCATCCCAGACCGAGATCACTGCGTCTAGTGGCACATTGGAAAACATTGAAATTTTGGCGCGCTCGTCATCCGGAATGGGCCGGTCAGCGCGACAAAGTAAAGCATTGGGAATAATGCCGATCTCACGCAGTTTTTGAACCGAGTGCTGGGTGGGCTTGGTCTTAAGCTCACCGGCTGTGGCAATAAATGGCACTAGCGTCAAATGCACGAATGCAGTTTGATGGCGGCCCAACCGCAAACTCATCTGGCGCACAGCCTCTAAAAAAGGCAATGACTCAATGTCACCCACCGTGCCGCCGATTTCTACAATTGCCACATCGGTTGCGCCATCCCATGCTTGGGTTGCGCCACGGACAATAAAATCTTGGATTTCATTGGTAATGTGTGGAATCACTTGTACGGTTTTGCCGAGATAATCGCCACGACGCTCTTTGCGCAGGACAGACTCGTATATCTGCCCTGTCGTGAAGTTATTGGCTTTGCGCATCTTGGTGGAGATGAAGCGCTCATAATGACCGAGGTCGAGGTCGGTTTCAGCCCCATCTTCGGTCACGAACACTTCGCCGTGCTGAAACGGGCTCATGGTGCCTGGATCGACGTTGATGTAGGGATCAAGCTTGAGCATAGTGACCAGTAGACCACGCGACTCAAGGATGGCGGCCAAAGAAGCCGCAGCAATCCCCTTGCCAAGAGAGGAAACTACACCACCAGTTACGAAAACATATTTGGTCATAAGTCGTACGCCTATATTAAGGGCGTTCGCGGGAAATAAGGCGTTCGCAGGAAATTTGGATTATAGCGGTAGGGACTCAGTCCGAGTGAACAACCAACGTAAAGCACTTGGCGATAAGCCAGGCGACAAACGTTCACGAACCTCCCGATGATAGTCGTTTAGCCATTGGCGCTCATCAGGTCGTAGTTGCTCGAGCACAAAGCAACGGGTGTCAATGGGGCACAACGTTAAGGTCTCAAGTTTTAAAAATTCACCAAAATCTGTTGCAGAAACAGCCTGACAACAAACGAGGTTTTCAATTCGAACGCCCCACTGCCCACTTCGATAAAGACCCGGTTCATTGGATGTCACCATGCCTTCTAACAAAGCCATATCAGCGCTCGGTGGCGCGCGATAAGACAGCACCTGAGGCCCCTCATGGACATTTAAAAAGTAACCCACGCCATGCCCTGTGCCGTGCCCATAGTCTAGGCCACGCTGCCACAAAGGTGCGCGCGCCACGGCATCAATTAAGGGCGCTGGCGTGCCACTCGGAAAACGCAGTCTAGACAAGGCAATCATGCCTTGCAACACCGCAGTGCAGTCATTGCGCTGCGCCTCGGACAACTCTCCCACCGGCACCATCCGGGTGATGTCGGTTGTGCCGCCTAGATACTGTCCCCCTGAATCAATCAGTAACAGCCCATCCCCCTCGATGAGCGCCGCACTTTGCTCGGTTGCACGATAGTGCGCCATGGCACCGTTGGCATTGAAAGCGGCAATGGTCGCAAAACTAGGACCCACAAATCCTGGTTTCTCGCTGCGTGCCTGTGTCACCCACTGATCAATCATGTTTTCTTTGACGGGAGACTCGGCGCGCACCTCAAGGGCTTGCTCGAGCGCCGCAAAAAACTCACACAAGGCCTGTCCGTCAGCCACCATGGTCTGTCGCCAATGATCAAGTTCTCGTTGCGTCTTGCAAGCCTTTAATCGAGTTGATGGGTTCATCGATCGCACAGCTCGGGCCGCGGTGGCTTGCGCGAAGCGACAAGTGGTGCGCTTTGGGTCAAGCAGTAAACAATCGGTGTGCGAAAGAGCAGCGATCTGTTCAAAGGCCTTTGAATAGTCAGCCACATCCACGGCATCAGCAGCCAATTCGGCCACGATCGCGTCACTGATTTTTTCAGGGGCAACAAACAAAGTGGCTCGTTCGGGGCCGATTAACAAATGCGACAGAAACACCGGATTGAACTCGACGTCACTACCCCGCAAGTTCAGCACCCAAGCAATGTCATCAAGGGTAGAAATAAAATGATGATTGGCCTGTAAGGCCTTCATCTGCAAGCGAACTTGGGCGAGCTTAGTGACTCTCGAATCACCCACAAAGGCAATGGGCATGACCCAAACAGGCGCTGACGGCAAAGCAGGTCGATCGCGCCAGATCTGCTCGGCAATGTCCAAATCAAGACGGGTGGTGATCGTCGACGCCAACTGGTTTTGCAAGGCCTCAAACGCGTTTAAAGATAAGGTTCGACCATCAACGACGAGTACCGCGTCAGCCGTTAATTGGCTCGCAAGCCATGCCAAGTGACTATTATCTTGACTAGAGGTGGTTCGCTGCAATTCAAACCCCGTGCCCGCTAACTCCTGTAGGGCCTGATCCCAATAACGACTGTCAACCCACAATCCAGCAGCATCTTCCGTCACGATCACCGTGCCCACCGAACCTGTGAATCCAGTCAGCCAATGTCTGATCTGCCAATGCGCGGGTAGGTACTCAGACAGATGGGGGTCGGCTGAAGGTATCAACCATGCTTGAACATCGTGTTCGCGCATGGCTTGGCGTGCATCAGCCAGTCGTTTAACCGATGGCGACATCTAGCTTGGCAGCCGTTTTGGATTGAACTTCCTCAACCGTGACGCCGGGTGCCAGTTCAATCAAACGCAGACCGGTAGGCGTGACTGTCATGACGCCCAAATCAGTGATGATCAAATCCACCACACCGACACCTGTTAGAGGCAAATTGCACTGCGCCAGAAGCTTCATGTCTTCAGTGCCGTCTTTCTTTTTCGCCACATGCTCCATGAGCACCACCACGCGACTAACACCAGCCACCAAGTCCATGGCACCGCCCATGCCTTTAACCATTTTCCCTGGGATCATCCAGTTGGCTAAGTCACCTTTTTCAGAGACTTGCATAGCCCCCAAAATAGCCAAATTAATTTTGCCGCCCCTGATCATCGCAAACGAGTCTGCCGACGAAAAAATCGACGACCCGGGCAACGTGGTAACCGTTTGCTTGCCGGCATTGATCATGTCGGGGTCAACTTCCTCTTCGGTCGGATAAGGCCCAATGCCTAGCAAGCCGTTTTCAGATTGCAACCAAACCTCCATACCCTCAGGCACGTGGTTGGCCACCATCGTCGGCAAACCAATACCCAAGTTGACGTAGAAACCGTCTTGTAGCTCTTTGGCTGCCCGCGCAGCCATTTCATCTCTGGTCCAGGCCATGACGACTTATCTCCTTTAGCGGTTGGCGCGCACAGTGCGCTGCTCGATGCGTTTTTCCGGCTCAGCGTTCACCACAACGCGGTTAACGTAGATACCCGGTAGGTGAATGTGATCGGGATCAAGCTCACCGTTTTCGACCACTTTCTCAACCTCAACAATCGTGAGCTTGCCGGCCATGGCGACGCTCGGATTGAAGTTGCGGGCGGTCTTACGAAAAATCAGGTTTCCGCTGCGATCGGCAATGTAGGCTTTAACCAATGACACCTCGGGCACAAGCGCGAGTTCCATGACGTAAACCTCACCATCAAATTCGCGCGTTTCTTTGCCTTCGGCAACAATCGTACCCACACCTGTCTTAGTAAAAAAAGCAGGGATACCAGCACCACCGGCTCGAAGCTTTTCAGCCAGGGTGCCTTGCGGTGTGAATTCCAGCTCGAGCTCGCCGGCCAAGTATTGGCGCTCAAACTCTTTGTTTTCACCGACATATGAGGCAATCATTCGGACAACTTGCCGGGTTTGAAGCAACATACCCAAACCAAACCCATCGACGCCAGCGTTGTTGCTGATGCAAGTCAGCTGCTTAACGCCACTGTCGCGAACGGCAGCGATTAAAGCCTCGGGTATACCGCAAAGTCCAAACCCACCGACCGCTATGGTCTGTCCGTCCTTGATCACCCCCTCAAGGGCTGCCGAGGCACTGGCAAACACTTTATCCATTGATTGAACTCCCTCTTTAATGACCAATGATGTCGCGCGGCCAAGCCAAGCCTGTGGCATGTGGCACGCTAAATCTGTTTCAATTCACTTAACTAGCCTCAGTGTAACTTGACTAGGTGCCTTGCAAGCCCAATTTGGCCGAGCGATTTTGTGGCTCGCTTTTTCGCTAATTTTTGCGCTGCCGCTCGCAGATACTAGCCAAACGATCAAGCACCACCTCAGGCCAAGGCACCGAACTCTCCGGTGGTCGCGTCACACGCACCATAACCGACCGCCCCCGGGCGTAGGGTCCTTGAGCAAGGTCCTGCACGACGTAAAACTCGGTTCGGTGGGTCAGACTAGTACGACCGACTTTTTCCACGACATGGCGCACTCGAACCGTTGCGGGATAGGTGATCGATTTAAGGTAATCACAAGCACAATGAACCACCACCACGCCCTCTTGAGCCGTGCTTGAGATCTCGGCAGCGGCCAACATCTGGATACGAGCCTCTTCCATCAAACGGAAATAAACCGCGTTATTCATGTGCCGCAACATGTCTGCGTCAGCCCAACGCATGGCGATATCGCATTCGTACCAGTCGCCTTCAGACAGCTTTCTTTCTTCAGTTGCCACGCCAAATCACTCCTTAGCCAAAAGCCCTATTTAAGCAATTTGCAAGACCCAGCCGGTCATTCACACGGTCTGGTGCAATACAATCAGACCATTGTAGGGTGATCTAGTAAGGGGATAGGCATGTCAGAACGTGAATCGATGGAATATGATGTTGTGGTGGTTGGTGGAGGCCCAGCGGGCTTAGCCACAGCCATCCGACTCAAACAGCTGTCTGCTGAGAAAGGCCAAGAGGTCTCAGTCTGTGTGCTTGAGAAAGGCGCAGAAATTGGCGCACACATTTTGTCTGGCGCTGTCATGGATCCGCAGGCTTTGACAGAGCTACTACCTGACTGGAGGAGCCAAGGCGCCCCCTTAGACACACCCGTTACTGAGGATAAGTTCCTATTCCTATCAGAAACCGGTTCCAAGCGAACGCCAGCGTGGTTGCTGCCTGACTGCTTTAAAAATCATGGCAACTACATTATCAGCTTGGGTCAAGTGGCGCGCTGGCTTGGTGAACAAGCTGAGGCCTCGGGTGTGGACATCTTCCCAGGCTTTGCGGCCGCCGAGTTGCTGTACGGAGAGCAAGGCCAAATCATTGGCGTGGCAACGGGCAGCATGGGGGTTGGGCGAGACGGACAGCCAACTGAGCACTTTCAACCCGGCATGGAACTATTGGCCAAGTACACGGTTTTTGCCGAAGGCGCTCGTGGCCAGTTGGGTCGTGAATTAATTGCTAAATATAAGCTTGACGATGGCCGGGACCCTCAGAGCTACGGCATCGGCATCAAAGAACTGTGGGAGGTTGCCCCTTCGCGCGCCAAACCAGGCCAAGTGATTCACACCGCTGGCTGGCCATTGGATTCAGACACGTACGGCGGCTCTTTTCTGTACCACATGAAAGACAATCAAGTCGCTGTGGGCATGGTGGTCGGGCTTGACTACGCCAACCCATGGCTGTCTCCCTTTGAAGAATTCCAGCGCTACAAAACACACCCTGCCATTGCACACATTTTCGAAGGTGGGAAACGCTTAGCATACGGTGCACGCGCGTTGACCGCTGGCGGTCTTTTGTCTTTGCCAAAACTGGTTTTCCCGGGCGGTGCTTTGGTTGGCTGTGAAGCCGGGTTTTTGAATGCCTCGCGTATCAAAGGCAGTCATGCCGCCATCAAGTCCGGCATGATGGCCGCCGAGTCAGCATTTGAGGCAATAACCGCAGGACGCCAGCAAGATGAGCTCACGACCTACCCCGTTTCATTTGAAAAGTCGTGGCTACACACTGAACTAAACAAATCCAGAAACTTTAAACAATGGTTTAAGAAGGGCCGCACCGTCGCTACCGTGATGACAGGCGTTGAGCAGTGGCTGCTAAAGGGCAATGTTCCTTGGACCATTCACCGCACGCGGCCCGATCATGAGTATCTGAAACCGGCCGCTGAATGCATGCAGATCGACTATCCAAAGCCGGACGGTAAGTTGACGTTTGATCGACTGAGCTCGGTTTTCATATCGAACACCAACCATGAAGAAAACCAGCCCATCCACTTAACGCTCAAAGACAGCAGCGTACCGGTGAAACTCAATTTGGCCACTTATGCGGGACCCGAGTCACGCTACTGCCCTGCTGGCGTTTATGAGTATGTGAAAGACGAAACCGGCGATGATCGGCTGCAAATCAACGCCCAAAACTGTGTGCACTGTAAAACTTGCGATATTAAGGATCCTTCGCAAAATATCGTCTGGGTCGCCCCGCAAGGCGGCGAGGGGCCGGTCTATACCGGTATGTGAAAAAACCTCGACCTCAGCTCAGGTCGAGCCTTTGATGTTACCAAAAGGTCACCAATGATTGATCCTCAAGCCCGTGCTGTTATTGAAGCGGTCTCTGCCCTGGGCAACCCACCGCTCGAACAGCAAACACCGTCACAAGCGCGAAAGCTCTACGCTGCTCGCAAGGCACTAACCGATGCAACGCCCCGTCAAGTCCAATCGGTCACCGATATCGGTTTTGAGGGGTCCGGCGTCGAAGTCATGTTGCGTCACTATCGCCCACAGGGATCAGTACCATCACAGCCACTGGCTACTGTCTTGTATTTTCATGGTGGGGGCTATGTGGTCGGCAACCTTGAAAGTCACGACACCGTGTGTCGGCATTTGTGCGCTCAGTCGGGCTGCGCCATCGTGGCTGTCGACTATCGACTGGCACCGGAACACCGCTTTCCAGCCGCTTTTGAAGACTGCCTTTCTGCGACCCAGTATGTTCATCGGAACGCCCTAGCCTTGGGTGTTGACACCACACGTATGGCAGTGGCCGGCGACAGTGCAGGCGGGCAGCTGGCCGCGTCCGTGGCCCTGGCACTGCGAAATGACAACGACATCTGTCTGGCTTTTACGCTTTTGATCTACCCCATCACTGATCCCACAATGAGCCACCCCTCGATCCATAGTAACGGCTCGGGTTACATGCTCACGCAAAACGGATTACGCTTTTATTATGGCCATTACTTTGACGGTCAGGACTGGCAAAATGATCAACGGGCTATGCCCTTGAACGGTGAAAGCTTAGAGGGCTTGCCACAAACCTTGGTATTAACCGCTGGCTTAGACCCCTTGCTAGATGAGGGATATGCCTACGCCAATGCCTTAGCGGCGGCTGGCGTTCGGTCTCAATATGTGTGCTTTCAACGGCAAATTCACGGTTTTGTGAAAATGGGCGGCATGATTGACGAAGCCAATCTGGCACTAGATCTTTGTGCTGCTGCATTGGCAAGAGCACTTTCTGATAATTTAGGAAAATCATGACCCAAGAACGACCATCAGCCACTGCCACCGTACAAATTGAGGCGCCGCATGCGCGCGTGACGCACTACTTATTTGCACCTGGCGAGCAAACAGGTTGGCACACGCATAGCCACGACTACGTGATCGTACCCATCAACGATGGGGAGCTGTTGCTCGAGACCCCTGAGGGCCAAGTGCCCGCCTCGCTTAAACAAGGGGTGAGTTATAACCGCCCAGCGGGCGTGAATCATAACGTCATTAACGCTGGTGATACGCCACTGGCATTTGTGGAGATTGAGTTATTGCGCTAACCGCAGAAACAAGATTTGCACAAACAAAAACTCGATCTTGCGATCGAGTTTTTGTTTGAAGCCCAGGACTCAAGGCAACCAACAAATGATTGTCACAAATAGATTTCCCAATTAAACGGCCTTGGTCAGTTGATCCAAAATCGCTGGATTCTCAAGCGTTGACACATCTTGGGTCACTACTTCGTCTTTGGCGACGACTCGCAACAATCGACGCATGATTTTGCCAGAGCGTGTTTTGGGTAGATTATCCCCAAAACGGATTTCTTTTGGCTTGGCAATCGGCCCAATTTCTTTGGCCACCCAGTCACGCAATTGCTTGGCAACCAAAGTCGCTTGTTCACCTTCCGGTGTGGCGCCTTTGAGCACCACAAATGCCACCACGGCTTCACCCGTTGTGGCGTCAGGTCGCCCCACCACCGCGGCTTCGGCCACCAACTCATGCGACACCAAAGCAGACTCGACCTCCATGGTCCCCAAACGATGGCCTGAGACGTTAAGCACATCATCGATACGACCCATGATCCAGAAACAATCGTCGGCGTCGCACTGGGCACCATCACCCGCAAGGTAGTAACCCCTAAGCTCTTCAGGGAAATAGCTCTTTTTAAATCGCTCCGGATCACCCCAAATGTTGCGAATCATCGATGGCCATGGGCGTTTAATCACCAAGAAACCACCATTACCGGCAGCGACATCAGCACCTGTTTCATCCACGATAGCCGCGGCAATGCCAGGCAAGCGAGTGGTACATGACCCTGGCTTGAGTGGCGTGACACCGGGTAAAGGCGTGAGCATGTGACCACCCGTCTCGGTTTGCCACCAAGTGTCGACAATAGGGCAGCGTTGACCACCCACGTTGATGTAATACCACATCCAAGCCTCTGGATTGATGGGCTCACCCACCGATCCGAGCAACCGCAAAGACGTCAAATCAAACGACTTGGGATGAAACTGCTCATCAGTTTCCGAGGCTTTAATCAATGAACGAATAGCGGTCGGGGCCGTGTAAAAAATTGTTACCTTATGGCGCTCAATCGTCTGCCAAAAGCGCCCTGCGTGGGGATACGTTGGCACGCCCTCAAAAACGATCTGGGTCATACCTGCAGCCAGAGGTCCGTAGGTGATATAAGTGTGACCAGTAACCCAACCGACATCGGCCGTGCACCAAAATACATCGTCTGGCTTGGCATCAAATGTCCACTGCATGGTGAGCTTGGCCCATAACAAATAACCACCCGAGGCATGCTGCACACCTTTGGGCTTACCCGTGGATCCCGAGGTGTACAGAATAAACAGTGGGTGTTCGGCGTTAACCGCCACTGGCGCACAGGTTGTGGCTTGGTTTTGCATCAAATCCTGTAGCCAAATGTCACGCTTCTCATGCCATGCGATAAGGCCTGCGGTGCGTTTGTAGACCACCACGTGCTTGACCGCCTCGCAACCCCCCATGGCGATAGCCTCATCGACGGCTGACTTTAAGGGCAAGTTTTTTCCACCCCTTACCTGCTCATCGGCCGTGACGACCATAGTCGCACCGACATCGATAATTCGTTCTTGTAGGGCCTTAGATGAAAAGCCACCAAAAACCACAGAGTGGATAAGCCCGAGTCGGGCACAAGCTTGCATCACGGCTACAGCCTCAATCGACATCGGCAGGTAGATGATGACTCGATCGCCCGCCTTACAGCCCAGTTGCTTAAAGCCATTGGCGATTTGACAGACTTTTTCATAAAGTGCTTGGTAGGTCACTCGAGTGACATCACCGTTGTCAGCCTCAAATATCAAAGCCTCTTTATCACCCAAGCCGCGTTCGATATTGGCCTCTAAGCAGTTGGCTGACACATTAAGTTCGCCATCGCCAAACCAACGGTAAAACGGTGCAGTGGACTCATCGAGAACTTGCGTAAATGGACGGATCCAATGCAAATGTTCACGCGCCATCTGACCCCAAAACGCGTCCGGATCATCGTCAGCTTGGGTCAAAAGCGCCTGATACGCTGCACGACCACTGATGTTGGCTTGTTTAACAAAGCCCTCGGGTGGCGGAAATACCCTGGTTTCTACCAGCGTTGACTCTATGGAATTGGACATGAGCTGAGGCCTCCTCTGACCGAAAAAAGTTTTCCCGTTGGTTTAACGAATCGGGCTTTTGATTTACTGGGATAAATCAAGGGCAGCAATACCGGCCTGCGCAATTTGTACATCTTCTGGCGACTGAACGCCCGAGACGCCAACCGCGCCAATCACCTGCCCCTCAACGGTAATTGGCAGACCACCTTCAAGCATGCCTTCAAACAGCGGTGCGCTTAAAAACGCAATGCGGCCGTTGTTGATGATGTCTTCATAGATCTTGGTCGCACGGCACCCTAAAGCAGCGGTTTGCGCTTTGGCCGGGGCAATGTGAGCCGAGATGGGTGCTGCGCCGTCAAGACGCGAAAGGCCCAACAAATGGCCACCATCATCAACCACCGCAATAGTGACTGCCCACTTCTTTTCAATGGCACAGGCTTTGGCTGCCGTCAAAATGGCGTGAACGTCAGTTTCCTGTAAAAAAGCTTTTGATTTCATATTGACTCTCTAATTTGTTCCAACGTGGATGGATCTTCAATGGTAGTCAGGTCACCAGGATCTCGTCCTTCACAGACAGCAACAATGGCCCGACGCAGTACTTTACCCGACCGAGTCTTGGGTAGCGCATTAACGAACCGAATACGAACAGGTCGCGCCACCGCACCGAGTTGCTGATCAACAAGGGCCATGATTTCAACTTCAAGCCCACGTTGCTGCTCGGCGGTGGCATATTGCTCAGGGTGTTTAAGAACAGCAAAGGCCTCGGCGACCTGCCCTTTAAGGGCATCGGCCACCCCAACCACAGCCGACTCAGCAACGCTTGCGTGGGCGTTGACCGACTCTTCGATTTCACGTGTGCCCAAGCGATGCCCAGCGACGTTGATCACATCATCGGTGCGCCCAAGAATGAACCAATAGCCATCTTCGTCAAACAAGCCCCAATCAAAGGTCGAATAGACTTGGCGGTTCGGTACCGTTGAGAAGTAAGTGCTGACAAACCGTTCGTCATCGCCCCAAATCGTGCTCATGGCACCGGGCGGCAACGGCGGCACAATCGCCAACACGCCTCTCTGACCGGCGTCCAAATCCTCTCCGGTTTGCTCATCAACCACGCGCACATCAAACCCGTACACAGGAAACGAGGGGCTTCCAAACTTGGTCGGCAACGCTTCAATGCCCGGCTGTGCCGCCAAAATCGGCCAACCCGTTTCTGTCTGCCAATAGTTATCGATAATTGGTTTGCCCAGCCCTTGCGAAATCCAAGTGGCAGTTGGTTCGTCCAAAGGCTCGCCGGCCATATAAAGCGCTCGCAAACTCGATAGGTCATATTTTTTGAGCAGCGCCGGATCTTGCTTCTTTAAAACTCGAATGGCCGTCGGGGCAGAAAACATGACGCTGACTTTGTATTGCTCGACGAGTTTCCACAAAATGCCACCATCGGGACGAACCGGTGTGCCCTCATACAAAATGGTCGTCATCCCAGCAATCAGCGGGCCATAAACAATATAAGAGTGTCCAACGACCCAGCCGATATCGCTGGTACACAGAAACGTCTCACCGGCTTTCCCCTGAAAAACGTAGTCCATCGAAGTCGCCATCGCCACCGCGTAACCTCCGGTATCGCGTTGCACTCCTTTGGGTTTGCCTGTAGTGCCCGATGTGTAAAGGATGTAGCTTGGCGCCGAGGACTCAACCCATTGCACGGCAACCTCTTGACCCCAATATTGCTCGCGTAATGCGGCGTAATCGAGATCGCGACCACTCACTGGCTCGAAGGCATATAGACCGCGATCATCAACAATGACCGCCTGGACCGAAAATGTGCAGAGATCGAGTGCCCGATCCAAGAGCGGTTTGTAGGGTGTGACTTTGCCAGCGCGAGACCCCGCATCTGCTGTGACAATAACCTTGGGCTGGGCATCATCGATGCGCTGAGCCAAATTAACCGAGGCAAATCCACCGAACACCACAGAGTGAATGGCACCCAGACGCGCACAAGCCAACATCGCAAAAACAGCCGACGGAATCATGGGCATGTAGATCAGCACCCGATCTCCCATGCCAACGCCCTTAGCCTGCAGCATAGCCGCCACGGCATTGACCTCTTGCCAGAGCGTTTTTCGGGTGTAGGTGCGCTCCTGATTGACCTCAGTGGACACCCAAACCAACGCCGCTTGGTCTGGGTCGCTTTCTAGCCAACGGTCAACGGCATTGAAACAAAGATTGGTTTTACCGCCAACAAACCATGAGGCAAACGGCAAGCGCGAAACATCAACCACTTGATTAAAGGGGGTCTGCCAGTGAACTCGCTTGGCCTCTTGCTCCCAAAACGCCTCTCGATTTTCGATCGACTGAGCGTGCGCTGCCTTGATTCCAAGCATAGGATTGTCTCCAAACTGTTTTTTTTATACTACTATTTTTACGCATCAAGCTTTCGTGAGTCTTTCGCGAGCGAATTTATCTGATTTGTGATTAAAATCAGTTAAATTTTGTCGTTAGCTGTGAAAGCCTTTTAAGAAAGCACTTCAATCAATTTACCGAAAAGACTGTTTATGCACCATTGGCACATACCTGTAGCAAGCGGTCCCCTTCACCGAGCCTGTGTTTCGCTATCGCATTGCGCCCGGCGGCTTCGGTTTTTACTTGTGCTTCTAACGGTATCTGTCCTTGCCGGGTGTGCGTCAGCCCCTTCTGACGATAAGTCCGCTTGGCTCGACCCCCAAGGTCGTCGTACAGGGGATCTGTCTGATATTCCGGGCATTGACCCCATCACCGCAATAGCGGCCTCTCAAAACCCTCTGACCCGCCAAGCGCTGCAGCATATCGGCGTCAAATATAGATATGGCGGCACATCACCAGAACGTGGCTTTGACTGTAGCGGGTTGATTCATTACTCAGCTCAAGAGTCCTGGGGTATGAAGTTGCCGCGTCGCGCCCGTGACATGGCCCAAATCGGTCAACAACTCAAGGTCTCGGAATTGGTCGTCGGTGACTTGGTGTTTTTCAACACGCTCGGTCACCGTTACTCGCATGTGGGTATTTACCTAGGCGACGGATACTTTGTGCATGCCCCATCGTCTAGGGGCCGAGTTCGCGTTGAGAACATGTCGGTGCGGTACTGGAAAACAAGATACACCGGTGCACGTCGCATAGCCCCCGTGCAGCTTGCCAACACTAACTAACAGAAACAGAAGCGACTGCAAGCCCACACTGCTTTAGTGCCTTTTGTATAGCGCCCACCGAACGGCGACACGCCAAGACCCTAGCACCTGACTTTTGAGCAGCCTGACGAAAAGTCTTCATCACGTTATGCCCCAAAAAATCGGTCAACAAAATAACCACTGCCGTGTCGCTCGGCAGTTGCAGACTACGCCTTTGGTGTGATGGGTCTCGACCACTGACGTGGTGAGTGATGCGGATGTTATGCCCATTGAGTACGTCGGGAATGTTACCGAGTCTGTCGGCGCCAACCACCACTGCATTGAGCGGGTCGCATAGCAAGGCTTGGGGCAATTCGAAAGTAGGCATTTGAGGCTCCTTAAAAAGACACCACAAATGATAATGATTATTATTTAGATTTGAAAGGACTTTGTTATGAAACCAGTCCTTTCAGGTCACAATTTTTTCTACCAAAACGACTGTTCCTATATATTTGGCCTAATGAGGGCCCGAATTTCGGCAGGTTTCAAATCGGGTGCCAACATCGAAATAAAGGTGTAAACATAGTCGCGCAAGAATTCGCCTTGCCTGACCGCGACCCTAGCGGTCTGTTGGCCAAACAGATGGCCTGCTGGCGCGCATTGCAAACCTTGATCTTGTTTGGAGTCGTGTGCCATGGCAGCAATAATCCCGATGCCCAATCCCAGCGAAACGTAGGTCTTAATCACATCGGCATCAATCGCCGTCAATGCAATCTCAGGCTGCAGGCCAGCTGAGTCAAACGCCTCGTCGATATGACGACGCCCAGAAAAAGCCAAGTCATAAGTCACGATCGGAAACGCAGCCAAATCAGCCAGTGTGAGCGTGCCTTGGGTTTTGTAGCGCTCGGCCAAGGGGTGATCCGGTGTAAACACCACCGCATGTTGCCACCGATAGCATGGCACGCTCGACAATCCTGGGGTTTGGGCAAGCGACTCCGTTGCTATCGCCAAATCAGCCTGACCATTGAGCAACATGTCTGCCAACTGCGTGGGGCTGCCCTCAGCCAAGGCCAGTTTGACTTTCGGAAACTGTTCGCGAAACGCAGGTATGACACTCGGCAAAGCGTAGCGAGCTTGCGTGTGAGTGCAAGCGATCACCAAGCGGCCCTGATCGCGCCTGGCATATTCGTCACTGACTTTTTTTAAATTATCGATTTCGTGGTTAATTCGCTCGACCACTTGAGCCACGGCTTGGCCCGGCTTTGTCAGGCCTTTGATACGCTTGCCATGACGCTCAAAAATCTGGACACCGAGTTCTTGCTCAAACTCCATGATGGCCTTTGAGACACCAGGCTGCGAGGTGTAAAGACTTTTGGCAGCCGCAGTTAAATTAAAGTCGCGGCGAATCGTCTCGCGCACAAATCGAAATTGTTGCAAATTCATGATAGCTCAATGTAATAGTATTTTTACTATTATAAGTTATAAAAAACATAATCATAATTACTTTTTTACATAAACTAGTGTGTGTTTCTTTTGCTTCAAAAACGCAACTTCAAATGGAAAACCACCGAATCCGCCGCTCAAGACGGCTCAAGGAACGATCCTTGAAGCACCACGGCTGGCTGGCGCCATTGGCGCGGCTTGTTTTGGGGCTTTCATGCGCAAGCGCCACCAAAATAGACCAACGGTCAAAAGCAAAAAAAGACCGTGTACCAGCCAAACCCCAACATCGAATGGCAAGACCGCGTTATTGATCCAACCGTGTGATGCATTGATCAAGTTCATGTAGAGTAAAGCCACCATGCCCGCAATTAACAAGTCAAACGAACGTCCCACCCTCGGGTTCACTGCCCCGAGCGGAATGGCCAGTAGCGCCAAATTGATGGCCGCCAAGGGAATAGCCAAACGCCACATCAACTGCCCGTAAGAGTTGTTCGCATCATCTTCCAGCAGCAGCCACGTTGGCCGTGCTTTTCTGTTACTAAGCGCTCTTTCTCGAGCTTGAGCAAGCGTTTCATCGGCGTTGTCGCTCTGTAAACGAATGCCGAAAGCATCAAACTTAGAAAGGCGCGATTGACCACCGCCTGGCATCAAATCGAATCGGGTGCCGTCTTCTAAAATCAAGAAGCGATCGCCATTGGGGGCAACCTTGGTCCTTGCGCCTTGAGCGTTAATCACTGAATGCCATTCGTTATCAAGCACGCGTCCGAAAACGCGCCCCAAGCCGTCAGGGTTGGTGGCTGAAGGTTCCACAAAGACCACTCGGTTACCTGCATCAAGCTCAAGAAAGTCCCCGGCCGTGATCTGTGAAATGTCTGAGCGCAAATCAAAACGTGCACGGTAATCCTCGATTTGCTGATGCGACCACGGTGATGCAAACAACGTTAGCGAGGCCACAACCAGAGAGATCGGGATTGACAACCGTAAGATCGGCGAAATCCAAGCCATCAAGGACAAGCCACTGGCAAACCACACCACCATCTCTGACTCTCGATAGCTACGCGAAACCGTGGTCAAAACACCGATAAAAAGAGACAACGCAATGATCGTAGGCAAAGCGGCAATGGTTGTCAGCGCCGCCAAGCCCATAACCACGTCAGCGCCAATGATGCCTTTGGCCGCTTGACCCAACAAGCGGACAAGCACGATACTGAGCCACACAACAATCACCGTAGAAAAGACTACGCTGGCGTTGCTGGCAACTTCTGAAACCACCGCTCGTTTGAATAAAGACATGAGCCGAATAAATGCGGGATAATGAGAAAATGAAATAAGAGGCTGTTACTGTTATACGTTACCCAAATTTAGCGATAACCCTTTCGCGACAACCATTTCGAGACAACCAAACTTCACTCAAAAAGAGAGAGAGTCAAGCACATGGAATTTAGCACACAGACCACTCAAGCCATTCATCAAGTCAAGACCTCTGCGCTGGTGGTTGGCGTTTTTTCAGACGGGCAACTGTCAGTGGCCGCTGACATTATCAACCGCGCCAGTGACAACGCCGTCAAGGCAGTCGCGGGGCAAGACTTCTTAGGTGCCGTGGGCGAGACGTTGGTGCTGCGCAATCTTTCCGGCGTGCGCGCCCTTCGTGTGGTTTTAGTTGGCCTGGGCAAACAAGCCGAATTTAATGTCAAAACCTTTGCCAAAGCCGAACAGGCCGCCGCGCGCCAATGCATCAGCCTTAGGGTTACTGACGTTTGCAGCACGTTATTGCAGCTGGTTTGCCCTGAAAGCGACACGCGCCAACGCGCACGCTTAAGTGCCCAAGCGTGCTGGCAAGCGGCCTATTTTTATGATGCAACCATCGGCAAACCTGATCCTGCTCGTAAACCGAAATTACGAAAAGTCACTGTCATTTGCGACAAAGCCGAAGAAAAGGCCGTCACTTTGGGACTATCCGAAGGCAATGCGCTAGGACAAGGCATGTCGTTGACGCGCACCTTGGGTAATTTGCCTTCCAACGTCTGCACACCCACCTATTTGGGTAATCAAGCGCGACGCTGGGCCGTCAATTTAAGAGCCTGAAGGTTTCTGTCCTCGAGAAAAAACAAATCGAAGCATTGGGCATGGGTTCATTTCTATCCGTTTCCCAAGGTAGCGTCCAAGCCCCAAGATTTATTGTGATGCACTATAAAGGCCGTGGCACGGGTTCGGCCAAAGCATCACCCAAATTAAAGGCAGGACAAGCTAACGGCCCGATCGTCTTGGTGGGCAAAGGGATCACCTTTGACACTGGTGGTATTTCAATCAAACCGTCAGCGGCCATGGACGAAATGAAATATGACATGTGTGGTGCTGCTTCGGTGTTTGGCGTCATGCTGGCTATCGCAAAACTAGAGTGGCCTGGTGAATTAATCGGTTTGGTGCCCGCCTGCGAAAACATGCCAAGCGGAAATGCGATCAAGCCCGGTGACGTGGTCACAAGCATGTCTGGCCAAACCATTGAGATCCTTAATACCGATGCCGAAGGCCGTTTGATTCTGTGTGACGCGCTGACTTATGCCGAGCGTTTTAAGCCCTCAGCGGTGATTGATATTGCCACGCTGACAGGCGCTTGCATCGTGGCGCTTGGCTCGGTCAATACCGGTCTTTTCTCACCCGATGACGAATTTGCCGACGAACTCGTGGCTGCCTCACGCCGCGCGCTCGATCCTGCCTGGCGCTTACCCGTAGAAGACGAGTATCAGGACGCGCTGAAATCAAACTTTGCCGATATGGCCAATATCGGCAACGTTGGACCCAAGGGCGGTGCCGTTACCGCAGCCTGCTTCTTAGCACGCTTTGCCAAAGCCTATCGATGGGCGCACTTGGATATTGCCGGCACTTCTTGGCTCAGTGGCCCACAAAAGGGGGCAAGTGGTCGCCCTGTTCCCCTGTTGTTGGAATACCTTTTAAGCAAAACCCAGGGCGGAACCTAAACATTGTTAAGGGTCGACTTTGCCTTTGGGGCTCACGATCGTATCGCGCAAGCCGTACGTACGACTCAGCGTCACGTTAATAAAGGCTCGCCGCTGATGGTGTTTTGTGATGACGAGCAACGGCTTGAACGATACGATCAACAACTGTGGGCACTCGAGGACACAGCCTTCGTGGCGCATGAACGGCTCTCGCCCCATGCGCTCGAAGGGCTAAAGGTCTACCTCATCGACACTGAGTCTTGGCCTCTAATGTTAACCAAGCTCACCATCAAACCCTATGAATCGGCTTGGTTGCTGAATCTGGCCGACAAACTGCCACCCAAACCACAAGCGCTGTCGCGAATTCTCGAGGTGGTTGGCCCAGAAGATGGCGATCGTGAAAAAGCCCGCGTTCGCTGGCGTCAATACCAACAGATGGGTGCTGAACTGCACTCGCATCGCTTAAATTAAAATAGCCTTCAAATTTTTAAAAGTCCGTTGGTCAACGGCCATTAATGATCACATCACATGAACGATCGGTTAATCTAAGTGTCATACATAGTTGAAATGCTGCTCGACAACATGTGTACAACCCCTACTTTGATGTTCGGAGACTAAAAATATGAGTGATTTTCGTCCTTCGTTGCCACGCGGATATGCTGGTGCAGGTACCAACGGTCAAGCTGTTCGCAATCAAGTCTTGCGCAACACTTATTGGTTGCTCGCCCTGTCACTAATTCCAACAGTCATCGGTTCGGCAGTGGGTTTGTACTCTGGTCTTAATCAAATCATGGCCACAAGCCCTGGCATGACCACCATCGTCTTTTTGGCTGGAGCTTTTGGTTTGATGTTTGCGGT
Source organism: uncultured Burkholderiaceae bacterium (assembly GCA_963926245.1). Lineage (GTDB taxonomy): Bacteria > Pseudomonadota > Gammaproteobacteria > Burkholderiales > Burkholderiaceae_B > Algicoccus. Next base: position 39,554 of record CAWUWI010000017.1, on the reverse strand, counting down.
CGAGAAAAACAAAAACAGTTCGCTTGGTGTTGGACTGTTGCTGTTGTTCACTTTCTTCATGGGCATCATGCTCTCGCGACTCTTGGGCTTTGTCCTGGGAATGGGCAACGGTGCGCAGTTGGTGATGGTCGCCTTCGGTGGCACAGCAGCTGTGTTCGCTACCATGGCAACACTGGCGAGCACCATCAAACGTGATCTCTCCGGCATGCAACGCTGGCTCTTTATCGGTGTGGTGGTCATCATTTTGGCGGCAGTTGCCAACATCTTTTTGCAAATGCCCGCCTTGATGTTGACTGTCTCGGTTTTGGCCGTTGGCATTTTCTCAGCTTTCATGCTAGTTGATCTGCAAAGAGTCATCAATGGCGGCGAGACCAACTACGTCAGTGCGACGCTGGCGATCTACCTGAGCATCTACAACGTTTTTGCCAACCTTTTGATGCTGCTAGGCATCTTTGGTGGTGATCGCGACTGACGGGTGCCTTGCCCGTGCATCCAAAAAAAAGCCCCTTACGGGGCTTTTTTTTGGGCGCACGGGCAAGGCAAACTATCCCGTTAATCCGACCGACAGACCACCACAAACATAGAGGACCTGACCTGTGGTGTAGCCCGCCTTGGGATCCATAAACATGGCCACGGTGTGAGCAATTTCGTCGGGCCGACCAATTCGCGCCAAAGGCACGGCAGCCTTCAGTTGCCGTGTTTGCTCTGAATCTTCCGGATTTGCCGCCAAAAACAGCTCTGTAGCAATCGCACCGGGTGCAATCAGGTTAACCGTGACGCCGTACTTGGCCAGCTCCAAAGCCCAGGTGCGAGTCATGCCAATGAAGCCCGCCTTGGTGGCGCTGTAAACCGTGCGACCTTTCTTACCAAGGCCCGCACGACTGCCAATATTGACCACTCGGCCCGAACCATGGGCTCGCATCGCAGGCACCAAGGCTTGCGTCAGTAGCATCGGCGCCATGAGATTGAGGTTAACCATGTCTTGCACCTGCTCAGGGGTCACGTCCTCAAGCGCAGCCACGTGAATCATGCCCGCATTGTTCACCAAATTCACAATCTCGCGTTTAGCAGTCCAGTGCGTAATCGCCTCTTTGGTGGCTTGCGGACTCATCAAGTCAACCGACTCGAATGTCTCGCCCAACAATGTCTGCGGATTAGGTGTGCGACTGAAGTTCAGCACGTCGTAGCCGTCGCTTAGCAATCGTTGCACAATCGCACGTCCGATGCCGCGACTGCCGCCGGTGACCAAAGCCAATGGTTTACTCATGATAGTCCTCTGATTTGAAGGGATGCACCGATCTTAACGCGTGGCGACACTGGTGCAAACCGATTTGAGCCGTGGCGGCACTGTCATAGAACGTATTGCGCTGATAGCGCGCCTCTATAGTAAGATCAAAAAGCCGAATTTCAGTGCCACACCAAAACCATAATAACCAGCTAGGCCAATGGGGAGAGCATTAAAAATGTCACGATTCAAGCAGCGACCAGAAGGATCCACCTGGGGTGATTTTGGGCCAGACGATGAGCTCGGTCGCTTAAATTTACTGACAGAGAAAAAAGTGCTGCAAGCCGCCGCTGAAATCAAAGTTGGCAAGGTCTTTTGTTTGTCTCTGCCGCTTGACTTGCCAGGTGGCAATGTACTGAATCCCAGGCGCCATCCGCCGCTGTTGTCAGCGACATTTCGCGATGGCACGCCCTACATGAACATTGAAGCCTCGCGAATTCAAAAAGACGCCATTGACGTCTTGTGTGACGATCAAGTGACGCTATGCATGCAATACTCAACCCAATGGGACGGTCTATGCCACATTGGCGCCATGTTTGATACGCAAAATGATGGCCAATTGCGCAAGGTCTATTACAACGGCTTTGAGGCCGGTGTCGATGTTCATGGCGGCGAGCACGCTTCGAGCGCCCATGCTGACTGCTGCGGCGACGGATCTTCTTTTGCTGAACGCTTGAGTGTGGCCAGATATGCTGAAAAAGGCATGCAAGGGCGAGGTGTCATGGTCGACTTGGCCCGTTACCTCGGTACGGGCCGCACAATTGTTGACGGTCAGACATTTATCAATCTCTTGAGTACCGAGAAGATCGCTGTCGAGCCCGGCGATATGTTGGTGATGAGAACAGGTTTTGCAGAAACCATCTTAGACATGGGCGGTCACCCTGACCACACCATACTCGAGCAAACAGGTGCGGTGCTTGATGGTTCAGATGAGACTTTGCTTAATTGGATAACCGAATCGGGCATAGCCACGATTTGTTGTGACAACTATGCCGTTGAAGCTTATCCCGCCAAATCAACCTTCTCTATTTTGCCTTTACACCATCACTGTTTATTTAAGCTCGGCGTGCCCTTGGCTGAGCTCTGGTATCTGAAAGAACTGGCGCAATGGCTGCATGGCAACAAGCGGCATCACTTCATGCTAACCGCCCCACCGCTGCGCTTGCCAGGCGCTGTTGGCTCGCCCGTGACACCGATCGCAACTGTCTAAGGTCAAGCACTCATGTACAGCACCATTTACGAACAGATGCATGCGCTGGCCAAATCCTGCCCCATGCGGGTGGCCATCGTTGAGCCCGATCGACAAACCACCTATTCGCAGCTCTTTGCTCAATCTGATCGCTTAGCGGCTCATTTCAAGAAAAATGGCATGCAAGCCGGTGACCGTCTTGCCCTATGGCTGCCCAACGGTCTCGAATGGGTACAGTGTTTTTTGGCGTGCGCCCAAATTGGCGTCACTGTTCTTTCTGTCAACACACGCTTCAAGAGTCATGAAGTGCACGACGTTATTGAACGGGGTCAGGCGACGTGGTTGATTTTCTGGCCTGACTTCAAGGGCATCGCCTTTGACCGAATTTTGGCTGATGTGCCCGCCTCGGTCATGACTCGATTGAAAGGCCAACTGACAATTGACGACATAAGGCACCACCTCAGCACCCCCATTGATGCCGTCGCACCGCACGGCGATCATGGGGTTCTAACCTTTACCACATCAGGCACAACCTCACTGCCAAAGTTTGTTTTGCATACGCAGGCTGGACTATTACGCCATGGCCATGCGATCGCCCGAGCCCTTGATTACGACGAAACATGCTGCCTTTTGGCGAGTGCGCCGTTTTGCGGTGCATTTGGTTTTGCGACCTTAGCCGGCGGGCTTTTCAATGGTTATACCGTGGCCTGCGAAGCGGTTTCCGATCCTGATAGCCTCAGGGCACTGATCCGCACCCAACGGGTTACTCACACTTACGCCAACAACGCTTTGATCTTGCAGATTCTGCAAACTGTTGGCGATCATCACGATTTTGACAGTTGCCGGTTGTTTGGGTTTGCCTCTTTTGCACCAGCACAAGATGAATTGTTTGATGAAGCCAAGCGCCACGGCATCAAACTCGCGGGTCTCTACGGCTCCAGTGAGCTACAAGCGCTACAAGCCGCCCAGCCGACAGAAGCCGCAGACGGTGATACAAGTGTCATGCATCTACCCGGTGGGCGCTTGCTGCATGATGATGGTCGCGTACGAGCCCGTGACCCTGAGACGGGACATTTGCTGGCATTGGGACAATCGGGAGAAATCGAAATCTTCGCACCCTCACGCATGGCCGCCTATATGGATCAGCCTGAGGCCACCCACGACGCCTTTACTGACGATGGTTATTACCGCACCGGTGACCTTGGCTGGTGCGTGAGCGAGCGCCAATTTGTGTTTCAAGCGCGTATGGGCGACTCTTTGCGTCTGGGTGGTTTTTTGGTTAATCCGGCAGAGATCGAGCAAGTGGTGCAAACCTTTCCTGGCATTGCAGCTTGCCAGGTGGTTGCCGCACAGTGGCATCAAAAAACCGTGCCTGTGGCTTTTGTTTTATTGGCAAGACAAGCAGTCGGCACACCAGCCCAATGGCAGGCCGAATGTAAGCGACGACTAGCGGGCTTCAAAGCACCCGCGCACTTCGAAGTACTGGATGACTTTCCGACGGTGCTCAGTGCCAATTCCGTCAAAATACAAAAGCACAAGCTTCGCGAGATGGCGCAAGCGCTGCTAGAGAACAAACAATAAAGAAAATATGCCCATGGATGACGCACTGTTTGATTTGCCTTTTTTTGAAGACTCTCATCGAGACTTGGCACGCAAGCTAACAGCCTGGGCTCGTGACAATTATCACGATCGCGTTCACAGTGGCAACGTCGATGACCTGTGTCGCGCCCGTGTCAACGCACTCGCTCAAGCCGGTTGGCTGCGTTACTGCGTACCTGGCGATGTCGGCGGCGCGCTTGCCAAACTTGATTCGCGCAGTCTCTGCCTGATCCGGCAAATCTTAAGCTACCACGATGGTTTGGCTGACTTTTCATTTGCCATGCAAGGCTTGGGCAGTGGGCCATTATCGCTGTTCGGTAGCCCCGAATTACAAGCGCAATACTTGCCTGACGTTGCTCAAGGTCGTCTGATAGCGGCCTTTGCCCTGTCTGAACCTGACGCAGGTTCAGACGCTGGCGCCATGACCACGCGTGCTGTTCGTCATGGCGGCAAATACCACCTGCATGGCCTTAAAACGTGGATCTCGAACGCGGGTATTGCTGATTTCTACACGGTCTTTGCTCGCACAGAAAACGACTCTGTCGATGGTGTGACCGCCTTTGTGGTCAACGCCAACACACCGGGTTTAACCGTCAGCGAGCGCTTCGAAGTGTGTGCCCCACACCCCATCGGAACATTGACATTCGATGACTGTGTGATTGATGCCAGTCATCGACTCGGCGAGCCTGGGCAAGGCTTCAAAGTGGCGATGCAGACTTTGGATGTATTTCGGGCTTCCGTCGGTGCCACAGCACTCGGCTTTGCTCAAGCCGCCGCGGACATGGCCATGGACCGGGCACAACAACGCCCAATGTTTGGCGCGACCTTGGCCGATCAACAAATCACCCAAGCAGCCATTGGCGACATGCACACAGATATTCACGCGTCGGCTTTGTTGATCTATCGAGCCGCCTGGCAACGCGATGTGCTGGAACAGCGCACCACCAAATCGGCCGCCATGGCCAAGATGTTTGCCACCGAAGCCGCACAAAAAGTGATTGACCGTAACGTGCAGATTCATGGCGGCTTGGGCGTCAAAGTCGGACACCCAGCCGAAATGCTTTATAGAGAAATTAGAGCACTACGAATTTACGAAGGCGCCACTGAAATCCAACAAGTGGTGATCGCCCGAGAAACAATGCGTGAACACGCAAGAGGAGACAACACATGAATGGTTCACAAGCCATGGTAAAGACGTTACTGGCTGGTAACGTTGACGTTTGTTTTGCCAATCCGGGCACATCTGAAATGCACTTTGTGGCCGCTCTTGACCAAGCCACGGCAATGCGTTGTGTGCTGGGCTTGTTTGAAGGTGTAGTTACCGGTGCCGCTGATGGCTATTACCGCATGACCGGCAAGCCCGCGGCCACGCTTTTGCACTTGGGCCCAGGCTTGGGTAACGGCTTGGCCAACTTGCACAATGCCCGCAAAGCGCGCTCAGGTATTGTAAACATCATTGGTCAACACGCCTTGGATCATATCCACAACGATGCGCCGCTGAATTCAGATGTTGAAGCCGTGGCTCGACCCATGTCCCACTGGGTCAAAACCATCGTAACTGCCACACTCGCTCCGATGGACACGGCTGAAGCCATTTCTCAAGCTTGCAGCAGCCCTGGTCGCATCGCCTCGCTGATTCTGCCCGCCAATTGCGCATGGGAAGACTCGGATCCGGGGCACTACAGCACTGAGCCGGCACGGGCAGCGGCTGCACCACTGGCCGAATCGATCGAGGCAATGGCCAAACTGCTCAGTGACAAATCAAGAGCGGCCAACACCGTTTTACTGCTTGGTGGCGGCGCCATGATGGCGCGATGCACATGGTTAGCCGGTCAGATCGCCGCGCGCACTGGCTGCCAGATCATGGCTGAGCCACGGACAGGACGGTTGGAACGAGGCCTTGGGCGCGTGAGCGTGAAACCCATCCCATTCTCAGTGGACAACGCGGTAGCGGTTCTCAAGGATGCTAAAGACATCATCATGGTTGGTGCAACAGTACCCGTTGGTTTTTTTGCTTACCCAGGCAAACCACGTCTGATGGCACCACCCGATTGCACCATTCATACCTTAGCAACACCAGGTCACGATTTGTTCGCGACCCTTGATGCCCTATGCCAAGCCGTCGGCGCCAGCAAAGCAACACCGGCCCAGTTGTCGGATACCGCACTTGTCGGTGGTTTTGATGACGGCGCACCCAATGCAAGCAACATTGGTCGCGTCTTAGTCGGCGCCATGCCTGAAAACACTATTTTGGTTGACGAAGCGGTCACCTCAGGCCGACAATTGGGCGACAGCATCCCCTTTGCACCAGCTCACGACTGCATTGACATCACCGGTGGTGCGATTGGGTTTGGCTTGTCTGCTGCCGTTGGGGCTGCCATCGCGGCCCCAGATCGACGGGTGATTGCTTTGGTGGGTGATGGCAGTGCCATGTACACCATTCAAGCACTCTGGACCATGGCGCGCGAGCAGCTCAATGTCACTACAGTGATTTTTGACAATCGCTCTTACCGAATCTTACGCGGCGAACTTGCCAACATGGGCGGCCCTGCACCGGGTGTCAATGCGGCCCGGATGCTAGACCTTGATCAACCCGACTTAGACTGGGTGTCGATGGCCAAAGGTCACGGCGTGCCGGCCGTTCGCGTTGATTCCTTGTCCGGCTTTGACCAGGCCTTACGCCGGGCCAACGCCACGCCTGGTCCGAGCCTGATTGCACTGCGAATGGAAAGCCAATAACAATACCACTCAGGGCCAATGGAGACACCAAACCATGAAATGCTATTGCGTCACTCAATTCCGTGAGCCACTGCAAATGCTTGAGCAACAAAACCCAGCCCCCACTGGGGCTCAAGTCTTACTCAAAACCCGCGCCGCGGGCGTTTGTCACAGCGATTTACATATCTGGGAAGGTGGTTACGATTTGGGTCATGGCAAACGGCTTTCATTGACTGACCGCGGCATCAAACTGCCGCTCACCATGGGCCACGAAACTGTCGGTACTGCCGTTGCGTTGGGGCCCAACGCTGCAGGCGTTGATCTCGGTAAAAACTACTTGGTATTTCCTTGGCTAGGGTGTGGCGTTTGCGTTGTTTGTGCCTCAGGGCGAGAGAATTATTGCGCCAAGCCCCGCTCTATCGGCATCTACCAAAACGGCGGCTACGCTGACCATATTCTTGTGCCTGACAGCCGATATTTATTGGATATCGGTGAGCTCAATCCCGCTCAAATCGCACCCGTTGCCTGCTCTGGTTTAACCACATTTAGCGCCATCAAAAAATTAGACCCTGCTGTCTACCAGCATGCGCCAATTGTCATCATGGGCGCTGGCGGCTTGGGTTTGATGTGCCTGCAAATATTAAAAGCCATGGGGGGGGCTGGTGCCATTGTGGTCGACATTGATCAAGCCAAACTTAAGGCGGCCAAAGAAGCTGGCGCACTCGCCACCATCAACGGCACCGATCCTGATGCGTTAGAGCAAATCCTTAAGGCCAATGGCAACCAAGCCATCCCTGCTGTGATCGACTTGGTGGGCTCGGCACAATCCACTGAGCTCGGTTTTAATGCGCTCATCAAAGGTGGTACCTTGGTTATTGTTGGCTTTTTTGGGGGTGCCGCCCCTTGGTCGCTGGCTCTCATACCGATGAAAGCCATCAGCATCTTGGGTAACTACACGGGGTCATTGGGCGAGCTACAAGAGCTCATGGCACTGGTTAAAAGCGGTCAGGTCAAACCCATTGAGGTCAGCGAACACCCACTATCAGAGGCAGCAAATGTGCTCGCCGCCTTGGGTGCTGGCAAAATCATAGGTCGTGCGGTTCTGGTGGACTAGAGAGCCTGCGCAGACTCAGCAACACCTGCCGACTCGACAAAACAGATCCGGGTACATGCTCTAGGATCTGCTCTTGCAGCATCGTTTTTAATTGTGCGGCCTGACTCGAGTCAGCAAAGTCTGGCATGGGACCCGACAGCCCATAGCCGATCTCTCGCAACAGCACCCATTCAAACTGACGCAATACCGCCGCTGTTGCCCGACCTCGGGCCAAATGACCGAGCTCAGCGAGTTGACTTAACGCTTGGGCGTAGGCATCAAACAAAATGGGGTGCGCGTCTTCAATCGCAAGCAACTTGAGCAAGAGCTCGTTCATGTACCAGCCCGACATCAGCACTGAGCCTGGCATTGGAATAATTGACACCACCTCGGCCTGGGTCAGTGTTTTAATTTCAGCCGCACCCGACCATGAGAGCGACAACGGCTGAAACACCATCAGCACTGCGCGTAGGCCCGAATAAGGACGCTTGGCGCCTTTGGCCACAAGCGTCACAATACCGTGATCGCGGCTGAATGCTTTGACAATCAGAGATGTTTCGCGCCACGGCATGCTATGCAACACAAAGGCGGATGCTTCGGCGATGCGGGTGGTACGTCGACTCATGGCGCCCTGCCCCAGTAATTGCTAATCGTAGCCGAGTTCACGCAAGCTACTTTCGCGGTCAGACCAACCCTTTTTGACTTTGATGTAGACCTCGAGATGAACGGACTTTTCAAGTAGTTCAGCAATATCGACGCGGGCCTCTGTGGCAATGCGCTTCATGTGCATACCCTTGGCACCCAACAGAATGGGTCTGTGGGTTTCACGCTCAACAATCACGCAAGCCGAAATCCGGGCTCGGTCATCAGACTCTTCCCATTGTTCAATCACTACCGTACAGCCATAAGGCAACTCGTCGCCCACCAGTCGGAATATCTTTTCCCGTATAAGCTCAGACACCAGAAAACGCACCGATCGGTCAGTAAACATCTCCTCATCGAACATCGGTTCATTTTCAGGCAGGTACTTGGCAACCTCGTCAAGCAACGTGTCAAGTTGCACCTTTTTGACAGAGCTCACGGGCACCACAGCCGTAAACGGGTGGCGGGCAGCGACCTCACCGGCAAAGGGAAACAATGCGTTTTTGTCTTTAAAAAGATCGACTTTACTGATCACCAAAATGACTTGCTGGCAGTTGCCTAGCATCTCAAGCAAGGTGGCATCAGCAGTCGTCCACTTGCCTGCCTCGACCACGAACAACACCACGTCCACATCAGACAGGGTTTGGCTGACGACACGATTCATCATTTTATTCATCGTCCCGCCGTGACGCATCTGAAAGCCTGGTGTGTCTACAAACACAAACTGTTCGCGGTCGCGGGTAAACACACCGTGGATACGGTGCCGCGTTGTCTGGGCTTTGCGTGAAACAATCGAAACCTTGGCACCAATTAGCGCATTCATCAACGTGGATTTACCAACGTTTGGGCGCCCAACCACTGCCACAAATCCACAACGGTAAGGCGATAGTGCATCAATCATCTGGCATCCTGTGAAACGGCAACGGGCAAACTCAACTGGGCAGCTTTGCGCGCACGCTTAACTGCCTTACGGCCTGGCCCAGGCTTTAACTGCATGGCTTTCTCTAATGCTAACTTAGCTGCGGTTTGCTCAGCCGACCGGCGACTGGCACCGACCGCTTGAACACGAATGTCAAGTTGACCAATATCGCAAGTCACTTCGAACTGTTGGCTGTGTGCCGCACCATGGGTCGCTAAAACAGCGTAAGCAGGTAACGCCATTTTATGGGCTTGCAAAAACTCCTGCAGCAAGGTCTTTGCATCCTTACCAATCGTTTGAGGATCGACCAAGGCCAGCACGGGCTCATAGAGCCGGTGAATCACTTCCTGCGCACGCTCAAAGCCACCGTCCAAGAAAATGGCACCAAGAATCGCCTCGAAGGTATCTGCCAAAATTGAGGGGCGCCTAAAGCCGCCACTTTTTAATTCACCTTCTCCAAGCCGCAAGTATTGCGATAAGCCTAACGTTTGCGCAATGTCGGCGAGTGCGGCTTGCTTGACGAGGTTTGCCCTAACGCGCGACAAATCACCTTCGTCTAACTTGCCATAGCGGTGAAATAGAAGCGCTGAAATTGACGTGCCAAGGACCGAATCACCGAGAAACTCCAAGCGCTCGTTATTTTTCGCACCGAGACTTCGGTGCGTGAGTGCAAGTTCCAACAACGCCTTGCTCTCAAAGCTGTAACCCAATACTTGTTCTAGAGGTTTCGCAGACATCAATCAATACCCGTTAACACGGGTCACCCGGTGGTCGTTAACTATCAATGAAAACGACCAATTCGACCCGGTTCAGAAAAGTTCATCCAGATAAAAAACGCTTTACCAACAATGTGAGACTCCGGCACGAAGCCCCAAAATCGGCTGTCCAAACTGTTATCGCGATTGTCACCCATCATAAAGTATTCACCCTCTGGTACGGTGCAAACAATGCCGTCAACGCGATAAGTGCAGTTGTCTCGATACGGAAAGCGCCAAAAAGGCCTTAAGTCCTGCCTTGTACGCATATCTACTAGCATTTTATGATCAAATTCGCCTAGGCTTTCAATATACTGGGCTGTGTAAACAAGACGGTCTGGCTCAAAGAAGTCACCGTCACGTTGACTCGGCACTTCTTTACCGTTCAAAAACACCCTTTTGTTGATGTAGGCTACCTCATCGCCGGGCAACCCAATCACCCGCTTGATGTAGTCCACCTTAGGGTCCACGGGGTAGCGAAACACCATGACATCACCCCGTGCCGGATCACCAATCGGTACTACTTTGTCATGCAAAATCGGCAAACGGATACCGTAGATGAATTTATTGACTAGGATCAAGTCGCCAGACTGTAGTGTCGGCAACATCGATCCCGAGGGGATTCGGAATGGCTCGACAATAAAAGAGCGCAAAACAAAGACAAACAAAATGACTGGAAAAAAACTGGCACCGTACTCAATCCACCATGGACGCTTGTCTGTGACTGATCTCTTTTTGCGTAGAAAAAGACGATCAATCAACCAGACAAGTCCCGTGACTATCAGCGCCACAAAAAGAATTAATGAAAAATTCCAGCTCATGAGCGTTGTGATCCTTTGCAGGCAGTTAGATTCTTCATCGGAACGTGTTACCTATCATCAACTTGCAAGATCGCCAAAAATGCTTCTTGAGGAATCTCGACACTGCCGACTTGCTTCATTCGCTTTTTGCCAGCCTTTTGCTTTTCAAGCAATTTCTTTTTACGGCTGACATCACCGCCGTAGCATTTGGCCAAGACGTTCTTACGCAGCGCTTTGACGTTTTCACGAGCAATGATTTCAGCGCCAATGGCAGCTTGTATGGCAACGTCATACATTTGACGGGGAATCATCTCACGCATTTTGGCCACCATCTCTCTGCCTCGGTAGCGGGCGTTTGACCGATGACAGATAGTGGACAGCGCGTCAACACGATCCGTGTTGATCAACACATCCACCCTAACGACGTCTGAGGTGCGGTACTCTAAAAACTCATAATCCATTGATGCATAGCCGCGCGAAACTGATTTCAACTTATCAAAAAAGTCGAGCACAATTTCCGCCAGAGGAATCTCATACTTCAGGTGAACTTGTCGACCGTGATAGCTCATGTCTAGCTGAGCACCTCGCTTCTGATTACACAGCGTCATCACCGGCCCCACATATTCTTGTGGCATGAACAGCGTGACAGAGACAATCGGCTCACGAATCTCGGCAACCTTACCGACCTCTGGCATCCTTGAAGGGCTTTCAATGCTGATGACTTCACCATCATTGAGCTGAATCTGGTAGACCACAGACGGTGCTGTGGTGATGATGTCGATATCGAACTCTCGCTCAAGCCTCTCTTGCACAATTTCCATGTGCAAAAGGCCCAAAAATCCGCATCGGAAACCAAAACCCAAGGCCTGTGATACCTCAGGTTCATACATGAGCGCTGAGTCATTTAACTTTAGCTTTTCTAGGGAATCGCGCAGTTGATCATACTCGCTGCTTTCAACGGGATACAGTCCCGCAAACACCTGCGGCTTAACTTCTTTAAATCCAGGTAACGGTTCAAGTGCGGGGCGCGCCGTATGCGTAATCGTGTCACCCACCTTGGCATCTTTAAGTTCTTTGATGCCTGCAATCACAAAACCGACCTGTCCTGCCGACAGCATGGAGCGTGGCAACGATTTCGGGGTGAATACACCGAGTTGTTCGCAGCCGTGTAGCGCGCCCGTTACCATGAAACGAATTTTGTCTTTTGGCTTAAGCGTGCCGTTAACAATGCGAACCAACATCACCACGCCAACGTAATTGTCAAACCACGAGTCAACAATCAACGCCTGCAAAGGCGCCTCTGGATCGCCTTTGGGTGCTGGGACTTTGGCCACAATGGCCTCAAGTATTTCATCGATACCCAGACCGGTCTTCGCACTTGCAGCAACGGCGTCTGAAGCATCAATGCCGATCACATCTTCAATTTCCGCCCGAGCACCGTCTGGGTCAGCTTGCGGCAAATCCATTTTATTAAGAACAGGAACAACCTCTACACCCAACTCAATGGCGGTGTAGCAATTTGCAACCGTCTGAGCCTCGACACCTTGAGAGGCATCAACCACGAGGAGCGCCCCTTCGCACGCAGACAGTGAGCGACTCACTTCATAAGAAAAGTCGACGTGACCTGGCGTATCAATCAAGTTGAATTGGTACTCATGGCCGTCTTTGGCACGGTACAACAACGACGCGGTTTGCGCCTTAATGGTGATGCCTCTCTCTCGCTCAATATCCATCGAATCAAGCACTTGAGCCGACATTTCGCGACCCGCCAAACCGCCACAGGTTTGTATCAAGCGATCAGCCAGTGTTGACTTGCCATGATCAATATGAGCAATGATCGAAAAGTTACGAATGTGCTGCATAAAATCCAATCAAACTTAAATGAAATCCGTCTTATTCAGCAGACGGGAAGCCGGTAAACCACCGGGTGGCTTTTTCCCACATAAAACGAGAGGGCGCTTGACGCGCCCCCCTGCCGCATTGAATTAGCCATATTTTAGCCTGACAGCTGCCTAACGTTTGGGTCTCACCAAAACCCACTGGGCCTGACCGTTGCGCTGAACCATCATACCAACCGGTTTGCCCTCGCCAGCCTTTTCAACCAAATCAACAAACTGCTTGGCCGAGCTCACTTCAGTGTTACCCACGGTCAACACGATATCGCCAACAGCGATACCGGCGTTAGCACCAGCATCGGCCGACTCAGTCACTTTCACGCCTTTCTCAAGGCCAAGCTCGGCGCTCTCCTTGTCGGTCAAGTTCACCACCGTCAAACCGAGTGCGGTCAGTCCTTCCACGGGCGCGGGCGAGGTGGCTGCTGCCGCTTGAGGCTGCTCTGCTGAAGGTGTTTCGCCAACCTTGACCATCAGGGTGACGGGTTTGCCGCGACGCCACACTTCCATCTCGACCCGCTCGCCGGGCTTTGTAGCACCCACTACTCGCGGAAGATCAGACCATTTAGCGACTTTTTTACTGTCAAAAGTCAAAATGATGTCTCCGGCTTTCACACCAGCAAGATCTGCCGGACCATCGGGTTCAACGCGACTGACCATTGCTCCAGACTGATCAGATAAACCACTCGCCTCGGCCACGTCTTTGTTCACTTCACCGATTTGAACACCGATCCGACCGCGAACAACTTTACCGTTGGTTTTGAGTTGGTCGGCAACCAACATGGCTTCATCAATCGGGATAGCCAACGAGATGCCCATAAAGCCGCCGCTGCGCGAGACGATTTGAGCGTTAATGCCCACCACTTGGCCAGACATATCCAAAAGGGGGCCACCAGAGTTACCTGGGTTGACGGCCACATCCGTTTGAATGAATGGCAAATAATCACCCGTTTCACGACCAATCGCGCTCACGATACCAGCTGTCACTGTAGCCTGCAGACCGAAGGGGGAACCAATGGCCAAAACCCATTGACCCTTTTTAAGATTCTGGGCACTGCCGATGGGGAGCGTCACCATCTCAGTGGCATCAATCTTCAGTAACGCGACATCGGTGCGTACATCGCTGCCAACTACGTCCGCTTTGAACTCTCTGCCATCGGTCAAAGTGACAAATATCTCATCTGCCCCGTCAATCACGTGATGGTTGGTAAGAATCGAACCATCTGCTGTGATGAAAAAACCAGACCCAACACCTCGAGGCACCGAACGTTGCTCGGGCTCAGGGGCTGGTTCACCAGGTCTTTGCTCTGGTGCACCGCGTCTTTGCTCTGGTGCACCACCGGGTGGCTGAAAGTCGGGGCCAAAGAACCAACGGAACATCTCATAAGGATCTTGTCCCGAGCGACCACGGCCATTAACCGTGGCAGTGGTTCTAATGTTCACCACCGCCTCGTCGGCTTTTTCTACGATACCGGTAAAGTCAGGTAGTCCCGCCGTATTGGCGTGCACTGGCTGCGTACCAAAAGATAACAACGCCACAAAAGCGATTGACATCAACATAATGCGCCAAAGGCGCTGTTGTGGCTGTTGGAGGGTCCGGGTGGGCGCGATGGTAGATAAGTTATGGCGATTGGACATTATCAAACTCCGTATTAGTTTTTATGTGCGATACAACATGCGTTACTGGCTCGAAGAGACATCGCGACGGTTGATCGATTGCGCCAGCATATGAATACTTTCAGCGGGCACTTCACCCACCACAACCACCCAGTAGTCATCGACTTTCTTGCCATACAAATTGATCGATCCCGAGCGGCTGGCTCCTGGCCACTGGTGTTGAGACAAACTCTGCTGATAAGGTTCAATAAAAACTGAGATGCTAGCCAAACCGTCAGTCAAAATCATTTGATTGACCATTCGACCATCGCGAAAGGTACGTTGCAGTTGCATGACAGGTTCAAACCCTGGCGGTTGCTCATAATCCCAACCCAACGCACGAAAATTAATCGGCGCCTGTTTTTGGTTGATCTGTTGCCAGCCCTCAGTGGGCCAACTTGGAGCCAGCTCGACATCGGCAATCGACTGCCCGACTCGAACTTGGTTGAAAGCGATTTGCTCCAAGACACGGCCATCAGCCTGCCGTAGTTGCGCTTTGAGCAACAGCCCCGTTTCCACATCAGCGCAAAATTGGTAGTAAGGACGGTGATTGTCTTTAGGAACGATATCGACAACCAAGCACTGGCGCCCTGCAACTCGACTTGGCGTGGGCACCAACAAAACGTCATAGAACTCCGAAAACTGAGACAACTCACCCATCAATAACGCAGGGAATCGCTCTTGCCGCTGCGACTCGTTAACCACCAACTGTTGCTCTGGCATAAAGCAACTAACTGAATGATTGACCCGCAAGTACTCCCGCGGGCTGTTATCGAGTACCTCAATTCTTTCTTCCTCTCTGTCATCGACAAACCGGTGCGTCATCCGATAAGAATGGACCGCACCATCGCGTTGCTGAGAGAATACGCCTTGATAGTTCAGCCGCTTGGCCGCCGATTGAATCCCCTCAAGAAGTGACTTGGCATCCGAGGCGGACTGAACCACCGCATCAGCGCCTCTCGCGTGCGCCGTTGCAAGTCCCATCACCACAAGCGCCATAACGGCCAAGCAAAGACCGCGTGAAAGTCGATCGAACCTAGCTGTATGAAACCACAAACCTTTCACCGGTAGAAGCGCGAATTTCATCGCTTGACCTCAGGCTCAAATGTTGCCTGCCGCACCGCAATCGGCCCAGAGAATTGTCTGTGCGCGTTGGCATAATCAGAAACAACCTCACCGTCTGCCGGTACCTCAATCATTACCGTCGGTGTAGCTAGTACCACCTCACCATCGAGCATCAAAAGCGGCTGAGCAACCCACACCACAGCGGCAACGGCCGCAGCCATGGCCAAGCTAGGCCACGAGAACCATCTCGACCAGAAACCAGGGCTGCTTGCACTTTGCGTCAATGGTGTTGACGAACGATCTGGATCCATATCAGCAGCCGGTTGATGGGCCGGTTCTCTTTGAAGTGCGGCTGAAAGCCGAGCTGTAAATTCGACAGATGGGCTTAAGGCCTGCGCAGAGGGCTGAGCGAGAGAATCAGCAATTAAGGCAAAAATTGCCCAATCCTCTTTGTGCTCGAGTGGGTCAAGATCCGCGATAGGCGATGCTGCATTTGAGATCGACTCAAGGTCACTTTGATCGAACTCGCCATCAAAATACGCTGAAATCAACTCCATTCGATCCACCGCAGGATGCTCAGCCACATGGTGCGTGCCGTCGCTTGCTGCTGATAAAGGGTGTGTCTGTGTCGTTTGCATGTCAGTCTTTCCTTACCATCGTCGATCGCCTTGGTGACCGATCATTGGACGCAACTTGGTGGCAATTGCTTCGCGTGCCCGAAAAATCCGTGATCGCACCGTTCCAATGGGGCAACCCATTGCCTGCGCAATCTCTTCATAGCTCAAGCCCTCAATCTCTCTTAGCAAAATAGCTGTTCTTAATTCAGCGGGCAATGCCTGAATCGTTTCATTCACCGAATCGGCAATCTCTTGACTTGCCAACAACGATTCAGGTGTGTTGTTGTCTATTAGGTTATCAATCTCGTCAAAAGTTTCACCATCTTCAGATTGATACAAACTTGGCGAGCTCGGACGGCGAGCTTGCGAGGCCATCCAATTGCGGGCGGTATTGATAACAATGCGGTACAGCCACGTATAAAAAGCACTATCACCGCGGAACTGTGGCAAAGCCCGATAGGCCTTGATGAAAGCCTCTTGCATCACGTCTTCTATTTCTGATTGGTCTCGCAACATACGAGACAACAATCTCAGAATTTTTCGCTGGTACTTTAAAACCAATAAATCAAAGGCCGCCTTATCCCCGGCCTGGACACGGGCAACCAACTTAGCGTCGACGTCTCGTTCGCTCATGCTTGGCCTCTTGTCAGCCAGTTCACGAGAACATTTAATCGTCGATAGTCCTCAGGCAAGAAGTGGTCTCGCCAAAGCGTCACTCGTCGCAACACCAGCCGGTGATTTCTTTTTGACAGGCAAAGCAACGTTATCCCAGCCCAGTGGCGAATCACGCCTTGCAGTACCAAGGGTGAAGGACTACCGAGCAAATCAACGCCCACCTCAGTCACCCGTAAGACCTCACGAGATGGCGCTCCGGCATTGATCTGGCGCAACAAGCAAAATCGCCAGAATAAAAAACATCCCAAAAATACAAAACCCAGTCCAACGGCCAAGACACGGCTCAGGCCAAGGTAAAAACTTGAAAACGAGATAGTTGCAATCAGCAACAAAATCAATCCGTCACGGGCACACTGAATGTATCGGGGCGCTACCGATAGCGCCCCTGTAACTGCCCACGATCTTGGCTCAAGATCGGTCAATGTCAAACCCGCCGTACGGCCATTGACCCGTTAGTGCCCCCAAAACCGAAGGAGTTCGAAAGCGCCACCTCAATGGTAAGGTCGCGCGCTTCGTTGGCGCAGTAATCCAAATCACACTCCGGATCTTGATTAAAAATATTGATCGTAGGTGGTGACACTTGGTGGTGTACAGCCAAAGTCGTGAAAACCGCCTCGATGCCGCCCGCAGCACCCAGCAAATGGCCAGTCATGGATTTAGTCGAATTAACCACTAACTTCTTGGCATGGTCACCGAAGGCTAGCTTCAAGGCCTCGGTCTCATTTTTGTCTCCCAGGGGTGTTGATGTCCCGTGGGCATTCACGTAACTGATCTCTTGTGGAGCGATGCCGCCATTACGCAAGGCCATTTCGATCCCGCGTTTGGGGCCATCGCGATCTGGAGCCGTGATGTGAAAAGCATCAGAGCTCATGCCGTAGCCTGCAAGCTCACCATAAATTTTTGCACCACGGCGCTTGGCGTGCTCATACTCTTCAAGCACCAACACACCAGCGCCTTCCCCCAATACAAAGCCATCGCGATCCACATCCCAAGGACGCGAAGCGGTCGTGGGATCATCATTGCGGGTTGACAGCGCTCGCATGGCTGCAAAACCGCCAATGCCGAGCGGGGAGACCGTTGACTCTGTACCACCAGCAATCATCACGTCAGCATCACCGTACTCGATCAGCCGACCGGCATCACCAATCGAATGCAAGCCTGTTGTGCACGCGGATACAACCGCATACGACGGCCCTTTGAGCCCCAGCATGATCGAAAGCTGGCCAGACACCAAGTTAATCAACGAGGCAGGCACAAAAAAAGGCGAGATTCGTCGTGCGCCGCGCTCAAGGTATTCTTTTTGTGTTTCTTCAATACGTTGCAGGCCGCCAATACCTGAGCCAACAATCACACCCATGCGTTGTGCATTTTCTTCTGTCACTTCCAGCCCGGCATCACGCCAGGCTTGAACGCCAGCAGCGATACCGTAGTGGATAAACGTATCCATTTGCCGAGCTTCTTTAGCGGGCAAGTAGGCCGTTACGTCAAATTCTTTGACCTCACCGGCAATACGCGCATTGAAGTCGGAAGGATCAAAGCGCGTAATACGCCCGATACCACTACGACCATTCACCACGTTATTCCACGCCGTCGAGATATCGTTACCAACGGGGGACACGATACCAAGACCGGTGATCACGACTCGTCGCTTCAAGATTCACTCCTGACTAAAAAACGAAACAAAGGTAATGCAAAAAAAAGGCGGTTGATTTCGCTCGAACCAGTGTGTTTGCAACCTTTTCGGCCAAACTCACAGATACTAAAACGACCTCAACCGCCCGTCGGCCTGTTCGACTAAGCAAACAGAAACCAACAGCCATTTTTAATTACTTCGAGTTGCTCTCGATGTAATCAATGGCTTGCTTGACCGTCGTGATCTTCTCAGCTTCCTCGTCCGGGATCTCTGTTTCGAACTCGTCCTCAAGCGCCATAACCAACTCGACCATATCGAGCGAGTCGGCACCAAGGTCGTCAAGAAAGGATGATTCGTTCTTGATCTCGGCTTCGTTAACGCCAAGTTGTTCAGCGACGATTTTCTTGACTCGCTGTTCGATGCTTTCCATTCATATCTCCAGTAGGGGAAAAATCAATTTAATTATAGCCAAGCGCGGGCAGAAAAACTCACGCCATGTACATTCCACCATTTACGTGTAGGGTCGTACCCGTAATGTACTCTGCTTCGGGCGACGCCAAAAACGTCACCGCATGGGCAATATCAGACGGCGAAC
Organism: uncultured Burkholderiaceae bacterium; assembly: GCA_963926245.1. Classification (GTDB taxonomy): domain Bacteria; phylum Pseudomonadota; class Gammaproteobacteria; order Burkholderiales; family Burkholderiaceae_B; genus Algicoccus. Next base: position 20,421 of record CAWUWI010000017.1, on the reverse strand, counting down.
CCAGCCGGCCCAGCGGAATTTGCCCCAAAAGGGCGGCCGTTTGGTCGTCGCTCAATGCCCGTGTCATGTCTGTTTCAATAAAACCGGGAGCCACACAGTTGACCGTTATGTTGCGGCTACCAAGCTCGCGGGCCAGCGCTCGAGTCATGCCTGCCACACCAGCCTTAGCGGCGGCGTAGTTGGCTTGACCAGCATTACCGCTTGATCCAACCACAGACGTAATATTGATGATTCGCCCCCAGCGGGCCTTCATCATGGGACGCATCACTGCACGACTTAAGCGAAACACACTACCTAAGTTCGTTTGCAGGACTGAATCCCAATCGTCATCTTTCATTCGCATGGCCAAATTATCGCGTGTAATGCCCGCATTGTTCACCAAAATATGCGGTCCTGCGAATTTTTTGCCAAGCGAATCAACCAATGCGCTAACAGCCTCTTGATCGTTCACGTCAAGCGCAACACCCCGACCACCTTTGGCAGACAGCCACTCGTGCAGCGCATCTGCGCCTGCTGCAGTGGTGGCGGTGCCCACAACCGTGGCGCCTTTTTCTGCCAATGCCATGGCAATAGCGCGACCGATCCCTCTTGAGGCCCCTGTGACCAACGCCACTTTGTCTTTAAATTCCATTTATCTCGCTCCCCGCTTTGATTGGCGGTAAGTTTAACTATTATTTAGTGTTTCGATGGCGGCTTGCAGACTCGCAGGATCATTGACCGACAAAGCGACCAAAGAGCCATCGATTCGCTTGACCAAACCGCTCAGCACTTTCCCTGGGCCACACTCAACGATGTGTGTCACGCCTTGATGAGCCATCGCCTGGATGGTCTGAACCCAACGCACTGGGTGCCAGGTCTGATCCACGAGTGCCTGCGCAATCGCTGCAGGATCGTGATGCATCTGCACATCCACGTTTTGGATGACGGGTATTTGAGGCGCATTTAAGGTCACTTGGCTCAACGCCTGCGCCAAAACGGCGGCAGCGGGCTTTAAAAGACTGGCGTGAAAAGGTGCCGAAACCGGCAATAACAAAGCCCTTTTGGCACCTGCTGCCTTGGCATTTTCCATGGCCCGCTCAACAGCGGCACGGTGGCCAGCAATCACCACTTGCGAAGGCGCGTTAAAGTTAACTGCCTCTACGACTTCTCCTTGCGATGCTTGCTCACAAACAGCTAGAACGGCATCGTCTTCAAGCCCAAGAATAGCAGCCATGGCGCCGGTTCCAATAGGCACAACCGCCTGCATGGCGTCGGCACGGATTCGGACCAAGCGCACGGCATCGGCCAAATCAATCACACCAGCTGCCGTCAACGCAGCGTACTCACCCAAACTGTGGCCTGCCATGACTGACGGATCCGGGCCACCGGCGGCACGCCAAGCAGCCAACATAGCCAACGAGGCCGCCAACATTGCCGGCTGTGTGTTGGTTGTTAGGTTGATTTGCTCAATTGGGCCACGCGCGATCAACCCAGACAAGTCCTCGCCTAGCGCTGCATCCGCTTGTGACATAACCGCTTGAGCGGCCTGAGTATCGGCCCACACATCCAACATGCCAACGGTTTGAGACCCTTGACCCGGAAAAACAAAAGCAAATTTCATGTCACTTACTCCATGCAATATCGTGGCTACATGCGAACCACAACCGAACCCCACGTGAATCCACCGCCCACTCCTTGCAGCAGCACCTCATGGCCCGCCTTAACTCGCCCATCGCGGTAGGCCGCATCAAGCGCCAACGGCACGCTTGCTGCGGAGGTATTGGCATGCTGATCTAGCGTGACCACAACCTTGTCCATCCCTGTACCGAGCTTTTTGGCCAGAAAAGAAAGAATTCTCAAGTTCGCCTGATGCGGGATCAACCAATCAATCTGCGCAAGCGTCAGCCCGGCTTCTTCAACGACCGAACGGGCGGACTTTTCAAGCACTGAGACAGCTTGCTTGAAGACGGCTTGACCGTCCATGCGCAAAAAGGGATCACCAGTGACCTGGCCATGCGTAACGTTACCCGGTGTGCAAAGAATGCCGGCCAAACTGCCGTCAGCGTGAAGCTGTGCGGCTCGAATCCCAGGCTCGTCGCTTGCTTCGAGCAAGACCGCACCGGCGCCATCACCGAAAAGTACACAAGTGCCACGGTCTTTCCAATCCAGAATATTAGAAAACACCTCGGCACCAATCACAAGCGCGCATTTGGCACGCCCACAACGAATAAAGGCATCAGCTGTCGCCAACGCGTAAACAAAGCCGCTACACACCGCTTGAAGGTCAAAGGCTGGCGCACTGTGATTGCCTAGTTTGGCCTGCACCAAGCAGGCTGTGCTGGGAAACACCATGTCTGGTGTTGAAGTGGCCAAGATAATCAAATCAATGTCGTTGGCAGACTTTCCGGCTTGTGCCAACGCCCGTTTGGCCGCTTCGCAAGCCAAGTCGCTGGTCATCTCGCCTGCCGCAGCTAAATGTCGCTGACGAATACCGGTTCTTGAAACAATCCATTCGTCTGACGTTTCAACACCATTGAGCGCCAACTCAACGGCCAATGCCTCGTTGGTTACCACACGGGCTGGCAAATAGCTGCCTGTGGCGCTAATTCGAGAGTAAATTCTGGAGTCTTTCATCATTTTTGAGTTACCGAGGTCAAAGCAGTCTCACGGGCCTGAGCTTGCTCATGAGCGTGGCTCTTTGTGAGCCCGGTGATCGTCGCGGAAATTCGCTCAAGCAATCCGGTCGTCACAGCATTATGTGCGCGCTCAAGCGCATATCTAAAAGCATACTCGTCGGCTGACCCGTGACTTTTGAAAACAACACCTTTAAGACCAAGCAACGCCGCACCATTATGGCGCCGATTATCCACTCGACGCCGAAATCGATTTAACACTGGCCGGGCCAACAACCCCGCTAACATGGTCAAAAAATTGCGGTGAAATTCGTCTCGAATCATGCTACCAAGCATATGCGATAGCCCTTCAACCGATTTAAGCAAAACATTACCCACAAATCCATCACAAACAACCACGTCGACCGTACCTTTAAAGATGTCATTGCCCTCGACGTTACCGACAAAATTCAATGAACTGGCTCTTAGCAAGTCCGCGGCTTGCTTAACAATATCGTTGCCTTTAATAACCTCTTCACCGATATTGAGCAATCCGACCGAGGGCAACTCGGCGCCATGCCCTCTCTGCGCGAGTGCCGTACCCATGATGGCGAACTGCAACAAGTGTTCGGCTGAACAGTCAACGTTGGCGCCCAAATCCAAAACAGTGGTGGCACCACCCTTTTGGTTTGGCAAAGCAGCGGCTATCGCTGGCCGGTCGATGCCATCTAGCGTTTTGAGAACATATCGTGAAATGGCCATTAGTGCGCCGGTGTTACCCGCTGACACAAAAGCCTGAGCCCGCCCATCCTTAACAGCTTGGGCGGCAACACGCATGGAAGAATCTTTTTTGCGTCTTAACGCAATCTCGACCGAATCCTCCATGGTAACCACTTCAGACGCATGCAAAATCTGAAGTCGATCACCATCAATGTTTGGAAAACGGTGATGGTGCTTTTCAAGTTCGCAAACGATCTCATCCTGCCGACCGACTAGGTGCAGGACAGTTGCTGAAAACTGTTGGGCGAATGCTAACGCGGCCGGAATGGTGACTGGTAAACCAATATCACCACCCATGCAATCAATCGCTATATGAACGGGTTTGCTCACGGGGCCTTTGAGGGCATGAAATGCCCATAGCTCACGTCAAGTTCAAACTTACTCGTCAGCCTTCGTCTTCAGAACCTTACGACCACGATAAAAGCCGTTGGGGCTGATGTGGTGGCGCAGGTGCAATTCGCCCGTATTTGGCTCAATCGCTGTAGGCGGCGTCGAGATAAAGTCATGCGAGCGGTGCATACCGCGCTTGGAAGATGATTTCTTGTTTTGCTGAACAGCCATGATGACTCCTAATTTAGCGCAGATTGTAGCGCGCTATCAATCTAACAACTTTCTAAAAAAAAATATGTCGACTTTCATCGACCCTTTAATGCAGCGAGCGAACCAAACGGCGAAACCCGAGGTGTCTCTGTTTCTTCTTGCGCTGGCGACGATGCCGCCGAACAACTGTCGTGTTTTGGCACATAAGGCACTGCCAAAATCAACTGATCCTCAATCAACTGCTCGATGTCAAAACGCGGATCGGCCACCAACTCTTCAGGCGTATCCGGGTCAAAAGGCTCGGCATCATTGACGTCATTCAGTGCGCTTTCTTGGCGAACCACATCAAACAACACCGATTCATTGGCAATGTAAGTCAGCGGTTGCATGCAACGCTGGCACGTCAGTAGGATTTGAGCCTGCACTTTCAGTAACACCTGCGGCTTGCGACCAACCTGCATTTGTCCCGTCAATGAAAACCAAACCACACCGGAGCCTTGCTTAGCAGCAACACTGACTTCTCGAACCAGAGGCTGCTCTGGCAACCCCTCTATTAACCTAACCAAGCGACGAATGGCAAATGCACCATCAACACGCTGGATCTCCCTCGCAAAACGGCGCAGGTCGACTGTCTTTGGCATACCCCATTGCACGAGACAAGCCGCGCGCCAGTCGCGGTCTTCATCCCAAGGACGCGTCGCCTCTATCTGACTTGCAGTCACAACGACAGTTCCACTATTACTTGCATCCGAGAAGAAGGTGATCTGAATCCTAGCACTTAAGCACTTAAGCACTTAAATGACACATTTGATCGATGGTATTCCCATTGACCGGCAAAGCCCGCTATCATAACGCCAAAATCACCCCCATAACAAATGAGAGCATTGCAAACGTCAAACCACCCCCCCTCTTTGATACTCGCCTCGAGTTCGCGTTATCGATCTGAAATGCTCTCTCGTTTGGGTTTGCCCTTCAAAACTGAAGCACCTGGCATCGAGGAAAGGCGAGAACATGGGGAAACGCCCAAAGCAACTGCCCGACGCTTGGCCCTGCAAAAAGCCCTAAAAGTTTTTTTGCAACAGCCTGATAGTGTTGTGATTGGCGCCGACCAAGTGCTCGATCTCGATGGCCAAGCACTCGGCAAGCCCGGCTCACATGTTGCCGCCGTCGAACAATTGTCGCGTCTCTCAGGCCGAATGGTCACTTTCTATAGTGCTTTGGCAGTTGTCTGCTCCTCGGGTCGGCAACTCTCAGTGGTCGAGTGTCACGCGGTGTTCAAACCCTTATCGCCTACCCAAATAGAGTGTTACCTCTCTATTGAACGTCCCTACGACGTGGCCGGTAGCGCTCGAGCCGAAGGCTTAGGCATTGCGCTTCTGGATAAACTCGCCAGTGACGACCCCACAGCCATAATCGGCCTGCCTTTGATCGAACTCACAACCATGCTTTCGCGCGCCGGCCTCTGCCCTTTGAACCATCAATTATTGAGTCAACCATGACCAAGCCTTACCCACCAGCGGCCACCACTGGCACACTGCACCTGATTCCCGTTGGCCTTTCGGACCGACCAATAAATGACTGGCTGCCATCCTCTGCGCAGCAAAAGGCCAGTGCTCTGACTCACTATATTGCTGAAAACGCAAAAACCGCTCGAGCATTCCTCAAACAATTGAACCTGACGCGACCGCTGCAAGAGATCAATATTCACACCCTGACCACCAAGGCAGATGACACCATGATTCGCCAGTGGCTGACCCCGCTTTTGCAAGGCGAAAACATGGGCTTGGTTTCTGAGGCGGGTTGTCCAGCCGTGGCTGACCCCGGCGCACGTGTTGTTGCTCTCGCCCATCAGCTAAAAATCACGGTCAAGCCTTGGGTGGGACCATCATCAATTTTGTTGGGGCTCATGGCCAGCGGCCTCGAAGGCCAGCGATTTGCCTTTCACGGCTACGCCCCAGTGAAACCAGACGCCCGAAAGCTGCAACTCAAGCAATGGGAACAAATTTCACAGAGGCAAAAACAAAGTCAGCTATTGATTGAAACTCCCTACCGTAATATCGCCATGTTTCAAAGCCTGATTGAGACGCTAGCACCAGCAACCAGGCTCTGCGTGGCACGCGACCTAACCGGCGAACACGAATGGGTCAACACACGTTCTATTGTCGATTGGCGACGCCAACCGACGCCAGACCTGGCTAACTGGCCGACACTTTTTTTGTTTCAGGCCTAAATCGGGCCATCAACTTGGGGCCGACCAACCGCCAAGCCAATAAAAGCAACATAACTGCACCATAAGCCAAAACTTCTGCGTAATCGTTCTTGCCTGACTTGTGCCACCAATAGTGAAGAATCACGAGTGCACCAACCAAGTAAATCAAACGGTGCAAAGTCTTCCAGCGCTTGCCGAGTTCCCGCATGGCACGTTGGTTTGAAGTCAGGGCGAGGATTAACAATGCCAAAAAGGCTAGCATCCCAACTGTGATAAACGGGCGATCGATCACGTCGCGCCACATCGAACCCAACACAAAGCCTTGGTCCCACCAAGCCCAAGTGATGGCGTGCAAAGCCGCATAAAAAAAAGCAAACAACCCACAAATGCGGCGCAACCTGACAAGGGCTGGCTGATTGAGCACTTCACGTATTGGACTCACCGATAGCGTTACCAACAGGCAAACCAGCGCCCAAGTGCCCGAAGAACGCGTTAAAAACTCCATCGGATTGGCTGTCAGCTCGCCTTGCCAGCCCAGCCAAAACCAACGCACCAGCGGGAAAAGACCGAGCAACAGCAAGACCGGTTTGTAACGATCAACAGAGAGGGCCGAGAGCCTAGACACCAAAAAAGCCTTGCGCTAGTAATTTTTTCTCAAATCCATGCTGGCATACAGGCTTGCTACTTGATCGGCATAGCCATTGAACATGAGTGTTTTACGTTTGGGTGTAAAAAAGCCACCTTCGCCAATGCGGCGCTCGGTCGCCTGCGACCACCTAGGGTGCCGAACCTCTGGATTAACGTTGGCGTAGAAACCATACTCTGAGGCAGCCGCAGCCACCCAGCTAGTAAGCGGTTGCTTTTCAGTTACGCGGATTTTGATCAGCGACTTTGCTGACTTAAATCCATACTTCCATGGCACCACAAGCCGCACGGGTGCGCCGTTTTGGTTGGGCAAAACCGTCCCGTAGACGCCGAACGACAGGAGCGTCAAGGGATGCATGGCTTCGTCCATACGCAGTCCCTCGCGGTAAGGCCAGTCAATCACTGAAGAGCTTAGGCCTCTCATCACGTCTGGCTGCATGTCCGTGACAAATTCAACATACTTTGCGTTGCCTGTTGGCTCAACTTTATTCAGCAAAGCTGACAAAGGGTAACCAATCCATGGAATCACCATAGACCACCCTTCCACGCAACGCATGCGATACACCCGGTCCTGCATCGGCGACAGACCGAGCAAATCCTCTAAGCCATAGGTGCCTGGTTTGGCCACCTCACCCTCAACTTCAACAGTCCATGGTTCGATATTCATGGCACCTGCATATTTGGCAGGGTCTGATTTGTCTAGACCAAACTCATAAAAATTGTTGTACGTGGTGACATCTTTTAGACTCGTCAAAGCATCCATCATGATGTATTCAGGATTGGGGTTGGACGCTAGGGGTGCCCAACCTGACGGCTTTGAGCGCTGCGCCATGGCGCCCGCGAGTGGCATGGCGCCGCCAGCGGCCATCAAGGCGCCACCGGCCAACAATTGGCGACGTTTCGTCCAAACGCGCTGAGGTGTGATTTCACTGCTTTTGGGCTCAGGGTAAAGGTAACGAGTCATCTCACATCTCCAAGGGTGCCCAAGGTCGGGTCTTTTTGCTTAACCACTGGTTCACAGTCAAAACGTCATGCATCAGGGCTTGATGGGGCTGTTGACGTAACTCCTTCTCTGGATGGGCACCGTAAGAAACACCCAATCCATGCACGCCCGCGTTGGCTGCCATCTGCAAATCATGTGAGGTATCACCCACCATGATGACCGATGCTTTTTTAACGCCAACAACGTCCATGATCTCATACAGCATGCCAGGGTGGGGTTTCCCAAATGTTTCATCAGCACACCGGGTGGCTGTAAAGAATTCGCCAATTCCAGTATTGCGCAACACGCGGTCCAAACCAACACGGCTTTTGCCCGTGGCCACGGCAAGCGCAACCCCCTCTTGGCGCAACGCTTCGAGCATCTCGGGTACGCCTTCAAACAAAACGAGCTTGGGATCGCGGCTCAGATAGTGGTAACGGTAACGTTCTAAAAAATAGGGCCGCTTTTCATCCGTCAGTTCAGGCACAGCATGGTTAAGTGCCGGCTCAAGTGACAAACCGATCACCCAGCTCGCTTGCTCATCGTCAGGCACTGGCAACCCCGAATCAACACAGGCCGCTTGAATGGCTCGCACAATATCGACCGTTGAATCCATCAACGTGCCATCCCAATCGAACACAACCAGCGAATAATCGCTCATTTAGAACCATCCTTAATTTCGCAAACAAAGGCATGCGCCTGTTCAAAAAGCGTGGGTAACGGTGCCTCTAAGGTCAATACTTGCCCCGTTGAGGGGTGAATCAAAGACAATGTTCGAGCGTGTAAAAACATTCGTGAGAATCCATTTTTCTTGAAAAAGTCACGCGTCTGGTCATTGCCGTACTTATCATCACCAACAATCGGATAACCCGTTGATGCCAAATGCACCCTGATCTGATGGGTCCGTCCCGTTCTTAGTTCCGCATCGACCAACGAATACTGGGCCAATCGGCTTAAACAAGACACAATCGTATGGGCCGCTTGACCGTCTAGATCCACTTTGACGCGGCGCTCGCCGCTAACAGTGTTCCATTTTGTGAGGCCAAGCCTGATATGTTGGCGGTCATTAAGAAACCGGCCTTCAACGAGCGCCACATAATGTTTACGCACCTGCCCATCGCGCATCATTTGGTGCAACGCAACAAGGGTTTGGCGCCGTTTGGCTAACATCAAAAGACCTGAGGTATCTCGATCCAAACGATGGACAAGCTCAAGAAAGGCCAATTCAGGGCGGGCCGCGCGAAGGGATTCGATCACGCCATGCGAGACACCGCTACCACCATGCACGGCCACACCCGGCGGCTTATCGATAACCAGCAAGCCCTCGTCTTCAAAAACAATTGGAAACGTTTTTGGGGGCGCGCGATGGGCATGTTGGCTGGGCTGCGACATGCGAAATGGCGGAATCCGGATAACGTCACCCACCTGAATACGGTAGTCAACCGCCGTGCGTCTCTTGTTGACCCTGACTTGGCCATCACGCACGGCTTTATATAAGTGACTCTTAGGGACGCCCTTGCAAAGACGTATCAAAAAGTTGTCCAGCCGCTGGCCGTCGTGCGACGAGGTGACTTCAACCCATTGGACAATTGGCTTTAAAACACCCTCCTCTTTTTCAATCATGTGAATGACCTATGCATAATCACTTCCCAGTGTCTTGAAAACAAGCATATAATGAATCGAGCCTAAAAAGGTCTGAATTTTCATCAATGTTGAGTCGCTCAGATAAAAGCGTTCTCCATCGAATGGTGCCATTGTAACGACAGCACATTCAGACTTGGTTGACCGATGCTCGATCCGAAATGATCCGGGCGCAAACGACGAAAAGAATCGAAAGAAGAAACTATCAAATTTCTTATATTGGGCAGTAGATTTGCCCGATGTTGTCAGCGTTTTAACCTGGTGTTTTTGTGTTGATTAACTACCGGCTATAAAACAAGAATAGTGGCCCCTAAAGGGCCACGCTGGCCTAACGAACACAACGCTCGCCACCGTGCGAGCGTCGTTGTACGCGAACATCCGTTTCATTTCTTAACTTTAGCGTGATCGGTCTCCCGTGGCTGCGCGGCATATTAGCCCGCTAACTTACGGAGTATTTGTATGAAACGCATGTTATTTAACGCAACGCATCAAGAGGAATTGCGCGTTGCAATTGTTGATGGGCAAAAGCTTGTCGACCTTGATATCGAAACCGCAGGACGAGAGCAACGCAAAGGCAATATCTACAAAGCCGTCATTACCCGCATCGAACCTGGCTTGGAGGCTTGCTTTGTAAATTACGGTGAAGAGCGCCACGGTTTCTTGCCCTTTAAAGAGGTCGCTCGAACTTATTTCAAAGAGGGCGCTGATGTTCGCACCGCTCGCATCCAAGATGCCTTGCGAGAAGGCCAAGAACTAATCATCCAAGTTGAAAAAGAGGAGCGCGGTAACAAAGGCGCGGCACTAACCACTTTCATCTCTTTGGCTGGCCGTTATTTGGTTTTAATGCCCAACAATCCACGTGGTGGCGGTGTTTCGCGCCGCGTTGAAGGCGAAGAGCGTCAAGAATTACGTGAAGCAATGGAGCAGCTCGACACCCCTAAGGGCATGAGCATCATTGCACGCACAGCAGGCATTGGGCGATCCGCCGAAGAACTGCAATGGGATCTCTCGTATTTGATGCAACTTTGGGGTGCGATTGATGGCGCCGCCAAAGGCAACGCCGCACCCATACTGATTTATCTTGAATCAAGCTTGGTTATCCGCGCTATCCGGGATTACTTCTCGCCCGATATCGGTGAGATACTGATTGATACCGATGATATTGCCGACCAAGCCACCGCCTTTATGAGTGTGGTGATGCCCGACAATGTTCAGCGCGTCAAACGATATCAAGACGACGTGCCTTTGTTTTCGCGTTTTCAAATTGAACACCAAATCGAAACCGCCTACTCCCGCCATGTTGATCTGCCCTCCGGCGGTTCAATCGTCATTGACCACACCGAAGCGCTGGTGGCCATCGACGTTAACTCAGCACGCTCAACGCGTGGTGCTGACATTGAAGAAACAGCGACTCGCACGAACTTAGAAGCCGCCGAAGAGGCCGCTCGACAGCTCAGACTTCGAGATCTCGGTGGCTTGATTGTCATTGACTTCATCGACATGGAAGACAGCCGCAATCAGCGTGCCGTTGAACAAACCCTTCGTGAAGCGTTGCATGTTGACCGCGCGCGGGTTCAGATGGGTAAGATTTCACGCTTCGGTCTGATCGAACTGTCCCGTCAGCGTCTGCGCCCCGCGTTAAATGAGGGCTCGCACATCACTTGCCCCCGCTGTAACGGCACTGGCGTTATTCGCGATGCCGAATCTAGCGCTTTAAACGTGTTGCGTTTGCTGCAAGAAGAGTCAATGAAAGAAAACACAGCTGCCGTGCACGCACAGGTACCCGTCGAAGTCGCCACTTTCCTTCTCAATGAAAAGCGATCTGATATCACCAAGATGGAAGCGCGCCTTAAAGTCAACCTACTGATCATCCCAAACAAACACATCGAAACGCCGCATCACATCATTGAGCGACTGCGTCATGATGACCCTCGTCTTGAAGATGTTAAGACAAGCTTCGAGCTCCTTGAAGCACCGTCCACCAATTTGGCTTGGGCGCCTAAGGAGCTTGATACCAAAACAAAGCCAGAGGCTTTGGTCAAAGGGGTGACGCCTGCGCAACCAGCACCTGCGCCAACACCACGTCCCGTTAAAGGCGTTACCGCAGCTCAAGCCAGCGGTGTTATGTCGGGCGGCCTGTTTAAAGCCATTGGCGCTTGGATCGCCAAGCTATTTGCCAGTGAGCCAGAAGCGCCGGTTGCCGCACCTGCCGTAAAAGAAACATCGTCACGAAATGCTCGCAGCAATAACAGCCAACGCAACCGACGTGGCCGCTCAGACAATCGACGCACGGATCGCAACGCAAATGGCGATCAAGCCGACGATAAGGCAGTTATCCAAGCCGTTGATGCCATCACAACCCCCACCGACGAATCGGATGTCAGTGAAAATGGTCAACGTGCTCGTCGCAGCCGACGCGGTCGTGGACGTTCTAAACAGAACCAGACAGAACTCGCAACGGGTAATGAAGAACGCTTAAACGATCAAGCAGGCCCAGCCACTGATGACTCAGTGGTAACAAGCGAATCAACCGATAACAGCCAACCCGATATCAACGCTGGCGACGCAGCAACTTTAGAGACAGCTGAAAAGCCGCGTCGTCGTAGCCGTCGTGGACGTCGTGGACGTCGTCCTGGTGACAGCACAAGCACTGAAGAATCTACAAACGCGCAAGACGATGACTCAAGTGCCGTCGAGATGGTCGCACCTGATCAAGAGACTGCGTCTGAGACGCCGACAATTACCACTTCAGCAATTGCCGCTCCAACGATTACAGCTCCAGTGACCTCAACGCCAGTGGTTGCGGTTGCTGCGCCCTCAGCGGTTGTGACCGAGGTTGTGACTCAAACCACAGCAACTGCAGAGGTTACCGAATTAGCAACCGAGTTAGCAGCCGAGGTGGTGACTCCAGTGGTGGCAACAATGGCAGCACCAGTGGCAGCACCAGTCGTCATACCCGTGACCACGCCCGCAGTTCAAGAGACGCAAGCGGTCAGTCAGCCAGTGTTCACTCAAGTAGTCACAACTGCCGCCGCTGAGTCGATACCAACAAGCCCATTTGTGGAATCCGCGCCAGTTTCGTTAACTGAACCAGTGGTCGAACTGGCAAAGGTTGAAGCGCCGGTTACACCGCCAGCCAGCAAAGAAGCACTGATTGCTTTGGTGGGCCAAGCGGGTTTGCAATGGGTGGAAAGTGACTCAACTCGTGTTGAGCAAGCGCAGCAAACGATTCACTCGCAGGCACAAGTCCGTTTGGGTCGCGAACCAAAGCAAGCAACACTGGTTGCGGCTCCAACGCTGGTTCAAGTCGAAACCCGCGCACCGATGTCATGAAGTTGGTGGGGCATTGCCCTACCCGATCATGACCCAAACGATGTTTAACACACGCGTTTGGCAACAAAAAACCCAGCCTGATATACAAAGCTGGGTTTTTTGTTGCCAAACGATTGCCTACTGTCAGGCTGGTGTTGCTTAAATTGCTACGCTGATTTTGCCATTGGCACATCTACGGACTGATTCATAAAAAGGCCCATCATCCTTGCCAGTTCCTCGCGCAACTGGCGACGATCCACAACCATGTCGATGGCACCTTTTTGTAACAAGAATTCTGAACGTTGAAAACCTTCAGGCAGTTTTTCTCGAACCGTTTGTTCAATGACTCGAGGACCAGCAAATCCAATCAGCGCACGTGGCTCAGCGATGACAACATCGCCAACAAAGGCAAAGCTTGCAGACACACCACCCATGGTGGGGTCGGTTAACACGCTGAAGAAAGGTAGTCGCTTTGCAGCGAGCTGCGTCAAAGCCGCATTGGTTTTGGCCATTTGTAATAAAGAAAACAAACTCTCCTGCATGCGTGCCCCGCCAGAGGCGGCGACGCAGATAAATGGTGTTCTTTGTTCAAGGGCAGCTTTTACACCACGTGCGAACCGCTCCCCGACCACGGATCCCATTGAGCCACCCATGAAGTCAAATTCAAAACAAGAAAGCACACAAGGCACGCCGTGAATTGCCCCAGACATGGTTACCAACGCATCCGTCTCACCCGTTTGCTTGGTTGCCTCCTGCAAACGCTCAGGATATTTGCGGGAGTCGCGAAATTTTAATGGATCCATTGACCGAGTGGTTTGCCCGATTTCTTGACGCCCTTCGACATCAAGTAAAGAATCAATCCGAGCACGGGCACCGATTCGCATGTGATGATCACATTTTGGACAAACATGAAGGTTGGCGGCCAAATCCTCGTTATACAAAACAGATTCGCAGGATGGGCACTTGACCCACAACCCTTCAGGCACGCGACGCGCATTTGGGTCGACGTTTTTATTGATGCGTGGCGGTAATAGTTTTTCTAACCAGCTCATTTTTTTATCCGTTGGCTTGGGGCTCAGTAAAAAGGCTAAATGGCCAAATGGCCAAATGGCGCTAGGCCAGCTGGCGAGCCGATTGTTCAAGCGCCAAACGTATGTCACTTAACCAAGCGCACCCTGCATCTATCGCAGCTTGGGTTTGCTTGCCCTTCTCACAAGTCTGAGAAGCCTTGTTCATGATATCGATCAGTTTGCTACCGATAACCACCGCATCAGCCACCTCAGCGACTTTTGCAGCCGTCAAAGCATCACCAATGCCGAACCCAACACCCACAGGGATCGAGACAAATTCACGGATGCGAGCCAACTGTGTGGCAACATCAGCCGTGTCAAGGTGGCCTGCACCGGTCACACCACGTAGAGAGACGTAGTAGACGTACCCTTTTGCAACGTGGCTCACAGCTTCAATGCGTGCTTGGGTTGACGTGGGAGCCAACAAGAAAATCGGGGCCAAATCATGGGCCGCCAGCATCTCGCCAAAACCAACAACCTCCTCAGGCGGGTAATCGACAACCAACACACCATCCACGCCAGCAGCAGCTGCTCTTTCGACAAACTCAGCTTGTCCCATGCGCTCAATCGGATTGGCGTATCCCATCAAAACAATAGGCGTCTGAGTGTCGGTTTGGCGGAAATCGTTAACCATTGACAACACGCTGCTTAGTCCCACACCTTGTGCGATGGCATGCTCAGCGGCTTTTTGAATAATGGGCCCGTCTGCCATCGGATCGGAAAACGGGATGCCCAGCTCAATGATGTCAGCCCCCGCTTTGACCAACCCATGCATCAATGGCACTGTCGACTCGGGCAATGGGTTGCCAGCCGAGATGTACGGAATTAAAGCCGCGCGAGAAGACGCACGGGCTTTGGAAAAGGCGGTAGCGATACGCTTAATAGTCACGTTTGTTCCTACTTAAAGACCGATGCCAGCTTGCTGAGCCACAGTATTAATGTCTTTGTCACCGCGGCCAGATAGATTCACAAGGATAACTTGATCTTTTGGCAACATTGGCGCCAAGCGCGCGGCCTCTGCCAAGGCATGGGCCGTTTCTAAGGCGGGAATAATACCTTCGATGCGGCAACATTTATGAAACGCTTCTAACGCCTCATCGTCGGTTATGCCCACATAAGTGGCACGACCTGAATCTTTTAACCAAGCATGCTCGGGGCCTACCCCAGGATAGTCGAGCCCAGCAGACACCGAATGCGTCTCACGGACCTGCCCATCTTTGTCTTGGATGACGTATGTGCGATTTCCGTGCAGAACACCGACTTGGCCGGCAGACAACGAGGCCGCATGTTGGCCTGTTTCAATGCCATGGCCTGCCGCCTCAACACCGACCAATTTGACGCCCTCATGCGACAAATAAGGGTGGAAAATACCCATGGCGTTTGAGCCACCACCAACGCAAGCCACCACATAATCGGGTTGCTTGCCAGCGTATTTTGGCATTTGCTCAATCGACTCTTCACCAATTACCGAGTGAAAGTTACGCACCATCATGGGGTATGGATGTGGACCGGCCACCGTGCCAATGATATAGAAAGTGCCTTCAACGTTGGTCACCCAATCACGCAATGCTTCATTCAAAGCGTCTTTCAGTGTCTTGGAGCCCGACTCAACCGGCACAACCGTCGCGCCAAGTAGTTTCATGCGAAAAACGTTGGGAGCTTGACGCTTGATATCTTCACTACCCATGTAAATGATGCACTCCATGCCATAGCGGGCGCAAACGGTCGCGGTTGCAACGCCGTGTTGACCCGCACCCGTTTCGGCAATGATGCGTGTTTTACCCATGCGTCGAGCCAACATGGCTTGCCCTAGGCTATTGTTAATTTTGTGGGCGCCCGTGTGGTTTAAGTCTTCGCGCTTAAACCAAATTTGGGCGCCGCCGAGCTCTTCAGACCAACGGCGCGCATGGTAAACAGGGGTCGGTCTGCCAACAAAATGCTTGAGTTCGCTGTGAAATTCAGCCAAAAACTCGGGGTCGTTCTGGTAGCGCCCGTAAGCCTCGCGAAGTTCTGCCAAGGCATGCATGAGCGTTTCCGCCACAAAAACGCCACCGTAGGGACCAAAGTGACCCGTTGCATCAGGAAAATCGTATGGTTTCACAGCCGTTGCCTCCGAAAAGGGCAGTTAACACTGAATACATGATTCTAACAGTCTCAAACCCACGGGGGGGTGAGAACTCAACGTCGTGACACGGAAATAACCCCATCAACAGACGAAAGAACTTTGTTGGCCCGTTGCAGGCTCGCCCCGTCAGAAACCGTCACGGTAAAAACCATGTGCGCCAATGACCCTTTGCTTTGGGTATTGACCGCCACCACATTTAACCGTAACCGTGCAAACACCTCTGACAAGTCGCGAAGCAAACCCTCACGATCTTGGGCTCGCACCACCAAATCCACAGGGTACAGGCTGTCAGCCGTATCGCCCCAAGAAACCTCGATGACGCGTTCGAGGTGGCGGCGCTGAAGTTGCAAAAAACTCGCGCAATGTAATCGGTGAACCGAAACGCCCCTACCGCGGGTAATGAAACCACCGATTGGGTCAGGTGGTGCAGGCCGGCAACAACGGGCGAGCTGGGTCATCAATGAACTCACCCCTTGAACCAAAACCCCTGAACGTGATTGCACATCTCGATGAGGTTGCCGCTCTGAAATTGCAGCACCCGGGACAACCGAGCTTTCATCGGCACGGGGGTGCAACACGGCGTCGATATGACGAAGGCTAAACGCTTCCTTAGAAACAGCCACATAAAGATCATCAGCATGAGCAAACCCCAACTGTTGGGCCAAATGCTCAAGGTTAATTGCCGTTTTACCAAGCCGCTGCAACTCTTTTTCTACCAGCGACTGGCCTTGCGTCATGCGCTGCTGCAGCTCAATGGCATTAAACCAGGCGCGCACCTTGGCGCGTGCGCGCGAGCTGGCCAAAAAGCCCAACTGGGGATTGAGCCAGTCGCGCGATGGACCGCCTACTTTGGCGCTTAGGATTTCGATTGTTTGGCCTGTCTGCAAACGCGTGTGCAGGGGTACCAAATGACCGTCGACTTTGGCCCCACGGCAACGGTGGCCCAGATCAGTGTGCAGGTGATACGCAAAGTCGACCGGTGTCGCATGTTGTGGCAGTTCTATCACCCGGGCCTGGGGCGACAGCACATAAATACGATCTGACTCAGTCTGCAGGTTTGGCATCTGACCCTGATCGCTGCCCGTATCAGTCTGCCAGGCCAAAAGCTGGCGCATCCAAGCCAGCTGTCGATCGTAAGCGCCTGCAGTCCCGCCCTGACTGGCTGGCGCCCCACTTTCCTTGTAACGCCAATGTGCCGCTAGACCATGCTCGGCGAAATCATGCATGGCTTGCGTGCGAATTTGCACTTCGAAAGCGCGATCATCTTGATCAGCAACAACGGTGTGCAAAGAACGATAGCCATTAGGCTTAGGGCGCGAAATGTAGTCATCAAACTCGTCGCCGATAGGCGACCAGTGAGCATGAACAAGGCCCAGAACGCCGTAACACTGCTTTTCATCGGCAACAATAACGCGCAAGGCCCGCAGATCGTAAAGATGACCAAAATCGATATCTTTTTTCTGCATCTTGTTCCAGATGCTGTAAATGTGTTTTGGACGCCCTGTGATGGTGGCTGAAATACCCGCTTGCTGAGTTAGGTTTTCAAGCTCGGCCATTGTTTGATTAATAAACAGTGACCGCTCAGCGCGCTTTTCCTCGAGCTTTTTTGCAATGTTACGGTATTGCATCGGATCCAAAAGCCGAAAAGCCAAGTCCTCCATTTCCCACTTGATCTGCCAGATACCCAGACGGTTGGCCAAAGGCGCGTAAAGGTCTAGCGTCTCTCGTGCGTAGTTTGGCGCAGATTCGGTTTTTTGCTTAACCAACCAACGCAGGGTCTGTAGACGAGACGCGAGGCGAACCAACACAATCCTGAGGTCGGCAGCCATTGCCAGCAGCATTTTGCGCAACATCTCTTTTTGTGAGTCGCGCTCAGCACGACCGGCGCTGGCATTGACGCCAGTTGCTTCACGCGCCAAATCCCCGAGCTTTAACAAAGCGCGAGTCCCTTTAACGAGACGGCTTAGGTCTACACCAAAGGCCTGAGCAATCGGGTCAGCCCCTTCGCCTACAACGTCGGGCAAAGCCAGTAACAAAGCCGTGGCGCGGGTTGCCGAATCGGTGCGCATTTGCGCCAAAATCAGTGCAACCTGTGCGCAGTGGTTTACAAGCGGCTCGTCAGCAGGCGTTTTGCCGGGTTCGTATCTACCTTTTACCCAAACGGCAACTTGGGCCAGCAAATCAGCCCCAGCCGCTGGCAAATCAGCTTGCCAGCCCCCTAAAAGGGTTGGATCGGCTAGGTCAATCAGGTTGTCCATTGAGCCTCAAGCATAGAACATGGGTCGAGCCACGCCCGCCCCATTGGTGCAAAGACTAGATAGCTGCCGTCACCACAATCTCAACTTTAAAGTTGGGATTGGCGAGCCGCGATTCGATGGTAGCGCGCGGTGGTGCGTTGCCGTCTGCAACCCAAGCATCCCAAGCCTTGTTCATGCCTGCAAACTCAGCCATGTTGGCCACAAAAATTTGGGCCAACAAAATGCGGGACTTGTTGGTACCTGCTTTTTGCAACAGACCATCAATGATTGCCAGCACTTGTTCAGTCTGGCCTGTGATGTCCAACGACTCATCTTCGGGCACCTGCCCCGCTAAGTACGCCACACCGTTATATATCGCCATGTCAGAGAGTCTTGCGCCGACGTTGACGCGTTCAATTGGGTTCATGGTCAAGATACCTCTTGTCAATTGGTTGAGTAAATTTTTAAGGCCACTTAAGTTCCGTTAGCAGTAAACCTAAACAGCGGTTGTTGATTTTATAGGCGGCAAATCAAAGACCTGACGCAGGTAGGCAAGGTAGGCCGGATCGTCACACATGGTTTTTTCAGGCGCATCCGATACTTTAGCCACTGGTTGGCCATTGCAACGCACCATCTTTATCACGATTTGTAATGGCTGTGGGCCCAAGTCATTGGTCAAATTAGTGCCAATACCAAACGAAACACGACAACGACCTGAAAATTGCCGTGCGATTTCAATGGCTAACGGAAACGTTAATGCGTCTGAAAACACCAGCACCTTAGTGCGTGGATCAACCCGATTGGCTTGATAGTGTGCAATCATCCGCTCACCCCAGGCAAATGGATCACCCGAGTCGTGTCGAGCGCCGTCAAAGAGCTTGCAAAAGAACATATCAAAATCACGCAAAAAGGCATCCAATCCGTACACATCAGACAACGCAATCCCCAAATCACCACGGTACTCACGCGCCCACGTGTCAAGTGCAAACATTTGCGAGTCGCGCAACCTCGGGCCCAATGCTTGGCAAGCTTGTAGATATTCGTGACCCATGGTTCCCATGGGGGTGACCCCATGCCTCATGGCCATCAAAACATTACTGGTGCCCGCGAAATGCGATCCCATCGATGTTTGAAGAATTCGGATGACCTCTTCGTGCCAGCGTTGCGAAAACCGTCGGCGTGTACCGTACTCAGCGACACTGAAAGATTTCAAATCAGGCTGATTGAAGACCAATTGAATTTTTTCATGCAAGCGCCGGCGACCCTCGTCCCACTCGGGCTGTGGCGTGGCGTGCCGAAAAAAAACCTCGTTGACAATGGCAAGCACCGGGATTTCGAAAAGAATGGTGTGTAACCACGGCCCTTTGACCAAAATATCGATTTCACCGTTGCGGTTACCGTCGACCGCAGTGATGCAATGCCTAGGCAAATGAAAAAGCCTCAAAAAATCAATAAAGTCGCTTTTGATAAAGCGTAATTCGCTGAGGTAACGCAATTCCTCTTCTGCAAACTTTATTTTGCAAAGAGCGTCAATTTCAGCATTAATCTCGTCTAAATAAGGACGCAGGTCGATTTTGGGTGTACGGCATTGAAACCGGTACTCCACTTGTGCCGCGGGGAAGTGATGAAGCACGACTTGCATCATCGTAAATTTGTACAAGTCGGTGTCTAGCAAAGAGCGAATGATCATGAAACGAGGGTCTTTTCAATAAGCGCCATGGGCGTAAAGTTAGCATACTGGACTTGTGTTTTTTAGGGTCATCGTAAGGCAACCCAGCGCTTTGGGTAAAATCGATAGCATTAACCTATAAAATCATTGCGATCACCATGACTCACGTAGTTACTGAAAACTGTATCAAATGCAAATACACCGACTGCGTGGACGTTTGTCCGGTGGATTGTTTCAAGGAAGGCCCCAATTTCTTGGTAATCGACCCCGAAGACTGCATCGACTGCGCTGTTTGTATTCCTGAGTGCCCCGCCAATGCGATTTTTGCCGAGGAGGACGTACCACAGGATCAAATCGAATTTATCGCCTTGAATGCCGAACTTTCACCTATGTATTCAACAATTAGCCGAACCAAGGCACCGTTAGCGGATGCGGACCAGTGGAACGGTGAAATTGGAAAACTAAAACTACTCGAACGGTAATTGGTAACAACCACATCATGTCGGATTCTACTGCTCAAGACAAATATACCCAACAAACTGTTTTGGGCGTGCGTACTTGGCAGTCGCCCGCCCTGGTTTCAGTTCAAGTAACACGACCCGCAGGATTTAAATATTTGC
>CAWUWI010000016.1:0-43435 GCA_963926245.1 uncultured Burkholderiaceae bacterium | reverse complement strand
GTCCCTGAGGAGTAGATGAGATTAAATGGTGAAGAGGGCTCGATCACGATAGCGCTTAGTGGGCTGGTGCTCGAAAGCCAAGTTGTCCAAGCAACGGCAGCTTCACTGTCATCAATCGCTATGCGATGCAACGCTGTGGCAATTTGTTGAACCGGCCAGTGAGCATTGATGGACTGGTCAATGAATAACCAACCCGCTTGGCTGTTTTCTAGCATGGCTGAAAGGTTGTCGGCCGTGGCCAATGGCGGCAGTGGTGCCACAACGCCACCGGCTCTTAGTGTGCCGCAATAAAGTGCAACATAGCGCAACGATGTTTGGGCGCAGATGGCAACCACTTGTCCAGGCGTCAGGCCATCGCGTTGTAGGCTAGCGGCTACCGCATCAACCAGGGCATCGAACGCGCCGTAAGTTATTGACTCTTCATTCAAAACCAAGGCCAAGTGCTCGGGCCTTTCTTGGGCGATTGCGCGCAACATGTCAGGCAAGGAAGCCATTGGTTGCTGTAGGCGAGTAACTAGGGCGGGATGAGTCAGTGCTGAGCTTTGGTTCATGGCGCGCAGTGGGTGTTTTGTCGAAATCAGAAAGGTATAGTTATCTGTGTCAAGATACCACGCGCCGCAAGCTCGGGCGGCCACGGGGTTAAACTCAGTCAACTTTGATATTTTTTATGGAATTCTCATGGCATTGCAGTGTGGCATCGTTGGCCTTCCCAACGTCGGTAAATCAACGCTTTTTAACGCCTTAACTAAGGCGCAAATTGCTGCTGAAAATTACCCGTTCTGTACGATTGAACCAAACGTGGGCGTGGTGGAGGTGCCTGACCCGCGGTTGCAAAAACTCGCTGACATCGTGCACCCTGAAAGAGTGTTGGCCGCTACGGTCGAGTTTGTTGATATTGCGGGTTTGGTCGCGGGTGCAAGTCAGGGTGAAGGATTGGGTAACCAGTTCCTTTCACACATCCGGGAGACCGATGCCATTGTGAATGTTGTGCGTTGTTTTGAAGACGACAATGTCATTCACGTTTCTGGCCGTGTCGACCCGATTGCTGACATCGAAGTCATTGAGACAGAGCTGGCTTTGGCCGATCTACAAACGGCGGAGAAGTCGCTGCATCGACAGCAAAAAAATGCTCGTGCGGGTGACAAAGATGCGCAGAGATTGGTCGCTTTGTTGCAGACCTGTGTGGCCCATCTTGATCAAGGTAAGCCCATTCGCACCATGGACCTCGCCAAAGACGATCAGTTGCTCTTAAAACCCATTTGCTTCATCACGGCCAAGCCCGCGATGTACGTGGGTAATGTCAGTGATCAAGGTTTTCAAGACAACCCACTGTTGGATAAATTACAAGCCTACGCCACAAAACAGCAAGCGCCAGTGGTCGCCATTTGTGCCGCAATGGAAGCTGAAATGGCTGATTTGTCCGACGAAGACAAAGCGGTTTTTCTGCAGGACATGGGTATGGAGGAGCCAGGCCTTGATCGACTGATTCGAGCCGCTTTTAAATTATTGGGATTGCAGACTTATTTTACGGCTGGGGTCAAAGAGGTTCGCGCTTGGACCGTACCCATCGGTGCCACAGCGCCACAGGCGGCTGGTGTGATTCACACCGACTTTGAGCGTGGCTTTATTCGAGCACAAACCGTGGCGTTTAATGATTACATTGCACACAAAGGTGAGCAGGGCGCAAAAGAAGCTGGCAAACTCAGGGCCGAGGGTAAAGAATACGTGGTGCTTGATGGTGATGTGTTGAACTTCTTGTTTAATGTCTAGCGCGGCATCATCTTTAGTATCGCCCAGTGACTTGTTCGCGCCGATTTAAAACTGACCACCTGTCCGAATTGTCGGAACCTGCTCGCAGCGTCGATCTGCTGCCTAATCTGGGTGCCACACTGGTACGCTGCACGTGCGCAGCACGCACTTAACGAGCATAAGCCCGGTCCTGTTGCGTGCGATTCGCTACAGTGAGTGTCAGGCTTATTTTTGGATCTTGGCGAGAAGGGCGCAAAAATTATGGCTAGATACGTTTTTTTTGATATTTTTAGTCTATCTGGAGATTGAGGCAATGAGCAAACAGTTTGATTTGCTAATTAGAAATGCGACGGTGATTGATGGAACGGGTGCTGATCGGTTTCACGCGGATATCGGCATTAACGGCGATCGCATTGCCCAAATGGGCGATCTCTCTGAATGCACCGCAAAGGAAGAGATTGATCTAAAGGGACAGGTTGCTGCGCCTGGTTTTATTGATGCCCATACCCATGACGATCGCATGATGTTGTCCAATCCTGAGATGACTCCAAAGGTTAGCCAAGGCGTTACCACCATCATTGGGGGTAATTGCGGCGTGTCTCTTGCCCCGATGCCTCGACCTATTCCTGACCCAGTCACGCCACCCTTGAACTTGTTGGACGATCAGGGAGAATGGTTTCGATTCCCCAGCTTCAAGGCGTATTTGGATGCGTTGCGCGCCGAGCCCTCAACGACCAATCGGGCGATGTTGGTAGGTCACACAACGCTGCGCGTGGCAACGATGGATGATCTTGAAAAGCCGGCAACAACTGAGCAAATTCAAGAGATGCGCAAACTCGTTGTTGAGGCGATGGAGGCCGGTGCCATCGGTGTATCAACAGGCCTATTTTATGAGCCCGCTGTCGCCGCACCTACTGAAGAAGTGATTGAAATTTGCCGGCCCCTGAAGGAATACAACGGTTTGTATTGCACGCACATGCGCGACGAGGCGGACGGTATCATGGATTCGCTCAAGGAAACATTCCGTATTGGCCGGGAGGTGGACGTGCCTGTCGTTATCTCGCACCATAAGTTAGTTGGCACAAAAAACCATGGCCGCTCGGACGAGACGCTCGAGTTCATCCGCCAAAGTATGGCAAAGCAGCCGATCTGTTTGGATTGCTATCCATATACGGCGGGCTCTACCGTGCTCTCGATGAGCCGCGCGCAAACATCTGTGCGCGTCATCGTGACATGGTCTAAATCCTTGCCCGAGTATGCCGGCCAAGATTTGGACAAAATCGCTGAGAAAATGGGATTGTCTCAAGCTGAGGCTGTTGATCGTTTGCTGCCCGCCGGCGCGATCTATTTCCGTATGGACGAAGGCGATGTACAAAAGATTCTGCAATTCGCACCAACCATGGTTGGCTCTGACGGCTTGCCTCACGATGCATCACCGCACCCCAGGCTTTGGTCAACATTTCCGCGTGTTCTTGGACACTATCGACGCGGGTTAGGCCTATTTTCGCTCGAGACTGCGGTTCACAAGATGACCGGTTTGACTGCTGTCAACTTTGGGCTAACAGATCGCGGCATCCTCAAAGAGGGGGCGTATGCAGACCTCACTTTGTTTGACGAAGAGACGGTCGACGAGGTGGCGACATACGAAAATCCCATTGCGATGGCACGAGGTATTCATGCTGTGATTGTGAATGGTGCTGTGGTTTGGGATCATGGCAAGGCAACCGGCGCGCGCCCTGGGCGCGTACTCTCTCGTCCCCGAAAACAAAAATCATGATGGATGCACCCACAACGGATGTGCCAAGCTTGCCCCCGCTTGATCCTGCCCAGCTTGCTCGGGCGATTATTTTGCTTGGATGGCGTGGTTGCAGCAGTGTTGTTTGATTGATGAGCGAGAAGGGCGGTCGATCACGATATCAATTGCTAAATCGGCTATTTTTTGGGCCTTGGTGCGCGCGAGCGAATATCGCTTGAAAGTGTGGCAGTTGATAGAATCCATCAACAAAGATCCTGAATCTTATTTCAAAGCAGTTCTTGAACGGGTCATTGTGCTCTTGCGCAAACGACTCAGTTCGATTGGGCTGCTAGGCTCGTGTATCTGAGCCATTCGAGGGTGGGGTTTCTAGCTGCTTGTGCCGTTGCAGGTAGGCGAAAAACCGCTGCTAGTTGCCCCGCTCATCTGTTTTTTTTGGGCTTTGACCGACGTTAAACAGATGACCACCACGCGTGCCCTTGGTGAACAAATATCCGCTATTGTGTCGGTTTGGTGCCATCACGTGCGCGACACGCTCAGCCACTTCGATGCCCAAGTGATTCAATGCCTGGACTTTTCTGGGATTGTTGGTCATCAAGCGAACACTCTTGACGCCGAGTATCTGCAACATCTGAGCTGCGGGTAAGTAATCCCTTTCGTCCTCTTCGAACCCCAAGGCAAAGTTTGCATCAACGGTGTCTAGACCGGCATCTTGTAGTTGATAGGCGCGCAACTTGTTGATCAAACCAATTCCTCGGCCTTCTTGTGCGAGGTATAGCAAAATACCGCTGCCAGCCTGCGCCATTTGACCGATCGCACCACGCAATTGCGGACCACAGTCACAACGCAACGAACCCAGAAGGTCTCCCGTGAAACACTCAGAGTGCAGGCGAACCAATACTGGCTGAGTTAGATCTGGCTCGCCCACCACAATGGCTAAATGTTCTGTGCCACCACCGGTTGGGCGAAAGGCCACAATTCGTGCCAGTTCAGCGTCTTCAAGCGGGACTTGTGCCTCGCTCACCACTTGCAAGGATCGCGCTTGTTGCTCAATACCCTGCAAGATTTGGCTCGACTGCACCGACCAAGGACTGGCATCGGTTGTGTCTTGAAGGTCTGCAACAATCGCCGCTGGCAAGAGCTCGGCATGCTTGAGGAGCGTGATGCACATCGCGTCAACATCATCGCATGCGGTCAGTGACCATTTTCTTAACAGACCGGTTGGTAGCGTGGCGCGGTCTTTTGACCAAATGGGATCCGTAATGGCACGCAGCTCATCGATTTGTAGGCCATTGGATGAGCACAGGCGGTAGACCGTTCTGTGCTCTGGCGCATTGAACCCCAAGTGTTTGGCGCGCTGACCGGTAATCAACACGTAGGTTGATGACGCAGGTGTCGATTGAAACTGTTCAAGCACCTCTGGGTCAATGGTCTCGATGGCCGCAACAAGTCTAGCATTGTGATCAGAAGTGACGGGCAAGGAGCGGCCTCGGCGAAGTTCGCTAACCGCCCGCTCTACTTGAATTAAGCATTCAGATGCGAGGCGTGGTTTCAAAAATGATGGAATGACGGCAGTGTTCATCAGGGCGAGGCTATAGGGCAACAGAAAAATGGGAGGGCCATTAAGTGGCAGACTTTGTATGACAAAGTAATGCCACAAAGGTTTAATATTTATTTTGATCTTACAGCGAATTCTCAACAAAGAGCGGGATTACCCTCTGTTACTTTACGTCAGATTTCGACTTTTATGAAAGGAATGCCCACCTTGCCAAATTATCGAGTTCAAGAGAGCGAACCTTGGGCACCCAAAGCGCCCAAATCAACCTCGGCTGCTCCAGTTGTGATCGCCCAGATAGGTCAGTCGCTTGACGGACAGGTTGCCACAGCAACGGGTCAGTCCAAGTATATCAACGGCGACGGCGGGCTTAAGCATTTGCATTCACTGCGGGCTTGGGCCGATGCGGTGGTGGTTGGTGTCGGCTCAGTGGTCGCCGATGACCCTAAGCTAACGGTGCGTTTCGTTGATGGGGAAAACCCAATTCGGGTCGTGCTCGACCCGAATGGTCGGGTGCCTAGTCAGGCAGGGTTGCTTAGCGATAAAGCGGCCAAGACCGTGGTCATGACTGCTAGGTCGGCTTCTGACTTGTCATTACCAGCACACGTGTCAGTGGTACAGATGGCGCTAGATGACAACGGCCGATTGTCGCCCATGTTGGTGTTGCAATGGCTAGAACAGGCTGGTTGCCAGCGGGTATTGATTGAAGGTGGGCCAGCCACGATTGCCGGTTTTATGGCAACCAACAGTGTTGATTATTTGCATTTTCTGACCTCGGCGGTATTGCTGGGCTCTGGCATCCCTGGGGTGATACGACCGTCACTTGGCAACTTGGCCCAGGCTCAGCGGTTTCAGATGCGGGCTTATCAACTTGATGAAGACTTGCTTATTGAGTGCGACCTTAAAACCCTAGTTTAAACCTTTAAAAGCACCTGTGCAAAAGCTTGCGCCGTGTCTGCCCATGTGGGTAAATTCTGGCCATGTCGCTGAGCGGCCAGCCGCATGCGTTCACGTTTGATGGGGTCTTTGAGCACTTGCGTTAAGGCGCTGGCAAAGGCCTCAGGTTGTCCAGGATTCACCAACAGACCCGCTTCGGCGGGAACGGTTTCTTTAACAGCGCCACCCGTGGTGCCGACCACGGGTAAGCCCCACGCGAGAGCTTCGGCGTAAGCCATGCCATAGCCTTCGTAATGAGACGCCAGCACGAACACATCAGCACAGCGATATTGTTCAGCCAAGGCCTTGGGCGATAATGAACCAGCTAGCGTGACGCGTGACGCTAATCCCAAATCGGTCAGTTGTGTCTTTAAAGCGGCAGTGGTTTGTGGCGAACGGCTGGCATCGCCCACGATGGTCAACGCCCAGTCGTGCGCTGCTGTCATGTGTAAGGCCTCAAGCAAAACGTCAAAGCCTTTACGCGGTACCAAAGCACCAACAGCCAGAAACTGGAGCGGCTTGTTTTTGAATGCGATGCGTGGTGTTTGCTGCGCGCGCTGGGGTTGGCGATCAAGGCCAGGAATCACAACATGAATGTTTTGTCGGGCAACGTTGTACTCGGCCACCAGCGTATCGGCGGTTGTGGGGCTTGTCACCACAACGCATGAGGCGTGAATCAGTGTTGGTTGTTCACTCTCAAAAAGTGCCTGTGCTTGTTGTGTTGTTAAACCCGACTCTTTTGCCAATGGGTGATGTACCAAGGCAATATAAGGGCGGTGCTTGGCCAAAGTCTCGGCGCGAGCACCAAAACTGCCCAACGCCAAACCGTCAATCACCAACTGACGATCGGCGCCGACCGCCGTCAGTTGCGTGATGGCTTGGTCCAAGAGGTTTGGGCTGGGCGTTGGAAATCCAGCGCCCAGCCCCAGCCTCTTCACGTCCCAGCCTAAGTTTTGTAGGCCGAGCATGACGCGTTTGTCGTAAAGGTAGCCGCCAGTAAAGGTGTCAATGTCACCAGGGTAGGCCAACGTTAGTTTTGTGGCCACAACTCAGCTTCGTAGTAAGCGCGAGCCACGTGTGACTCAGAGATGGTGATGCGAATGGCATGCAACTCTTGTCCTGCGCGCCCGAGCTCGTTTTGTCGGGCGGCAATGGCTAAGCCATCGAACACGTATTTGGTTAAAAACTCTGTGGTGGTGTTCAGGTTTTTGAAAGCAGGCACGTCGTCTAGATTTTTATAATTCAAGGGTTGCAAAAGCGCTTTTAAAACGTCCATTGCGCGACCAATGTCTATCACGATGCTGTTGACATCAAGCGACTTGGCAAAAAACGCTGCATCAACCACGAAGGTGGCGCCATGCATCGCCTGAGCAGGACCAAATACTTCTCCTTTAAAAGAATGCGCAATCATGATGTGGTCACGGACTTCAATAGCAAACATACTAGCTCCTTGATGGATAGTTGATTACCTGGCATAAGGCTGGGTGTGTGGGATCGAGTAATTGACCCAAAATTTCAGGCATGTGATCAAACGCGACCGCAGGTGCCAGTAAGTGGTCTAAACGGTCGTCAAGTAATAGATGAAGAGCCGCTCGCAAACGCCGCCGGTAATCCCAGCGGGGGCGATGGTCGGCCTCAATGTGACCGACTTGGCAAGATAACAGGCGTAGTTGTCGGCTATGAAAGGCTTGACCAAGAGGCACCTCGACTCGGCGCGTGCCATACCAGCTGAGTTCAACCACAGTCGCTTCCTCCCCAGCGAGCCCAAGGGCGGACGTCAGGCCTGCGGGATGGCCGCTGGTGTGAAACACCACGTCGCAATTGCTGATGGCTGATTGGCCGTCGGTATTGCCATCAATAATGTCTTCGGGGTGAGCATACTCAACGCCCAAGGTATGGCAAAGTGTGGCGCGTCCTCGGTGTGGGTCAACGACGGTGACCTGTGCGCCGGGTAATTGGCCGCACAAAAAGGCCACCAAAAGGCCC
The DNA here is from genome assembly GCA_963926245.1 of uncultured Burkholderiaceae bacterium. Lineage (GTDB taxonomy): Bacteria > Pseudomonadota > Gammaproteobacteria > Burkholderiales > Burkholderiaceae_B > Algicoccus. Next base: position 35,456 of record CAWUWI010000016.1, on the reverse strand, counting down.
ACAACGCCGCCACCAACCACGGCGATGCGATCGGCTGGCCCAACTTTAGCGGTCCAAACGGCATTCAAGGCGGTTTCCATGTTGGCCGCCAGCACGGCTCGGTTGCCAGGTAAAGCATCCGGTAGGCAGCAAAGGCTGGCTGCTGGAGCGTAAAACGCGGTTTGGTGCGGCCAAAGAGAAAACACCCGCTGGCCCACAAGCTCAGTGGGGCCTTGTTCGACCAAACCCACGTGGCAGTAGCCATACTTGACGGGAAAGGGGAATTGACCGCCCATGGCGGGCGCTCGCATGCGCGCGTATTCACTTTCGGGTACTAGGCCGTGAAATACGAGTGACTCGGTGCCACGACTCACGGCGCTGTGCAAGGCGCGAACCAAACAGTCATTGCCCGGTTTTGTCTCAAGGGTCTCAGCCCAAATTTCAGCCTGACCGGGACTGACGTACCAGAGGGCATGCGCCACCACAGATGAGTTGTTCACGTAAAAATGGCCTGTGAGAAGAAGAGGGTTGTCGCAAGTAATCGCTTGTCTCGCCTATACTCTTGCTGATATCAAATTATATGGGCAAGGTTCGCAGGCGTTTGTCAAAGCCATGCCGAATCGGTAACGGAACTTCCGCGGCCAGCCCCGAATCTATTTAACTCTGCTTAATATGGTGCGACGATAATGGCGCGAAGACGTGTCTTGTTCGTTTTGTTGGTATTGGCGTGCTCATTAAGCGTGCTTGGGTTAATGGCGCTAGCCCTGGCACCTGGTGGTTATGGTGTGCTAGATGGCGTTATTTTGTTGGCGGTCGCAACGACCATGCCGTGGCTGGCCGTGGGGTTTTGTAATGGCATGATAGGTTTGTGGCTAACGCTGTTTTATACCAATCCCCTAGATAAAGTCAGCATATCCCTTTGTGCCAAAACACGGCTCGAAGACGCTGAGCACAGTTTCAACACATCCCAAACAGCATTGTTGTTGTGCATACGCAATGAAATGCCTGCGCGTTTGGTTCGTAACATCACGCTTATGTTGGACAGCTTGCTGGCCAGTGGGTCAATACAACGATTCCATCTTTATGTGCTCAGTGACACTGTCGATGAGGCCTGGATCATCAAAGAGACCGAGGCCATTGAGGTGGTGACAGCGCAATGGCGTGAGCACATGGCAATAACTTGCCGGCGACGTGATGTAAACACGGGTTTTAAGGCTGGCAATATCAAAGACTTTTGTCAGCAATGGGGCCGCGATCACGAACTTGCTGTGGTGCTTGATGCCGATAGCTTGATGAGCGCGCAGGCGCTTAACCGCTTGGTTGACACCATGCGCCGTCAACCAGAAATCGGCATTTTGCAAGGCTTGGTTGTGGGCCTGCCTTCCAGAAGCGCCTTTACCCGTTTATTTCAGTTTGGTATGCGATTGGGCATGCGCTCCTACACGTTGGGCAGCGCTTGGTGGCAAGGTGACTGTGGTCCCTACTGGGGCCACAATGCGGCCATCAGACTCAAGCCCTTTATTGAGCATTGTCAGTTGCCAATTTTGAAGGACCGTCGTGGGCAATCAATGCACGTTCTTAGTCACGATCAGCTTGAAGCGGTATTGATGCGTCGTGGGGGAAGCGAGGTAAGGGTGTTACCGATCGAAGACGAGAGCTTCGAAGAAAACCCGCTGAACTTGCTGGACTTCGTTCAGCGCGACTTGCGTTGGTGTGCCGGCAATATGCAATACCTTCATTTCTTGACGCTTCCCGGCTTACAAGTCACCAGCCGGGTGCAGCTGCTCTTGGCCATCCTGATGTTTTTGGCGGGTCCGGCTTGGTTGCTGGGTACTGTTGCAATGGTGGCTTTAATCAGCACTGCACCAGCCCTGTCGGTGGCACTTAACTTCAGCTACCTGTGGGCAGCAATGGCAGGTCTGTGGGCCCTAATTCTTGCACCAAAATTGGTGAGCGTTTTCGCGGTACTGCTGCAAGCCTCTCAACGAAGGGCCTTTGGTGGTGGGGGTCAGTTTGCTTTTGGGGTTTTGCTTGAAACCCTCTTCTCGATTGTGATTAGCCCCGTGTTGTGGTTTTCTCAAACGCTTGCGGTGTTAGGGTTGGTGTTAGGCAAGCGCGCCACTTGGGCGGCACAAAATCGCGATGACGCCGCTCTAGGCTGGGCGACAGCGACGCGAGTCTTTGGCATGCACACCGCATTTGGTTTGTTGTTAGCGCTGCCGCTGGCACTCACGCACCCTCAGGCACTGCCGTTGTTGGCGCTGTTTGTGGGTGGGTTGTGGGTTGTGATTCCACTCTCAGTTTTGAGCGCCAAGCCATCAGTCGGCGAATTTTTATCTCGCAGGGGCTGGCTCGCGGTGCCAGATGAAGTGCAACCGTGCGTGCTTATTCAAAGCCTTCAGGGTGCACAAAACCCTTTGCAACCTGTTGCGAGCAGTACTCGTGCCAGGTTCGGCAGCGGGCAGTAAACCATGGCATGGCTGCGCCTTTACGCTCGCGTGTTGGCTTTGCTCGGTGCACAAAAGCGCACCGGCTGGTGGTTGGCGTTGGCCAACCTTTTTCTCGTCTGTGCGGTGTTCGCCGAACCCATTCTGTTTGGGCGAGTGATTGATGTTTTGATTCGACAGACCAATGACGCGTCAATCCATTCAAATGCGCTCTGGGCGGCGCTCACACCGCTCCTGTCAGCCTGGGTATTGGTTGGGCTGTTTGCCATCGTCAGTGGGGTGTTGGTGGCCTTGTTCGCTGACCGCTTGGCACATGCCCAGCGGCACGTGGTGTTGCACGATTATTTTGAGCATGTGTTGCAGTTGCCCATACACCACCGCGATTTGCAGCATTCTGGTCGCCTGATGAAGATCATGCTGCAAGGCACTGATGCGCTGTGGTCAATCTGGCTGAGTTTTTTTAGGGACCACTTGGCCGCCTTTTTGGCCATTGTGGTGTTGATGCCTGTTGCCTTCTTCTTGAATTGGCAAATGGCGTGCCTGTTATTGGCGTTGTGTGTGTTGTTTGTGGCGATGACGACCTTTGTGATGCGTCAAACAGATGTTTTACAAAGAACGGTTGAACATCACCATTCTGCCTTGGCTGAGCATGTGGCCGACACCTTGGGTAACGTGGCATTGGTGCAAAGCTTCACCCGAGTGCAACAAGAAGTGGGCACGCTGGGGTCGCTGAGTGAAAAAGTCTTAAAAGCCCAATTTCCAGCACTGTCGTGGTGGGCTGTTATCACCGTGTTGTCGCGTTCAGCGACCACGCTCGCCGTCTTGGCGATGCTCTTGTTGGGTCTATGGTTGTTGACCCAGGGGCAAATTACGATTGGTGAAATCGTGACCTTCATTGGTTTTGCGGGTCTGATCATTGGCCGCTTGGAACAAGCGGTTGGGTTTGCCAATCGCTTGTCGCTCGAAGCCCCCAAACTGCGCGAGTTTTTTGAAGTGATGGATGTCAATGCGCAAGTGCCCGAAGCACCGAACGCGCGTGACCCAGGCCGTTTGAGTGGGACGATTACTTTTGATAAGGTGGGGTTTGGTTACGATGAGCGTCGCCAAGCGGTCGATGGGATGAGTTTTCAAGTCATGCCCGGGCAAACCGTGGCATTGGTGGGGCCATCGGGCGCGGGTAAGACAACAGCCTTGGCGTTACTCTACCGGCTCTTTGACCCACAAGACGGCTCAATATTGATCGATGGCATCGATATTCGGCAGCTCACGCTTGCAGGGCTGAGGCGCAATATTGGTGTGGTTTTTCAGGAGACATTGCTCTTTAATCGATCTGTGGCGGAAAATTTGCGCGTGGGCAATCCTGACGCCACGGATGAGCAATTGCGCCAAGCCGCCAGCCAAGCATGTGCGCTTGAATTCATTGAGCGGTTGCCGCATGGTTTTGAGTCTTTGGTTGGTGAGCGAGGCCGCTCCCTGTCTGGCGGTGAGCGCCAGCGACTGTCGATTGCGCGAGCGCTATTGAAAGATCCCCCCATTTTGATTCTTGATGAAGCGACCAGCGCCCTTGATCCAAAAACCGAAGCCGCTGTGGTTCAAGCTTTTGAGCACGTCCGCCAAGCGCGCACGACACTGGTGATTGCGCATCGTCTCTCGACGATCAAACGGGCTGATAAGGTGTTGGTAGTGGTTGATGGCAAAATTGTGCAAGAAGGGTCATTTGACGAATTGCGCACCAAAGAGGGTTACTTTTCTGACATGTTGAAATCACAATTTGTTCTTGAGCCGAGGTCAGCATGAGTGGGTTTTCATCACACTGGTTAGGCCTTCGCGAGCCGGTGGATCATGCCAGTCGCAGTGCACCGCTGCAGGCGGCCATGCTGGCTAGTCTGCGCCAGCGCCATGGCGCTGATTTGTCAGGCTTACGCCTGCTGGATTTGGGTTCTGGCAGCGGGTCAAACATGCGTGCGCTTGTGCCGTTGTTTGGTAACAATCAAGATTGGACGCTGGTCGATTATGACCCTGCTTTGCTTGATGCATCACTTCAATTGACCGTTCAGTGGGCAGATGAAATTTTGTCCGAGCAAGCCGATGGTTTGCAAGTGCTAAAGGCAGGCAAAACGATTTCAATCCGCTGGCTGAGAGCGGACTTAAATAAAGACATCGAGCGCGTGCTGGTTGATGCCAAACCTGACATGGTGACTGCGGCGGCATTGTTTGACTTGATTTCCCCGGTTTGGATAGCGAGATTTTGTCGCGCACTCAAAACGCCCTTTTACACAGTGCTGACTTATGACGGCCGCTCTGCTTGGGTTCCACCGCATGAGGCTGATGAGGATTTGTTGACGGCCTTTCATGCGCACCAGATGACTGACAAAGGGTTTGGGGTAGCCGCTGGTCCGCAGGCGGCTGCTGTCTTGGCGCAATGTTTGGAAGCCGAGCAGTTTTCGGTGGCGCGTGGCGACAGTGCATGGCAGTTGAGTGCGCCGCACCGGGCGTTGTTAGATCTGTTGCATCAGGGTATGGTTGAAGCCGTCGAGCAGATGGGTCGGGTCAGTGCGGCGCGTTTGTCACAATGGTCAGCGACTCGTTCGCAAACGACCGACTGTTTGATTGGACATGAGGACACGCTGGCGATACCGCCGGGGTGGTTGGCAAAAGACTGACAGCTAAACAAGGGAGGGTGATGCTTCGTGAGACGGTTCTATAGAGCTTTCGCTTGGCTTGTGGTTCTGTTGGCTTTGGTGTTGGCCTTGTTGTTGTTGACGCTAAATACACCGGTTGGTCACGGTTTTTTGAAACAGGCGCTTAAGCACTGGGTGCACCCACACATTGCGGTTAAAGGCCCGCTAGCCCTTTCTGTTTGGCCCGCGCTAGCGTTCGCGGCTGATGATTTGGTGGTGCTTGATCCGCAAAACAAGCAGCCGTGGCTCAGTATTGGTCAGTTTCGGCTTGATCTCGGTTGGCAGGGCTTACTCAGTGGGCAAGTGAGGGTTCGTGCGTCGCGCCTAAGCGATGTCACCATCTGGCGCACGGGCAGGCAATGGCAACCGCTGTTGATGCAGATGGGTGAGCAAGGCTTGTTAGGCATACGATCCTACCAGCAACGTTGGCAGCGGTTCGGTGAGCTTGGTGGCGGGCGGCGGCAGCTACAGGTTGATTCGTTTTTACTTGAACGGTTAAGCGTGAGGCAGCGCGTGCGTGCCGGGGCCGTAATAGCAGCGCAGCCCTTAATGAGTCTAGAGCGTTTAATGTTGACCGCACGCTTGCAGGCTGATCCTGTGCCGGTCGGTGAAGTCACCGCGCAGGCCCAAGGTCTTATCATAGCCCCCGAGGCTTCCGAGGCGTTTCACGCAGCCCTTGAGCAAGTCGGCCTTGGTGCTGACACAACGTGGGTGGTTGAGCGGTTTCAAAGCCGGTGGCAATTTTCTGATGGTATTGCCCGCGCGGATTCGCTCATGGCCGCAGGCACTTGGGGTGACTTGTCGGCAAATGCTGGATCGGTGAATCTGAGAACTGGCCAGACGACTTTGCCGTTACGCCTTAAGTTAAAAGGTGATTTGAGTTTGCATACCGGCGGGATTCAGATTCGAACGCGTCATTCAGATCTCTCGTTTGTGTTGTCAGGCCCGCTCAATAACCTTGGCATTGAAGCGCCTGTGGCGCGACCGCAAACGGTGCCAATACCCGTTCTGATTAATCGAAATTGAGAGTAATCCAACATGCCCAGCCACCCGATCGTTGATGCGCCAGCCTCTGAGCACCCGGAGGCTGCGGCTTACCACCATCGCTGGCTATTGGTCGATGCGCAGTGTCAGCGGCTCGAACGGTCAAAGGCCTCTGAGTTGGCTAAGCTTTCTGTCGATATCGCACATGGCTGTCTGGTTTTGAAGGTGTCAGGGATGTTGCGCCTGGATATCATTTTGGATGTCATCGAAGATGACGACAGCGTGAGATTACAGGCATGGTTTGGTGATCAAGCCATCGATGTCGTCGACGAGGGCGACTTGGCGGCTGCTTGGTTTTCTAATTTGTTGGGACAGGCGAGCCGCTTGGTCAAGGTGCACCCAGAGGCGACACCACCGTCTTAAAAACCCACATTTTTTCAGATCAGCGCTTGACCGCTCGTGAGGCGTTTGTATTTCAGCATCAAGGCTTCTTGGTTCTCTTTGAACTGAGGGTGCAACTCAATGCAATCAACTGGGCAGACGACCTTGCATTGTGGTTCGTCGTGATGACCGACACACTCGGTGCAGCCCATGGGGTCGATCATGTAGATCTCTTCGCCCATTGAGATGGCATCGTTGGGGCACTGCGGCTCACACACGTCGCAGTTTATGCACTCTTCAGTGATTCGTAGTGCCATGACTGTTTGCCCCTGACCCGTGACTATTGCGTCGGTGTTTGACCGTGCGGCCAAGACTGTTCGAGCCGTTCTTTTGATTTCGCCTGTAACCAACGCTCAACAGATGGAAAGACGAACTTACCCACGTCGCCGCCTAAGAGTGCGATTTCCCGCACAAAAGTACCGGATATAAACTGATACTGGTCCGACGGTGTCATGAACAAAGTTTCGACTTCGGGTAGCAGGTGGCGGTTCATGCCAGCCATTTGAAACTCATACTCAAAATCTGAGACGGCGCGCAATCCTCGCACAATGACGCGTCCATTTTGATCGCGCACAAAGTCCTTCAAAAGCCCCGCAAAACTGGCCACTCGAACATTTGGGTAGTGGCCGAGAACTTCTTGCGCAATTTCCACCCGCTCTTGCACGGTGAAAAAAGGTTTCTTAGCGTGGCTGTAAGCCACGCCTACAACCACTTCATCAAATAGACCGGCCGCTCGACGGACCAGATCTTCGTGTCCGCGAGTTAAGGGGTCAAAAGTACCGGGGTAAATAGCAGTGATCATGTGAGCGATGCGGTGCGTTGGAATAATTGATAGTGTACGGCACCGGCGCGAGCTTGACGCAATGCAACATAGTTATCTGGCGCCGCAACAGGATCTTCGCTTTCAACGTACACCAGGGCGTTGGGTTTGAGCAACGGCAGGACTTGGTCAAGAATGGAAGGAAACCAGCCTTTACCAAATGGCGGATCCAAAAAAATCAAGTCATAGCGCTCATTTTGCATCCTTATGAGAACGCTTTGCGCCAAGCCTCCCTCTATACGAACCACATCGGCTTTGAGCCGGTCGCGCAGGATCCGCAAAGCAGTCATGGCCTTGGGGTCCGATTCCACCATTTGAACGTGGCTAACGCCCCTAGAGGCGGCTTCAAACCCGAGTGCGCCGCTGCCCGCAAAGAGGTCAAGGACTTGTTTGTCGCCAAACTCGCCTTGCCAAAAGTGGGTAAGCCAATTAAAAACTGTCTCGCGTACGCGGTCTGGCGTCGGACGTAAACCCGCAATATCTGGCACCTCAATCGGTGTTCTTCGATACTGACCAGCAACGATCCGAATATACTTCTTCATCATGTTTAAATTCTTCCGCAAAAAAAAACCGCAAACCGATTCGGCCAACCCCGATCTAAATGCCCAAGAGGCAGCGGTGAGCATGCCTGCCGAACCCGAGTCACCTGTGCCTTCAGACCAGCCAGCGCTGCCACGTCTGAAGCCCGAACCCGCTGAAAGCTTCATGGCAAGTCCGCCACCGCCAACTTCCTGGGTTGGGCGACTCAAGCAAGGCTTGTCGCGAACGGGACTCAGCATCGGTGGCCTTTTTTCTGGGGGCGCCGTTGACGAGAGCCTTTACGAAGACCTTGAGTCAGCGCTTATTATGGCCGACGCGGGCGTGCCCGCAAGCCAGTCATTGATCCAAGCCCTGCGCAAACAAGTGCGTCAGCAGAACTTGAGTGAACCCCAGGCCGTTCGGCAAGCCTTGGTGGGTGTGGTGAGCGAGCACCTGCGTGTGCTAGAGAAACCGTTTGACGTGAGTGAGGCCAAACCGCTCGTGGTGATGATTGTTGGGGTCAATGGTGCCGGCAAAACCACTTCAATTGGCAAACTGGCGTTCGCTTTGCGTGCGCAAGGCGCGAGCGTCTTGTTGGCAGCTGGTGATACGTTTCGCGCAGCAGCCAGAGAACAACTGATTGAGTGGGGGCAACGCAACGATGTGGCGGTTATCGCTCAGGACGGTGGCGACCCAGCCGCGGTGGCATTTGATGCGGTGACGGCGGGTCGGGCGCGGTCAATGGACGTGGTGATGGTTGACACCGCTGGTCGATTGCCCACACAACTGAATTTGATGGCGGAACTTAAAAAAATCCGCCGCGTGATCAACAAATCCGATGCCAGCGCCCCACACGAAGTGTTGCTGGTGGTCGATGGCAACACAGGACAAAACGCGCTCGCCCAGATCAAGGCGTTTGATGAAGCCTTAGGGCTGACGGGGTTGATTGTGACCAAGCTCGACGGCACAGCAAAAGGTGGCGTGTTGGCCGCGCTCGCTAGCGGCGGTCAAGGGTGTCGGCCAGTGCCGGTGTATTGGATTGGCGTGGGTGAGCAAATTGAGGATCTGCAGCCATTTGTGGCGCAAGAGTTTGCGCAAGCCATGGTCCAGTAGCGAATACCTGCCAACTAGTCCCAGAAGTGGTCAGCGCCCTTGAGATCAGCGAAGGCTGCCTTAGCCTCTTTATCCAAAACCGCCAAGCGAGACGCAATCCACCCTACAGCAAACCAAGCGGTTGGTTGATCGTCGCGAACGCCTTCAAACTTCTCGCGCGCAACGTACAAGTCGTTCATCTCGCCCAAGATGTCTTGAATGCGCGACATCTGTTTGCGATAGCTTTTGAGTTTCGCGGCGGGCAATAATGACTCGCTGAATTGCAGACCATAGCGAAGTCGTTTGGTGCGCTTACGCAGGTCATGCTTGGCATCTATTTCAAGCGCATCAAATTTCAAACCATCACTGAGTACCCGTTGATGCCACTTGAAAAGTTTTCTCTTCAGTGTGAGCTTCAGGTTGGTGGGGCGAGCCACTGGGCCGTTTGTTAAAGACGGTGGGGTCTGAATGGGATGGCCGTGCACAGCCCAAGCAAGCATCTCGATTAACCAACTTTGGAAAGACACGCTGCGTGCCAAGTGCATGGATGAGTGACTATCGTTATGGCGCATGAAATCGACAGGGGGTTGACCAGCCGCATTGAGAATTGGCATGAGCGATTCACGCAAAACATCGTCATCACGGGTGGTCCCCAAGGCACAAAAATGGTCTTTCACCGCCTCACGCCACGCTTCTGGCGGCAGTGGCGTGAGGTCTCTGTACAGCGACCAGCAAGAGCGCAAACGTCGAATGCCGACTCTCAATTGGTGAGTATGCTCTGGCGTGCCTGCCTCACAGATGCTGGCGGTGTCGATCTCAGCCAACACAGCGCTGTTGCGGGCAATTTGCTCGAGGCATTCCAAAGTAACGCTTGCAAGCGCATGTTCGTAATTCATACTCGCTTTTAGGTTGATTGGCAAAACGGGTCGTGGCGCCCAAAACGAGGCAACTGCAGCAGCACGCGCGCCCGCCGCGGCGGACTCTTGTGAGTCGCCCAAGCCCGCTAGCTCTTGTGCCAAGGCGGCTAAGCGATCGCCACGCTCGGCTTTGCTACGCATGTCAAGTATCAAGTGATGAGCGGCTTGCCATTTAAGACCCAGCAAAAAAATGGCCTGTAATTGACCCGAAACCAATTCGAATTCCACTTCGCTCACGGGCAGTGTTAGGCCCCCAGCCTTAATCGCACCCACATCAAACGCCACTTCAACCACGCCCGCCGGCGTACGGATGCGCCTAAACAAACGTTGAATGTTCGTTTCGTAACAGACAGACAGCGCTATAGCAGCTTTGGCCAGTGGCTTTTTAGCGGGCGAGTCGTCATATGCTGAGAGATCTAACGTTGCATCTGGTCTTGAATGATTTAGTTCTAGCCGAGACAGTGGGTTGAGCCCAGCCATTTTGAGCGTCTGAACCCATGTGCCTCCTTCTTGTCGCAACCGCAAGGAAATACCAGCCTTTACCAGTGCCCGTTCGGGCGTGTCGAAATATTGCGCACGCAGGCGAACTCGAGTCACGGCACCCCTAAGCATGACGCCTTGAAGGGTTTTGCGTGCCGTTTTGGGGACGTGTAGTTTGAGCTCTTGTTCTGACATGATCACCGTCACCTAATAAAATCTATTCGGATCTTATCTAAACTATGCCTCAAATTTGATGGCAAGTTTTTAATTTGAAACAATTCATTAGAGTGTCCTTGATTTGGCTAGGTGGTGTTAGTGGCTTCGCCTGAGAGTCTGTCAGGCAAGTCGACTGTTCAAGGGCGCACGGTTCTATAATGGCGAAAACGAATGAATCGCTTCGAATAAACCGCTTTTAGAAGCAAAGGCTTTGTATGTCACCCACACTGGGCGCACCAGCGTCAGTTCAGACGCAAGACCAGAACCAAGACCAGAACCAGAGCGCTGCACATTTGGCCGGCAGCATTGCGCCTGTGACTGAGATTTTGCAGGAACTACGTGCCGGTCGTATGGTTGTGTTGGTTGATGAAGAAGACCGCGAAAATGAGGGTGATTTGGTTATGGCTGCTGAGTTTGTCACGCCTGAGGCCATTAATTTTATGGTGACCCATGGCCGCGGCTTGGTCTGTTTGACACTGACTGAGGGCCGATGCCGACAGTTGGATTTGCCCTTGATGTCAAACCGCAACGGCACAGCCTATGGAACCAACTTCACGGTTTCGATTGAAGCCGCTCACGGCGTTGAAACAGGAATTTCAGTGGCTGATCGTGCCCACACCATCCGTGTGGCTGTGGCTGGAGAGGCCAAGCCTGAAGATTTGGTTCAGCCTGGCCATATTTTTCCGTTGAGAGCGGTACCCGGCGGGGTATTGGTTCGTGCCGGTCATACCGAAGCGGGTTGCGACCTCACGGAAATGGCCGGATTAACCCCAGCGGCTGTGATCTGTGAAATCTTAAAGCCTGATGGCACCATGGCACGATTGCCTGACTTGATTGAATACAGTCGCGAACACCAGCTAAAGATTGGGACTATCGCTGACTTGATTCAGTACCGCAGTGAGCACGAGTCGGTGGTCGAACGTGTGGCCCAGCGGCCTATCACCACGCCTTGGGGCGCGTTCGAACTGACGGTGTATCGCGACACAGTCGACGGTAGGCCGCACATGGCGCTTGTCAAAGGCCGCATTGACCATGAGGTCGAAACCCTGGTCCGTGTGCACGAACCGACGACACTGTTGGATTTGCTAGATACCGATAGCCCAGGACACACTTGGGGTGTCGATCGCGCCATGAAGACCATAGCCGCTGCGCCGGTGGGCGCATTCGTGCTGCTAAATGCCGACCCTTTGGCCGCTGACGTGTTTGCGCAAGTTCAGGCATGGTCGGGTGAGAATGATGCGAACCCGCCCCGTAAAGCGGGTCGAATGGATTTAAGAACGTACGGTATTGGTGCACAAATCTTGCGCGATCTTGGCGTTGGAAAGATGCGCCTGATGGCCAGACCCAGAAAAATGCCGAGCATGCTCCCGGGCTTCGGGTTAGCGGTTACCGGTTACGATGAAAGCTTCGCAGTCAACAACCATCCACAGGAAATCGAATGAGCCCCTACACTATCTCCCCAGACTTGAACGGTGAAGGCCTGCACATCGGTATCGTGCGGGCACGGTTTAACGAAACCGTTGGTTTAACTGAACTTGACGCTTGTTTGTTGGAACTTCAAGAACTGGGTGTCGACGAGCGCGACATCATGATAGTGACAGTGCCAGGTGCGCTTGAACTTGGACTTACGCTGGCTCAAATGGCTGAAACCCTTGAGTTTGATGCTTTGATCGCGCTAGGTGCGGTGATCCGTGGTGAGACGTATCACTTTGAAGTCGTTAGCAACGAAAGTGCGGCGGCGATTTCTCGGGTGGGTCTTGAAACCGGTATCCCAGTGGTTAACGGTGTCCTAACCACAGAAAACGAAGCGCAGGCTGATGAGCGTGCAAGCGGCAAAGGTCGTGATTGCGCTCAGGTTGCGGTCGAAATGGCTAACCTGATTGCGGCACTCGAGCCTGAAGCTGAGGACGAGGATGACGATGGGGAAACAGACGAGGATGCGGACCAGCAATGATGGCTGAAACAGGCGTGAGCTCCACTGAACAAGAGGGTGGTCGACGTGACGCCAAGCCGCGCAGCGCGCGGCGGCGCTCACGCGAGTTTGCACTGCAAGCCATTTATGCTTGGTTGGTGCAAAGCGATCAGGGCCAGATTGGTGCCATTGAGGCCCACGTACGAGATGATTCGCAGTTTGCGCAAGCTGATGCGGCCTGGTTTGCGCTGATCTGGCAGGGCGTGACGCAAAGAGCTGATGGCTTGCGCGAAGCTTTCGAGCCCTATCTTGATCGCCCGGTGGCCGAGCTCTCCCCTGTTGAGCATGCGATATTGTTGATTGGCAGCTTTGAACTCACCTACCAAATTGATGTGCCTTATCGCGTGGCGATCAACGAGTCCGTTGAGCTGGCAAAATCTTTTGGTGGTACGGACGGCTTTAAGTTTGTTAATGGTGTGCTCGATAAGTTAGCACCCACGGTTCGAGCCGCTGAAGTCAATCGCGGGTCGGCAAGACGTTAGCGCACCCAAATGACACTGGGCGAGTTCTCGGTCATTGAGCAGTTTTTTTCTCGGCCAGTGTCCCGAGGCATCTTAGGCGTCGGTGACGACGCCGCCCGACTGAGCTTGCCGCCAGGAACGGACTTAGTGAGTTGCAAAGACCTGCTCATTGAAGGGCGACATTTCTTTGCTAATGTTGCGCCCGTCACGCTCGGGCACAAGGCACTAGCGGTGAATCTTTCCGATTTGGCAGCGATGGGGGCCAAGCCTTTGGCGTGCTTGCTGGGTATTGGTTTAACCGCCCCATGCCCCGATTGGCTTGCCGATTTTGCGGACGGGTTTTACCGATTGGCCGACCAGTGGCAGTGCCCCCTAATTGGCGGCGACACCATTTCAAGCGAGTTTGGAACAGTCATCAGCGTAACGGCTTTGGGTACTTTGCCAAAAGGCGAGCCTGGTCTGAGGCGAGATCGAGGGCAAATTGATGATGATTTGTGGGTCAGTGGCGACTTGGGCGCAGCTGACGTGGCGCTTAGGGCGCTGCAAGGTGATGTCAATATTTCGTCTGAGTTGTTGGCGGCCACTCGGGGGCGTCTTGAGCAGCCAGAGCCTAGACTGGCATTGGGTCAAGCTTTGTTGCCCTACGCCCATGCGGCGATCGATATTTCAGACGGACTCTCGCAAGATTTGCAGCACCTCTTAAAGGCGAGTAACTGTGGTGCCGAAATTCAGTGGCAACAACTGCCGGTTCACCCCATGGCTCAGACCCTTCCAGAAAACATCAAGCGTTTGGCGGTTCTAAACGGTGGCGATGTCTACGAGCTCTGTTTCACGGCACCCAAACAATCACGTGCTGCCATCGAGCAGTTGGCAATCGATTTGTCGATTCCCCTGTCGCGGGTGGGTTCCTTGACCCAAGCGCAAGGGCTTAGATTGCGCCATGGTAATGGTCTCGTTGAGTCATTGACCGCGCAGGGGTTTGATCACTTTAAGCGGGGTGAGTAGCATGGCTAGAAACGACGTCAGACGACGACATCAAGTGGCTTGGCCCACAATGGGTTGGCTCTTAAAAAACCCCGTTAGTTTGGTGGCGTTTGGGTTTGGCGTAGGGTTGCTTCGACCCGGCTCGGGCACCTGGGGCACAGTATTGGCTTTGGTGCTTTGGTGGCCTTTGCAATCTTGGATCGCTTCACCCGCGCTTGGGGTGTTTCTGGTTGTGTTGGCGATACTGGGCATCTTGATTTGTGAGCATGCCGGAGCAACCATTGGCGTGGCGGACCATGTTGGCATTGTTTGGGACGAGATCGTCGCCATGTGGTTGTTATTGTGGGTGTTGCCATCGAACATTTGGGTGGTAATCGCCGCTTTTGTGTTGTTTCGGATTTTTGACACCACCAAGCCGGCTCCGATTGCCTGGCTTGATGAGCACTTCAAAGGTGGTTTAGGCGTGATGCTTGACGATTGGATTGCAGCGCTTTACGCGGGCATCCCCATCGCTGTGTGGTGGTACTTTTTGTGGCCAGCTTGGCAAGGAGCAACTTAACAATGCAAGAAACTGAACAAGGGGCACACCCCCTAGCCTTGGTTTTGGCGAGTCGTTTGGCCGTCTCAGGCGATCATCTGGTCACCGCCGAATCCTGTACCGGTGGTTTGTTGGCGGGGGCCTTTACTTCAGTACCGGGAAGTAGCGCTTGGTTTGATCAGGGCTGGATTACTTACACCAATGCGTCCAAGCAGGCTCAGCTTGGCGTGTCGCAAGAGTCGCTGAAAGCCTTCGGGGCAGTCAGCGAAGTGGTGGCCAAACAAATGGCGGCCGGCGCCTTGGCCATGGCACCCGAAGCGACTTTGGCTCTTTCAACAACTGGGATTGCTGGGCCGGGTGGCGGCAGTGCAGACAAACCTGTGGGTTTGGTGTGGTTCGGGTTCGCCAGACGCACAGAAGAGGACGCCGTCGTTACAGCTGTTAGCCACGTGTTTACGGGTGACCGTGCTGCCGTGCGACAAGCATCGGTGGTGTTTTCTATTGAGCGGTTAATCGATTGGCTTAAGTCGTAACCCTAAAGTTCCAAGCAATCCGCCCAAGGTGCTAATTTTTTGGCAGTGTCTTGTTGACCTGCCATTGCTTCAATAGGTCCTGTGCCTGCGCCTCTTTGCCATCCAACGATTTGTCGATCACGGTCAACTCAACCACGTAGCCATTCGGGTCTCTGAAGTAGACCGAGTGGATAAAGTCGTGATCAGAAATGCCGCGCACTTCCATGCCGAGGTCTAGTGCCTTTTTTTGCTGGGCAAGCAAGGTTGACTCATCGACTTTGAGCGCGATGTGAAGATCAAAGTCGTGCTGTGCCTTAAAGTCAAAGGCGCGAGTTGGGTCCTCAAAAAATGCGATAAATGAGCCGTCACCCATCCGATAGAAGGTGTGTAATACCGTGACGTCACGCCCGGTTTTGGTTTGGTGGATAGGCAGTACGTGGGCCAACGTAAGTCCCAGAAAATCCTCATAAAATGCCCTCGTTTCGGCCGAATCGCGACAGCGAAAGGCAGCGTGGTGTAGGCCTTGAATCATTTCAGTTCCTCTTTCGTTAATAAACTAATTAGCGCCTCGCAAGATTAATTGCGTCACGCGTGGCTTGAGCCGCCTGGGCGCTCGCTTGGGCCCAATCTTGGCCAGAACTGGCGTAAAGAATGGCGCGCGATGAATTGATCATCATGCCAGTACCATTAGTGTTGCACCCCGCTTGGCAGGTGGCGAAAACATCGCCGCCCTGAGCACCAATCCCAGGCACAAGCAACGGCATTTGATCGCCCACACACAGTCGAACGCGGGCCAATTCTTCTGGGTAGGTGGCCCCCACAACCAGACCGCATTGTCCGTGTTGGTTCCAGCGCGTGGCCACCATTTCAGCAACAGTCAAATAAAGTGGCAAGCCATCAACGCTTAGTGCTTGCAAGTCAGAGCCGCCGGGGTTTGAGGTTCGGCACAAGACGATGACGCCTTTGTCGGCGCGATCAAGATAGGGCTGCGCTGAGTCTAGGCCCATGTAGGGATTGATAGTGACAGCATCGGCTTGGTAACGATCAAACGCCTCAATGGCATATTGCTGCGCGGTCGCACCAATGTCGCCACGTTTGGCATCAAGCATCAGCACCAAATTTGGGTGTTGTGTGCCAATGTATTGGCAAAGTCTCTGCAGCACGGGCTCGGCACCGATGGCTGAAAAATAGGCGATTTGTGGCTTAAAACCGCAGACATACGGTGCCGTGGCATCGATGATGTCGCGACAAAAAGCAAACAACCCATCGGGTGTTGATGCTAGCTCGCTCGGTAAGCGGTTCATGTCAGGGTCAAGGCCGACCATCAAGAGTGAATCGGTGTTTTGCCAGGCACGTTGAAGTTTTTCTGAAAATATCATGTTGTTGGTATGAATCTTAAAACGATAAAGGTCAGCCACACGGCGATCGCAAAGGTAACCGCTAAAAAGACAGCCGCACTCCCCAAGTCTTTGGCGCGACCGAGTAAAGGATGGTCCTCTAAAGACACGGCATCGGCCACTGCCTCGACAGCTGAGTTCAAGAGTTCAACAATAAGTACCAAGACAATCGAACCAAGTAACGCCAAAACTTCAATGGCTGAGCGCCCTAGAAGGAAAGCAAACGGTAGCAGGATAGTCGCCACAGCCAACTCTTGTCTAAAGGATGCCTCGTGCCGCATGGCGGCCCTAAGGCCTTTCCAAGAGTAGCCTAGCGCGGCGCTGAGTCGGCTAAGGCCATCCTTACTTTTATGCGTTGATGGATGTGATGACATGTGGCAACTGTCGTCCAAAGAGGGTAAATTTGTTAGGCTTAGTCTTTGATCGCAAACTGATTTGGGCACGCCTTTGGCTTATTGCCCTGCTCGATTACTTCCAATCCTAACACCACAAATCAAGAGAGCGTGTGATGCCAATTTTAACGATACAAATACCGACCGGATACAACCAAGCGCAAAAAGCGTCACTTTTAAAAGGGGTTACGCAAGCCGCCATGGACAGCATTCAAGCGCCTTTGGCTTCTCTGCGTGCCAATTTGGTTGAAATCCCCCCCGAGAACACGATTGTATCGGGTGTAATTGGCCAAACCATGGCTTTGATCTATGTGGCGCTCATTGCTGGCAGAGATGAGATACAAAAGGCGGCCCTGATTGGGGCGCTTTCTCAATCCGTGCAAGACACCATCGGTATTTCGACACAAAACACTCGCGTATTGCTGCACGACTTAGAAAAGACCGACCTCGGCGTGGCCGGTGGCATCAGTGCGAAGGCATCTGGCCGGTAAAATACGAATCCCGAGACTCCAAGATTTTAAAGGCAATAGTGATGACCTCTGACGTACTGATCGAGTCAAAAGACGAGCACGGCGTGCTCACGCTGACGCTAAACCACTTGCCAACGCGCAACGCCTTAACCGGCACCGGCCTGACCGAAGCGCTGCTCGATGCTTTCGCAAGGATTGAGGCTGACGCCAGCATCAAAGCGTTGATCCTGACCGCTCAAGGTAAAGTTTTCTCTTCAGGGGGGAAAATTGACGAGATGGCGCGTCAAATTCAGCCCGAAGTGACGCCGGCCGCGCTAAGGCAGGAATACCGTCATGGCATTCAACGTTTGCCTTTAGCGCTCTATCAGCTCGAAATCCCCACCATTGCAGCCGTTAACGGCATGGCGATCGGTGCAGGTTGTGACCTGGCCTGCATGTGCGATATCAGGATTGCGTCGCATACCGCGACCTTTGCAGAAAGTTTTGTGAAGGTTGGGATTATTCCCGGTGATGGTGGCGCGTGGTTTTTGCCGCGAATTGTTGGCATGGCACGGGCGGTTGAAATGTCAATGACCGGTGAGCCGGTTGATGCTGAAACCGCATTGCAATGGGGCTTGGTGTCGCGCGTTGTGCCAGAGCAGGACTTGCTTGAGACTGCTCAGGCTTTGGCGCGCAAAATGACAGTTAATTCGCCAGACGTGATTCGCATGACCAAACGGCTACTGCGAGAAGGGCAGCAAAGTTCTTTGGCAAATCTCTTGGAGCTTTCTGCCGCATATCAGGCCATTGCTCACAAAACACCTGAGCATGCGCAAATCATCAGTGACTTTATGGCGCGTAAAGCAGCCAAAGCGGCGGCATCTAAATAAAAAGTTAGGCGTGAGTGAGGCGTCATTTGAAGAAAATTTTGGGTTTTAAGGAGCGCACCCTCTTGAAACCTGTCGATTCGTCCTTATAATTAGCACTCAACGAGGTCGAGTGCTAATTAACTTACCCTCGCTTCATTTTCATTTAACTTGTAACAGGAGTGTTTCATGGCCCTGCGTCCCCTGCACGATCGTGTGATCGTCAAACGCCTGGACAACGAGCGCAAAACTGCCTCGGGTATCGTTATCCCGGAAAGTGCCGCTGAAAAGCCAGATCAAGGTGAGATCTTGGCCGTTGGTCCCGGTAAGAAAAGCGATGATGGCAAACTGCATCCGCTCGACGTCAAAGTCGGCGACAAAGTGCTCTTTGGAAAGTATGCCGGTCAGACTGTAAAAGTCGACGGCGACGAGGTGTTGGTTATTCGCGAAGAAGAAATTTTCGCTGTCATCAACTGATCAGAACTGAATTCACGAGGTAAATCTCATGGCTGCAAAGCAAGTACTATTTGGTGATGATGCACGCTCACGCATTGTGCGTGGAGTGAACATTCTAGCCAACGCCGTTAAAGCAACGCTTGGCCCAAAGGGCCGTAACGTGGTTCTGGAGCGTTCATTTGGCGCCCCAACCGTAACAAAAGATGGCGTTTCAGTCGCCAAAGAAATCGAACTGAAAGATCGCTTTGAGAATATCGGTGCACAGTTGGTCAAAGAAGTTGCTTCCAAGACCTCTGACTCGGCCGGTGACGGTACCACCACAGCAACCGTTTTGGCGCAATCCATTGTTGTCGAAGGCCTGAAGTACGTGGCTGCTGGCATTAACCCAATGGATCTTAAGCGCGGAATCGACAAAGCAGTGATTGCTGCTGTCGCCGAACTCAAGAAACTATCAAAGCCTTGCACCACCACCAAAGAAATCGCCCAAGTGGGTTCGATTTCTGCCAACAGCGACCATTCCATTGGCGAAATCATTGCCAATGCCATGGATAAAGTGGGTAAAGAAGGCGTCATTACCGTTGAAGACGGCAAATCCTTAGATAACGAACTCGACGTCGTTGAGGGCATGCAGTTTGACCGCGGTTATCTGTCACCTTACTTCATCAACAGCCCAGAAAAGCAAGTGTCAGCACTTGAAGATCCGTATGTTCTTATCTTTGACAAAAAGATCAGCAACATCCGCGATTTGCTGCCAATTCTTGAACAAGTAGCCAAGTCAAGTCGTCCTCTGTTAATCATTGCTGAGGATGTCGAAGGCGAAGCTCTGGCAACGCTGGTCGTGAATAACATCCGTGGCATCTTGAAGACCACCGCCGTTAAGGCGCCTGGTTTTGGTGATCGTCGCAAAGCCATGTTGGAAGACATCGCAATCTTGACCGGTGGCACCGTGATCTCGGAAGAGACAGGCCTGTCGTTGGAAAAAGCAACTCTCGAAGAGCTCGGCCAAGCCAAGCGCATCGAAGTGGCGAAAGAAAACACCACGATCATTGATGGTGCCGGTGATGGCAAATCGATCGAAGCACGCGTTAAGCAAATCCGTGCCCAGATCGAAGAAGCCAGTTCGGATTACGACCGTGAAAAATTGCAAGAGCGTGTGGCCAAGTTGGCTGGCGGTGTTGCTGTAATTCGCGTCGGTGCTTCGACTGAAATCGAAATGAAAGAAAAGAAAGCCCGTGTCGAGGACGCATTGCACGCCACGCGTGCAGCCGTTGAAGAAGGCATTGTTCCTGGCGGTGGTGTTGCGTTGATCCGTGCACGTTCAGCCATTGCTAAAGTCAAGGGCGATAACGCCGACCAAGACGCCGGTATTCAACTGGTGTTGCGTGCGGTTGAAGAGCCACTGCGTACGATTGTGGCCAACTCCGGTGACGAGCCAAGTGTTGTTGTTAATAATGTTGCTGCCCAATCAGGCAACTATGGCTATAACGCTGCGACTGGCGAGTACGGTGATTTGGTTGAGCAAGGCGTTCTTGACCCAACCAAAGTCACACGCACCGCGCTGCAAAACGCGGCCTCAGTGGCCAGCTTGTTGCTGACCACGGAAGTTGCGATTTGCGAGCTGCCTGAAGATAAACCAGCTGGTGGTGGTATGCCAGGTGGTGATATGGGCGGTATGGGCGGTATGGGTGGTATGGGCGGTATGGGCTTCTAAAAGAGCCATCCGCGCAGTTACCTTAAGTACAAAACAACCCTCGATGGCTAACGTCGAGGGTTGTTTTTTTTATAAAATGTCAATTTATGTGTTGATCATAACGAAGGCGCTCCATGAATGATGATTCTGATGTTTGGCCATGGTTGTGGGTTCCGGTCACCATTGTGGCAGCAGCCCTGCAAGTGGGGCGTAATGCCATCCAGCGAGGACTGACCGAGGAGCTAGGCACACTTGGCGCAACACAAGTTAGGTTTCTATTCGGGCTGCCGTTTGCATGCGTATTTTTTTTGCTGGCCTGGTGGCTCACCAAAGCACCTTGGCCGACACTGACGGCTGAGTTTTTGTTGTTCACGGTCATTGGCGCCAGCGCACAAATCACAGCGACCGCCCTCATGCTTGCTGCCATGCGATTGCGCGACTTTGTGGTAGTGACTGTTTGGATTAAGACTGAGCCCTTACAGATCGCCTTGTTTGGTGTGTTGGTTCTCAGTGACCCTTTGGGCTATGGCACCGGTGCCGCAATTGCTGTGGCGACAATGGGCGTGGTTTGGATGGCCTACCAACCAAGACAAAGTGGCTCAGACGGCGAGTCAGCTTATAAGCCGGTATTGCTTGGGCTTGCAGCGGCTTCAGCCTTCGCGGTGGCGGCAGTGGGTTTCAGGGGAGCGATTTTGTCGCTACCTGATGGCAACTTTCTGGTCCGCGCTGCATGGGCGCTCGTTTGTGGCTTATTTTTTCAGTCGCTGGTATTGGCCATTTGGTTGACATGGCGTGATCCGGCCACCTGGCAGCGATGCTTAAAGGCTTGGCGCGTGTCGATAGCTGGTGGTTTCTTGGGGGCGGCAGGATCACAAGCTTGGTTTATTGGTTTTGCATTAACCACGGCAGCCAATGTTCGGACGCTGGCCTTGGTGGAAGTGTTTTTTGCGCACTTTTTATCAAAACGGTTTTTTGACGGCAAAACCACGACTCAAGAAAAAATTGGCATGGCCCTGATCGTGATTGGCGTGGGCGGACTACTGTGGCTGCAGACCTAGGCTCAAGTTAGACAATGATCTGTTAAGGCTTACAGCAGTTTTAAACGGGTTTCTGCGGATTGTGCAGCGGCCGTACCGGGGTAGTTTTTTAAGATTTTTTCTAGCGTGGTTTTGGCATTGGTTCTTTGATTCAACTCGAACTGGCTGCCCGCTACTACCAGAAGAGCATCTGGCGCACGGGCGTGGTCAGAAAATTTTTCTGCCATCAATGACAACACAGAAATGGCCTCTTGGTAATTTTTCAGTACGTATCGACTACTGCCCAAATAGAATTGTGCTGTTGGCGCTAAGACGCTTTCCGGGTAGAGCGTTAAGAAAGCCGACAAAGAGACGGCAGAATCTTTATATTTGGCATCACGGTATAGGTCTAAGGCACCGTCAAACGCCGCCTGTTCTTTGCTGTCTTGAGCACGCTCTTGCACCGCTGAGCCGGATTGCTGGCCTGCTCCAGATGGGGCACCCAACTCTTCGAGTTGCGCACGTAAGCGCGTGATTTCTTGCTCAAGGCGGTCAATGCGCTGTGCCAACTGCATGCTCGCGCGCTGACTGGTCTCGGTGAGCGTACGCAATTGCTGGCGCAATTCAATAATGGCTGTCCGTGCCTCACTGTCAGTAAACGCATAACTGGTGGAGACGGTGGCACTCAAGGCCAAGGCCACGAGTGAGGATTTAATAAGAGGAGACATGGCAGCCATTTCTATCAATTGAGGTTAAGGGCGAAGGTAAACGATATCAGCTCGGCGATTCTCCGCAAAGTCTGCTTCTGTATTACCCAAAGCCTTGGGCTTTTCTTTACCGAAACTGATGGTCTCTATTTGGACGTTTTGCGCGCCTAGTAGTGTCAGGTTGCTTCTAACAGCCTCGGCACGCCTATTACCCAGTGCCAAGTTATATTCAGTGCCACCAGTGGCGTCGGTGTTGCCCTCAATAATGATTTTTTGATTGGGATTGTTTGTCAAGTACTGCGCATGGGTGCTGACCAGATCACCGTACTGACTCGAAACGGAGTAGTTGTTGAATTCAAAGTAAACCGAACGATTTTTAGACAAGACGCTGCTTGAGTTAAAAGGATCCATCACGCCCTGACCGTTAGACCCACCACCCATACCAGATGCCCCAGCACCGGCCGCACTGTCATCCAGCGATACAGAGCTGCAAGCGGCTAAGCCGAGTCCTAGTGTAAGTACCGAGAGTGTTTTTACGATGCGCAGTTTCATGGCTGTTCCTTTTGGGAGATTCGATCGGTCTTTCGGTTGGTGTGCTGTTTGACGTTATGGTGTGTCGCCAAACGGACCCCAAGTGGGTTCTTTGATTTCACCGTTCAATATTGACAGTGTCTGACGCATTCGTCCATCGCTTGATACACCCGCTAACATATTTCGACCGCCTTGCTTGGCGGCGTACAACACTTGCCGGCCGTTTGGTGCAAAGCTGGGCGACTGGTCGTCAGGGCCTTCAGTCAAAAGAGTCTCTGAGCCACTGCTAAGATCAATCGCGGCCACACGAAACGCACCTGCTCGGCGTGTCACAACCAGCAGCGATTGGCCATCGGGTGAAATGCGCGGCGAAATATTGTAGTCGCCGTTGAATGTGGTTCGACGAGCTTCGCCACCCGTGATGGGAATCTGATAAATCTGTGGGCGGCCACTACGGTCACTGGTGAAGAAAATCGATTGTCCGTCTGGACTGAAGACAGGTTCGGTATCAATTTGCGGCGAACGGGTGAGTCGGCGAATGTTTGAACCATCGTTGGCGTTTATTAAGTAAATCTGGGAAAGCCCATCGCGAGTCAGGACAACAGCCAATGTTTGGCCATCGGGCGACCAGGCAGGTGCAGAGTTGTTGCCTTTGAAGTTCGCCACTGGTACGCGTTTGCTGGTTGAAAGCTCGTGCACATAGACCACAGGCTTGCCTGATTCAAAGCTCACGTAGGCGAGCTTACGACCATCGGGTGACCAAGCCGGCGAGATGATGGGCTCGCGTGAGCGCAAAGCAACTTGTGGGTTTTGACCATCTGCATCGGCGATCTGTAATTCGTAAGTGCCGCCTTGCTTATAGACGTAGGCAATGCGGGTGGCAAAGACACCTGGCACGCCAGTGACTTTTTCGAAGATGCGATCGGCGATTTGATGGGCGATACGGCGTAACTCACGGTCTGTGCCTGAAAAGGCGACGCCATCAAGCTCTTTTTGGTTAATGGTGTCAGCCAAGCGGTAACGTACTTCGTACTGGTTTTCACCGGTGGAGGTGACGGACCCGTAGGCGACATAGTCTGCCCCGCGAGTACGCCATTCTGCATAGGCAATCGGTGAGTTTGCAGAAAGTTGAGCGCCCGTGGTGTTAATCAAACGGAATTGCCCAGAGCGGGTCAGGTCAGCACGGATGACTTCAGCAATCAGCCGGCCTGCTGAGTCGCCTTCAAAGTCGGCGACAGCGACAGGAAATTGTTGCGCTCCGGTTCCCGAGATATCAACCCTGAGTTGGGCTTGAGTCGACGCCGCAAATAAGAAACCTGCCGTTAAGGTCAACAACAAAAGCCACATTTTTCTGGTGGCCACCAGCAGATAGAACAAATTTAAAGAATGTTGCATGATTCAGTCTCCGATCAATCGTACATTTGGTACACAACGTCGATGTACGACGGGAAGCGGCCAGAAGAAGGGGTCGGGAAGGTTGAGCACCGACGAATGCCATTTGATACAGCGCGATCAAAGGCTTGGACGTCCGAGGATCGCCTTAAGTTCATCGACTCAACCTTACCGTCAGATTTCAAATATACCCGATACTCTGCCGTGGGATTGCTTGAGCCCGAACGCACGGGTGTTGAAAAAGACACCCCTGGCTTGATGCAGGCGCGGACCAAGCCGGGGTAACCAGCGTCGCCGCCGCCACCTTGTTGGCTGCTTGCCGCAGTGCCGCCAGCAATGCCGGTAGCCCCTAGCACGTCGCTTCGAAACGCGTCACGCATGGCTTTGTCTTGAGCAGCCTTTTTAGCCGCTGCCTCTTTGACTTTACGCTCGGCCTCAGCTTTTGTTTTTTTATCAGCTTCGAGTTTGGCTTGCTTTTCAGCTTCTAGTTTTGCCTGCTTTTGCACCGCTAGCTTGGCTTGTTGCGCGGCTTGCTCTTGGGCTTTTTTGTCGGCCTCGAGCTTGGCCTGTTTTTCAGCTTCAAGCTTGGCTTGTTTTTCTTCTTTTTCTATCTGCTCTTGCGCTAACCGTTCTTGCTCCAAACGCAGTCGATCTTGCTCTTGTCGTGCAGCCAAGCGCTCGCGTTGCTTTTCAAGTGCGATTTGAGCCTCAAGCTCAGCCACGTTGATTTCAGGTTCGGGCGCGGGCTCTGGTTCAGGTGTTGGCTCGGGTACGGGTACGGGTACGGGTTCGGGCGTCGGCTCTGGTTCAGACTGCTGTTTAGCGACCGGTGTGGGTTCAGGCTCAGGGGTGGGCTCCGGTTCCGGCGCACTCACGATTTGTTGGGTATTGCCTTCGGTCCAAAGCTCAACTTGAACGGGGCCGGGGCTTTCTTGTTTCCAGCTCCAACTCGCAACCATCAAAACAACCAGCAACAGGTGTAGACCTAGGGCCGCGGCAAGTGCGCGTGCTTGGCCTTGGTTGAGCAGGGCGCTCAACCAAGGGTTGCGTGATCGGCTGCGGCTGTGGCGACGGTTCATTACCGACCTGGCGGCGTGACGTCTACGGCTTGTTCGCCTTGCTTTTGCTCAACCAGCAAGCCGAGTCGTTTAACGCCATTGGCCCGTAGACGGTCCATGATGGACATCACTGACTCATAGGGTACTTTACCGTGGGCTGCAATCACCACGGGCTGATCTGGCGCCAAAGCATTTAAAACGGTTTGTGCCAATGCGTCTTTTTGGACGGGTTGAAAGGTCGCGCCCGGTTCGCGTTTGCGCCATGACAATTCGCCGTTTTCAGAGATTTGAATCTCAAGTGGTGCGCTCGGTACGCTAGCGGCACGCCCGACGCTCGGTAAATCAATGACGCCTGGGGTGATCATCGGTGCAGTCACCATGAAAATCACCAATAGGACCAGCATCACGTCGATGTAAGGCACGACATTGATTTCATTTTTCAGTCGCCGATGCGAGCGACCGTGGCTTGATCGCATCGACCTCATGATCGGCTCTGGCGCTGCAGAATGTTGAGGAACTCATCAACAAATGTTTCGAACCGTGTTGCCAAACGATCCACTTCGCCGGTGTAGCGGTTGTAAGCGACCACAGCGGGAATGGCGGCAAACAAACCAATCGCAGTGGCAATCAAGGCTTCAGCAATACCAGGTGCCACAGCGGCTAGAGTGGCTTGTTCGACATTGGCTAGCCCCAAAAAGGCTTGCATGATGCCCCAGACCGTGCCTAGCAAGCCAATGTATGGGCTTACTGAACCGGCCGACGCCAAGAAGCCGAGGTTGGTTTCCATGTCGTCGAGCTCGCGCTGGAAGGCGGCTTTCATGGCACGGCGAGAGCCGTCCAGAGCGTTCGCTGTTTGGTGCGTTTTTAAGAACTCTGTCATGCCCGCATCAAAAATGCGCGCCAGTGCCCCTTGTTCGTTGCGTCGCTTTGAGACTGTTTGGTGCAAAGCACCGAGATCGCCACCGGACCAGAAATCATCTTCAAAGTGCTGCGTTTGAAGGCGAGCGCGCTTTAACGCCGCATTTTTTGAAAATATGAAAGTCCATGAAACAATTGAAATGACGATTAGCATCAACATAATCAATTGCACAGGTAAGCTGGCCTGCAGAATCAGGGAGAGTATCGACATGTCGGGATTAGCGTCGGGCATGGGTTATCTCTTAGTTAATGTTGAAATTTGATCACGAACGTTGGCGGGTAAGGCAGTGGGTTTCATCGAATTCACATCCACGCAGCCCACTCTTATGTTGCCATGCGCGAGTGTGTCGTGCTCTCGCCGGATACGCTGAGAAAAGTTTAGTGAAGCACGGCCAGCATAGGTCACCAGTGTTTCAATTGTTAACGCATCATCCAAGCGTGCCGGTATCTTATATTGCATGTCGAGTTGTGACACAACAAACACAATGCCTTGCGTCAAAGCCAAATTTTGTTGACCGACGTTCAAAGCACGCAACCACTCTGTTCGTCCGCGTTCCATGAACTTTAAGTAGTTGGCATAAAAAACCACGCCACCTGTGTCAGTATCTTCATAGTAAACGCGCACCGGCCAATGATGGGCATGCTGCCAATTGAGGTCTGGGCTAAAAGCGATTGCTGGCATTTATCAGTTACTCATTTGCTTTCTTCAGTTGCACAATGCCGCTTGAGTAGCGGTCACGGCTTGCTCTAACGTTACCAAGCTGGCTTGCGTGTCGCGGCGAGCCAGCAACTCAATTTCGCCATTGGCCAGGCCCCGATCCCCGACAGTAAGACGCACGGGTACCCCAATCAGTTCCCATTCGGCGAACATCACGCCTGGTCTAAAGTCACGGTCATCAAGAATGACGTCAACACCAGCGGCCTTTAAAGCATCATAAAGATCAGTGGCCGCGTGACGAACGGCTTCACTTTTGCCCCAACCGATGGCGCAAATGACAGCCTCGAAGGGCGCCATTGCGACCGGCCAGACCATGCCGCGCTCATCGTGGTTCTGTTCGATGGCGGCACCCACAATGCGAGTCACACCAATGCCGTAGCATCCCATTTCCATGAGCGCTGGTTTACCCGTCTCGTCTAGATAGGACGCCTTCATGGCGGCCGAGTATTGTGTGCCCAAGTAAAACACGTGTCCGACTTCAATGCCGCGTTGCAGGCTCAATTGGCCTTCGCCCGAAGGCGCTGGGTCACCGGCCACGACGTTGCGCACGTCGGCCACCAAATGGGGTTCGGGCAGGTCTCTGCCCCAATTGACACCTTGCAAGTGATAAGGCGCCTGATTGGCACCGCACACAAAGTCGCTCATGTTTTTGACTGTGGTGTCGGCAATGATGCTGACTGATGTCGCGAGGCCTACGGGACCCAAGTAACCGGGCTTGCAATTAAAGTGCGTTTGGATTTCCTCTTCGGTTGCAAACCGAAAACCAGTT
Organism: uncultured Burkholderiaceae bacterium; assembly: GCA_963926245.1. GTDB lineage: Bacteria > Pseudomonadota > Gammaproteobacteria > Burkholderiales > Burkholderiaceae_B > Algicoccus. The sequence goes on along the minus strand of CAWUWI010000016.1, from coordinate 8,054 downwards.
TCAAACCCTGGCAATTTACCGGCTTTGATTTCGTTCAAGTCGTGATCACCACGCAACAAAATAAGCCAAATTTTAATATCGCCGACTTCAGGCTCTGTCGCCAATACAATCGATTTGACAGTTTGTTGCAAATCGATAGACAGTAATTCTTTGACTTGCTGGCAGGTGGCTGCATTCGGCGTGTGTACCTTCAGCATTGCTTGACTGGGTTCGCCACGGCTGGCAATGAGGCATGGTGCCTGCGCCAGTTCAATATTGGCAGCGTAGTCGCTGGCGGGGTCGTAAACAATTTGGTCCTCGCCAATGTCGGCAATGACTTGAAACTCATGGCTTGAAGACCCACCGATGGATCCGGTGTCGGCGGCCACGGCCCGGAAAGTCAGGCCCAACCGCGAAAAAATTCGGTGGTAGGCGTCAAACATCCGTTGGTAGCTTTGCATGGCGCCATCGACGTTGCGATCAAAAGAGTAGGCGTCTTTCATGGTGAATTCGCGTCCACGCATGATGCCAAAGCGGGGGCGTCGCTCGTCGCGGAATTTGGTTTGGATGTGATAAAAATTAACGGGTAACTGGCGCCAACTTTTTATTTCATTACGTGCAATGTCGGTGACCACTTCTTCAGAGGTGGGCTGCAAGACAAAGTCGCGTTGGTGGCGATCTTTGATGCGAAGCAACTCTGGCCCATACTTTTCCCAGCGGCCTGACTCCTCCCACAGCTCTGCGGGTTGCACGATTGGCATCAGAAGCTCTAGCGCGCCAGCGGCTTGCATCTCTTGACGGATGATGGTTTCGATTTTTCGGATGACTCGTAAGCCCAAAGGCATGTACGAGTAAATGCCGCCAGCGAGTTTGCGAATCATGCCAGATCGCAACATCAATTGATGGCTTGCAACCTCCGCGTCATTGGGGGCTTCTTTGGTGGTGCTGATGTGAAAGGCACTGGCTCGCATGGTTTCTTCGAATTAAGTAAGGTGAATCGGAGATCAGTCCGTATAATTTGAACCAATTGTATTGAATTCGATGGGTGCGGCTATGTTAGACCGAGAAGGTTACCGCCCCAACGTTGGCATTATCCTCGTAAATCAGAAAAATGAGGTTTTCTGGGGTAAGCGCGTTAGGGAGCACGCCTGGCAGTTTCCGCAAGGGGGCATCAACGTTGGTGAGAGTCCTGCGCAGGCAATGTTTCGCGAGCTGCACGAGGAAGTCGGGCTTATGCCCGAGCATGTGCGGATATTGGGACGAACCAAAGACTGGCTCAGATACGATGTGCCTGATCATTTCATTAGGCGTGATTCGCGTGGGCATTATCGTGGGCAAAAGCAAATTTGGTTTTTATTAAGATTGGTGGGTAGAGATTGTGACGTTTGCGTGCGAGCCACGTCACATCCCGAATTTGATGCTTGGCGCTGGAGCCCCTACTGGGTATCACTGGATTCGGTCATTGAATTCAAGCGTGATGTTTACAAGCAAGCGCTTGCTGAATTGTCGACACTTTTATTTCGTCAGCGGTCGAGCCGTGCCTTCTACGGCCAGCGCCGGCCCGACGCTGATGGCTCATCCCAACCGCTTGATCAGGCTTGAGGTGTCTAAGCGCCGGCCGCCCATCTTTTGCACATCCGCATAGAATTGGTCAACCAATGCGGTCACTGGCAGGCGAGCGCCATTGCGGTTTGCCTCGTTGATGGCAAGGCCCAAGTCTTTTCTCATCCAATCAACGGCGAATCCGAAGTCAAATTTGTTATCCACCATGGTGTTGCCACGGTTTTCCATTTGCCAGCTTTGGGCAGCCCCTTTGCTGATGACATCAAGCACAAGCTTCATGTCCAAGCCCGCTGCCTGCCCAAAGGCGATACCTTCGGATAGCGCCTGCACCAAACCAGCGATACAGATTTGGTTGACCATTTTGGCCAGTTGACCCGCACCGCTCTGGCCGACCAAAGTCACGGCCCGAGAAAAATGCATGGCCACAGGTTTGATGCGCTCAAAAGTCTGAGCGTCACCGCCGCACATAACAGTCAACAAGCCATTTACAGCACCTGCTTGACCACCAGAAACCGGCGCATCAATGAAAGACAGTCCTTTTTCGTGAGCGATGGCAGCCAATTCCTTTGCGATATCGGCAGACGCGGTGGTGTGATCGACAAAAACGCTGTTTGGCTTCATGCCTGCAAAGGCGCCTGTGTCACCGAGCACCACGCTGCGTAGGTCGTCGTCGTTGCCGACGCAGCAAAAAACAACGTCAGCTTGTTCGGCAGCTTTTTGTGGTGATGAGGCGTGTTGCCCGCCAAATTCAGCGGCCCAAGCGCGTGCTTTTGCCTCGGTTCGGTTGTAAACCGTGACGTGGTGGCCAGCTTTCGCCAAGTGGCCAGCCATTGGTAACCCCATGACGCCTAAGCCGATAAAGGCGACTTTTGAGGCGGGGACTTTGTCGTAGTCACGCGGTTGGATGCTTGAGGTTGTCATTTTTTGTCTCCGAGACAGGGTTTTTTGGCAAGATTTTTCAAAGTGTACCGAAACAATCGCTGACGATCGCAAGGAATTGTTTTACGATAAGCACATGATTGAAGAACTAAACCTATTGTCCACTCGGATTGAGCAGCTTGTCGAAAAATTTCGATCGCTGTCTGGCGAGGCGCAGGCATTGCGCCAACAAGTGGGGCAACTAGAAACTGAGCGTGAATCGCTTCTTGCCCAGTTGCAAGCTGAACAGGCAGACGCTTCTAAATTAAAGGCATCGTTAGGTCAGGCAGAAGTGGCGGTTGAAAAATCGCGCAGCTTGGCTGAACAAGAAATGTCCTCGTTACAAGGTACTCTTGACCTTTTTCGTCGAGAAAACGAGACGATGCAGACTAATTTAGCCACCCGTGAAACAGAAGTTAAGCGGTTGCGTGAGGTCAACGCGCAGGCGCGCCAGCGCGTTGAGGGAGTCCTTGAACGCTTGCCCGGCGCTACGCAACAGGAGGTGATTTGATGGAAACAGTGCAGGCGAAAATTTTAGGGCGTGATTACTCGTTAGCTTGTCCACCGGAAGAAAAGACGACGCTTGAGGCAGCCGTTAACCATGTGAGCCAACTTGCAGGCCGAATCCAAGGCACTGGCAAGGTCGCCGGCAACGAAAAAATTGCTGTCATGGCTGCCATTCAAATCGCAGCGGAGCTTTTAGTGGTGAAAGCACCCGGTGGACCCATGGGTGATTTGTCGGTCGGCGACTTCAAGCGTAAGATAGAAGACATGAATGCAATGATTGATGGCGCGCAAGCGAATTAATTAGTTGCGCAACCAGTTGTCCCTGCAGTGTTCGTGACTTGACCATATATTCTCTGAACCAATGCTTATGGCATTCAGGTTGCGGGTTGGAAAACAGGAATGCGTGTCCTTCGCGGACGTGCTCGAAGTTTTTCACGAAGTGACCGACTTGAACCTTAGGTTCGAGATGCCGGTCTCGACGGCACCAGCGGGGCATTTTTAAGAGGTACTGGCAATGATAAATGCTCGCTCCATCGCGTCGATGATATTTGGGGCGAGCATGATTGCCCTTTCTTTTTTTGGTACAGCTGCACAAGCGGATGACAAAGCCAAACTCAATCTTTCAGCGGCGGTGACCGCCGAACGTAAACAAGACAAAATTGAACTCGTATTTACAGCGCAGACCGAAGCGGCTGACTCGAGTGGCGCCAATGCGCAGCTGATAAAATCATTGAATGATGCTCAAATGCGCTTGGGTAAGTCCGTTGGCGTGAACGTGAGTTCAGGCGCCATTCAGATTTATCCCGTGTTCGGCCAAAAAAATGAACCAACGATTTGGCGGGGTAGGGGCGAGTTGGTACTTGATTCGCAAGATATTTTGGCGGCAAGCCAAGCCGCTGACAATTTGATGGGGCAATTGGCACTGTCGCGAGTTACCTTTTCTTTGTCTGACCAGGCACGGCGTCAAGCCCATTTGCTTTTGACTGAGCGCGCGGCAAAATCATTTCGCGAAAAGGCTGACATGACAGCCAGAGCGTTTGGTTACGAAAAATACGAGATTGTTTCGCTAGAAATAACTGACAGTGGCGAAATGGTCGGCGCTCGCCCGATGTTAATGGGCAGGATAGCCAGTGCCGACGCGATGGCGACCCCTGCGCTGGACTTGCAGCCCGGGCAAGAGTCGGTTAGCGTGACTGTTTCAGGATGGGTGCAGTTGCGCTAATGAAATACAGCGCAACGCCACCCACAACCATTGGGATGCACAACCACTGGCCCATGCTCAGGTTCGCAAACAGCAGGCCTAAGAACGAATCGGGTTCGCGTGCGAATTCGGCAATGAATCGAAGCACACCGTAGCCGATTAAAAATACCGCACTAACCTGACCAACGGGTCTGGGTTGCCGGGCAAACAGCCACACAATAATAAACAGCGTGACGCCTTCGAGCCCGAATTGGTAAAGCTGTGAGGGGTGCCGTGCAATGCCGTCTTGTGCGGCCGGAAAGATCATGCCCCAAGGACCGTCGGTCGGTCGGCCCCAGAGCTCACCGTTGATGAAGTTGCCCAGCCTGCCAGCAGCAAGCCCAAGTGGCACAAGCGGTGCGATTAAATCGCCCAGCTCTAAAAATCGGTAGTCGTGTTTTCTGGCAAACAGCCACAAACTGAAGACCACACCAAGCAAGCCACCGTGAAACGACATGCCACCTTCCCAAAGGTAGAGAATTTCGGTCAGGTGGTTGATGTAGTAGTCCGGTTTGTAAAAAATAACGTAGCCCAAGCGACCACCGAGGACTGCGCTAAGCATGCTGATAAAAAGCATGTCTTCAAGGTCAGCGCTCGTGACTCGAGTCAATTCTTTCTTGACTCGCCACCGCCCAAGTAACCAAGCCGAACCAAAACCCACCAGATACATCAAGCCATACCAGTGCACGGCGATAGGGCCTAGGCTGATAGCCACAGGGTCGATTTGGGGAAATGAAAGCATAGATTGAACGTTTCCTTAAAATATGTTTCATAATAACCCCCGAGTTTGTGATTAATTTTTCCGGAAGATAACATGTCAAAATTCGAACGTTCCAGTCATATCACTGAGGGTGTGACTCGCGCTCCAAACCGTGCCATGTATTACGGCATGGGCTATCAAGAAAAAGATTTTGCCAATCCCATGATTGGTGTGGCCAATGGACATTCGACTATCACGCCGTGTAATAGCGGTTTGCAGCCACTGACCGATGCTGCTGTTGAAGCGATTCGCCAAGCTAAGGGCAACCCACAGGTTTTTGGTGTGCCAACCATCTCGGATGGCATGTCAATGGGCACCGAGGCGATGAAGTTTTCACTGGTTTCTCGCGAAGTGATTGCGGACTGTATAGAAACGGCTGTCCAAGGCCAGTGGATGGATGGTGTTGTTGTGGTTGGGGGTTGCGACAAAAATATGCCCGGCGGCATGATCGCCATGGCTCGGATGAATGTGCCAAGTATTTATGTTTACGGCGGCACCATCAAGCCAGGCAAGCACAAGGGTAAAGATCTCAACATCGTTTCTGTTTTTGAAGCGGTTGGTGAGTTCACCATGAACCGCATGAGCCAAGAAGATTTCAAGGCCATTGAGCAAAAAGCAATTCCAGGCTCTGGGTCTTGTGGCGGTATGTATACCGCCAACACCATGAGCTCATCATTCGAAGCCATGGGTATGAGCCTGCCCTACTCAAGTACAGCAGCCAACGAAGATGGTGAGGCGTTGGAGAATGCAAAAAAAGCGGCACAAGTTTTGGTTGAGGCGGTTCACGCCGGCGGACGCTGTCCACGCGACATCATTACCCTTGAATCCATTGAAAATGCCGTGTCAGTCATTATGGCAGTGGGTGGATCGACCAACGCGGTGTTGCATTTCCTGGCGATTGCGCACTCGGCCGAAGTGCCATGGAACATTGACGATTTCGAACGTATTCGTCAGCGTGTGCCTGTGATTTGCGATCTCAAACCGTCTGGTAAATACCTTACAGTTGACTTGCATCGGGCAGGTGGCATCCCGCAAGTCATGAAAATCTTGCTAAACGCCGGCCTCTTGCATGGGGACTGTATGACGATTACTGGCCAGACAATTGCTGAAGTACTAAAAGATGTGCCCGATCAGCCACCTGTAGACCAAGATGTTATCCGTACGCTAGATAAGGCGTTATACAAACATGGTCATTTGGCAGTTCTTAAAGGCAACTTGGCCACTGAAGGGGCTGTTGCCAAAATCACTGGTTTGAAAAATCCTGTCATTACGGGTCCTGCACGTGTTTTTGAATCTGAAGACTTGGCGATGGCTGCCATCATGGATAAAAAGATCGTTGCCGGCGACGTGATTGTTATTCGCTACGAGGGACCCAAAGGGGGGCCTGGTATGCGCGAAATGTTGGCACCGACCTCGGCACTGGTTGGTCAGGGACTTGGAGAAAGTGTTGGGCTCATTACCGACGGCCGCTTCTCTGGGGGCACTTGGGGTATGGTGGTCGGCCACGTGGCACCAGAGGCCTTCGTTGGTGGGACAATTGCCTTGATTGAAGAAGGCGACTCAATCACCATCGACGCACACGAGTTGCTTTTGCAGCTCAACGTTGAGCAGTCTGAGATTGAACGCCGGCGTCAGCAATGGGTTCAACCCAAGCCACGTTATACAACAGGCGTCTTGGCAAAGTTTGCTCGCCTGGTCAGTACGGCTAGTCGAGGAGCGGTCACTGATGCGTTTGACGAGTAAAGTGGCAGTAGGTGTGCTGTCGATGTGTTTTGGCGGCCCTGTGGCCGCAAGCAACGAGCCAGCGCTATCCTTTGAGCAGGGGCAAGCCCTTGCAAAAAAAATGGTGTGTTTGGGCTGTCATCAGGTCAATGCCAAGCGTGTTGGTCCAGGCTTTACTCAGGTTGCCCAGCGCTATGCGGGGCAACCTGAGTCGCTTGTATACCTGAGTCAAATGATCCGTAAAGGGGGGCGCGGGAAGTGGGGTGCGATTCCGATGCCAGCACAAACACAAGTCAGTGAGCAGCAAGCCAAAGAGTTGGCACATTGGATACTTGCGCTCGAACCTTAGGTAAAACAAGCAGACAAGGACATAGGAATGGCAACGGCTATATTTGGGGGGGGCTGCTTTTGGTGTACAGAAGCAGTCTTTGATGCTCTTGATGGGGTCAGCTTGGTGGAGCCAGGTTATTGCGGCGGACACGTTGAGCGCCCGACCTACGAGCAAATTTGTCGGGCAGACACTGGGCATATTGAGGTCATCCGCATCGAGTATGACCAAGGTGTGATTTCCTTTGAGGTTTTGTTGGAAATTTTCTTTGCGACCCACGACCCCACGACACCCAATCAACAGGGTAATGACGTTGGGCCACAGTACCAGTCGGCTGTTTTTTATCAAAATGATCAACAAAAAGCAGCAACTAAGGCCTTTGTGGCCAAGCTCGATGCCTCAGGTATATTCCCACGGCCTGTTTGCACTCAGATTCTGCCAGAGCAAACTTTCTGGGTTGCTGAGGGTTATCACCACGATTATTTTGCGAATCATCCTCAACAGGGCTACTGTCAGTTTGTGATTGCCCCGAAGGTGATCAAGCTTGCTAAGCAGTTTGGAGGCAGGCTAAAAGAGTCGTCGTAGCACATCCTTAAGTGGTGATTTTTTAAATGAGTGACAAGTTTTTTTGTTGCATGCAAAATACAAGTCATAAAAAAGTGGTGTTGATTTGACAGCATGCAAAAACATGTGCATAATCTCGTTTCTCTGCAGTTACGTAGTTTCCGAAACGAAGCGAAACAAATGCAGAAGCGGTCGGTAGCAGAGAGCAGGAATCTTTGATCAGTTCGATCAAAAATCCCCAAAATCACTACAGATGTGTAACAAACAATATATGTCTAAGGGCGCATAAAGTTTGTAACGATCTGGTGTACTCTCAGCAAATGACAGCGAATTGCTCTTTAACAACGAAACAACCGATAAGTGTGGGCATTTAATTATTAAATGCGAAGCAAATCGATAGCAGGTGGGGTTGCCGCAAGGTAGCTGATCTTGATGTGGATGACGCGGACCAAAAAAATAAGTAAGTGCTCACA
>CAWUWI010000015.1:0-73987 GCA_963926245.1 uncultured Burkholderiaceae bacterium | reverse complement strand
AGGGCCGCAGTGACCGCATTGACCAAGGGTTTTTTATTGCCGGCACCTTTGCCTTGAGACTTCGCATTCTCGCCAACGACCATTAAACAATTTCGGGCTTTGTTCCAGACGATGCGGTAGGTCTTGTTCATGCCGGCTATTCCAAGTAGGTTACGCGAGACATGAACACATATAGTGTTTTATGCAATCGCTATGTCTTCTTCAGAAACTTTTTAACCTAAATTGCGACTCCTTGGTTAAAAACTTTAGTTTCTAACGATTACAAACTCTTAAACAGGACTCTAGCTGTGTGCGGATGGGTGGCACTTTGTGGGCTAGCTCAACACCAAAAGATCGGGTGCATGAGCATAACGCCAGCCAATCTCCAAAACCCATCACCGCTTGTCCAAAACTCAATGCATAGGTGCGGTGGGGTCAGTGATTACGGCTTTTTTATTGGTCGCTGCCGTGCCATCGTTCTCCGAGGACAATTGCTTAAACCCGTGTCTAAAATTCGGGGTCCACTATAGGCTGAAAAAACCGAGCTCGCTTGCCCCCCACTGGCGTTAAACCGGCCCTGGATGCCAGCACACGCACATCCTATCGACCAAATAATCGCAATTTGTGTGTGTTTTGTAGGTGCAGGAACGCACCAAGGCTTGAAAAAGAAAAAAGGCTACAGTCTTTTGAACTGTAACCTTTTGATAATACTGGTCGGGACGGTAGGATTCGAACCTACGACCCTCTGCTCCCAAAGCAGATGCGCTACCAGGCTGCGCTACGCCCCGAAGAGCTGAACTATAGCAGATTACTGACCATTACTTTGAAGCCAACAGCTCAACGAGCTCTTCATGCATTGAAAAAGGAGCGCCACGACCCATCACTCGGACAAATTCGCCGTCAGGTTGCTGCGCCCAAGCCCGTGTGTTGTCCTTGAAAGCCAAAGTAAAGGCCTCCTTGATAACACGGCGTTTTAGCGATGCATCCATTACAGGAAATGCCAACTCAACGCGTCGGAAGAAATTACGGTCCATCCAGTCTGCCGAAGATAAATAGACCTTTTCTTGACCTCGCGCGTAAAAATAAAAAACCCTCGAATGCTCTAAAAATCGTCCAATAATGGAACGCACTCGAATATTTTCTGATTGACCTGGCACCCCCGCTCGCAAAGCGCAAACGCCACGAACAACCAAGTCAACCTTAACCCCGGCTTGGCTTGCGGCATACAGCTCAGCAATAATTTTGGGCTCGAGCAGTGAATTCATCTTGGCCATGATGATGGCCTTTTTACCGGCTTTGGCTGCAGCCGTTTCGGCTCGGATCAGTTCAGTCATCGAGTCATGCAGACTGAATGGTGACTGCAAGAGCCATTTCAGTTGGCGACGAGCCCCCAAACCCGTGAGCTGAGAAAACACTTTATCCATGTCTTCACAGACTTCAGGATGGGCAGTCATCACACCAAAATCGGTATAAAGCATAGCGGTTCGTGGGTGGTAGTTGCCCGTACCCAAATGACCATAACGACGAATACCGCCTTTTTCACGGCGCAATGCCAACAGCATCTTGGCGTGCGTTTTGTGCCCAACAACACCATACACCACGTGCGCACCAACTTCTTCTAAGCGTGCTGCCCAGTTGATATTGGTCTGCTCATCAAAGCGTGCCATCAGTTCAACCACAACCGTCACTTCTTTGCCTGCACGAGCCGCAGTAAGCAACAGCTCCATCAGTTTGGAGTCTTCGCCTGTGCGATAAATCGTCTGCTTGATGGCCACAACGGCCGGATCCGTGGCCGCGGCGGTTAAAAAATCAATTACCGGCTGAAAGGACTGATAAGGGTGGTGTAACAACTGATCAGACTGCGAAATCAACTCAAAAAAGGCTTCAGGACGGTGTGGCAGCTTGGCAAATGCCTTGGGTACTGGCCCCCTGAAATCAGGGAACAGCAAGTCCGGACGGTCAACCGTTTGGCAAATCTGCATCAGTCGAGCCACATTGGCCGGGCCATTGACTCGGTAGGTGTCTTCGGCAGTGAGATCAAATTCTTTTTGCAGCAAATGCTCGATGTGTATTGGCGTCAACTGATCGATCTCCAATCTCACCGCCGAGCCGAAGTTTCGCTGTGATAACTCGCCCTGCAAGGCCAAGCGCAAATTGGTGACTTCTTCTTCATCAACGAACAAATCACTGTTTCGCGTCACGCGCCACTGAAACACCCCGAGCGCTTCCATACCCGGAAACAACTCACCGGCAAAAGCGCGAATCAAGGATGTCAATAAAATAAAACCATCTGGCAAACCAGAGACTTCTGGGGGCATGTGCACAATGCGCGGCAACGCCCGCGGCGCTTGCACCACGGCAATGGACGCGCGACGCCCAAAGGCATCTTCGCCGGCCAGCGGCACAATGAAGTTCAAGCTCTTGTTCAGTACCCGCGGAAAAGGATGGGCTGGATCCAGCGCAATGGGGGTCAATAACGGCATCATTTCCGTCACAAAGAGCTCATGCGCCCAAGCCCGTTGTTGATCGTCCCACTCAGAGGCGTGGTGGACATAAATGCCCTCGGCTCGTAAGCTCGGCAGCAACTGCTCATTGAGCAAGGCATAAAGCCGTTTAACAAAATCATGCACTTGCTGCTGCACTTGGCTTAAGGCTTGCGCCGCAGTCAAACCATCAGGGCCTCGTAACGTAGGATGCAAGCGGTATTGTTCTTTTAAGCTAGAGACACGAATTTCAAAAAACTCGTCTAAATTGGACCCAACAATGCAGACGTATCGCAATCGCTCCAACAGCGGCGTAGAGCTCGCCTGGGCCATGGCCAATACCCTTTCGTTGAACTGAAGCAGTGAAAGCTCCCGATTTACAAAGGACGGGCCTGGGAGGGTCGATTTCTGCGCTGGCTTCTGTACAGGCAATGAGACGGACTTTGGCGATAAATTAGCGCCTGACTTTGCGGTTGACTTAGCGACCGGTTTCGTCAGCGCTTTAGAAACTGAACGGCGGACAGCCTTTGTCGCGGTCGGCTTTACGGGCTTAGGCGCTGACTTTGGGGCTGATTTAAGAGCAGGTCTTGGCATGGGTTCACTCATAAGTTGTACTTTCGTTTGTAACGCAAATCACTGAAACGTTCCACATTGCGATAGTATGGCAGTGCTCTGTCACGCTGACCCCCTATAATAAAAACAAGTATCTTCGGGTGATAGGCATGGAACATTTACTGGCAGCCGTTGATCTCGGCTCCAACAGCTTTAGACTTTCGATTGGTCGCATTCATGACGAAAACGGCATACGCCAGATTTATCAGATAGATCGCCTCAAAGAGACTGTTCGTCTTGCGGCTGGCTTGGATAATCGAAAAATTCTCAGCCACGACGCCATCAATCGGGCGGTTGATGTGCTTGAGCGTTTTGGTGAACGAATTCGCCATTTTCATCCAAGTCGGGTCAGGGCCGTGGCAACCAACACTTTTAGAGTTGCCCGTAACACCCCTGAGTTTCTACCACGAGCCGAAGCCGCACTGGGGTTTCCAATTGAGGTCATCGCAGGGCGTGAAGAGGCTCGCTTGATTTATGCCGGGGTCAGCCACACCCTAGCCGCGAGCGATAACAAGCGAATTGTGATTGACATCGGTGGGGGCTCAACGGAAGTCATCATTGGGAAAAACGATGAGGCGCTCATGATGTCATCACTTTACATGGGATGTGTTAGCTACAGCCGACGATTTTTCCCAGATGGCATGATCGACGCCCACGCCATGAGCAATGCTGAAATGGCTGCTCAGCGCGAGATCGAAGTCCTGACCAAGCCTTACAAGCATCTCGGCTGGAAAGAAGCCTACGGATCTTCAGGGACCGCCAAAGCCCTATTGGCCATACTAACAGAGGGCGGGTTCTCAAAAGATGGTATTACCCGAGATGGGCTTCATAAACTCAAAAGCAAACTCATCAAAGACAACCGCGTGATCGCCGCTGAATTACCTGGCATCAAACGCGAGCGGGCGGATGTTTTGCCTGGTGGCTTAGCCATCATGAGCGCGTTTTTCGATGAAATGGGTATTGACGTCATGCGCACCGGCGAAGGCGCCTTGCGACTTGGTGTACTGGTTGACATGGCTGGGCGAGAGCAATCCCATGACCGGCGCGACGAAACCGTTAAAACCTTCATGAAACGCTACCACGTCGACGATCGTCAAGCCTCAAGGGTCAGACGCACCGCCCTGAGCCTTTTCGACAGCCTGTTGCCAGGATTGGCGCCAAGCGACGAATTACGTCACGCCATCGATTGGGCTTCGGCGTTGCACGAAGTGGGTATGTCTATCTCACAAAACGGCTACCACAAACACAGTGCCTATATTTTGAGTAACGCTGACATGCCTGGCTTTTCAAAGCCCGATCAAACCACGCTTTCCATGTTAGTTTTAGCGCATACTGGCAAATTGGGTAAGGTAGAGAACTTGGTGAAATCGCGCCAACAGTGGATGGCTATTTTGGCGTTGCGCTTGGCGGTATTGCTGTGTCGACGTCGTGAAGAAGTTGAACGCCTTGCACTGTCAGTCAGCGTCAAAGGAAACTCAATCGTGACACGAGTCGACAAGGATTGGCTGCAAAAACATCCGCTAACCGACTATTCCTTACACAACGAAGAGGACGAGTGGCAACGGGTTGATTTTCAGTTTGAGCTGGTGCCAGTCTGAGCACACAGGTTCTTTCACTATTCGAACCCAAAGTGTCGACGATAACGACTGCCCATTTGGCTGACTGAAAGCAACATCGGGAAGTCGGCCGTGTTGAAATCAGGATCCCATGCAGGCTGGCCGCAAACACGTGCGCCCAGCTTTAAATAGCCTTTCAACAAGGCCGGCGTCTCAGCAGGCAGATCACTGTCGAGTTGATCCACTGGGTAGCGGTGCAGCGGTAGCACCACTGGCATACCGTTTAGACCCACGCTATCACGCACTTCACGCCAAACCGTCGCAGCGGTCACGCCATCGTCACGCAAACTCACGCTCGCACAGCCAAAGACATGCTCGTAGCGACCCTGCTTGAGAATCTCAGCCAACCCTGACCACAACATTAACAGCACTGCGCCATTTCGAAAGTCGTCGCGAATACAGGCTCGGCCAAATTCAACCAAAGAATCTTTGGTCGTGCCTAAAGCAGACAAATCGAACTCAGACTCGCTGTAATAGCCGCCAGCGCGTTTGGCTTGATGGGGTGTTAAGACGCGATAAGTACCGACCACTTGATCGCTTGCCATGTCTTTGACCATCAGGTGCTCGCACCATTGATCAAACGCATCTTTGTCGATGTTTTGACCTGGGGCGGCCACTTTGGCTGAATATTCAGAAGAAAAAACGTCAAACCGCAAGCGCTGAATCGCTTCGAGCTCTTCGTCAGATTGCGCCAGACCCACTGAAAGGTCACTCGATGTGGCCCCCTTGGCTGGCAAGGTAAACACACTAGAACGACTACGGACAAGTTCCAACATTTAGGCCTCTCTAGACATTTCCAACAGTTTGCCTGTTGCGTATGTCAATGATTTGACCGATCTATGACAGAACGATGACAGAACTAGCGCAAAGAGTCAGCTAATTTTTGTGCGCAAGCCCGGGCCACTGCCTCACTTTCTGCTTCCACCATGAGGCGCAGCTTCGGTTCGGTGCCCGATGCTCGGATCAGAACACGCCCAGATTGACCCAATTGGGCCTGAACGTCAGCCTGTGCCTGCCGCAGTCCACTGTGGGACTGCCAGTCAACACCGGCAATCGGCACATTGATCATGACTTGGGGCAACATCGTCAGATCTTTAACCCAGTCAGACATCGAGCAGCGATGGCGTCTTAACGCCGCTAGCACTTGAAGTGCAGCCACAATGCCATCCCCAGTTGAGTGGCAGTCCAAACACAACAAATGCCCCGAGCTTTCACCACCAATCAACCACCCCCGTTCTTTAAGAAGCTCAAGCACGTAACGATCACCGACTTTGGCGCGCTCAAATGGGATTTGTAGTGTTGATAGGGCTTGTTCCAAACCGAAGTTGGTCATCAAGGTGCCGACAACACCCGCCACGGGCCCACGCATCAAACGCTCTCGAACGACAGCAAACAGCAGCTCATCACCGTTATAAAGCCGACCTTCGTGGTCGACGATAAAGACCCGATCAGCATCGCCGTCCAGTGCAATCCCAAAGTCAGCACCCTTTTCTTGAACCGCTTGAGCCAGGCTCTCAGGGTGTAAAGCCCCGACACCGTCATTGATGTTGAAACCATTGGGGCTCACACCGATGGGGTGAACCAATGCCCCCAGCTCACGAAAAACGTGCGGTGCAACGTGATAAGCCGCACCGTTGGCAGCATCCACCACCAGACTCAAACCGCTTAGATCCAAATCAGAGCCAAATGTACTCTTACAAAACTCAATGTAGCGACCGGCGGCGTCATCAATGCGGCGTGCCCGACCCAGATTGTCTGAGGACACGCAGTCCAAAGGCTCATCCATTGCCGCCTCAATCATCAGCTCAACTGCGTCAGGGAACTTGTTGCCCGTGGCGGAAAAAAACTTAATCCCATTATCAAAATAAGGGTTGTGTGAAGCACTGATCACCACCCCAGCCGACAAACGCCAAGCACAGGTCAAGTAAGCCACCGCAGGGGTTGGTATCGGCCCAGCCAACAACACATCAACACCTGCCGAGGCAAACCCAGCTTCCATCGCTGACTCAAGCATGTAGCCGCTAATGCGAGTGTCTTTACCGATCAAGACAGCAGGACGCCCCTTACCCTCATGATTTTTAACCAACACGCGACCAGCCGCGTACCCCAATCGCATCGCGAACTGAGGGTTCATCACCGGGCCACCCACTTCACCACGCACGCCATCGGTGCCAAAATATTTACGATTCAAGAGGGCTCCTTGGGACCGAACTCCACAGCCTGCCAAACATCAAGCGCTTCTTTGGTTGCACCCACGTCGTGCACCCTGACGATCCGTGCACCACGATAAACACCTGCGATGGCACCGGCCAAACTACCGGCTAAGCGCTGGTCAACCGGACGACCCGTGACCGCCCCAATCATTGATTTGCGCGACAAGCCGATTAAAACAGGATAACCAAGCGCCACCAACCGATCAAGATCACGCAATAGCTGGTAATTGTGTTCGATGGATTTACCAAAACCAAACCCAGGGTCTAGCGACAATCGTGACGCTGACACGCCGAGCCCGACCAAATGCTGGGCTTGATGCTCGAGCCAACCAAAAACTTCAATTGACACGTCACCGTAGACAGGGGCTTGCTGCATGGATCGAGGCTCACCTTGCATGTGCATCACACACACACCGCATCGCCCGTGCTCAGCGATCAATGCCTGCGCCTTCGGGTCTTTAAATCCAGAGATGTCATTGATAATGTCGGCGCCAGCTTCCAAAGCCGCCTTCATCACTTCAGGCTTGCTCGTGTCAACCGACAAAGCCACGTCAGCGTGGCGCAAAGACTCAAGCACTGGCATGATGCGATCGAGCTCTCGCTTGGCCAAAACAGGCTCGGCACCCGGGCGACTCGATTCGCCACCAATGTCAATGACGCGCGCGCCTTGCTTGATGAGCTGACGAGCGTGCTTGATCGCAGCCTCAGCCGCCACGTGCTGGCCGCCGTCAGAAAAAGAATCGGGGGTGACGTTGATCACCCCCATCAAAATCGGACGATCCAGAGGGAACTCGAATCGTCCGCATTGCCAAGTCTTGACCGTCATTTGTCGTTCTATTTAAACGGCCTCGGCAGGATTACTGGCGTCGGCTGTTGGGTTTGATGGCGGCGCAGGCGTGTCAACAATCGGTGACGGCGTCGCCGGTGGACGTGGGGGCTTACCCTCCATAATGTCCTTGATTTGATCCGCGTCAATCGTTTCCCACTCAAGCAACGCTTTGGTCATCGCCTCAACCTTATCGCGATTGCCTTCAAGAATCGCACGTGCCACGTTGTACTGTTCGTCGATGATCTTGCGGATTTCGTTATCCACTTTCTGCATCGTCGCCTCAGACATGTGCGTGGTTTTGGTGACACTACGACCCAAAAACACTTCGCCTTCGTTTTCAGCGTAAACCATAGGACCGAGTTCGGTCGTCATGCCATAACGCGTCACGATGTCGCGGGCGATGCTTGTGGCGCGCTCGAAGTCATTCGAAGCACCCGTGGTCATCTGGTTCATGAAAAGCTCTTCCGCAATCCGCCCACCAAACAGCACCGTGATGGTCGACAACAATCGCTCTTTGTCCATGCTGTAGCGATCGCCCTCAGGTAATTGCATCGTCACACCCAATGCACGGCCTCGAGGAATGATCGTGACTTTGTGAACAGGATCGGTCTTGGGCATCATGCGTGCAACCACCGCGTGACCTGATTCGTGATATGCCGTGTTGCGACGCTCTTCTTCTGGCATCACAATCGACCGACGCTCAGCGCCCATCATGATTTTATCCTTGGCCTTTTCAAAGTCTGACATATCTACCAAACGAGCACTACGTCTTGCGGCAAAGAGCGCCGCCTCGTTGACCAAGTTTGCCAAGTCAGCACCTGAAAACCCAGGCGTGCCACGAGCCAAAATGCGCCCTTCAACGTTTTGTGCGATGGGCACTTTACGCATGTGAACCGCGAGAATCTGCTCACGACCACGTACATCGGGCAATGGCACAACCACTTGACGGTCAAAACGACCGGGACGCAGCAAGGCTGGATCCAAAACGTCAGGCCGGTTGGTTGCCGCAATAACGATAACGCCTTGACCAACTTCAAAACCGTCCATTTCAACCAGCATTTGGTTGAGCGTCTGCTCGCGCTCGTCGTTACCACCACCAAGGCCTGCACCACGTTGGCGGCCCACAGCATCAATCTCGTCGATAAAGATAATGCAAGGAGCGTGCTTTTTGGCATTCTCGAACATGTCGCGCACGCGCGCTGCGCCAACGCCGACAAACATTTCGACAAAATCTGAACCCGCTATGCTGAAGAAAGGCACTTTCGCCTCACCAGCAATAGCGCGCGCCAAAAGTGTTTTTCCTGTTCCAGGCGAACCTACCAGCAAAACGCCACGAGGAATGCGTCCACCTAGCGTTTGAAACTTGGTCGGGTCGCGTAAAAAATCAACCAACTCTTGAACTTCTTCTTTGGCTTCGTCGCAACCGGCCACGTCAGCGAAGGTTGTATTGTTGGTTGTGTCATCAAGCATACGGGCTTTGGATTTACCAAAGCTAAACGCCCCACCCTTACCACCGCCTTGCATTTGGCGCATGAAAAAAATGTACAGGCCGATCAACAACAACATCGGGAACCATGACACAAAGATGCTCATGAGAAGCGATGGCTCTTCGCGGGCTTTGCCTGACACTTGAACACCGGCTTTCATCAAGTCCGACACCATCCAAATATCGCTCGGTGAAGTGATTATGTATGGTCGGCCAGAGTCAGGCGTGACGTGCAACACATCTCCCTGAATGTCGACTTTGCGGATTTTGCCCGCCGTCGCGTCATTCATGAACTCGGTGTAACTCACTGCGTCGTTAGCGGCAGGGCGACTATCAAACTGTTTAAAAACAGTAAAGAGGACCAGTGCGATAACCATCCACACGGCAATTTTAGAGAACGAACTGTTCACGGCCTAACTCCCACTCGACATGCCTGACCCTTTGACCATACAAAGAGTCATTCACTGATTCTGATTGTCACTTCAAAGTTTACCTGCATTACCGATACTAGAAGACAATATCAATCGGTACTTAACGGATATTAAGAAAGAACTATTGCTGTAAATCAAAAAAACTATCGCTTCGAGCGATTTTTGCCTGTTAAAAAAACAATCCCAGCTTACTTAAGGCCTCTGGCAACCAAAAAAGTTTCCGAAGATTTATCCCTGGACGCTTTTGGCTTGCGCTCGACTACTCGTTTAAACTGGCGCTTGAGTCCTTCGACGATCTGTGAAAACCCGCTACCGTGAAACGCTTTGACGATCAGCGTCCCCTCGGGCTTAAGATGACCAACCGCGAAAGCTTGGGCTATTTCACACAAATTACCGATCCGAGCGGAATCTGCACTACTTACCCCAGATAAATTGGGGGCCATATCTGAAATAACAAGATCTACCGGCTGCCCTTTTAACTGGGCCGACAACGCCGCCAACACGGTATCTTCTTGAAAATCCCCAAGCAAAAACGTCACGCCATCTACGGGATCCATGGGCAAGATATCCAAGGCGATAACTTGACCATTGATCACGCCATCACGCCCGAGCATCCGCTCGCGTGCCACTTGACACCAACTGCCAGGCGCAGACCCGAGGTCAACCACCAGATCACCTGGCTTAAGTAAGCGTTCAGTGTCCAAAATCTCGATCAATTTGAACGCCGCACGGGCTCGATAGCCCTTTTGTTGGGCCAATTTAACGTAAGGGTCATTAATATGTTGCATGACCCACTCTTTTGAAAATTTCTTTTTCGCCATTCCCGTACAATCTCATTATGTCGATAACAAAGCCCAACTCCGCTCTTTCGAGCCAAGCCCGTAGCGCCTTGCGCGCGGCCGCCCACCCCTTGCGACCAGTGGTCATGGTCGGTGACGCTGCACTAACACCAGCGGTACTCAAAGAAATTGAGGTGGCGCTGTTGGCACACGAATTAATTAAGATTCGTGTCAGCGGTCAAGAACGGTCCGACAGAGATAGTATGCTGGAAACGATCTGCAACCAGCTCGGCTGTGTTTCAGTCGCTCACTTGGGCAAAATACTGATTGTTTACCGCCCTGGCAAAAAGCCCGCTTTTAGCGAGCAAACTGGCGTCATCGTGATGCCACCCAAACGCAAACCCACCGAACCACATACACCAAAGAAAATGGCGGCACTTGGTAAAAAGGTTAGAAAAAAGTCACGACCCGCCGCCAAAGCCGTCGATCCTAGCAAACCGTCAGCACTGCGAGCATTCTCAGCTGAGAAGTCAGACCGTTCAGCTGCCAAACGCCCCACTCGTCCCGCGCGCGCTGCCAGTTCTACGGCCAGGCCAGCGAGAAAAAGTGCTCTTTCTTTGCGCGCTGGCGCTCGTCGAGGCTTGGGTAAATAGTATGACAAATGGCAGGCGAGCCTTCCAACTCGCTTGTCAAAACAACCTCAGCGATAGTTGACCTCTACAATTTCAAACTCTTTGACGCCAGAGGGTGCCTTAACTTCAACAACATCACCTCCAGACTTGCCAATCAGCGCCCGAGCAACGGGGCTCGAAACCGAAATCAAGTTTTGTTTGATGTCTGCTTCTAAATCACCCACAATCTGGTAGACCACCTGATCGCCGCTATCGAGATCTTTGATCTTGACTGTTGCCCCAAACACGACCCGGCCATCGGCCTCAAGCTCAGTCGGCTCAATGAGTTGTGCGTTGGATAAAACACCATCCAACTCACCAATACGAGCCTCAACAAAACCTTGCCGCTCACGCGCCGCATCATACTCAGCATTTTCTGAGAGATCGCCTTGCGCCCGCGCTTCAGCAATTGCCTCAATGACAGCAGGACGTTCGACGTGCTTGAGTTGATGAAGCTCTTCTCGCAGGCGTTGCGCGCCCCTAAAGGTCAATGGAATACCAGACATAACAAATCCTAAAAAACAAAACCCCGGGTCGGCAGTGATCCGGGGCACAACATAAGCCATATTTTGTGGGAAGTTGGTAGACTTTGCAAGTAGTTAACCCGAGCCTTCAGAAAAACTATCAAATGTGCTCGGTTGCGTTCACAACAACAAATTTAACCAGCCATAATTTAGCCAGCCATAGAAACACCCAAATAACGCTGACACAGTTCGGTTTGCGCACTGAGTTCGCTCATCGCCCCCTCAAATCGCACGTGCCCTTGCTCAAGCAAGTAAGCGCGATCACTGACAGCTTGAGCAAAACCCAAGTTTTGCTCTGACAACAAAAGACTCACGCCCTGTGCCTTGAGCATCGTAACCATTGTTTGCATTTGGTCCACAATCACTGGCGCCACCCCTTCAGAAGGCTCATCGAGCAACAAAACCAATGGGTTGCCCATCAGGGTGCGAGCAACGGACAACATTTGTTGCTCACCGCCGCTCATTTGAGAGGCCCGATGGTTACGGCGATCAGCCAAATTGGGGAACAAATCAAACAAACGTTCAGGATCCCACATCGGCCCGATCGCACCGTCTGGCCAGCGTTGCACTGGGCGCTGGGCCACCAGCAGGTTTTCCATAACAGTCAGGTCCGTAAAAATTCGCCTGTCCTGCGGCACATACCCAACCCCCAATCGGGCCATACGAAAAGGAGCCAATAGCCCGACCGGCTGACCAAACACGTCAAGTTGCATTTGCCGGCGCTCAAGCAACCCCATCAGGGCTTTCAATAAGGTGCTTTTACCCGCGCCATTGCGGCCCATTAAAGCCACAACCTCAGCACGATTGACCGTCAAATCGACCTCAAACAATACTTGAGCCATGCCATACCAAGCCTTCAGGCCTTGGACTGCTAAAACCGGGATCATGGCACCCCCTTGACGGATGCCGTGCCCACCACTGGGCGCTGGCGACCAAAATACACCGCCTGAACCTGTTCACTAGACTGAATTTCGGCTGGTGTCCCCTGCGCGATCAAGCGCCCCTGGGCCATCACCAATATTCGGTCAGCGTAGTTAAACACAACATCCATGCTGTGTTCGGTAAACAAAACCCCAATACGATGCTGCTTGGCCAGCGCATGGGTGAGCGTCATGAGCGCTTGGCGTTCAGCTGGCGCCATACCCGCGGTCGGTTCATCCATCAATAGCCAGCGCGGCGCGCTCGCCAGTGCCAAAGCCAACTCAACCCGTTTGACGTCCGCATAAGCCAAAGCCTGGCAGCTCTGGTGTGACATTTCAGCCAGCCCCACCTGCTCAATCAGTGCCAGTGCCTCTGCCCGTTGGTAGCCCTTGGCTTTTGACCACAAGTCAAAAAAACGACGATCTCGGGACATCAGCACGGTTTGGACATTCTCCAAAACACTCATCGAACCAAACACAGCGGCCGTTTGAAAGGTGCGCCCAACACCCGAGCGCCAAATCTGTTGTGGTGTGCGGCCAACAAGAGACCGGCCCTCCAAACGAATGTCACCTGAATCAGGTGACAATTGCCCATTGATGACATTGAAGGTCGTTGACTTACCCGCACCGTTAGGTCCGATCAAGGCCACCAACTCACCAGGCGTCACTTCAAAGGTCACCTCATCGACAGCTTTCACCCCACCGAATGATTTATGGACCTGATGGACAAGCAAATTCGTCATGCCGCTTTACCCACAAAACGCCATTGCAAGCGATCTTTAAGACAAGCGGCAAAGCCCGCGATGCCTTGCGGAAACAACAAGACTAGCAACAAAATAATGGCACCAAGCGTTGCGCGCCAATAATCGGTGTACTGCGACACCGCGTCATGCAGCCCCACAAAAGCAGCCGCCCCAACCACCGGGCCCGACAACGTTTGCACCCCGCCAAGCAACACCATCACAAGGCCATCAATCGAACGCGCCACACCCAAGACATCGGGCGAAATACTGCCTTTAGAAAACGCAAACAAAGCACCTGCCAACCCTGCCACCGTACCCGCCACCACAAACGCCATCCACTGAATACGATGCACATCAATACCCACGGCTTGAGCGCGCAAGGCCGAATCACGCCCTGCTCTTAGCGCATAACCAAACGCAGAAAATAGGCCACGCCTGAGAACCCACATACCAATCACCGAGCAAGCCAACGCAAGCCAATAATAGGCACGATCGCTCGCCAGCCACGGGCTAGGCCAAAGCCCAGTAATCCCGTTACTGCCACCCGTGACCTCGTCCCACTGAAAAGCGATTGCCCAGACAATCTGCGCGAAGGCCAAGGTCAACATGGCCAGATACACACCCGACAATCGAACACTGAACCAACCAAACAGCAATGCACCTGCCGTCGCAGCCAAGGGCGCCAACACCAAGGCCAACGGCATCGGTAATGAAAGGCCCGATACCAACAAAGCCGCACCGTAGGCACCCAAACCGAAATAGGCTGCATGTCCAAAAGAATGCAAACCTCCGGGGCCCATGATGAAATGCAAACTCGCGGCAAATAGCACCGCAATCAAAATATCGATCGACAGGACCAGCGTATAGGGAAAGGCTTGCTCCACTACCGGTAAAGCCACCAGAAACAAAATCAATGTCAAGCTCAATAAGCGTTGCCAACGACCCGGTGAAAGCAACGGCACTTCAGGCGTGGTGTGCGCTGAGACCGTCTGTGGGCGACCGAACAAGCCCCAAGGTCGCCATATCAGCACCGCTGCCATCACCAAAAACTCAGCCACTAGGGTGAGTTTTGGGAAAGCGAAATCAATCCCAAACAAGGTCACAATCCCAAGCCAAATGCATGTGGCTTTGATGACGGACACCAAAATCGCCGCCACAAAAGCCCCCCCCAAGGAGCCTAAACCGCCCACCACCACCACCACGAATGCCGAACCAAGAATGGACAGGTCAAGCTCTAAGCTCGCGGGCTCTCGCGGCAGCTGCAAAGCCCCACCAAAACCGGCCAAAGCCGTACCCAATGCGAACACCGCTGTGAAAAGCCAAGCTTGATTAACACCGAGGGCACTAACCATATCGCGGTCTTGAGTCGCCGCCCGCACTGACAATCCCCAGTGGGTGCGCTTGAGCAACTGCGATAATGCCATCAATACCAATGGTCCAATGGCTAGCAAAAAAAGATCATAAGTTGGAAACGCACGACCCAAAATCATCACGGCGCCTTCCAAACCTGGCGCACGGGGCCCCAAAAGCTCTTCGGGGCCCCATGTCCAAAGGGCCAGATCCTTAATCACCAAAACCAAAGCAAAAGTTGCCAGCAGCTGAAACAGCTCTGGTGATCGATAAATCCGGCGCAACAGCAATATTTCCACAAGCGCGCCACTCAAACCAACCACAATGGCCGCCACCACCACGCCAACCCAGAAACCCGCTCCGCCGAACACCGGCATCAACCAACCGACGGTGCTGTAAGCCACATAAATGCCGAGCATAAAAAAGGAGCCATGCGCAAAATTAACAATGCGCGTGACGCCAAAAATAAGCGATAAACCAACCGACACCAAAAACAACGAAGATGCGCTAGCCAAGCCGTTTAGAATTTGCAGCGTAAAGCTGGCCAGAGCATCCACCGGTGAAATTGCCTTTAAACGCTATTGAAGCGGTCGCAAGAATTGAACCTGGTTGGCCGGCGGCAAAACCTCGGCACCGTCAATGTAGCGAAACCCCTGCATTACCCCTTGACCATCGACAAGTGCGGTTCGCCCTACAAAGCTGCCCATGGTGGACTGCTGGTCTTCTGGGCGGTATGTGATGGTGCCAAAGGGTGTACTGACGGTTAGGCCTCGAAACGCTTGAACAAGCTTTTCTGTGTCAACACTGCCCGCCTTTTTAATACCAGCGGCCAAAGAAGCGATCGTGGCATAACCGACCATAGAACCCAAGCGTGGATAGTCGTCAAATTTGGCTTGATAGGCTTTTAAGAACGCCTCGTGCTCGGGCGTCTCAATACCGTACCAAGGGTAGCCTGTGACCAACCATCCCTCGGGCGTCTCCGCTTTCAAGGGATCTAAATACTCGGGCTCGCCGGTCAACAAACTCACCACTTCGACGGTTTTAAACAAACCGCGTGTGTTGCCCTCACGCACAAACTTGGCCAGATCGGCGGCAAATAACATGTTAAAAATCGCATCTGGCTTGGCATCCCCCAAAGCTTGCACCACACTACCAGCATCAACTTTGCCCAAAGGGGCGGCCTGCTCAGCCACAAATTCAATGTCAGGTTGCGCTTCGAGCATAAGTTTTTTAAAGGTCTCAACACCCGACTGTCCATATTCGTAGTTGGGGTAGACCAGTGCCCAACGTTTTTTATTCATCGCTACCGCTTCAGGCACCAACATGGCCACTTGCATGTAAGTTGATGGTCTAAGACGGAAAGTGTAGCGATTGCCGTTTTCCCAAACCAACTTGTCAGTCAGCGGCTCGCTGGCCAAAAAGAAAACCTTTTTTTGCTTGGCGAAGTCACTGACGGCCAGGCCGATGTGGGACAAGAACGTTCCTGCCAACACGTCGACCCGGTCGCGCGTTAAGAGCGCTTGTGCCACTCTTACGGCATCGCCTGGATTGGCACTGTCATCTCGGGTAATCAATGTCAAAGGCCGTCCCAACACCCCGCCGGCGGCATTAATTTCGTCAAGCGCCAACGCCATGCCCTTTTTGTACGGCTCCAAAAATGCCGGCAAGGCCTTATAGCTATTGATCTCACCGATTTTGATCGGCTCTTGCGCCCAACTCGTGCCCACAGTCAGCGCCGATAAAACAGCAGCTGCGTATCGCACTATTGATTTAACTTTCACTTGATCTTTCCCCTTGTGGCAATCCCTCTTGCGCTGACAAGCTGTCAGTCAGCGGTTAAAGTGACGCCTCGGTGTCGCGTTATTTACCAATGCGAACCACCAGTGCGTTAAATGTAGTATTTGCTACAATTATTTGTGACTTTAGACGAAGTGAGCCGCCAACGCAAGGCTGTGAGTCAACACCCCTGCGTTGCTTTTAATTTTGGAACAATGCCATGAGTGCTTTTAACGAAGAACGGGTTCTCACAGTTCACCACTGGACTGACAGTCTTTTTTCTTTCACCACCACCCGAGACCCTTCTTTGCGCTTTAGCAACGGTCATTTCACCATGATTGGCCTTCGGCTAAATGGCAAACCGCTGTTGCGCGCATACAGCATCGCCAGCGCCAATTATGAAGAACATCTCGAGTTTTTGAGCATCAAAGTACCCGACGGTCCACTGACCTCACGTCTGCAGCACATCCAACCTGGCGACACTGTGGTTGTTGGTAGAAAACCCACTGGCACGCTTTTGATTGACTACCTTTTACCGGGTAAGCGCCTCTACTTGCTTGGCACGGGCACGGGACTTGCACCCTACTTAAGCATTGTTCGCGACCCTGAGACCTACGAAAAGTTTGAAGAAGTCATCGTGGTACACGGAGTACGCGAAGTCAAAGAACTGGCTTATCGCGAGTTTTTGACAGAAACGCTGCCCGAGCACGAATTCTTGGGTGACATGATCAAACAGCAATTGCGCTATTACCCAACTGTCACGCGTGAAGCGTTCGAGAACCAAGGCCGGATCACAGACCTCATCGAATCAGGAAAATTGTTTGAAGACCTAGGTATCCCAGCCCTTGATCACACAATAGACCGGGTGATGATTTGTGGCAGCCCTGCCATGTTGCGCGACCTAAAGACAATGTTTGAGCAACGTCAGTTCAAAGAGGGCAACACCTCTAAGCCTGGCGACTTTGTTATCGAACGCGCATTTGCTGAGCAGTGACACAAAGCACTCGACGCCCGGCGCACCAAGCCCGCGCCCAAGCCACTCGAAAGAGCCTACTTCAGGCGGCTATCGAGGTCTTTTCGACCCATGGCTTACACGGTGGTAGCGTTTCTCGTATCGCTGAACTCGCGCAGTCTCACGATCGAATGATTTACTACTACTTTGGTAATAAAGAGGGTTTATTCATTGCCGCCCTAGAAGAAATCTACCGGCGCTATAACGAGGCTGAAGCGGCTGTCTCCTTGGATACCAGCAACCCAATCAAAGCGCTCACTGCTGCGGTCGAGTTTTTTGTGCGCTACTTTCGTGACCACCCCGAATTCGTTACAGTGCTTAATAGCGAGAACTTACACCGCGGCAAACACATCAGTCAGTCTTTACTAGCCAGCCAATTTTCCAAACCCGCGATTGGCTTGGTTGACCAAGCGCTCAGCCTAGGCAAACAACAAGGTGTGTTCCGAACTGAAGCACAATCGCGCGATGTTTATCTGATGATTTCAGCCATGGGTTACTTCTACCAATCCAATCAGTACACGCTATCGGCTTTTTTAGGCGAAGCGCTTAACGCGCGCCAATCTTACGAGCACTGGGAATCATTTGTCATCGATGCTGTCTTACGCACAGTGACCCAGTCAACCACTCATTCAACTTAATAAGCACCCCCAATATCATGAGCACCACAGAAATCCTGATCGTTCGGCATGGTCAAACCCCATGGAATGTCGAACGAC
The DNA here is from genome assembly GCA_963926245.1 of uncultured Burkholderiaceae bacterium. GTDB lineage: Bacteria > Pseudomonadota > Gammaproteobacteria > Burkholderiales > Burkholderiaceae_B > Algicoccus. The sequence continues at coordinate 55,847 of CAWUWI010000015.1, read as the reverse complement.
GCATCCAAGGCTGGCGTGATATCGAACTCAATGACAATGGGCGAGGACAGGCAGACGCCTTGGCCAAACACTTGAACCGCCAGCACGCTAGTGAGCAGCAAACCATTCACGCTATTTACAGCAGCGACCTCTTACGCGCAAAACAGACTGCTCAAGCCGTGGCCCAAGCACTGGCCCTGCCACTGACCCTCATTGAAGGGGTGCGTGAGCGAAACTATGGTGTGCTCGAAGGCATTGCCTTTGACCGTATGCAAGAGCACGAACCTGAGGTCGCCAAAGTCTGGGCTGAACGTCACCCCGATGGGGTGATTCCTGACGGTGAAACGTTGCGACAGTTTCATCAGCGCGTTACCGAGAGCCTGCACAAGGTCGCAGCCCAACATCCGGGCGAGCGCGTGGTGGTGGTCACCCACGGCGGCGCCATGGACATCATTTGGCGCCAAGCCATGGGCATCGACCTGCAGGCCCCAAGAAAAGCCGTACTGCTCAATGCCAGTATCAACCGCATTTCGCTTGCCCCTGCCCCGCCCACTTTCAATTGGTCAATGGTGCAATGGGGCAATGTGGATCATTTGATTAACAGCGACAACGATCTCGGCCACTGACTCGAAAAAACCAAAGCCTATCGAACCGATCAGACGCTGCTGCGCGGCTTTCTCGGCGCATTGACTGCTAACCGGTCATACAGGGCGTTGGGCAATATGCGCATCAAGCGTGAGACAGCAGCCATTTGCCATGGAATCACGGCATAGCGGCGCTTGGCACCGATGGCGCGGGCAGCCCGAGCCGCAAAGTCATCGGCTGATAACAAAAACGGCATTCGGTAGGGGTTTTTTGCGGTCATCTCACTCACCACATAGCCCGGCGCAATGGTAACGACCGAGACACCGTTTGGTTGAAGCTCTACCCGCAAACTCTCACAGTAGGTGGTGACCGCCGCTTTCGAAGCACTGTAGGCGCCAGCACCTGGCAAACCCCGCACACCGGCCACACTGGAAATGCCCACCAGCGTTCCAGAACAACGCTCGGACATACCCGCGATAAAGGGTTCAAAGGTAGCCATGGTAGCCATCACATTGACAGAAAAGATGCGTTCGAAGACCTCAAAGTCTTCAACTGTTTCCGTCAAGGTGCCCGCGCTGACACCCGCGCTGGCAATCACCACATCAACAGCACCGACCGTCGCTTCAAATTCATGCGCGGCTTGATGTAGTGCGCGGCGGTCAAGCACATCTAAAACGTACGAATAATGTCGCCCAGGCAATGCCTCGCAGAGCCGCGTCAAGCGCTCACCCCGCCTGGCCACCAAGCCCAAGGTGTGACCGGCACGGGCGTAGTGCCAAGCCAAGGCTTGCCCTATTCCGCTACTGGCACCGGTGATGAAGACAGCCATGGCCGAACCCCGCGCCTTAACGCTTCAATGAAGCATGCAGATCCTGCAAAGCGTAAACCTGCAGCCCTCGACCCTGGCGCAAATAATGCATGCCTTCAACCGCGGCCCACGCGCCCGAGATGGTGGTGTAGTAGGTCACCCGGTTAGCGAGCGCCTGGGTTCGGATGGCACGCGAGTCCGTGATGGCATTGCGTCTCTCTTGAACCGTGTTGATGACCAATGCCACCTCACCATTCTTGAGCAAATCAACCACGTTCGGACGACCCTCAGCCACTTTGTTAACAGCAATTACCGGAAGACCGGCCTTTATAATTGCAGCAGCCGTGCCACGTGTGGCGGCGAGCTTAAATCCAAGCTCGTGCAAGCGGGCAGCAACTTCAATGGCGCGTGGCTTGTCTTCATCCTTAACACTGATAAAAACAGTACCCGATTCTGGCAAATTAACGCTGGCTGCCATTTGCGACTTCACAAACGCCTCACCAAAACTCTCACCGACGCCCATCACTTCACCGGTAGACTTCATTTCAGGGCCAAGAATCGTGTCCACACCCGGAAATTTCGAGAATGGGAACACCGCCTCTTTGACTGAAAAAAAGTGTGGCACCACCTCAGCACCTAAGCCTTGATCATCAAAGGACAGGCCCGCCATGGCGCGTGCAGCGATTTTGGCGAGTGGTAAACCCGTTGCTTTCGAGACAAAAGGCACCGTGCGCGACGCACGCGGATTAACTTCCAACACGTAAACGTCACCGTCTTGGACCGCAAACTGAACATTCATCAAACCCCGGACATTCAACGCTTTTGCCATCAAGGCCGTCTGGCGCTTAATTTCTTCAATCACATCAGGCTCAAGCGAATACGGTGGCAAGCAACACGCTGAATCGCCCGAATGCACCCCCGCTTGCTCAATGTGCTCCATCACCCCACCAATAAACACGCGTTGCCCGTCATACAAGCAGTCCACATCGACTTCGATGGCATGATTCAAAAAGTGGTCCAAAAGTACTGGCGAGTCGTTGCTGACTTTGACAGCCTCACGCATGTAGCGCTCAAGGTCGGTCTGTTCGTGGACGATTTCCATCGCCCGACCACCCAAGACGTAGCTCGGACGCACGACCAGTGGGTAGCCGATTTCTTGCGCATGGGCCAAGGCCTCACTTTCAGTGCGGGCTGTGCGATTGGCGGGTTGGCGCAAACCGAGTTTGTGCAACAACTTCTGAAAGCGCTCACGGTCTTCGGCCATGTCAATAGCCTCAGGGCTTGTGCCAATAATCGGCACGCCGTTGGCTTCCAAGTCACGCGCCAATTTCAACGGCGTTTGCCCGCCGTATTGGACAATCACGCCCACGGGCTTTTCAATGTGAACAATCTCAAGCACATCTTCAAGCGTCAGCGGCTCAAAGTACAAGCGATCTGATGTGTCGTAATCAGTCGAGACGGTTTCTGGATTGCAGTTGACCATGATGGTTTCAAAGCCATCTTCGCGCAAAGCCAAAGACGCGTGAACGCAGCAGTAGTCAAACTCAATGCCTTGACCAATGCGGTTCGGACCACCGCCAAGCACAATGATTTTTTTACGGTTGGTGGGTTCGGCCTCACACTCTTCTTCGTAGGTGGAATAAAGGTAAGCCGTGTCCGTTGCAAACTCAGCCGCACACGTATCCACTCGCTTGAAGACCGGACGCACGTTAAATTGGTGCCGACGCCTGCGCACTTCAGATTCGTTGGTATCAAGCAAAAAAGCCAGGCGACGATCAGAAAACCCTCGACGCTTAAGCTGCAGCAAGGTTGAAGCATCAAGATCTGAGAGAGTCTTTTGCTCAAGCGCAAGCTCAATGTCAACGATCTCTTTGATCTGCGCCAGGAACCATGGGTCGATCTTGGTGAGGTCGTGTACTTGATCGAGGGTGAAGCCTTGCGCAAACGCATCGCCAACATACCAAATACGTTCTGGACCAGGTTCGCCCAGCTCAACCTGGATGGTCTCGTGGTCAACCGTTTTTTGATTTAAGCCGTCGACATTAACCTCCAGGCCGCGCATGGCTTTCTGAAAAGACTCTTGGAAAGTACGTCCAATCGCCATAACCTCACCGACTGACTTCATCTGTGTGGTCAAGCGGGCATCGGCTTGCGGAAACTTTTCAAAAGCAAAACGAGGAATCTTGGTAACCACGTAATCGATGGTGGGCTCAAATGAAGCTGGCGTGGCACCACCGGTAATTTCGTTTTGCAATTCGTCTAGCGTGTAACCCACAGCCAAGCGAGCCGCCACTTTGGCGATCGGAAACCCTGTTGCCTTTGAGGCCAGGGCCGATGAACGCGAAACGCGAGGATTCATCTCAATCACAATCAAACGCCCGTCGCGTGGATTGAGCGCGAATTGGACGTTCGAGCCCCCCGTGTCTACCCCGATTTCGCGCAACACCGCGATCGAAGCATCACGCATGATCTGGTATTCCTTGTCAGTCAGCGTCTGCGCTGGCGCAACGGTGATCGAGTCGCCCGTGTGCACACCCATTGGGTCTAAGTTTTCAATCGAGCAGACAATGATGCAATTATCAGCGTGGTCACGTACCACTTCCATCTCGTACTCTTTCCAGCCGAGCAATGACTCTTCGATCAACAACTCGTTGGTGGGCGAAGCCTCTAAGCCACGCCGGCAAATGGTCTCAAACTCTTCGGCGTTATACGCAATGCCACCACCCGAGCCACCAAGGGTAAAGCTTGGGCGAATCACCATGGGGAATCCCATGGTGCCGGTCTCCTCAGTGATTAGGCGCTGTACCAGAAGCGCCTCTTCCAGCGTATGTGCCACGCCCGATTTGGCTGACTCCAAGCCAATCGCAGCCATGGCCATTTTGAATTTCTGCCGGTCTTCGGCTTTCTCAATCGCAGCCGCATTGGCACCAATCAACTCAACACTAAAGCGCTGTAAAACGCCGCGTTGATCAAGATCTAGTGCGCAATTCAAAGCCGTTTGCCCGCCCATGGTGGGCAACAGCGCATCCGGCCTTTCTTTCTCAATGATTTTTTCAACAACTTCCCAAGTGATCGGCTCGATGTAGGTGACATCTGCCGTCTCGGGGTCGGTCATGATGGTGGCTGGGTTGCTGTTGACCAGTATCGTTCGGTAGCCCTCGGCTTTGAGCGCTTTGCAGGCTTGTGCGCCTGAGTAGTCAAACTCGCATGCCTGCCCAATGATGATGGGACCCGCGCCAATGATGAGAATGCTTTTTATGTCAGTACGTTTGGGCATAGTGTCTTCAGTTTTTTGGTGCGTTGGCCATAAGGCTCATGAATTTATCGAACAACACGACAATGTCGCGAGGACCGGGACTGGCCTCGGGATGCCCTTGGAAACAAAAGGCTGGCCGGTCGGTCAGCTCAAAGCCTTGCAAGGTGCCATCAAACAAAGAGACATGGGTCACGCGGACATTGGCAGGCAATGTCTTGGCATCAACCGCAAATCCATGATTTTGTGCCGTGATAAAGACTCGGCCTGTGGCTAAGTCATGAACGGGATGGTTTGAGCCGTGATGGCCAGTTTTCATTTTCACGGTGCTGGCACCGACTGCCAAACCCATGATTTGGTGGCCAAGACAAATCCCAAATATCGGGATTTTTTTCTCGAGGAACACGCGAGTGGCCTCGATCGCGTAGTCACACGGATCGGGGTCGCCTGGACCGTTGGAGAGAAACACACCGTCAGGCTTCATCGCCAACACTTGATTGGCCGTGGTCTGCGCCGGCACCACCGTGACACGGCAGCCGCGCTCAGCCATCAGGCGCAAAATATTTTGTTTCACACCAAAGTCGTAAGCCACAACATGTGGGCCACCACCCGTTCCCGCGCCATGGCCGCTGCCAAGCTGCCATGTCGAGCCGACCCAGTCATGCTGCGTCGTGGTTGATACCGTTTGGGCGAGATCTTGGCCAGACATACCGGCAAACTCCTGCACCAAGGCTAGCGCCTGATCAACATCATCACCGGCCAAAACACAAGCACCTTGCGCGCCCTTTTCTCGCAAGATGCGTGTCAGCTTTCGCGTGTCGATACCGGCAATGGCCACGATACCCTGCGCTTTTAAGTACTCAGGCAGTGTTTGCGTCGACCTGAAGTTCGACACTCGCAAGGAGCAGTCTCGAATCACCAATCCCGCGGCGTGCACTTTGCTGGACTCAACGTCTTCGTCGTTGATGCCTGTGTTGCCGATGTGGGGGTAAGTCAAGGTGACAATTTGGCCGCTGTAGCTCGGATCGGTCAGGATTTCCTGATAACCCGTCATGGCGGTGTTAAAAACAATCTCGGCCACACTATGGCCATTAGCGCCAATAGACTGACCTCGGAAGATGGTTCCATCTGCCAAGGCTAGAATGGCGGGAGGATGTTGGTTAACATCCCCGGGAAAGATAAATGGCAACACGCTTGTTAACCCCGGTTTTAGAATCATTATGCAAACCTTGGAATTATAACGCCGATGTCCACTTTGCTCGACGCTCTCAAACAAAACACCACTGTTGTGGCTGATACCGGCGATTTTGAAGGCATGCGTCGCTTCCAGCCCACAGATGCCACCACCAACCCCTCGCTTATTCTTAAGGCGGTTCAACTCCCCGCGTACCAAGATCTGCTTGCAAGTAGCCTTAGTCGCGCGCCCGCCGGGCAAACCGAGGCCGTGGCTGACCAACTTTTGGTTGCCTTTGGCACAGAAATCTTAAAAATAGTGCCAGGACGCGTCTCGACCGAAGTCGATGCCCGCTTGTCGTTTGATACCCAGGCCACCGTTGAGCGGGCCCAGCGTTTGATTGATCTTTACGGCAAAGCCGGCATTGACCCAAAACGAATCCTGATCAAGATAGCCGCCACTTGGGAAGGCATTGCCGCGGCTAAAATCCTTGAAAATCAGGGTATCAACTGCAATTTGACGCTTTTGTTTAGCCTGATCCAAGCCGTGGCCTGTGCTGATGCTGGGGTGACCTTGATATCGCCATTTGTTGGTCGCATTTACGACTGGCACAAAAAAACCGCTGGCAGCGCTTGGGACGAGGCAGCCAATAGCGGTTCCAATGACCCTGGCGTGCAGTCAGTCGCTCGAATATACGATTACTACAAAACACATGGCATCAACACCGAAATCATGGGGGCCAGCTTTAGAAACAGCGGCCAAATCTTGGCGCTCGCCGGCTGCGACCTTTTAACCATTAGTCCTGACTTATTGGCAGAGCTCGAAAGCACGCAAGGCACGGTCATCGCCCGTTTGACGCCCAAGTCTGCCCGCGCCCAAGCCACACCAGCGATAACGCTTAACGAGCCGAGCTTCCGATTCATGATGAACGAAGACGCCATGGCCCAAGACAAACTCGCCGAGGGCATTCGCGTTTTTGTCAACGACGCCAAAAAACTAGACACTTTATTGGCTTAGCCAACCCCACCAGTGCCTCTCATCGGGTTATACCCCACTAGGAGATCGACAGCATGCAAACAGTTGGTTTTATTGGACTAGGCAAGATGGGAGCGCCCATGGCTTCAAACCTTCTAAAAGCGGGTTTTACGGTGCAGGTTTACGATCGTCTCAGAGCCTTGGCTGACCCCATTGCTCGCGCCGGCGCAACCAACCACGACAATGCCCGCAGTGCTAGCGTCAATGCCGATGTCATCATCAGCATGCTGCCCGCGAGTGAGCACGTTGAGTCGCTCTACTTGGGTGAGGCAGGACTTTTACAACACCTTGCCCCCGGTACGCTCATTGTCGACTGCAGCACGATTGCCCCGGCGAGCGCCCGACGCCTGCATGATGCTGCCGGTGCGCTGGGATTGGCAGCACTGGATGCACCGGTTTCAGGTGGTACCACTGGCGCTCAAGCAGGCACACTGACTTTCATCGTCGGGGGCTTGGCATCTAACCTTCGACGGGCACGACCCGTTCTTGACGCCATGGGTAAAAACATCTTTCATGCCGGCGTTGCTGGCGCTGGGCAAACCGCCAAAATAGCCAACAATATGATGCTCGGCATCATGATGGTGGGCACCGCTGAAGCGTTAAGTCTCGGGGTTGCCAACGGCCTAGACCCAAAAGTACTGACTGAGATCATGACGCTCAGCTCAGGTCAAAACTGGGCCTTAGATCACAAAAATCCTTGGCCCGGCATCAATACGAATATGCCTGCAAACAATGGCTATCAAGGTGGTTTTTCGGTCGATCACATGCTTAAGGACTTGGGGTTAGCCGCACTCACCGCCCTACAAAGTGGCCGAGCCACCCCAATGGGCGAATTGGCTCGCAATCTTTTTGCATTGCACGCCCAACAAGGGCACGGCGATCTCGATCTCTCAAGCATCATGAAGTTAATAGATAAAAAGAATTCAGCCTAAGTCGGTTTGCGCTCCATGAGCGCCCACGCAACGGTCCCCGCGTCAACGTACTCAATTTCGCTGCCCGCCGGCACACCACGCGCGATACGGGTGACTTTCAAGCCTTTCTGCCGCAATATCTCACCCAAATAGTGCGCCGTGGTATCACCCTCGGCTGTGAAATTGGTCGCCAGAATCACTTCCTCAACCGGGCCATTCGTGGCTCGAGAAACCAGTCGTTTGAGATTGATTTGCTCAGCACCCATGCCCTCAAGGGGTGCGACACGCCCCATCAACACATAATAAAGGCCGCGGTAATTGTGCGTTGACTCAATCGTGTTTTGGTCGGCTGGCGTTTCCACGACACAGAGAACACTTTGGTCGCGCTGCTCATTGCTACAAGTCGCGCAGACGGCTGTCTCAGAAAAGCCGTTGCACTGCTCGCAGTGCAACAACGCTGTCAATGCTTGGTGCAACGCCTCAGACAATGCTTGTGCGGCATGCGGATCGTGCTGCAACAGGTGATATGCCATCCGGCGCGCCGTTCTGACCCCCACGCCTGGCAGCGCCTTCAAAGCATCCACGAGCGCCACCAATGGCTGTGGCTCGGGCAAGTGCGGGCTCATCGGTCTGGGCGATCTTAGAAAGGCAACTTCATGCCGGGTGGCAAAGGCATACCAGCTGTCAATGACGACATCCGCTCTTGTGATGTCGCCTCAGCCTTGCGTAAGGCGTCGTTAAAGGCAGCAGCCACCAAATCTTCGAGCATGTCTTTGTCTTCAGTCAGCAAGCTCGGGTCAATAACAACGCGCTTGACGTCGTGGCGACATGTCATCGTCACCTTGACCAAGTTGCCGCCAGCCGCGCCTTCAACCAAAACGTCAGCTAACGCATCTTGCGCTTTTTTGAGGTTCTCTTGCATTTGTTGGGCTTGGCGCATGAGGCCTGCCATTTGTCCCTTCATCATGTCTGTTTATCCTTTGTATTGAGTATTCGTTAAAACGGTTGGTGTTTATGTGTTTGGCGAGTGGGGTGGTGATGTCACTGGCTTGATTGAGCCCGGTACGATTTGCGCGCCAAAGGAATGTATTAAAGCCTGAACAAACGGATCTTCGTCCAATGCCTGGACCGCTGCCGCTAGTCTTGCTTTTTCAGCCTCTTGTGCGAACCATTGCGCCGACAAACCCGCAGCAACTTCGCCCACACTTACCGTAAGCTTAACCTCAGCACCGAACCTGTGGGTCAAGGCCTGTCTGACACGCTCTAAGTGTGGGCCTTTGGCCAACGCATCCGTGGGCACAACCAAACGCAACTCATCGCCTGAAAAGCCCAAACACGCTGCTTGCAGAACACATTGCTGCGCCATGCCTGAGAGCGGCATTTCGCCTGCCAGCACCGGCCACTGACCCACGACATCGACTGCGTCTGCCGCAACCGCCAAATGACCGTCAGACTCAAGGGTTGTCTTGGTCACTGGTGCGGGCTTGGGCGCGGGTTCTTGCACTGACTCGAGCGCCGTGGCGCCAGCTCCATTGCTCTGTTTCGCCGACTGAACAAGGACGTCTGGCGCTGATTGACGGATTGGTTCTAAGGGGATGACCAGATTAGGGGCAGATTTCAGGGTTTTTTTTTCAGCCGTGGGACGATTCGCCGAAAACGACAGCATCTTCAGGCAAACCATCACGAAGCCGGCGTACTCATCGGGCGCTAGGCTCAACTCTTGTCGCCCGTGAACAGCCACTGTGTAAAAAAGCTGCACCAGGTCTGGGCTGAGCGATTTTGCCAGCTGCCCGATGTCAGGATTCAGGGCTGATTCCTCATCATCAATGGCACCCACGTGCTGATGAATCGACAAACGCGACAAGAGAATCGCTAAGTCACCCAAGGCTGTCTTAAATGACAGACCTCGTGTGGCCAAGGCATCGGCCACCGCTAAAACTCCAGGCGCGTCGCTATCAGACAAGGCCTGCAACAAACGAATTAAGTGCGTCTGATCGACGCTACCCAACATGCCTTGTACGGCTTCAAGCGTGAGATCAGAGGCACTGTAAGCAATCGCCTGATCTGTCAATGAGAGGGCATCACGCATCGAACCCGAGGCCGAGCGCCCAATCAAAGAAAGTGCCTCTGCCTCAAAACTGACCTGCTCTTGTTCGAGTACGTGTGCGAGATATTGTGCAATCGAGTCGGCTGGCATTTGCTTTAAGTTGAACTGCAGGCAACGCGACAAGATGGTCGGTGGAATTTTCTGCGGATCGGTAGTCGCTAAAATGAACTTCACGTGCGGTGGCGGCTCTTCCAGTGTTTTAAGCATGGCATTGAACGCGTGGCCACTGAGCATGTGAACTTCGTCAATCATGTAGACCTTAAAACGACCCATAGCGGGTGCGTACACCGCTTGCTCGAGCAGGCTTGTCATCTCATCGACACCACGGTTGGATGCCGCGTCAAGCTCAACATAATCGACAAACCGACCGCTATCGATTTCAGTACACGCTCGACATTGACCACAGGGTTTGGCCGTGATACCGGTTTCACAGTTCAACGACTTGGCCAAAATGCGCGACAAGGTTGTCTTGCCAACCCCACGCGTGCCCGTAAATAGCCAAGCGTGATGTAGCCGTTGGGTGGATAACGCATGCGTAAGGGCGCGCACCACGTGCTCTTGACCCACGAGGCCTTCAAAATCTTTCGGTCGCCACTTTCGGGCAAGAACCAAATAACTCATGTGATCCCATGTCCTACGTTACGTGATTTGTCACCGAACAACAAAATGGCGAGCCTTACTTCGGCACTGACTCTGCACGACTGTGGCTGCTTCGTTCCCGACCTGACCAGATTAACCGCCGAACCATGCGAAGGGGCCCGCCAGTGCCATTCTAGCAGGCTCAGCGCATTACACCGGCAGCCAGAGGTCGTCACGTGGAAAGTAAAGAGCGGCTTGCACAGGTCTGTCGTCAAACGCCTGTAACTGCGCCACATAACGCTGTAACTGACCACGATAGCGCGCCAACATGCGCGCTTCGAATTGTTCCAAAGACTCTTGAGGCCCCGGACGTGCTGTTTTGTAGTCCACCACCAACCAATCCTCTGCCCGCTCAATGGCCAGATCCATAATCGAGACCGTCTGGCGCGCGTCAAGCAACGCCCATTCCACTTTGCGGTGTGGTTGACTCAGTAACCAGCGACCTTTTTCGCTATTGCGCATGGCAGCCAAAGCAGACCGTACCTCCTCTGCCGCGGCTTGCCGCAATGCCCCAGGCAACCCGAGCGCTAGTAACTGCGACTGAACCAATGGCGCAGCCGGTAACGCCAACTTGACATCCTTAGCGGTTGCCCAATGGGCTAACCAAGCGTGAATCAACACCCCAACCAAACGCTCAGCGGTTTCAGTAACTGCCCATCCGTAACTGTCCTCGCCCATCATGGTCGCCGTCGATTGTGGCGACAAGGCCATTGCTTGTTTTCGGCGCCACATCGTCGGAGCTCGCCATACCGGTTGCGCCCCAAAGTCTTCTGTGCCCCGAGCAACGTCTGGCTGCTCGCCGCTCGATGGCGGCAAGGGGCAATAAGGCCATAATCGATCCAGCAGACTGTTTTTTTTAGGGCTTTGCCAATCGCCCGTTTTAGGATCAAGCCTGTGACATGCCACCAGATGCAAAGTCTCGCGCGCACGAGTTGCCGCCACATAAATGAGCCGGTCAGTCTCGTAGGCCATGCGTGTCGCTTCGCGACGACCGAGAAACAACGCCAACCGATCCTGCTCTGTTTCTGTTTTTGACTTGACTGGTCCAAACAAGACCCGCGCTTCTGATTGCTCAACGCGCACCAAAGGCACCCGGTCAGGTGGCGGCTGACGCTCAAGACCCAACAGCACCACCGATTCAAACTCCAAACCTTTGGCTTTGTGCATGGTCATCACATCAATGGCTCGTGCGCTTGCGGCCGGCTCGGCATATAAGACATTAAGCCGACGCTCCAGCGCATCGACATCCAAAAAGCTGTGCTCAGCTATGTTTTCAATCAAACGTAGCAGCGCTTGAACATCTTCGAGATCGCTCGCTTCGCCCACCAGGCGATGGCCGTCCAATGCCCGCCAGGTCTGCTCTAAGCGTGCCGCAAAGGGCGTCACGCCGTCATCATCAATCGCTTTTAACAACACCTGTGCAACTGGCAGCAAGCGCGCGCGCTGTGAAGCCTCGATCGTTGACGCCAACTCATCGCTGGCCACCACACGGGCCAAGCACTGAGCCACAGTCAACCCAGGGGTGGCCATCAAACACTGATGCAACGTACCCAATGTCAAACCACACCAAGGCGCACGCAGTACGCCAACCCAAGCCGCACGGTCGCCCAAGTGCAATAAAGCGCGGGCCAAATGCAAAACGTCATTAATTACCGGTTGTTGCTTTAGCGCCACCAACTCAATGGCTCGACAGGGCAAGCCTGCCGCCTGCAAAACTCGGGTCACAGCGCCCAAATGAGGGCGCGAGCGCACCAAGATAGCCATCGGTGAGCGGGATTGTGCGTGCGTTTGCCAGGCCTGCTGCGCCAGTTCAACCACCCGATCCCACGCCGCCGGCTGATCATCGAGCAGATGCCAACTCACCGCTGGCGGATCGCTCACCGGGTGCCAGTCTTGCGCGTTCGAATAAGTGATCGCCCCCATATCGGCGTCATTGCTCGCGGGAAACAACTGCGTGAAGGTTTGGTTGACCCAACGCACGATGCCACCCTGCGAGCGAAAGTTTGCCGTCAAGGTCAGTCGCTCAAGCGGCACGTACCCTAATCCCTTATTTTGCACTTTTAGAAACAACCCAACCTCGGCCTTGCGAAACCGATAAATCGACTGCATCGGGTCACCCACCAAAAAAGCAGTACGCCCATCATCAGGCAACCAGCCTGAGGTCAAAAGTTCTAGCAAGCGCAGTTGTGGCAAGCTGGTATCTTGAAACTCATCCACTAACACGTGCGCCAATTGCGCATCGAGCTTTAACAGCAAATCACTGGGGTCATCGGCCCGGCCCAAAGCCTGAACAGCCCGTTGCGACACCTCAATAAAGTCAACTTCGCCACGATGAGCAAACAGCGCCAACAATTGCGCCGCGCACAGGCGCAAGCAACCCAATTGGGCCTTCAGAATGGCGGCTTGCTGGCCCGACAACTCAGGCTCTGGCATGAGACGCACTGCATGCAAGCGCCTTGCCCATTGAGGCGCAGGCTTAACCCCGGCAAACGGGGCCAGCCACTGCTGCAACAAGGTCTTTTGAGCAGACTTGGTTGGGCAACCAATCACTTTGGTAATTTGCGCACGAACCCCACCGGGATTGGTGAGCAGTAAATCGGCTAAGGCATGCCACTGCCCGATGAGGCTAGGGTCTGGCAACAGTTCGCCAGGCATCCAGTCCTCTAAGGGCTGCAGAACCGTTTGCGAGGATTGCTTTTCCTCACTGAGCGCCTGTGCCGCCAACCTTGCGATCGGTGCTAGTGCATCCTCCCAGCCCATTGGCATGGCTTGGGCGAGTTGCGTCAAATCATCCGTTAATACCGACCATAAATTCTCTTCCAGCACATCGGTGTCATCGCCATCGCCCAACAACGGCAACCACTGATCGCGCTTACCCAGCATGTCAGCCAGCGCCTGGGCGGCGGCCTCAACATCCAAGTCCAAGTGCATCAAGACTTCTTGAACAGCCCTTTCTTGAGCACCCATCAAGAGCGTTCGTCTGGCCGCTTCTAAATAAAGACTCGGGGCATCTTTCACAATTCGTGGCATTCCCCCTAACCCTGAGAACCACGGCATGGCGCGAACCAACGAGGCGCAGAACGCATCAATGGTCTGAATCCGTAAACGCGCTGGATGCGACAGCAGGCCCCACGACATCGCCTGGTCGCGCGCTAAGGCCGCGCGAGCCAAACACCAGCCTTGATATTCATGCGCGTCTTCAGGTGCTTGCTCATCAGTCGCGCGCGCCAGCTTTTCCATGACACGCATGTGCATTTCAGCAGCCGCTTTACGTGTAAAAGTCATGGCCACGATTTGCTCGGGACGATCAACACGCGCCAACAACGCCAAGATTCGATCAGTCAACAATGACGTTTTGCCAGAGCCGGCTGGTGCCTGCACGATAAATGAGCGAGTCGGATCAACCGCCAAAGCACGCTGATCGGCATCATCAGGAAGGCGTTCAGTCAAACTCATCACCACTTTCCTCATGCAATCGCAACAGCGACCGAATCGTGCAAAAGTTCATGTCTTTATGATGCCAGACCACGTTACTGGTGTCGCCGCGCGTGAATGACTCACCCAGATCCGTCAATCGACCACGCCACGCTAGCAACTGCTCAGACCAATCAAGCGAGCCCCAGGATTGCGCTGACAGCACAGCGACACCTTCAATCTCAGTTTCAGACTGTGATAGCCCACTCAATGCCACAGTGCCGGCATGCAACTGGCCCCACAGCAAGGCCGAAGGCGGCTCTCCCTCCTCACTCAAAACCTGGACATAGGCCAGCAATTGCACGTTCTTTAAACGCGGACCCATCCAATCTTTGGCTGGATCTGGCAAGTGTTTACCCGTTTTGTAATCAATCAATAGACTTTGACCATCGCATAGCTTATCCAGCCGATCTAAGGAGACCTTCAAGGACAATCCATCAAGCGAGCCGAGCACCAATTGATGACTTTGCTCGCACTCAGCCACTCGAAACGGCGGACGCGTTGCCTCAAACGACAACCAATCCAAAATCACCGTTTGACTGCGTTTCATTTCCAACAAGCGCAAGGCGCGAGGCCAATCAGCCAAATAATGCCCCGCCCTTTCCATCACCCGTTTCTCAACCAAGGTCGATAATTCACCCCTGGCCTGTTGCTCAAGCAAAACCGCTTGCGAACCCAACGCCAGCCAGACATCTTCCATCACCTTGTGCAACAACATGCCCCGCTGCACTGATGTGTTGGGCAACACCGCGTGTGCGGCCAGCCCGTCAACGCCTAAGCGGTGCCTAAAAAACGCCCAGCAGGGGTTTATCGCCTGCAACTCAAGCACTGATACGCCGCCACCAATCTTTTCAGCCGATTTCAAGGCCACTTGTGGCTCGTCCAGCCACGCTTCCAAAGCAATATGGACCGCACCTTGGCCACGACCGACCATCCATTGCTCAGCTGATTCAACCGGCAGGTCAGCAATCAGCGGCGACGCTCGCATCGGACTATCGCCGTCTTGGGCTGGCCAACTAAACACCATGTTTGGCGCCAATTGGCATAGCGCGGCATACAACGCTTTAGCCCACTCAAACTCGCGAGCCGGTGTCGAGCGCGGCGCGCCAGCTTGACTCAATGCTGGCAGCGGAATCAACGGATTGGGGCTGGCCATGGCAGGCAGAACCTCATCGGTTACCCCCATCACCCAGACCCCATCCCAGTGGCCGCCCTCAGCCTCGAGCAGACCCAAAACATCCAATCGCGCGTGTCGGTCACGTTGCGGTTGAAAGGCCGTTTGGCGCGCCAGCCGCTTGAGCATCTGCACAGCGTCGTCAACCGTGGGCGCCGGTAATAAATCATCAAGACTCGCCAAGCGCGATAACAAAGCATCCAGCGCCCGTGTGGCTTGGTAAGCCGCTGAACTTTGTGTGGTGTCGCCCGGGAATCCAAGCGCCACCAATGTTTGACGGAAACGATTGGACCAAGAAAACCACGGCGCTGTTGGGCCTAGCTTGTCATGCCAGACCGCTTGAACTTGCGACCACGCTTGGGACAACTTCGGTACCGACTCAATGGCCGACAGCCAACGCGGTGTGGTCACGGTAGTCACCTGCCAACGCCGCCACTGAATATCGATTAATGCGCGTGCGCTGGCTTCGCTGTCCCCGCCGACGCAACCGCCACCGGTCAAGGTTTGACCCGCAAGTGTGGGCTTGGCTTCACCCTCAGTTTGCAGCTGAACAGTCAACGACAACCAGTTCAACATGGCTCGCCCAAGCGGCCAATGGGCTAAGGGCGGCGCCACTGCGACGTTAAAAGTGAGGCCTTCTAAAACGCGGGCTAGCACCCGTCGGGCCAAAGAGGCCTCGCTTTGTAGCGCTGGCACCACGATGGCAAATCGGCCCTGCGGATGCGCTGTCAGCTGATCGCGAGCCCAATGAGCCGCGCTCAGCCATTGCTCGGCCATGGACTCAAAACCAACCCGGGTAATGGTAGACATTTGATCAGTAGGCCCTGCGGGTGACGCCCCGGTTAGCTCGACGAGCTGAACCGATGCGCTTTGCAATTGCTCAAGTAAGGCTCGCATTTGCGGCGAGTATTCGTTAAAGCCAGCCAAGACAACCGTCTTGGGCAATGCAACCTCACCACGCGCAACCCATCGGCTCACACAATCGGCCAAACGATCTGTGTCTAGGGCACCAAGGTCATGCAAACGCTTCTCATAAGCATCGCGCCACGCCAAGAAGCGAACGTAATCCGGTGTTTGCGCCGCTTCGGGCACGTGAACCTGCCATTGCCAAAGCAGACTGTCGGCTTGTTGTGCCAGCAAAGCCACTTGTTCAACATCAATCAGCCCATCGTCTGACTCCGCCTTCGCAATCACATCGACCCACAGCAAACGCGCCGCTGAGACATCAAGCACTCGTGTCATTTGAGTCGCGTCAAACGCAAAGCTACGCTCAAAGGCCAAACCGTTTAGCCAAGCCGACCACGGTTGGATGCGTGGCAGTTCAATCGTTTGGTCGGTTAATTTATCAGCGAGCTGGGCGGTTACGGTTCGGGTCAAGCGGTTGTTCGCCGTCAACACCAAAACCTCAACGGCCGGGCCAATCAAGAGGTCACCAACACCCCAACGCGCCCAATCGATTGCTGGCATGCTTTAGAAACCGCACATGGCGGCAATTGTTTCCCAGTTCAGGCGCATGCCGGGGGTGAGGTAACCCAAAAACCCAACAGCCATCACGGCTACCAACAAGGACCAACCCGCCACTCGCCACACCAAATGGGCCTTTGGCTGCGCGGTATCTGTCGCTTGATCTGGTGTCGATGACGGTAAGGATGAGGGTGATACTGACACTGATCTCTCCCGCCGTTTAAGTTGGTTGTGCCGCAGCCTGTGGCTGAGCCAAGGGCTGTTCGCGAATGGGCAAACATAACGCGCCAGCAATCAGAGCCAAAGCAATGCCCATCCACCAAACAATATCATAATTGCCCGTGATCGCTTGCACTTTTCCACCCAACCAAACGCCTGTAAAGCTACCAATCTGGTGACCCAAAAAGACCATGCCTGACAAAGTGGCCGCGAATCGTAAACCATAGATTTGCGCAATCAAGCCTTGTGTCAGTGGCACCGTGCCCAACCAAAAAATGCCCATCCACGCCGCGAACACATAAATCACCCAAGGCGATAGTGGCAACAACATTAACCACAACATGCCAATCGCTCTCAGTGAGTAAATACCAGCAAGAAGATTTTTCTTACTATATTTGCCGCCCAGACGCCCGGCCCAATAAGACCCAAACACATTAAACAAACCAATCAAGCCAATCGCGATAGCACCTGTACTCGCATTTAAGCCGCCGTCAATGGCAAACGATGGCAAGTGCAACGTGATGAAAGCCGTATGAAAGCCACAAACGAAGTAGCTCCAGAATAAAAAATGAAAACTGCGGTGCTTCAGTGCTTGCCCAATCGCTTGTCGCATGGACAATTCAATACCTGTGCCTTTACTCGGTTTGCCGCGCAGGTAATAAGCCATGGGAATGGCACACGCCAAAAAGACCGATAGCACCCAATAAGCACCCGTCCAATCTAGGGTATCAATCAAAACCTGGCCTGTGGGCACCACTAAAAACTGACCCAGCGAGCCTCCGGCACTGGCGATACCCATCGCAGTGCTGCGATAGCTCGCAGGCGCCGAACGCGCCACAACCGGCAAAATGACGGCAAATGTCGTACCCGCTTGACCGAGCCCTACCAACAAACCGGCTGTTAAGTAGAGCTCCATCTCGGTGCCCGCCAAGCGCGTACCCACCAAACCCAAGGCATACAAAAAAGCCGACAGTGCAACCGTGCGTCCAGAACCATAGCGATCGGCCATCATGCCCGCGGCAATCGCCCCAATGCCCCAGGTTAAGTTTTGTAGGGCGAACGCCATCGAGAACACTTCACGCGACCACCCAAACTCGACCCCCATGGGCTGGATAAACAATCCGAAGGTGGCGCGCGTACCCATGGCCATGAGCACGATGAGAGTGCCGATCAAAATCGGCTGCATATTGTTGGTCGTTTGACTTTGAGCGCTAGACATCAAATCCTGCTGAAATAAAATGGCGCCGCCGGCACGAATCGAACGTGCGACTCCCTTCTTAGGAGGAAGGTACTCTATCCACTGAGTTACGGCGGCAAATTTGCAAGTTTAGCAACAAGACGCGCGCTTGGGCGCACTAGCCTCTCGGATGATGCTGCGCGTGTAATTGCTGCAATCGCTCACGGGCCACGTGGGTGTATATCTGCGTGGTTGAAATATCAGCATGTCCAAGCAACAACTGCACCACTCGCAAGTCCGCCCCATGGTTGAGCAAATGGGTGGCAAAGGCATGCCTCAACACGTGGGGCGACATCGGTGCTCGCACGCCAGCGATCAAAGCGTATTTTTTAATCAACAACCAAAACGACTGCCGCGTCATGGCCTGCGCCCGGGTTGTCACGAATAGAGCCGAACTTGTTCTAGCACCGAGCAAAGACATCCTTGCTGATTTAAGGTATTGATCAAGCCAGTGGGCAGCCTCAGCGCCAAGCGGTACCAACCGATCCTTACCGCCCTTACCCTGGACAACACGAATCACACCGTCTGAGAGACTCAAATCCAACACACCCAAGTTAACTAACTCGGAGACCCGAAGACCAGTGGCATACAACAGTTCAAGCATTGCCCGATCGCGCAAGCCTCGTTCGGTTTGCACCGCCGGTGCACCCAACAACGCCTCAACCTGCTGCTCACTGAGTGTTTTGGGCATCCGTACGGGTTGCTTGGCTGCACGTAAGTCCAAACAAGGGTCCACTTGGATTCGCCCCGTGCGCCTGGCCCACAAAAAATAACGGCGCAAGGTCGCCAAGCGTCGATTGGCCGTGCTCGGTCGAGTCTCAGCGTGAGACTCAGCCTGCCATCCAATCACATCAGCTTGGTTGACCTGATCAAGCGTTTTGTCCCTGTCCTGCACCAACCAACGCTCAAATGCCACCAAGTCCTGCCGATAAGCCGACAATGTGTTTGCGGCGAGCCCATCCTCGAGCCACAACGCATCGATAAATGCGCTGACTGCCAAAGACCCTTGTGCATCTGAACTGGCCTGACCCATGGCTTCACCTCGAGCGAGAAATTCCGTCACAATACCAGTATTGCGTTCCTATTCGAAATGCTACTGAGTTCAAAAAATGTCCGTCGCCTGGTTGGTTTTGCCCGATTTTCTGTTGATTATCCTTGGCTGGGTACTGCACCACCGACTCGGGTTCTCCAAGGATTTCTTCACCGGACTTGAAAAGCTGGTCTATTACGTGCTGTTTCCGGCACTGCTTTTTCAGTCAATATTAAAAACACCGATCACGCCAGCCTCGGCCGGCGACTTTCTTTTGGCGACCACTGCCCTGGTGGCTTTGGGTTTTGTGTTGGGCCGATTGGCTGGGCCTTTATTTAAGTCCTCAGCCATGACACTGGCCTCAAGCACGCAATGCGGCTTTCGATTCAACACTTACCTCGGCTTGGCGCTGGCGCTAAGCTTAGGGGGTGCTAGCGGCTTGGCAACCATGGCATTGATTTTGGGTTTCGCCATCCCGATAGGAAACGTTGCCGCCGTCTACTCACTGGCCAAACACAGTGGCATTAACCCGGCGGTAGCGCTACTGCGCAACCCCTTGTTCCTCTCCACCATGCTAGGACTGGCTGCCAACTTAGCGGGCCTCAAATTACCCGATCCCATCGACACCACCATCGGCAGACTGGGCAGCGCTGCCATCGCTTTGGGCATCCTTTGCATCGGACCTAGCCTGAGCTGGCAAGGCGGGCAAGGCAACGGCCGACTGGTCGCCTGGATGGTGTCCGTCAAGCTAATCATGCTGCCAGCCGGTGCTTGGCTCGTTGCCCAACTGATCGGATTTGACCTCCTTAGTACCCAGATGTTGATTCTATTTGCCGCCTTACCTTGCGCCACAGCCGCCTACGTGATGACAGTTCGCATGGGAGGCGATGGCCGATTGGTCAGTTTGATCATTTCTATCGGTACCTTACTGAGTGCCCTCACCATCCCTGCTTGGATGATTCTGGTACGCTAAATAACGAAAAAATCACGCTTGCGTTGCAATATGACAACAATGCCTTTAAGCCTTTTTTTGCCCAATGAAGCTGCAACCAATGACTTGGCTCGTGCGGTGGCCACTCTTGTGCTTCAAACCATGCCAGAGGCCGTAAAAACCGCCACAAGCCCTGCTATTGCTCACGATGGGTCGTCTAACGGCATGACTATTTACTTACAAGGAAACCTCGGTTCTGGTAAGACCGCCTTTGTGCGCGCCTTCCTTCAACAGTGTGGTGTCAAGGGTCGAATCAAAAGCCCAAGCTATGCCCTGCTTGAGTCTTATAAAGTTTCGAGCTTATACTTTTATCATATTGATTTTTATCGCTTTAACGATCCAAGGGAGTGTGAAGACGCGGGATTTCGCGACTTATTTCGCCCAAATGCGGTTGTGTTGATTGAGTGGCCTGAAAAGGCGGCTGGTCAACTGCCCTCACCTGATTTGCATATTTCACTGCAATACGAAGGTGAGGGTCGAATCGTTGGATTGCGAGCAGAAACTGAGCGAGGGCAACAATGGCTAAAGACGTTAACCCACCAAGGGCCAGTGACCTGATTCAAACACCGCTAGAACGCGCGCCTATCACTCGACGCCAACTGTTGAGCGCTGCCGGCGCCTTGATTTGTTTGCCGGTATTTCCTCGCATGGCCATGGCTGCAGGCGGCGTACTCGCGGTGCGAACATGGCCCGCGCCAGACTACACGCGCGTCACGCTTGAGCTCAACAGCGAACTGAAAGCCGAGCATTTCACCCTAGAAAACCCACACCGCATGGTGGTGGACATTGATGGCCTGAGACTCAGCCCAGCGCTAGAGAGCTTGGTTCGCGACATCAAACCTGATGATCCCTACATTGCATCTTTGCGCGTGGGCCAAAACCGCCCAGACGTGGTTCGTATTGTGATCGACCTCAAGCAGGCCATCGCCCCCCAAGTGTTCACCTTAAAACCAGTCGGTGACTACCAATACCGTTTGGTGCTCGATCTTTATCCTATTTTGGCTCAAGATCCTCTGATCGCCTTTTTAAAGCAACAGCCTGATTTTGGTAGCGATGATCCACTAGCCAAAATTCTCGAAAATTTAAATCAAGGGGCGCACGTCACTGAGCCAGCGCAAATTGCGTCAGCGCCGGCAGCAGCCTCCCAGGTCACACCGAAAGTAGCGCCCACAACGACCGCTCAGCGACCATCGCGGCAGCGCACCTTGACCATCGCTATCGATGCTGGGCACGGCGGCGAAGACCCCGGTGCCGTTGGCAAAGGCGGCACTTACGAGAAAAACGTGGTGCTTGCGATCGCCAAAAGACTCAAAACCAAAATCGACGCCACCCCTGGCATGCGCGGGTACTTAACACGCGATGGCGATTATTTTGTGCCGTTGCATGTTCGCGTGGAAAAAGCCCGCCGCGTTAAAGCAGACTTGTTTGTCTCTGTGCATGCTGATGCCTTCGTGCGGCCCACGGCCGGCGGCAGCTCAGTCTATGTCCTGTCAGAGCGTGGGGCCACCAGCACAACCGCCCGTTGGATGGCCAAAAAAGAAAATGCCTCTGACCTTATCGGTGGCGTTAATTTGAAAGGCCAAAACAATCAGGTTGCCAAGCTACTTTTAGATCTTTCGACATCGTCTCAGATTAAAGACTCGGTGAAGGTCGGTCGGGTGTTTCTTAACGAGCTCGAAGGGGTTTATCGCCTACACAAACCGCAAGTTGAACAAGCTGGCTTTGCGGTGCTGCGCTCACCTGACATGCCCTCAGTGTTGGTGGAAACCGCTTTCATCAGCAATCCGACCGAAGAACGCCTTTTGCGAAGTGCCAAACACCAAGAGAAGTTCGCCACGGCCATGCACAGAGGGGTGGTGCAATTTTTTGCCAGCAACCCTCACTTGGCACGGGCAGATTAACGACCCGATCCTAATTCGTCATTAAAGCGCCCGGACGTCGAAGCACCCTCTACAATGAAGTGCTTCTTTCTTTGGGCTAGCCATGACTGCTTCTGCCGCGCGCATTGCCGCTTTACCCGACCAACTGATCAGCCAAATTGCCGCTGGCGAAGTCATTGAGCGGCCCGCCTCGGTGCTTAAAGAATTGGTCGAAAATGCGCTTGACGCCAACGCGCAATCCATTGAGGTAAGGCTTGAAGCCGGTGGCATTCGTCGAATTGCCGTGATAGATGATGGCAGCGGTATTGAAGCCCATGATCTTGCCTTGGCCTTGCAGCGGCACGCCACCAGCAAAATTCGCTCACTAGAAGACCTTGAAAACGTCAACTCAATGGGGTTTCGGGGTGAGGCACTGGCTTCAATCGCCTCAGTGGCCCGCTTGACACTCACCTCGCGTACCGCCCAAAGCAACAACGCCTGGCAGATGACGGCTCAGACCGAACCAGAACCCGCCGCAGGGGCCGTGGGTACCGTTATTGATGTGCGCGCTCTCTTTGACCTTGTGCCTGCCCGGCGTAAGTTTCTCAAAGCCGAAGCCACTGAGTTCGGTCACTGCATGGACGTCATGACGCGAATCAGCTTGTCACATCCTGATGTGGTGTTTCGGGTGTTTCACAATGACCGCGCTGTCAAGCAATGGCCGGCGGGCTCCATGCTCAAGCGTATTCGCGACGTTCTCGGTGACGAGTTTTCTGAGCAAGGGCTCATCATTGAGGCCAACAGCGGTGCCACCACCTTAAAAGGACTGGTGACTCGACCCACCGCAGCACGGGCGCGCGCCGATCGACAGTTTTTGTTTGTTAATGGTCGGCATGTTCGCGATCGCACCGTCTCGCACGCCATCAGAGCCTCCTATGCCGACGTTTTACACGGCGATCGACAGCCCGCATACGTGCTTTTTTTAGAGATCGACCCCCAGACCGTTGATGTCAATGTCCATCCTGCCAAGCAAGAAGTGCGGTTTCGAGACAGCGGGGCCATCCACCGACTGGTGCAGCAAGTCATCAGCCAAGCGTTGGCAGGGCAAAAGACCCATCAAAGTCATCTTGGCACCCAGACCGCAACGGCGCCATCAGAAACCAACCCAGCGCCCTCACCTTTGGCCTACCCTGCCACCGCCACTCAAAGTCGACTGTCATTGGCAGAGCCATTTGGCCGCTACCAGACCAGCAATAACAACAACGCTAATAGTCACAACGCCAACAACAGCACCAGTAACAGCATGGGTCCCGGTTGGCAGCAAGCTCATCAACCGTTGCCAGCCACAATCCCTATCTCGGCACACGACCCCATCGATGAAAACGTGCCTGTCTGGCCACTCGGGCGAGCATTGGCTCAGTTGCACGGGATCTACATTTTGTCGCAAACCCACGATGGACTGATACTGGTTGATATGCATGCCGCCCACGAAAGAGTGGTCTACGAACAACTCAAAACCAGCTTGGATCAGCAATCGGTTGCCACCCAAGGCTTACTGGTGCCACTGGTGCTTACGGCCTCAGCGCGTGAAGTGGCCTTGACGCAAACACACGAAGCGGCGCTTAACGACATGGGGTTTGAAATCCGTGCCGGCGGGCCTCAATCATTGATCGTAAGGCGCGTACCCGCTTTACTGGCACGCGGTGATCTCGATGCCTTGGTGCGTGGGGTCTTACACGATATCGAATCGGTTGGTGCCAGCGCTTTACTTACTGAGCAGCGCAACATGTTACTAGCAACCATGGCATGCCACGGCTCGGTACGAGCCAATCGTCAGCTAACCATCGCTGAAATGAATGGCTTGCTTCGACAAATGGAACAAACCGAACGCGCCGATCAATGCAACCATGGCCGGCCCACATGGGTTGCTTGGCGCATGGCCGATCTCGACCGTTTGTTTTTACGCGGCCAATGAGCGCCCGAGCAACACTCGCCCGGCTGCCCTTGCTCTGCTTGGCTGGCCCCACAGCCAGCGGCAAAAGTGCTGCCAGCATGGCCATTGCCGAACATTTGCCGATTGAAATCATCAACGTCGACTCAGCGACCATCTACCGGGGCATGGATATTGGCACTGCCAAGCCCGACCACCATGCCCGCGCGGCCACGACTCACCACTTGCTCGACATTCTCGATCCATCACAATCCTATTGCGCTGCACAGTTTTTACACGACGCCCAAACCTGTGTCCAAACCATCAGAGCGCGAGGCAACATCCCCTTGCTCGTCGGTGGCACCATGCTTTACTTCAAGGTGCTTAGGGACGGCATTGACGACTTACCGAGCGCACCACCTTCCTTGCGTAGCGAGATTCAAGGCCGTGCTCAAACGTGCGGATGGCCCGCCATGCACCAAGCCTTGGCTGAGGTCGATCCGATAACCGCCAAACGATTGTCACCAAACGACAGTCAGCGCATTGGACGGGCACTCGAGGTCTATCACTGCAGTGGTCGGCCGTTGTCGGATTTTTTCAACCAAAAACGCCCACCAGCGGCACCAATTCGCCTCATTAGCCTTGAACCCCAAGACCGCGCATCCTTGCACGAACGGATCGAACAACGGTTTGACAACATGCTCGACCGAGGGCTTGAAGCGGAGGTACGTGCTTTGCACGCACGCGGAGACTTGAGCCCAGCGCTGCCATCCATTCGTTGCGTGGGCTATCGCCAATTGTGGGCATACATTGAAGGACACGACACCCTAAGCCAGGCACGCGAGAAAGCCATCGCAGCCACACGCCAATTGGCCAAACGGCAATTGACGTGGCTGCGCAGCATGCCTGAGCGAGAAGTCATTGATTGCCTGTCGCCTAGCGCGACCAGGGAAGTTTTGAACAAGGCACTCGAAGACGCCAATTTCATGAATCAAACCAACGAAACTGACTAAATCACCACAGTCTGAGCGTCACCTTCGCCGCAGGCTGCGATTTCACCCAGGGCGTATACCGTTTCGCCAGCTTGCCTTAAATTCTCAGCCACAGCGTTAGCCTCGCTTGCAGGCACCACCATAACCATCCCAATACCGCAGTTAAAAACGCGATACATCTCCTGGCTTTCAATGCCACCCTCGGTCTTTAACCAATCAAAAAGCGGTGGCAAGGTCCACGCGCTTGATTGCAAACGGGCCTGAAGGCCAGGCTGCAAAATTCTTGGCACATTGTCTAGCAGTCCACCACCCGTAATGTGCGCCAAACCCTTGATAGAAGGGCCAAACTGAGCCAAGGCAGCCAAAACGGGCTTGATGTAGATGCGCGTGGGCGCCATCACCACATCGCCTAGTTTCTGACCATCAAACGTATCGTCAGGTTTTGCACCGGTCAGACTCAAAACCCGACGCAAAAGTGAATAGCCATTAGAGTGCGCACCACTGGAGGCCAACCCCAGCACTTGGTCACCGGCATGAATCGTGCGGCCATTAATAATCGCTGATTTTTCCACGGCACCGACCGCAAAACCCGCCAGATCGTACTCGCCGTCTGGATACATGCCCGGCATTTCAGCGGTTTCACCACCAATCAATGCGCAACCGGCCAACTCACAACCCGAGGCGATGCCACCAACCACGGCGGCTGCCACATCAACCGACAGGCGCCCGCAAGCAAAGTAATCCAGAAAGAACAACGGCTCGGCGCCCTGCACCAGAATGTCGTTCACGCTCATGGCCACTAGGTCGATGCCAACCGTGTCATGGCGCTGCCATTCAAAAGCCAGGCGCAGCTTGGTGCCTACACCGTCTGTGCCAGACACCAGCACAGGCTCTCGGTAACGCTTGGGCACTTCAAAGAGAGCACCAAAGCCACCGATGCCCGCCATGACCCCCTCGCGCATGGTTTTAGCAGCCAACGGTTTAATGCGGTCAACCAATGCCTCACCGGCATCGATATCAACACCGGCATCGCGGTAGGTCAAAGGAGTGTGAGATTTGCTCATTAAGGTTACGCCACGTCAGTCAGAGGGAACCTTACCAAGAGCCAGACGGTTTTGCGCGTGCAATGTGTGACAATGGCAAGGTTTTGAATCAATTGAGCGTCATTTTACGACGAGTGCATGGCCCAACAGCTCATCCTCGATATTCTACCGCCGCCTGAGCCGACCCTGGCCAACCTGATCGTTGGTGAGAACGCTGGTATTGTTGCCGCGGTAAAAGCCTTAAAAGCAGGACAATCCCTATATGTATGGGGTTCAGACGGCTGTGGCCGCACACATTTGCTCAAGGCGGCCAATCAACACTTTCAGGGCGTCTACTTGGCGGCTCACCAAGCCAAAGACCTACAAGCGCGACTCGATCAAGACTCGCCGATGCCGTCTTGCGTGGCCATTGATGACGCTCACCGACTTGACGAACAAGGTGCTAGCGATGTCTTCAGACTGTACAATCGATGGCGCGAAGAGGCGTCAGGTGCCAATGCGTTCCGTTTGATTTTGACCGGAGACCGTGCACCATTGCAATTGCAGCTGCGTGAGGATTTGCGCACACGGCTTGGTTGGGGCGCTGTTTACCGATTGTTTGCGCTGTCTGACACGGAAAAGTTCGTGGCCCTAACCGCCCATGCCCGAGATCGTGGTACGCCCTTGTCGGCTGACGTGGTGCATTGGCTTCTTGCTCATGGTTCACGAGACATTCGCGAATTATTTGGTTGGCTTGAGGCCTTAGAAAAGTACGCGCTTGCGCGGCATCGCTCGCTCACGTTGCCGCTGTTAAAAACGATGCTCGCTGTTGAGCAAATGGATTCGCAGATCCCTTCGAAACCGAAAGATAACGATTAAGTCACGACCCCAAACTCATGTCCAAACAAGCCACTCGACTCGCCTTATTTGATCTGGATCACACGCTCTTGCCGCTTGACAGCGATTACCAATGGGCAGACTTTTTGGCGCGCACAGGGCGCGCCGGTGACCCTGATATTGCTCGCGCACGCAATGACGAATTAATGGCGCAATACAACCTTGGCGACCTAAGCGCTGACCAAGCCGCTGAATTCATGCTCGGGCTATTGGCCGCCCATCGGCCGCACGAGCTGGCACACTGGCATGAACAATTTATGCAAGCGGTGATTAGGCCTGAGCTGACCCCATCGGCCCTAGACTTGGTTAACCAACACTTGAATGCGGGCGACTTATGCGCCATTGTGACGGCCACCAACAGCTTTGTAACGGCACCGATTGCACGGGCGTTTGGCATCGAGCATCTGATCGCCACCGACCCTGAGTACCTATTGGGTCGCTACACCGGTAAAATTAAAGGAATACCGAGTTTCAAAGAAGGTAAGGTTATCCGCGTTAACGCTTGGCTGAAAAACCTTGGCCGAGCACTCGATGAGTTTGAACAGAGCTACTTTTATAGCGATTCAATGAACGACCTACCACTGCTTGAAGTCGTAACTCACCCGGTAGTGACCAACCCGAGCCCGAGCTTGCGTGACGTTGCTCTTGAGCGCCAATGGCCGATTTTGGATATTTTCGGTAAACCCTTGGATCAAAAATCCTAATGCTGGCAAACACCATCAAAGGCCTGGTCAAACGACTGGTCAAACCCAAACGCGCTTTGCCAGAACGAATCGGCCGTGAACAACACGGCATTGATCGTCGCCTAGTGTCACGCCATGCCATCAAGGTCTGCGAAACGCTGCAACAAGCCGGGTTCGACGCCTATATCGTCGGCGGCGCTGTGCGAGACCTTATTATCGGTCTCGAGCCCAAAGACTTCGATGTGGCCACCAATGCCACACCCGAACAAATCAGATCGCTGTTTCGCCGAGCCCGTATTATTGGTCGCCGCTTCCAACTCGTGCACGTGGTGTTTGGGCAAGAAATTATTGAAACCTCGACCTTTCGGGCCCCTGCATCCAATGGGCAGATGACCGATGACCATGGTCGCATCTTGCGTGACAACGTGTTTGGTAGCCAAAAGCAAGATGCCGAAAGACGCGACTTAACGATCAATGCGCTGTACTACGACCCAGTCACGGAAACAGTCATCGATTTCCATGCAGGCGTGCCTGACTTAAAAAAGCGTGTGGTTCGCATGATCGGAGACCCGGCCACCCGCTATCGCGAAGACCCCGTACGAATGCTGCGCGCCGTGCGTTTTGCGGTCAAGTTAAATGGAAAAATAGAATCAGCCACCCAAGCACCGATTGCCGAATTGGCTGATCTGCTCGGCAATGTGCCCGCGGCACGGGTTTTTGACGAAATGCTCAAGCTGCTGACCTGTGGACAAGCCATGGCTTGCATTAAACAACTGCGTACTCACGGCTTGGATTCGGGCACCCTGCCACTGCTTGATGTCATTTTGGAAGACCCCGAGGGACAAGTTTTTATCGAACTAGCCTTGGAGCGAACCGACAAACGCATCCGTCTGGGTAAGTCAGTTAGCCCAAGCTTTCTGTTTGCCGCACTTTTATGGCCACAGGTCCGAAGCCAATGGCAACGTTTGTGCGCCGACGGCGAGCAACGTATTCCGGGGCTGTCGCAAGCCGCCGACCGAGTGTTAGATGCCCAGACTGAGAAACTCGCCATCAACCGGCGCTTTAGCTCAGACATGCGCGACATTTGGTTCATGCAACCACGCTTTGAACGTCGCGTGCCAAAGGCCATTTATCGGCTATTTGAACAACCCCGATTTCGAGCGGCGGTTGACTTCATGCAAATGCGCGCAGCCTGCGCAGAAGTTGACAGCGTTTTGGCGCAGTGGTGGATGGACTTGGCTGATGCCAACGACGCGAGTCGCAGCGACATGATTCAGGCTTTGGCCCAAGAACCCAGAGAAGAAGGCGTGGTCACCAAACGCCGACGCCGCCCCCGACGCAAAAAACCAGTCGAGTCCGCTACCCCGCAAAACAGCGGTATTTCGTAGGGCCTAAACATGTCTAAAGCCACGGCTTATTTGGGGCTCGGTGCCAACTTGGGCGCGCCCATCGAAACCTTGCGCCAAGTGCTGCATGACATCACGCACTTGCCTGGCGTTGAAGACTGCGATTGCTCGGACTTTTTTGGGTCAGCCCCACTTGATGCACCGGGCCCCCATTATGTCAATGCCGTGGCTAGAATACACACTACGCTAGCGCCGTTAAATCTCTTGACCGAATTACAACGCCTAGAAAGCCAGTACGGTCGCATCCGCACACCACACAGCGTTCGCAATGCGCCGCGAACCTTAGACCTCGACTTGCTGTGGTACGACGATCTGACCTTGACGACACCGCGATTAACGCTGCCACACCCGAGGATGTCTCAACGTGCATTTGTGCTACGTCCACTGGCCCAACTTAGCCACGATTTTGTACTTAACGGCTGTCCAATAGACACATTGTTGGTCGGCTGTGCCGACCAACAATGTATGCCGTTGTCCTAATCCTTACCCCTAAATCGCACCCGCTTGCTCAAGCACACTAATCTGCTCAGCCGATAGGCCAATTTCAACCAAAATCTTGTGCGTGTGTTCGCCAAGCTCAGGGATAGCGGTCATTTGCGCGTCAAATGCAGAATTGGTGCCCGGGGGCAACAGCGCTTGAAGCTTGCCCACTGGGCTATCGACTTCTGTCCAACGCTGGCGTGCCGCCAACTGAGGGTGCGACCAAACGGCCTTCATGTCATTAACACGCGCATTGGCAATTTGCGCTTGCTCCAGTCGCTCAGCCACCTCATCAATAGTCATCTGACTGAACCGGTCTACGATCAAAGCACGAAGACGCTCACGGTTTTTGACTCGCTTAGAGTTTGAATCAAAATCGGCATCTTTAGACAGTGCGGGTTGCGCCATCAACTTTTCACAAAAGATGACCCACTCGCGTTCGTTTTGAAGGCCCAGCATGATGGTATTGCCATCACCCACGGGAAAAGGACCATAAGGGAAGATGGTGGCATGTGCCGCACCAGCACGAGGCGGCGGATCGGCCCCCTCGAAAGCGTAATAAAGCGGAAAGCTCATCCATTCAACGGTGCTCTCGAGCATAGAAACATCCACGCGACTGCCGCGCCCCGTTTTACCCCTTAGCAAGATCGCGTTCAAAATGCCCGAGTAGGCATACATCCCAGCGGCGATGTCCGACATCGAGCAACCCGCCTTGGCGGGCTCATCAGGTGAGCCCGTCACTGACAGAAAACCGCTTTCGCTTTGAATCAGCAGGTCATAAGCTTTTTTCTTTTCGTAAGGCCCACCTTCACCATAGCCCGAGATGTCACACACGATGAGCTGTGGATACTGCGCCTGCAAATCACCAAACGACAAACCCATGCGGGCAGCCGCACCGGGGGCCAAGTTTTGAACGAGCACGTCTGCATTTTTTAGTAAGGCGTGTAACGCTTTCTGTGCCTCGGGATGCTTTAAATCAAGCGCCAGACTTTGTTTGGACCGATTGGTCCAAACAAAGTGCGACGCCATGCCCCTGACCCGCTCATCGTAGCCGCGCGCAAAGTCACCCACTTTTGGGCGCTCTACTTTGATAACGCGAGCGCCCATATCAGCGAGCTGACGGGTGCAAAATGGGGCTGCAATCGCGTGTTCCAAGCTGATCACGGTGATGCCATCTAGTGGCCTAATATTTTGGGTCATGGCACAAACCTCAACTCAGCCTGATGCGCCAATGTGCCGTCTTGAGCGGCCCACAGACGTGCCAGCCCGCCTTCAACCAACTCACCGCCCGCCACAAAAGGCTTGGGGGCAATCAAAGGACGCAGTCCACGGTAGGCCAAGTGTTCAATTCGAGCTTTTGGATGTGCACGACGAAACGACTGAACCATGGTGGTCGCAATCAATGGCCCATGGACCACCAATCCAGGGTAGCCTTCGGTTTGCGTGACATAAGGAAAGTCGTAGTGGATTCGGTGACCGTTAAAGGTCAAGGCTGAATAACGGAACAACAAGGTCGCTGTCGGATCAAACGTCATTGTCCATTCAGGTGCAGGCGCTTGTTCTGTGCCTTGCAACTTTGGCGGCGAGGGCACACGATAGACAATGTCTTGCTCTTCACGAATCACGCGCTGCCCACCTTGCGAGATATCATGCGCAACAGTCACAAACAACAAAGAACCCGTTTTTCCTTGCTTTTCAGTTATGTTGGTAACAGTTGACGTCTTTTGAGCCTCAATGCCCGCAAGCAACGAACCATCAAAGTAAACACGCCCGCCCGCCCACATCCGGTTACGGCCTTCGGCTGGTGGCAAAAACCCGCCGCGTGCGGGGTGGCCGTCAGCGCCAAGCGCATCCATGCCAACGCCTTCCAGAAAAAAACACCAGTGCCAAAGTGGTGACAATGGCTCACCGTGCGCCGGTGCTACCTCACCCAAGGTTGCCGCTAAGCGAGCCGCGTGACCCACATCCACAGCATCAACCAGCGTTTGGGATTTTCCCACCCAGTCCTCTAAAGAAACATCACTCATCCCTAATCCTCTACTTTTTTAAGCAGCCATCAGCGTCTGCGCGCGATGTAAATGGTAGTTGTTGTCCCCGAGCAAAACGCCCACGTAAGACAGTCGCTTGAAATAGTCACCGACCTCAAGCTCGAGCGTCACGCCCATGCCGCCGTGCAAGTGAACAGCTTGCTCACCCACAAACCTTGCAGCCAGTGCGACCTCCGTCTTGGCCATCGACACACGCTTGCCACGCAACGGCGCAGGGTCATCAACCAAAGATACGGCTGCCACAAAGGCATTAGAGACCGCCATTTCTTGTTGAATCAACATGTCAGCCACGCGGTGCTGCACCACCTGGAAATTAATCAGTGGCTGGCCAAATTGCTTGCGCGTTTTCAAATAATTGGTCGTGACTTCGATCAAATACTGCATGGCCCCACAAGCGTGCGCACACAGCGCCGTGACAGCAAAATCCAAACCTCGATCAAGGATGGCCGTGGCGGCCTTGCCGCGCGCCAGCAAAGCCGCGCCATCAAGCGCCACTTTCTCAAACGTCACGTTGGCACAACGGGCCAAGTCAAAAGTTGGAAAATCTTCCATCGACACGCCCGGTGCATCAGACGGCACCAAGAACAAAGCGGCCTCACCATCGAGCAAAGCCGTCACGATCATGGCGGTTGAACCTTTACCATGCCACACGTGGCGCTTGAGCCCAGTCAGCTCGAAACCATCACCCCGAGCAACGGCTTGGGTTGATGTGGCCGTCATGGCGAATCGCTCGCCTTCTTCTTGCCAAGCCACGGTCAAAATCGCCTCGCCCTCGGCTTGCGCTGAGAGCCACCTTGCCTTGACCGACTCGTTTTCGATAGCAGACAGCATGGTGACGGCCATCACCGCACTTGGAATCACCGGCTCACTGACGATGCCGCGTCCCAACTCCATGTGAACAGCCAGCATGGTTGCTGCGCTTTCACCGAAACCACCGTAAGCTTCTGGCACCATCAAACCCGCCACGCCAAGTTCGGCGAGACTGCCCCAAGCGGCTTCATCCAACTCGCCACTTGCCGCGCGTGCACGCCGCTTGTCAAAGGTCCAACCCTCAGCCATCACGCGCCGTAGGCTATCAGTCAGCATCCGTTGCTCTTCTGAATATGCAAAATCCATGATTCTTTTTCCGTAAAAAATGTCTTTAACAGCGATGCGTCAAACGCCGATAAGTTGCTTGGCGATGATCCCTTTCTGGATCTCGTTAGTGCCGCCATAAATGGTCGTTTTACGCATGTCAAAGTAGGTCGCCGCCGAACCGACATCGAACTCACCACCAGGACCGTGGAACTCATTTTCAGCGCGCATCCAATCTGGGTCGTAAGCCCAAGCCTCGGGACCCGCGACCTGCATTTGCAGACGAGCCAACTCTTGCTGGAGTTCAGAACCACGGATTTTAAGAATCGATGCTTTTGGACCAGGGCCAGCGGTACTGTCCGCAGCCACGCGCAAGAGCAACATTTCTAAGGCCAACACTTGGGCTTCGATTTGGTTGATGCTGTCCATCATCCGCGCATCAAAGCTCAACGATGTTTTGCCAGCCATGGCCTCACTGGCCATACGCTTTAAGATCGCCAATTCGCGATGACAATGCCCAATACCGGCAATACCGGTACGCTCATGCCCTAACAAGTACTTGGCATAAGTCCAACCGTCGTTTTCTTCGCCGACCAAGTTCTCAAGCGGCGCCTCAACATTTTCAAGCCACACCTCATTGACCTCGGCACCGCCATCCAGGGTCTTGATTGGCCGAACTGTTACGCCGGGTTGGCGCAAGTCAATCAAAACCATCGAAATACCGCGTTGGGCTTTGACTGAGGGGTCGGTGCGCACCAAGCAAAACATCCAGTCAGCGTGGTGGCCCAAGGTTGTCCACGTTTTTTGACCATTGATGATGTACTTGTCACCTTGGCGTTCAGCGCGGGTTTTAAGCGAAGCCAGATCTGACCCCGAGCCGGGCTCAGAGTAGCCTTGGCACCACCAGTCTTCGACGCGGATAATGCGCGGCAAGTAATAATCTTTTTGTTTTTGATTGCCAAACTTCATCAAGACTGGGCCGATCATGCTCAGACCAAAAGAGAGCAAACGCGGCGCACCCACCTTGAAAGTTTCGATTTCAAAGATTAAGCGTTCGACGGCATTCCAACCGGTACCACCGTATTCCTTAGGCCATGTTGGGGCGCCCCAGCCATGGTCGGCCAAAATACGGTGCCAACGGATGTAATCATCTTTTCCCAGCCGTTGGTGATGCATTTGCTTATCGCGGATATCTGCTGGTAGGTTTTCTTCTGTAAAAGAGCGCACTTCTTCACGAAATGCCGCCTCTTGCTCGGTCCAAGTTAAGTCCATGCTTTTCTCCCATATCTTTGCAATGTAACAAGCCCGACGAATCCACTGGAATCTGTCATTTTGGAATGCGGGTTTCACAACACTCAAATCTCTTATCCCCGACGATCAATTGCTGCGCCAAACCGACCCATTATGCATATGCCGCCTCATTTTGACTATTTTAGTTTGGCCCATCGGGCCTCACCCTATTGGTAGTCACCTATCCTAGGCCATGTGTTAGGGTTTAGGATAGTGGTTATTCCTTGAACAAAACGAGATCGGAGAAAAAAATGAGTGGCATGTTGACAGGCAAAGTCGCCGTGGTAACTGGCGCTGGCGGGGGAATCGGACGCGAAATCGCACTCGCGATGGGCGCGGCTGGTGCCAAAGTGGTCGTCAATGACATTGGTGCCGCCCTTTCGGGTGAAGGCTTGACTGGCGCACCGGCACAAAACGTCGCCGATGAAATCAAAGCCGCCGGTGGCATTGCCGTGCCCAACACAGATAGCGTGTCGACTCGGGCGTCAGCAAACGGCATCATTGAAACAGCCATTTCACACTTCGGTCGTATCGACATTGTGGTAAATAACGCCGGCAACCTTCGGGACCGCGTTTTTCACAAAATGAGCGACGAGGAATGGAGCCAAGTTATTGACGTCCACCTGAACGGCACGTTTTTTGTCAGTCGTGCCGCGGCTAACCACTTCCGCGAGCAAGAGTCAGGCGCCTTTGTGCATATGACATCGACCTCAGGCTTGATTGGGAACTTCGGGCAAGCCAACTACTCAGCCGCAAAACTCGGTATTGCCGCTCTGTCTAAGTCGATTGCGCTGGACATGAACCGGCACAATGTGCGCTCAAACTGTATCGCCCCATTTGCCTGGAGTCGCATGACAAGCTCTATTCCAGCCAATACCGATGAAGAAAAAGCGCGGGTGCTGAAACTACAAAAAATGGAAGCTCACAAGGTGGCCCCAATGGCTGTTTTCTTGGCTTCTGACAGAGCCAAGGATGTCAACGGTCAAATTTTTGCCGTGCGCGCTAACGAAATCATGCTCTTTAGCCAGCCACGCCCCGTCCGGTCAGTGCACATGAGTACAGGCTGGACGCCAGAGGCCATTGCAGAAATAGCCGCGCCCGCCATGAAGCATCATTTCATGGCCCTTGAGCGTTCGCCCGATGCCATTGACTGGGATCCGATTTAATATCGACGCATTCATTATTCGATAGGAAACGACATGACGTTATCCCGACGCGCGCCGCTAGACGGCGTGCGGGTTCTTGACTTGTCCCGTGTTTTGGCGGGTCCGTTTTGCGCCCAGAATCTCGCCGACATGGGTGCTGATGTGATCAAGGTAGAGCGCCCAGGCACCGGTGACGACACTCGCGCTTGGGGTCCGCCATACTTGCGTGATGCCCAAGGCAACGACACCACCGAGTCTGCTTACTACTTGAGCACGAACCGCAACAAGCGCTCTATTGCGATTGATCTGTCCACCCCCGAGGGGGCTGCGGCTGTGAAAAAGATCGCCAGTCAGTGCGACGTGGTGATTGAAAATTTCAAAGTGGGTGGCTTAAAGCAATACGGTCTGGACTACGAGAGCCTAAAAGCTGAGATGCCTGGACTGATTTACTGCTCAATCACAGGGTTCGGTCAAAACGGGCCATTCGCTCAGCGCCCTGGTTACGACTTCATGGTCCAAGGCATGGGCGGTTTGATGAGTATCACCGGTGAGCGCGATGGTCTTCCTGGCGCTGGCCCACAAAAAGCTGGTGTTGCGGTGACCGATGTCATCACCGGCCTATACGCTGCCCTAGCAATTACTGGCGCTATTCACGAGCGCGCACGCAGTGGTTTGGGGCAATTCATCGACTTGGCACTCCTAGACTGCCATATCGCCATGTTGGCCAATCAAAACTTAAATTACATGACTTCTGGCGTTGCCCCCACCCGAGCCGGCAACGCACACCAGAACGTCGTTCCTTACCAAGTGTTTGAAGCCAAAGATGGTTATTTGATTGTGGCTGTTGGCAACGACTCACAGTTTCGGGCATACAGCCAAGTGATTGGCAAACCAGAACTTGGCACAGATCCAAAGTTCCAGACCAATTCTGTGCGCATTGTTAACCGAGACGAACTGATCCCCATGTTAGAAGGCATTATGTTGACCCGCACGCGCGACGAATGGATCGGCGCACTGGAAAAAGTGGGGGTACCTTGTGGCCCCATTCAAACCATTGATCAGGTGTTTGACCACCCACAGGTCAAGGCACGTCAAATATGGCGTGAGGTGCCACACCCCGTGGCCGGCGTGTCGCCCACCACGGCCAACCCCATCAACTACTCAGATACGCCCATTCAGTACACCCGCCACGCCCCTGGGCTTGGCGAGCATACTGATGAGATCTTGCGAGAATTTGGTATCAAAGCCGACTAAGCTGCCACCACCGGAATACCGACACTTTTACCGGCCCATTCTTTTGGGCCGGTTTCATGTACCGACGTGCCTTTGGCGTCAACAGCGACAGTGACCGGCATATCAATCACATCAAACTCATAAATGGCTTCCATGCCCAGGTCTTCAAACGCCACCACTTTGGCGCCGCGAATGGCCTTAGAAACCAAGTAAGCCGCGCCACCCACCGCCATCAAATAAGCAGACTGGTGTTTGGCGATCGACTCAATGGCCACCGGCCCACGCTCAGCCTTACCAACCATGGCAATCAAACCGGTTTGGGCTAACATCATCTCAGTGAATTTGTCCATCCGAGTCGATGTCGTGGGGCCTGCGGGTCCGACCACTTCATCACGCACTGGGTCAACAGGCCCGACGTAATAAATCACGCGATTGGTAAAGTCCACGGGTGGCTTCTCACCTTTGGCCAACATGTCCTGAATTCGCTTATGCGCCGCATCGCGGCCAGTCAGCATCTTGCCGGACAACAGCAACGTTTGCCCAGGCTGCCAACTCGCGACCTCTTCTTTGGTCAGCGCATTCAAGTCCACGGGCAGAGAGGCTTTGTAATCAGGCGCCCATTTCACGTCAGGCCAATCAGACAACGAGGGGCGCTTTAACTGCACTGGACCCGAACCATCGAGCACAAAATGCGCATGTCGTGTGGCAGCACAATTCGGAATCATGGCCACTGGCTTAGACGCGGCATGGGTGGCAAAAGTGTTGATCTTGACATCTAGCACCGTGGTCAAACCACCCAAGCCTTGAGCGCCAATACCCAACGCATTCACTTTTTTATAGATCTCAATGCGCAATTCTTCGAGCGGCGTCTTAGGGCCGTGAAGAAGTAACTCGTGCATGTCCAAATCTTCCATCAGCGATTGCTTGGCCATCAATACGGCCTTTTCTGCCGTGCCGCCAACACCAATGCCCAGCATGCCTGGCGGGCACCAGCCAGCGCCCATGGTTGGCACAGTCTTTAAGACCCAGTCAACAATCGAATCACTCGGGTTCAACATCGCCAATTTGGATTTGTTTTCAGAGCCACCACCCTTGGATGCAACTTGCACATCAACTGTGTCACCCTGCACCAACTCGATAGAGAGCACACAGGGGGTGTTATCTTTTGTGTTCTTGCGCGTAAAAATCGGGTCATCGAGAACGGAGGCACGCAATGGATTTTCGGGGTTGAGGTAACCGCGACGCACACCCTCATCGCACAACGACTGCAAATCACGCTGGGTATCGAAACGCACGCCCATGCCGATTTTTAAGAAAACATTAACAATGCCGGTGTCTTGGCAAATGGGGCGTCGCCCCTCAGCACAGAGCTTAGAGTTGGTCAGAATCTGAGCCATCGCATCTTTGGCAGCTGGGCTTTGTTCGCGCTCATAGGCCTGGGCCAGATGCGCGATGTAATCGGCCGGGTGGTAGTAGCTGATAAATTGAATCGCATCGGCGATCGATTCGATCAGATCATCTTCCTTAATAACCGTCATGACTATTTCCTCTTTATTCTAAAAATTGACTCATCCGTATCAAATAAACCAAACAAATCGGCCAAGCGCGCTATCGGCCACGCCAAACAGGTGCGCGCTTTTGCGCAAAAGCCAGCGCCCCTTCCTTGGCATCGTGCGACGCCACAATTTTTTCCATGAAGGGCACTTGTTTGGCAAACATCTCGTCTTGTGACCAGTCGAGCCCTTGGCTAACCACTTGCTTAGAGAGCTGAACTGCCAAAGGTCCATTGGCCGCTATTTTTTTCGCCAACGCCCGCGCCTCAGTGAGCGCTTGACCAGGCTCGGTTAACGCGTTAATCAAGCCAAAAGCGTGCATTCGCGCCGCCGTCATGTGGTCGCCGGTCAGGATCGCCTCCATGGCTACATGGTAAGGCAAGCGTTGCGGTAACCGCAGCAAACCTCCCGCACCCGCAATCAAACCGCGCTTGACTTCGGGCAAACCAAACATGGCCGTGCTAGCGGCCACCACCAAATCGCAAGCCAAAACCATTTCAAAACCACCCGCCAACGCATAGCCTTCAACGGCAGCGATCAACGGCTTGGCGGGTGGCTGCTCAGTAAACCCTGCAAAGCCCCGACCTGGCAGACGGGGACGTCGCCCCGAGGCGGCAAAGTCCTTCAAGTCCATGCCGGCGCTGAAATGACCACCCTCGCCTGTCAGCACACCGATGCGAATGGTGTCATCGCTATCAAGCAGCTCAAAGGCGCCAGCCAAGGCCTGCGCACATTCAAAATTAATCGCGTTACGCGCTTCGGGACGATTGAGGCGAATAATCAGTACCGTGCCGTCTTGCTCTGTTGTGACCAAACCAACCATTGCTGCCCCCAAAATATGTTGCATCTGAGCGTCGCTTAACGCCAACGCCTTAGCCTCAATAATAGGCGATTCACCCACCTATTGTCGCCAAGAGACGGGAACCGACGGTTGGCTGCCGGGTCGCGCTAAAATGATCCATTGTTCCTTAAAGCAAGTTGGCAACACCGACTAGGCAAACGTTACCCATGATCACTTTTCAGCAAATTATCCTGCGACTTCAGCAATATTGGGATCAGCAAGGCTGCGCCCTGCTCCAGCCATACGACATGGAAGTCGGTGCCGGTACATCACACACGGCCACTTTTTTGCGTGCCATTGGGCCTGAGCCGTGGCGCGCCGCCTACGTACAACCGTCGCGCCGCCCCAAAGACGGTCGTTACGGTGAAAACCCCAACCGCTTGCAACACTACTATCAATTTCAAGTGGTCCTTAAACCCGCACCACCAGAAATCTTTGAACTCTACCTCGGTTCGCTCAAAGCCATCGGCGTTGACCCACTCGCGCACGATATCCGTTTTGTTGAAGACGACTGGGAAAACCCAACACTGGGTGCTTGGGGCTTGGGGTGGGAGGTTTGGCTCAACGGCATGGAAGTGACCCAATTCACCTACTTTCAGCAGGTAGGCGGCTTGGACTGCACACCAACCACAGGCGAAATCACTTACGGCCTTGAGCGCTTGGCAATGTACTTGCAAGGCGTCGAGAGTGTTTATGACCTTGTTTGGACCGAACGCGACGGCCAGACACTGACTTACCGCGACGTCTTTCACCAAAACGAAGTGGAACAATCGACTTATAACTTTGAACACGCCAATGCCGCCGTGCTATTTGCCCACTTCGATGACTACGAAGCGCAGGCCAAAGCATTGATGGCGGTGCCATTGGCATTGCCCGCTTACGAAGCCACCCTCAAAGCAGCCCACACTTTTAACTTGCTAGACGCCAGAGGCGCCATCAGCGTGACCGAACGCGCAGCCTACATTGGCCGTATCCGGAACTTGTCGCGCGCCGTGGCGCAAGCCTATTTTGAATCCCGTGAAGCACTCGGCTTCCCGATGCTTAAAAAGGTAGGGAGCCAGCCATGAGCACCCAAGACATTTCCAGCACCAAAAACCACGAATCCCTGTTGATTGAGCTGCAAACCGAGGAGTTACCACCCAAGGCGCTTAAGCGATTGGGGGAGACCTTTGCCCAAGCTTTCAGCCAATACCTATTTGATAAAGGCCTGCTGCACACTGAGAGCGTCATCACACCGCTGGCCACACCCCGCCGATTGGCTGTACACATCACCGCAGTCGCACAAGCGGCCGCTGATCAGGCGTTTACAGAAAAGCTCATGCCCGTCAAAGTGGGGCTTGATGAGAATGGGCAGGCGACACCAGCGCTCTTAAAAAAGCTAGCTGCCAAGGGGCTTGAACACCTAGACGTTGGATCGCTTCAAACCATTGATGACGGCAAACAACCCTATCTGGTGGCTTCAGGCACCGCGCCAGGCGCACGCCTGGCCAATACAGTCGACGCCGCACTCGCTGCTGCCCTTCAAGCCTTGCCCATTCCAAAGGTGATGCGCTATCAGCTCGCGGATGGCGAAACGTCGGTCAGCTTTGTTAGGCCTGCACATGGTCTGATTGTTCTGCACGGTGACCAAATCGTCGCCGGGCACGCCCTTGGCCTCACCGCAAACCGGCACACACTTGGACACCGCTTTTTAGCGGCACAACCGCTTAGCATTGAGTCAGCCGATCGCTACGTCACGCAATTGGCCACCGAGGGCCATGTGACGGCAAGTTTTGGTGAGCGTCGAGCGCTCATTGAGGCCAGTCTACTGGCCAAGGCTGCCGAGCTTGGCGCATCCCTAGGCCAAGACCCCGAGGTCGAATCGCTTCTTGACGAAGTCACGGCTCTGGTTGAAGCACCAGCGGTTTATGTCGGCACCTTTGAGCCACGATTTCTTGACGTGCCGCAAGAGTGCTTGATTTTGACCATGCGCTTGAATCAAAAGTACTTCCCTTTGTTTAATCCAGAGACGGGGCGCTTAACGCACCAGTTCTTGATTGTCAGCAACATGCCGATTGCTGATCCATCGGCGATCATCACCGGAAACGAGCGCGTCATTCGCCCGCGATTAGCCGATGCAGAGTTCTTCTATCTCACCGACAAACGCCAGCCCCTGATCGATCGGGTGTCAGCCCTTGAAACAATCGTCTATCACAACAAGCTTGGTACACAACGCGCACGCATTGAGCGATTCCGTCAAATCGCCGCTTGGTTAGCCCAGTCGATCGGAACCAACGGAGCTGACGCCGATCGTGCGGCGCTCCTTGCCAAAGCTGACTTAACGACCTTAATGGTGGGCGAGTTTCCTGAGTTGCAAGGTGTCATGGGCAGCTACTACGCGCGCGCCGATGGCGAATCGAAAGCCGTGATTAATGCCATTGAGCGGCAATACCAGATCCGTTGGCACGCGCCCGTGACTGATCACGACTTGGCTGGTGTGATATTTTTCATGGCTGAACGCGCCGAAACATTGGTGGGTATCTGGGGCATTGGTTTGGCTCCCACGGGAGAGCGCGACCCCTTTGGTTTACGCCGTGCCGCACTTGGTCTGATCAGTGCCTTTGAGCAACTGCGTGCTGGCGGCCAGCTGCCGTTGCCGACACAAACCAACCTAACCCTCGAAGACCTGTTGGGTACTGCTCGAGCAAGTTTTGGTGACGCTTTGAATTTGGCACCCGGCACGGCGGCTGATGTTGCGCAATTCGTGCGCGAGCGTTATCGCAATCAGTTACTCGGCCAACACGCCCGTGAGGCCATCGAAGCGGTGTTTGCGCTAGACCCACCCCTGCAACAGATCGAGGCCCGCATTCACGCCGTCGAGGCTTTTATGCAAACGCCCGACGCGCCGAGCCTAGCAGCAGCCAACAAACGCATCGGCAACCTTCTCAAAAAAGCCAGCGATTTGCCCGCTGCGTTAAACCCAGCTGCCCTGCAAGAAGACGCTGAAAAAACACTGCTAAATCAAATTCAATCGATCGCGCCAGTGGTTGATCAGTTTGTAGGGGCCGCTGACTACGGCCAAGCGCTCAGCACACTGGCTACCCTTAAAGAGCCTGTGGATCGATTTTTCGATGAAGTCATGGTGATGGCTGATGACCTCGAAGTCAGGCGCCAGCGCTTGGCCTTGCTCTCAAGCCTGCACCGCTTGATGAATCAAGTCGCTGATATTTCAAGGCTGGTGGCGTGAAACTCATCATTCTCGACCGCGATGGCGTGATCAATCAGGACAGTAAAGACTACATCAAGCACCCTGATGAGTGGTTGCCCATTGAAGGTAGCCTCGCGGCCATTGCCAAACTGCACCAAGCGGGCTGGAAGGTTGTGGTGGCCACGAACCAATCGGGCCTGGCACGGGGTTATTTTGATGCGGCAACGTTGCATGACATGCATCAGAAATGCTTGCAATTGCTAGCACCCTTGGGTGGCACCGTCGATGCTTTCTTTGTTTGCCCACACGGCCCCGACGACAACTGCCATTGCCGCAAACCCGCGACAGGGCTTTTTGAGGACATCAGAAAACGTTTTGATACGTCGCTGAACGAAGTGCCCGCAGTAGGAGACTCATTGCGCGATCTGCAGGCCGCCTCAAGCATGGGTTGTCAGCCTTGGCTGGTCTTGACAGGCAACGGTGCCAAGACCGAATCAAACCCCGATTTACCCGTGGGCACCCGTGTGGCCCAAAACCTCGCGCATGTCGTCGAACAACTCCTTGCTCAACCAGAGGGCACATGATGGCTTGGCTTCGCGCATCACTTTATTACCTTTTCTTGACCATCACGGTCATCCCTTATGCGTTTTTGTGTTTAATGTGCGCGCCCTTGCCTTTGCACTGGCGATATCGCATCACCATGGGTTGGCCACGCTTGGCCACTTGGGGCGCGCGTATTTTTTGCGGGGTGCGCTGGCAAATCGAAGGCACTGAAAACCTGATTGATGGCCACGCCGTGGTTTTGGCCAAGCACCAGTCGGCTTGGGAAACATTGTTTTTACCGAGCCACTTGCCCCGTGAAGTCTGCTTTGTGTATAAACGCGAATTACATCGGATTCCTTTTTTTGGCTGGGGTTTGGCGCTGTTGCGCATGATTCCAATTGATCGCGCCAAAGGCAAACAGGCTTTTGAACAGGTGGTTCAGATCGGCCAAAAACGCCTAGACGAAGGCCGCTGGCCAATCCTCTTTCCCGAGGGAACTCGTATTGCACCAGGCAAAATGGGGCGCTTTAAAATGGGAGGCGCTTTGCTTGCGATTCGTACCAACAGCCCCATTATTCCAATCGCACACAATGCCGGCGAATGCTGGCCACGTCACGCCTTTACCAAGAAGCCCGGATTGATTACGGTACGAATCGGAGCACCCATCTCGCCAGAAGGGCTCACGCCCGAGGCATTGAATGACAAAGTATCGGCTTGGATCGAAGCCGAAATGAAGTCGCTCAACCCAGAGCGATTTCGTCAATCATGACACACCGACAATGACCCAGCAACTGTCCTTTGACCTTGATGCCCCGCCAACGCTCACACCCAGACGTTCGCCGGAAATCGGGGCGCACGATCGTTGCGTGGTTCATCACGGCATTACTGTGCCGTACCGACTTCATCGTTCACGCCGGCGCTCAATCGGCCTGACAGTGGGCGACGATGGTTTGCGCGTAACCGCCCCCTCTTGGGTGTCCCTGCGCCACATCGACGAGGCTGTCGTTGAAAAATTTGACTGGGTGCAGCGTAAGCTGCAAGCCATCCACGTGCGTCACGGAAAGTTGGCTCTGGCCGCCAGCAATTGGCGAGCTGGTGGCAGCTTGCCCTATATGGGTTGCCGCTTGGTATTGCGCTGCGGCACCGCACCGAAACAACCAAATCCAGCAGCCGTTTGGTTTGATGGCGACCCTGATGCGCCGCAAGCCAACCAAGCCCTCTGGCTGCCCTTACCTGAAGATGTCGATAGCGCCCGTCTGCGCGACTTAACCCAGGCTTGGCTGCAGCAACGCGCCAAAGCTAGGTTTGGCATGCGCTTGGCGCATTTCAAGGCGATCAGTGGCCTGTTCCCTAGCGCCTGGAAACTCTCCTCAGCCAATACCCGCTGGGGCACTTGCAATAGCGATGGTCGCATTCTTTTAAATTGGCGTTTGATCCACTTTGAGCCCACCGTGATCGACTACGTCATTGCCCATGAGTTGGCCCATTTGCGTGAAATGAACCATAGCACTGCGTTCTGGGATACCTTGCAAACCATTTACCCTGATTATTTGGCAGGGCATCGTGCCTTGAGTGGCGTTTCGCCCGGTGACATGCCAGCGGTATGATGCTTTAAGAATAATTTTATTGGAGCCCCGAAGATGAGAATCCTGCACACCATGTTGCGAGTCGGTAATCTTGACCACTCGATCGACTTCTACACCAACGTGCTCGGCATGCGGCTACTTCGCCGAACCGACTATCCAACAGGTCGATTCACCCTAGCGTTTGTGGGCTATCAAGAGGAGTCTGAAGGTGCGGTAATCGAACTGACACACAATTGGGACACTGAAAAATATGACCTCGGCGA
This sequence comes from uncultured Burkholderiaceae bacterium, assembly GCA_963926245.1. Classification (GTDB taxonomy): domain Bacteria; phylum Pseudomonadota; class Gammaproteobacteria; order Burkholderiales; family Burkholderiaceae_B; genus Algicoccus. Next base: position 11,735 of record CAWUWI010000015.1, on the reverse strand, counting down.
TGGCTATGGTCACATTGCACTGCTGGTACCTGATGCAGCCAGTGCTTGCAACTTGGTCCGCCAAAAGGGCGGCAAGGTGACCCGTGAGGCGGGTCCCATGAAACACGGTTCAACCGTGATTGCATTTGTCGAAGACCCAGACGGCTACAAGATTGAATTCATTGAACGCAAAACCGCTTAAACGAGTGAACCCTGAGCTGACCTTGGCATGCTAAATGGTCTCTGGCTTGGATTCTTTTTGGTGGGTGCCGTCGCCAGTTTGATCCAATGGGTTTGGCTAGGCGACGCCGACGTCTTCTCACGCATGGTGGCCAGTCTGTTTGATATGGCCAAACTCTCCGTCAATGTGATGGTGTTGTTGTTCGGCACCTTGACGCTCTGGCTCGGTTTGTTGCGTATTGCCGAGCAGGCAGGTTTGGTGCAAACCTTGGCACGTTGGCTGGCCCCCTTATTCGCCCGCTTGATGCCTGAAGTGCCGCGCGGTCATCCAGCGCTTGGGTTAATTACCATGAACTTTGCGGCCAATGGATTGGGTTTAGACAACGCTGCCACGCCTGTGGGCTTGCGTGCCATGCGTGAACTGCAAACACTTAACCCCAACCCAAAAATCGCGACCAATGCTCAGATTCTATTTCTGGTGCTCAATACCTCTTCGCTGACACTTCTGCCGGTCACCATTTTCATGTATCGCCTGCAGCAAGGAGCGACAGACCCCACTTTGGTTTTTTTACCCATCTTGCTTGCAACCTGTGCGTCCACCATTGCGGGTTTCTTAGTAGTCAGTTGGATGCAACGACTGCCTTTACGTGACCCAGTGGTGCTGATTTGGTTAGCCGGCACCGCATTGGTCATGGGATCCATCATGGCGATGGCGGCAACACTAGCCACAGCCACCTTGGCGCATGTCTCAAGCCTTACCGGCAACTTGGTGCTCTTAGGGATCATTCTGCTGTTTTTGGTGATGGGTGCCTGGCGAAAAATCCCGGTTTACGAGTCATTCATCGATGGCGCCAAACAGGGTTTTGATATTGCCAAAGACTTATTGCCGTACTTGGTTGCCATGCTGTGCGCGATCGGCTTGTTGCGCGCCTCTGGCGCCATGACCTTCATGATTGAAGCGATTCGCTGGGGAGTCGAAATCGTGGGTGGTGACACGCGCTTTATTGATGCTTTACCCACGGCTTTCGTCAAGCCCTTGTCTGGCAGCGCCGCACGTGCCATGATGATTGAGACCATGCAGTTTCATGGCGTTGACAGTTTTGCAGGATTACTGGCCGCAACACTCCAAGGTAGTACAGAAACCACTTTTTATGTCTTGGCCGTTTATTTTGGGGCGGTTGGGATACAGCGTGCGCGCCACGCCGTGGGTTGTGCCCTGTTTGCCGACTTCGCCGGTATTGTGACCGCCATCCTCGTTTGTTACGCCTTTTTTGGGGCCAGTTAGCGCTGGCTATTTCGCTCATGAAAATCGTTATCGCCCCAGACTCATTCAAAGAAAGTCTCAGCGCTTTGGCCGTGGCACACGCCATAGAAAACGGCATCAAAGCTGTCCTGCCAAGCGCGTTAACGGTTTGCGTCCCCATGGCTGACGGCGGCGAAGGCACGCTGGCAACAGTTCTTCAAGCCACGGCCGGCCAATTGCGTGAGCTAACGGTTCTCGATGCACTTGGGCGACCCCGACGGGCGCATTGGGGCTGGCTACCCCAGCAAACAGCCTTGATTGAAATGGCCAGTGCCGCGGGCCTAGAACAAGTGGTACCCAGTGAACGCGATCCACTGCGAGCAGACACCTTTGGCGTGGGCCAGCTGATGTTGGCCGCCTTAGACGCTGGAGCAGACACCATCGTACTGACTGCGGGGGGCTCGGCTACCAACGATGGTGGTGTTGGCATGCTACGTGCACTCGGAGTTCGTTGGCTTGACCAATATGATCAATTGCTGCCTGCAGGTGGTGGTGCCTTACTCAATCTCGCTCGGATCGATGCCAGTGGACTCGATGCTCGCCTAGCGAACACCAAAATCATGATTGCCACCGATGTGAACAATCCGCTTTGCGGTCCCAAGGGCGCATCAGCGACGTTTGGACCTCAAAAAGGAGCAACACCAGAAATGGTTAGCCTGCTCGACGAGGCCTTATCGCGCTTGGCCGATTTTAGTGCTCAGGTTTTGTCACGCGATAAGCGCCACTCGCCTGGCGCCGGTGCAGCCGGCGGTTTGGGGTTTGCCGCCATGGCATGGCTAAATGCACAAATGCGACCTGGTGCGGCGATGGTGGCCGAGCTCGTATCACTTGACCAAGCCATGCAATCAGCCGACTTGGCCTTTACCGGTGAAGGCAGCATGGATGCACAAACACTACAAGGTAAAACACCCATGGGTGTGATTGAAGTGGCACAACGCCACGGCGTGCCTGTGATTGCGCTGGTGGGACGTTTGGGAGATGGATACCAGTCGCTCTATGATGCGGGCTTAACAGCGGCCTTCAGCTTGGCCAACGGACCATTGGCACTTGAGCAGGCCTGCGAACAAGCTGCAACCCTGCTTGAAGCGCGCGCTTCAGACATCATGCGCACATGGCTGAAGGCGGCAGGCACGCCGACAAAGCATCGCTGATGCGAATAAAACCAGCCACATCGACTTGCTCGGCACGGTCAGTTGGCAACACCCCTATCTCATCCCAGGGCAGTAACGCTGTCCAGTCCCCAAAGGCGCCCCTAAGCATCTTGCGGCGCTGAGAAAACGCCCGTTGCACCACAGCGGCAAACATCGTATCGTGACGCGCGCGCGGCCGATCATCACCCAAGGGGACCATGCGCACCACGGCAGAAACCACCTTGGGTGGGGGTTCAAAAGCGCTAGGGGCCACATCGAAAAGCTTTTGCATGCGATACCGATACTGCAACATAACAGACAGTCTGCTGTAAGTTGACGAGCCAGCGTCTGCCACCATGCGATCAACCACTTCCCTTTGCAACATGAAGTGCTGATCAATGACATGATCTGCTGCTTGCAAGCAAGCAAATAGCAGTGGCGTCGAAATGTTGTAGGGCAAGTTACCGACCACGCGCAAATCAGGCCCGAGTTGAGCAAAGTCCACTTGTAAAGCGTCTTGCTCGATTATCGTCAATGCCGATTCCGCATACCGCTGGCGCAGTCGCTTGGCCAAGTCACGGTCGATTTCAATCACCGTCAAGTGATTGAGCTTGGCCAGTAAGGGCGCCGTTAGCGCTGACAACCCCGGTCCAATTTCAACCAGACGATCCTCTGAACTCGGGGCGATGGCCTGAACGATTTGCTCAATCACACCCAAGTCGACCAAAAAATTTTGTCCGAATCGCTGTCTCGCCTGATGGTTACTCGACTTACCCTTCACTTGGCATCTGACCGAAACATTCGGTTGTCAATGAAGGTCTGGTTACGCACTTGCTGCAACCATGCGTCAAAATTACTGGCCGCTCGACGCAAGAACAGCTCCTCTCGGGCAAGGTTGCGCCGGTACTGACCTGCCATGTCTTGCGAACGGCGCTCTTGGACTTCAATCAAATGCCAGCCAAATTCTGTTTGCACCGGATCGCTCAGCTGACCGATGGCCAAACTGTTCATGCTGCGCTCAAACGGCAGCACAGTATCACCTGGATTAATCCAGCCCAATTCGCCACCCTGCGGTGCTGAGGCATCATCGGAGACCGCGCGAGCAACCACCTCAAAACTTTCACCACCATTCACAATGCGCTGGCGGGCGTTTTCTAGGCGTTGCAGGGCTTGATCATCACTCATCACTTCAGATGTTTTGATCAAAATGTGACGAGCCTTGGTTTGATCCACCATTAAGGGGCCGTCTGGCACGGTCCTGCGAGTCGGCTCGGGCGGTGGCGGCGGTGCGGGCTGCACACCGCCGGCTCGACCAAGCACCTTAAGAATATGGAATCCCGCGGGACTGCGCAACACACCAGAAATTTGTCCCGCCTGTAAGTTTCGAGCGTTATTGATAAAAAGGCTTGGCCAGTCTTCGGCGGATCTCACACCCATGTCACCACCACGCGTGGCCTCAGGGCCGTCAGAGTTTTCAGTGGCAAGCACCGCAAAATCCTGACCTTTACGCAGGTTCACCCGAATGCCATCAATCCGTTTTTTTAATGCCGCCACTTGCTCATCCGAGGCCGACTCAGGCACTTGGATAAAAATCTGAGCAATCTGCATAACCAGTGGCTGAACGGGTTGTGGCTTGGGTGGAGGGGGTGGCGGTGGAGGGGGTGGTTCCAAACCACTGGCCTTGCGCGCCACTTGCTCTTTCAAATAAATATCAACGTCGGCATCGCTGACCCGAACGGTTGATTCCGCCATGGATTGGCGGACTCGATCGACCATAATTTCACGGCGCAAGCGTTCCTCGTACTGGGGCCAAGTGAGGCCAACGGCTTTGACTCGGTTTTTGATTTGAGCAACGGTGGTGTTGTTGCGCTTTACAACACTTTCCAGGGCGCGCGCCAAATCTTGATCGCTAACCCGTACACCCATCTCTTCACCTTCTTGCCGTATCAAAGACTCGGTGATCAAAATGTCGAGCGCCTGGCGTTTAATTTCATCTTGCGCGGGCATGGGTTGGCGACTGTTGCGTATTTCAGTGGCGATCAGCGAGGCCCTCTGATCGACTTCAAGCACAGTGATAATCGCATTACCAACCACGGCAGCGATGCCATCGACTGCTACCGATGCGCGAACTGGCGCTTGGCTTGAACCCCTCAGGCCCTGACCATAAGCTTGGGCCGTCATGGCTAGGAGCAACAAACCAAAAATCAAAGCGGCCGTGCGTTTCATCAAAATCATTATTCATACCTTTCAAACTTACCCACCGGCTTGATCGCTGGCGTGATGTTTTGGAAATTCGGAATGCTGCTACTCAATAATCCCATGGGATCTTGGCCCAGTCGGCCCAAACCAGAGAGCTCAAGCTGAAAAAAAATGGCATCATTGACTTCGTTTGGATCAATCGCATAGCGCTGGTAGATGACACGCGCAGCCCAACAACAGTCGCCTCGATACTCAAGTCCCGCAATCGCTTGCGTCACCCGTGGCACCACATCGCGCTCTGCGATATTTAACAAAGAATAATCGACACGACCGACGGAATAAATATTGGCGGTTAGAGGCCACTGAAAAGCCAGACTAATTTGTTCTTGTCCCTGCGGCTGAAAGGCGCCCGTTGGGTTGCGTTGATAACGATATGAAGCCGACAAGGTCGCAGCCCGCTTAGGATTAAAACGCGCGATAATTTGCGCGCGGTCCCAATCACCATCGTACGGGTTGTACTGCAGATCAATGGTGGTACTGAGCGTGTCGGTCAATGCCGCCGTGGCGTTAATCAAAAATTCCGACCGGACATCAGTACGCGGTGTTTCGCCTGGCAACGTTACCAGCTGATCGACGAAATAAATCCGTTGACCCACCGCAAACGCGGCGCGCTCAAATCCGGTCTCTTCGTCTAGCAAACGCGAACTCAAGGCAAACGTCAGCTGGTTGGCATTGGCAATGCGATCCCAACCCCCGATGTAGATATTCTCTTGAAAAGCTTGCGAAAAACTAAAGTCCGATAGTGCCGTGTCGTAGACGGGTAAGTTCGATTGGTCGCGATAAGGCACATTGAGGTAGTAGATTCGAGGCTCTAAGGTTTGGATGGTATCCAAACCAAAAAAGGATATTGGGCGCTCAAACGTCATGCCAGCGTCAATAGAGGTAATGGGCAAGACACGGCTGTTGCTTGATTCGCGCCCTCCAACGCCCGACAGCCCATACCATTCAGTTTCATAGCGCGTGGTGTGTAAGCCGACTTTGGGTGTGATGTACCAGCCAGGTCGCACAATTGGAAACGAAACCGAGTTGTAAGACACATAACGCTGACCGTCTGGGCCAAACTGTCGTCCAAGTACGTCAGTGGGACGATCAAACCAGGTGGCTGCATTCTCTGATTGCAAATCAAACCCGTTTTGATCAAAACGCGCGCCATCGAGCGTAACCCCAGGCACTAGGTTGTACTGCGGAACAATGTCGCCAAGCGTTTGAAAGGTGGTGTACTGAACTCGCGCCTGCCAATCGCTATTGGACCACCCTGTGAAGACAGAGCGTGGCAAGTAGGTGGTGGTGGCATCATTGATGGCCAAGAGCGAAAAATCTTTGAAGTAGTCATCATCCGAAACCCCGTTGAGATTCCAGCCGCCCGTAAAACCGTTGCCAAACGACTGGTTGTGCTGCAGGCTGTACAGCCAGCGATCCGTGCCAAGCTCAGTGTCGTGGTGGAGGTAGGTGCCGGCAACGGAACCGCTGTAGGTTTCACCCAAATACCGAGACTCAGCACCAAGCATTAGGCCGCGCTTACTCATGGGGCGCAACACCAAAGTGGCATCGTAATTGGGCGCCAAATTTAAGTAGTAAGGCAAGGTCAGGTCAAAACCAGTCTGGTTAGTCGTGGCGAAGGTTGGTAACAAAAATCCTGATTTTCGTTCTGGCCGCAATGGGAACGTCAGGTAAGGGGAAGCCAAAATTGGCACGCCTTTGAAAAACAGCACGCCATTGCGAGCCACACCCTCGTTTTCGTCGTAATTCAGATCGACCTTGCTTGATTTGATGTACCAGGCGGGATCTGGGCATGGGCAACCGCTGTAGGTGACGTCTGTGATCGTCATTTCGTTGCGATTGGTCATTTCAGCCTTGGTGCCAACGCCAGCACCACCGTTGTCTAACCAAAACTGCGGAAAATCGACGTCACCGACATCGGTATCAATGTTGTAACGCATCGACGGGCCAACCACGATGTTGCCGTTTTGCACCAATCGTGCATTACCAATGGCCGTGACGTCTTCCGTGTTTTGGTTGTAGTACAAAAAATCGCCACTCAGCACACCATCGGCACGCCGCACCACCCCCTGCCCGTCGAGGGTCACGTTACGCTCGACGTCGCTTTGCATGGCGTCAGCACCAAGATAGACTGGCAATTCACTGTCAGGCACGGTCACTGGCCTGAGCATGGGTGTCACCGTCAAACCCCGTAAGATGGTTTGGGTCACCGCATCAGGCGCCGGTTCTGGCGCTTGAGCCCAGACGAGCGCCGACGTTGCCAGCCAGAGCAAGACAAAAGAAGGTCGTGTCAGTAACGAGCCCCTCAAGCGGGGCACCAATCAAACAACAACATCAAAGCACTCTCAAACAATGCATGCGCCCAGTCGCGCAAAAGTCGCTCTATTATAGAGACCGGTCAAACTATCATCAGAACATTCAAAAAAAACGCCCATGAGCCACACCGAATCCACTTCAAAACCCCACCTTCACACCGACCGAGATCATGCACTCTTGCAATGGTTAGGCGATTTGGATCAATCACTTACCTTGGACATAGACAGTTTAAGGGCAGCCTCAAGCGATGCGAGTTTCAGGCGATATTTTCGGTTAAATGGGGCACAAAAAACACTCATCATCATGGATGCGCCGCCGCCTCAAGAAAACTGCCAACCCTTCATCGATGTGACACAGCGTTTGCAAGGCGCCTCGGTGACGGTGCCCAAAATTTTGGCACATGATGTTGCTCAGGGATTCTTACTCTTAACCGATCTAGGCCGACAAACCTATTACGACAAAATCGTCAAAGGCTGGACCAATCAATCGCGCCAAAGCCACTATCTGCTTGCGTTAGACGCCCTGGTTAAGTTGCAGCAAGCCGACGGCAGGGGTCTGGCTGTGCTAGATAGCCAGCGCCTCATCGAGGAGTTGCAGCTTTTTCCTGATTGGTTTGTACAAAAACACCATGGCGTGACACTGACGGAGCAAGAAAATACTCAACTGGCATTGATTTTTGAGACGCTGACAAATGAGATCGCCAAGCAACCGCAAGTTTTGGTGCATCGCGATTTTCACTCGCCCAACCTAATGGTGTGTGATGATCTTGATATGGGCTCAAGCCCGGGTGTACTGGACTACCAAGATGCATTACGAGGCCCCATCAGCTACGACATTGCTTCGCTCGTGTTTGATGCGCGCACCACCTGGGAGGAGCCGCAACAGCTTGACTGGGCTATACGCTATTGGGAGCGAGCGCGTGCCGCAGGCTTGCCTGTGGACGCCGATTTTTCGGTGTTTTACCAACAATACGAATGGGCTGGCCTGCAACGAAACTTACGCATTCTGGGGGTGTTTGCGCGCTTAAATTTACGCGATCAGAAGCCGGCTTACCTGAACCATTTGCCACGGGTGGTGCAGTACGTGCGCCAAGTTAGCACCCGATATGGTGTGTTCAGACCGTTGATACGACTGCTTGATCGCCTTGAAGGCATCGAGCCCCAGACCAAGTTGACCTTCTAAGATGAAAGCAATGATCTTGGCGGCTGGCCGTGGCGAACGCATGCGACCACTAACTGACCACACACCCAAGCCGCTACTTTTGGTAGCGGGTCAACCCCTGATCGTTTGGCACTTAAAGCGGCTGGCAGCAGCCGGGATTCGTGAGGTGGTCATCAACCACGCGTGGTTGGGCGAACAAATAGAATCCGCCTTGGGTAATGGCAACCCATGGGGGGTATCTATTCAGTACTCCCCAGAACAGACCGCTCTTGAAACAGCTGGCGGCGTTGCAAACGCCTTACCACTCCTTGGCGCTGATCCCTTCTTGGTGCTAAATGGTGATGTTTGGTGTGACTGGCCGCTTGAACGAGCATTGGATTGGTTTGGTAAGACACCGTCACCCACTGAACCGCTGGCGCACCTTGTGCTGGTGCAAAACCCGACCCATCACCCCGAAGGCGATTTTTCTATCGACCCGCAAGGCCGCTTAAGCCCTCACCACCGGCCTTTGTTGACCTACGCAGGTTTGGGCATTTATCACCCTGAGCTTTTTGTTGGGGTTGCCCCCCATGAATCCAGTGCCCTAGCGCCGTTGCTCAAACGCGCTATGGTGCAAGGCCGGGTCACCGGTGAGTTACACGCAGGTCAGTGGATGGATGTTGGCACGGTCGAACGTTTAAACGCGCTTGAGCAGCAGCTTCGCTAAGTTAATTTGCAACCACTTGTTGCAGCGCTGAGACACCATCGACCGCTTAGCGTTATCCTTACAGCTGCATAAATGCTGCTAGGCTGTGTAGCTCTTTTTTATTCATGTCAGGGAATCAGTCGTATGGGAATTTTTGGAGAATCACGTCGCCAGGTCTTTAAGCCGTCGCCATATGACACGCGTCGGCGCTCGAGAGGCCTGCCGCGGTGGCTCATCCTATTGATAGTTGGCATTCTCATCGGTGGCGGTGGTGTCTTGATGCTGCAAGCCAGTTACGGGCCTAAACGGCTAACCATGATTGAATCGCAAAGTCTGACCGACGAACTGGCCTCGCTGTCTCTTGAGCGTCGGCAACTTCAAGCCGAAGTCACGACATTACAAAGTCGCCTCAAAACATCACAGGGCCAAGCGGACCAATCAATCATTGCGCTGCAAGGCGAATTGTCTGAATTACAACAACGCGTCAAGCCCTTACAAAATGAAGTGTCGATGTTTTTGAAAGCCATCACCAGCAACGTCAAAATGGATCCGGTGGGTATTTCAGGGGCAAGCTTCGTTCAGCCTGACACCGATGAAACGCTTGATTATCACATCCTCGTCGTTCAAGAAAGCGCCCAGCAACCAACCTATGACGGGCGCATTGAAGTCACATTCGAAGGTCGTTATCCCAATGGCAAAACAGGCGCAATCAAGGCTTTAGTCGTGCCCTTTTCCGTGGGTCACTACCAGCGCTTGAATGGTGAGCTGACATTTCCCAATCAGTTTCGAGCCACAAGAGCCACCTTGCGGATCTATCAAGGCGATAGCAAACGGGCTTTGGGTTACCGCACGTTTAACGTCACTAAAAACAACTAAAACCAGCACACCAACGAACAAAGCCGTCAACGCGATTGAATAATTTACTAAGTATATTTAGTATTTTGTAAGGAATGCTTTCGATGAGTCCGTCAACAGTGACGCCGGGTTTTAGGCTTGAACATGATCTACTGGGTTACCGAGAAATCCCAGAGAACGCCTATTACGGCATTCATACCCTGCGTGCAGTAGAAAACTTCCCGATCACCGGTCAGACCATTTCTTTGGCTGGCGACTTGATCAACGCTTTGGCTGAAATCAAAATCGCCAGCGCACTGGCCAACCGCCAATTGGGCATGCTTGACGACCATCACTGCACAGTCATTGTCGACGCCTGCCAAGAAATTTTAAATGGCCAGTGGCATGAGCAATTCCCTGTCGACTTGATCCAAGGCGGTGCAGGCACATCCACCAACATGAACGCTAATGAAGTGATTGCCAATCGCGGCTTGGAACTCTTGGGGCACCTCAAAGGCCAATACCAGCACTTGCACCCTAATGAACATGTCAACATGAGTCAATCGACCAACGACGTGTATCCAACCGCACTCAAACTCGCCACTTATCGCGGTTGCGAGCGACTGATCGCACGCATGGATAGCTTGCAAGCCGCATTCGAAAGAAAAGCGGTCGCATTCAAAGACATTCTCAAAGTAGGACGCACGCAATTGCAAGACGCCGTGCCCATGACCTTGGGCCAAGAGTTTCACACTTACTCGATAATGGTCTGCGAAGACATCACGCGTCTGCGCGAAGCGTTACCACTCATTTGTGAAATCAACTTGGGAGCGACTGCCATCGGCACGGGCATCAATACCCATCCCGACTATGCGCGCCATGCACTCGAGCATCTGATTGGTGTAACCGACTTGCCGCTAAGCACAGCCCCCAATTTGATTGAAGCCACGCAAGACGTGGGCTCGTTCGTGCAGCTTTCGGGAGTGCTAAAGCGCATCGCCGTGAAAATCTCAAAGATCTGCCATGACTTGCGCCTGCTTTCAAGCGGCCCACGCGCCGGCATCGGCGAAATCAGTCTGCCCGCTCGACAAGCCGGTTCCAGCATCATGCCTGGCAAGGTAAACCCCGTGATTCCAGAAGTGGTCAACCAGGTCGCCTATGAAGTCATTGGTAACGACGTCACCATCAGCTTCGCGGCTGAAGCCGGGCAATTGCAACTCAATGCTTTTGAGCCTATCATCGCCTACGCCATGTTTCGCAGCATCTCTCATTTGGCCAACGCCTTACACACGCTAGAGATCAACTGCATTGATGGCATCGAGGCCAATCTTGATGTTTTAAAAGAGCACCTGGATCGCTCAATCGTTTTGGTGACCGCACTGAATCCATACATCGGTTACCAACACGCCACCGAGGTCGCCCAAACAGCCTTAAAAACAGGGCGACGGGTATACGATATCGTGCTTGAGCGGGGCCTACTGACCAAGGCACAACTCGACGAGATCTTGCAGCCGGCCTCTCTGACCGCACCGCGGGCCATCATCCGTTAACACGCAACTGCTGCAAGAGTCGACATCAAGACCAGGATAAATGAGGACTACATTCCCATATTATGTAGAAATTTAGGAAAATTATCCTTATTTAGAACTGAAATGCCAAAAAGAGATTTACACCGAATACTGTTTCCCAAGCAACGTAAAGCATTGCTGTGCTTTGGCGAAGACCTATCAGTATTCAGTCAGGATGAGTTAGATTCAGTTGCTTGGGCGTTAAACACGGGGCCTCGAAAAAGCCTCGGATTCAAATGCCCTGCTGAACTCTTTTTACCTGATACATTTAATGCCGACGATTATTACCGCCGGCTTGTTGCACTTCACACTTGAAACCG
>CAWUWI010000014.1:0-41824 GCA_963926245.1 uncultured Burkholderiaceae bacterium | reverse complement strand
GTTAATCTCAAACAAAGGCTTTTAAAGATCAGTTTTTGAGACGATCGTCAAAAATCATCAAATTAAGCCGTGCCAAATGGCGCAATGGGGTCTGGTCTATCCTCTTTCTGGATGCCAAATGGCGTCCAAGCTCGATCTTCGGCTGCAACCAAATCGTAAAAGGATGTATGGTTTTTTTCACTATTTGTTGATACCAAATGACGTTTGAAATATGAAGCATCAAGATGAATCATTGTCGATTGGCAACGCAAATCTTTGAATTTAATTCCAGCTTTCACGAGCCTACGCTCGACATCTGAGTCCTCTGCCCCCCATTGAACCGAGTGACGTTCGTCGAATCCGTTGACTGACAGTAGGTCTGCCTTCTGAATTGAGAAATTGCAACCAACAATGCCCCACCTATGACCTGAAAGTTTTTTTGCTATCGCCCAAGGCAACCGTAATCCCTTTTCAATATTTCGAGCTTTATGGGTCAATGACCAAAAAAGTAGACGAAACATGCTTCTAAACACAACAGACTCTGGTCTAGTGAAATCAAGCTGGTTGATGGCTTCTCGATGGCAATCAACCCGACGGCCGACGCCACAATAGCCACTCTCAGCAGCCCGCAAATGATCGTAAACAAAATGATCTTGAGGGATGCAATCGGCGTCAACGAAAATTAGCGTTTCGCCAATCGCATTCATCACCGCGCGGTTCATGACGGTTGTTTTTCTAAAGCCATCATCTTGATGCCAAAAATGCTGTGATGGATAAGGGCAATCAGCAAGTATTTTTTTGACTTGAACAACCACTTCCGGCTTAGATCCATCGTCAGCGATTAAAACCTCAAACTCCCCCTTATATTGGTGCTTAAGCGCATCCAGCACAAGTTGTAACAACTCAACGTCGTTGTAAAAAGCAAGGATTACAGATGCTTGGGGCATGTGTTGGGCTCATTAAAAAAACAGATCACACGAATATTATCAAAAAGCCAATACCACCGGTGAGCCATCGTTTCCTCGACCTACTCGCTTTAAGTGCAAGCAAAAGCAAATGGCCGACGTCAAAACAGCCGCTTTCTCGGGCACACTTTTATCGGGTTGAGAGCTACTAGCAGCGCAACATTGGCTCATCTTTCCAGAGTGTCACAACGCCGAGAACCTTCAATTGTTTAAACACTAGGCAATCATTGAAAAAATGAACTGCCGTCATCTTTATTTTTCGCATCCGCTTGCGCGACAACACCTCAGAATTAACTTTTCGTCTAATCGCTGACTTTGACGACTTATAAAATCGTCTCAGATGGGTGCATTTACGACTAGGCTTTGGGACGAGTTGCTTTAATCATGATCACAAGGTGACTCTTCGGCTCAATAGCCAATCTTCGTGGTCGTCGGTTCAAAAAATTGCTTGGCGTCAATTACTTTGACCGGTGCATTGACTCGGCTTTTTTGTTACTAGCCTGATGCCGTTGCCTCACGTAATTTGTTACCCATTAATGATCTTAGTGGGTGGCACTTATGGGAAAGCGACTGAGCATGTCTACACGCAAGGAATTGATTGTGGTCACCAAGCTGCGATATTGTGCTGGTACTCCAACAGAAAAGCGGACGATTCTCGAGGAATTCGTCGGTCTTACCGGATATCAGCGTAAGCACGCCATCAGGATTTTGAATCAAGCCAGCAAGCCAACTGAGCGTAAGCCACAAGATCGGACAAACGACGAAGCAGTCAAACGTATTATCAACAATTAGTGAGTGATGATCCTCGATAAGAGCTTTTCGAGAGCGACATCAAAGCGATCGTCATCAAAAGCATCAATGCGCGTCCCATCAACAACATCTGCCAAAAATGTGATTGCTTGATCAGAGTTGGGGTGCCAACTATTGTAGTTATTTGACTTAATCAATGGCGATAGATCGGGGGGGTTGTAGATTGCCAACAGCGGTTTGTCTAAACCAGCGGCGACGTGCACCGCGCTGGTATCGACCGAAACAACACCCTGGCAAGCCCGCACTTGTTCAAAAAATTCAGTGAGATCTAATGTGGGTCGCAGAAAGACTTTTGAACTCAAGTCATTCGCCATCAACAAATCGACTAAGCCCTTTTCTTTATCCGGCGTTGCAATCATGAAAACAGAAACACTTAGGCTTCGCTTGGCAGCGATTGCCAACATACTTTTGATAGCGCTCACGATTTTTAAATCGCTGAAACTTCGGTGTCGGCTCGCACCGAAGGGACAAAACCCGATGACAAGCTTGTCACGCCAATAAGACATGACATGACTGTGAGTAACTTTGTTTTCCGGCAACCAATACCGGCGGTTGTCGACCGGCACAGATAACTTCTCAAGCAGGGGGACGGGCTTTTCAGAAAAATGCCTGTTATCAGTCACTTCTCCTAGCTTTATGTCGATGCATTTGAGGCCGTCGTCTAACCCCGCGACATGCGCCGGCCGAATCAAGTAAAGCAAGAGCAAATCGCGCGCTTTTAAAGCCTGCGACAGGTGTACAACGTATCTGGGTCTTTTAAGCTTCTTGGCGATTTTAAAGACAGACCAATATCCTGGCCGCTCGGGCGACAACACTACCCTATCGAACTCAAAGGTGTGGTCAAAAATCTCAACAAAATCAACCCCCGTTGTGACCCAAAGTTTCAAATCGGGCCGATGTTTTTTAAGCTCACGCCATACCCACGACAACACAACAGTATCGCCAAGCTTGGCATCCCAACGAATAAAAAGAATCGCTTCTTCATACTCGCCTACGGCGTCTGGCGCTCGGTCCAAGAAAAAGACCGCTATCGCTCGGCGAATACTATCGCGCCAGGCCCTAAGGTGATTAGTAAACGATTTCAAAGCCATCGGCATCAACCCAATCGCTTAGCGCTATTAGAAGGTCATCTGGCACGTAAACACACCACTGCTCACCGAGACGTATCCGACACGCAGCACCCGAGCTCTGATAGGTGATCTCCACTGGCATTCCAGCACCTTGCTCAATGGCCCTGAAAGGCGCCAATACAGCTTCAAGACGATCCGCATCTGCGTTGCCATTCAGTCGGATGGATAAAGCACGAGCACGCGCTTCTCGCATAGCCTGCAAATCAAAAACGTCATCAACAGACACTCGGAAACCACCTGAGTATTCATCAACAGCGACTTTGCCACAAAGGACAAGCAAGGCATCTTCTTTAAAACGGGCCCGATTGTCTTCGTACATTTCATTAAAAATCATCACATCAAGCTGCGCGGTGCCATCATCAATGGTTGCAATCAGCATTTTTCCGCGACGTGTCATTTGGGGGCGCATTGCCGCAATCGTACCGGCGAGCCACTGAACATCACGCGAAGGCGTCACGTGATTTAACGAGCGAGGCACCATGCGCCGAACTTCATCGCGCCAGGCATCAAACATATGACCGCTAAAAAAATAACCCAGTGCGACTTTTTCTTCAGCCAGCTTGCGACGCAAATCCCATGGCTCAACGTTCTCAAGGACACCGGCCACAACCTCACTGCCATCATCACCAAAGAGCGAAACCTGAGAGGCACTGCGTGCAGCCTGCTCAGCGGCTTCCACCGCCGTTGGCAATGACATGAGCAAGGCCGCTCTGTTGGGTTCAATCACATCAAAAGCCCCTGCTCTAATCAAAGACTCTAGGCAACGCCGATTCACGAGTTGTCGATTGACACGCTGACAAAACTCAAACAGCGAGGTAAATGGTCCACCTGCTTGACGCGCTTGAACAATTTCTTCAATCGCGGCCTGTCCTGCCCCTTTGATCGCCCCCAATCCATAGCGTATGGTGCGGGGTGGCTTATCCTGCGGTTGGCCGTCCTCGCGCACCGGTTCAAAACGATAAGCAGAGGCATTGACATCAGGCGGCAAGACCTTAACACCGTTGGCGTGGCAATCACGCCAAAAGGTTTGGACCTTGTCGGTGTCGTCCATATCGGACGAAAGCGTTGCCGCCAAGAACTCAGCTGGGTGATGCGCTTTAAGCCAGGCCGTGTGATAAGCAATCAGCGCATAGGCAGCCGAGTGTGACTTGTTGAAACCGTAACCAGCAAACTTCTCCATCAGGTCGAATAACTTCACGGCCAAAACCGGATCATGCCCTTTTTGAGCCGCACCTTGTTGAAACAATTCACGCTGCTGAGCCATTTCCTCAGCTTTCTTTTTACCCATGGCACGACGCAAAAGGTCGGCACTGCCTAAAGAATAGCCACCGATGATCTGTGAAATCAGCATCACCTGCTCTTGATACACAATTACACCGTACGTGCTGCTCAGCGTGTGCTCTAAATCTGGATGAAAATAGTCAACAGAAGCACGACCGTGCTTGCGATTGACAAAATCATCGACCATACCCGACTCAAGCGGCCCTGGCCGATAAAGTGCCAAGACAGCAATCACATCTTCAAAGTTGCTTGGCCGCAACTTCTTTAAAAGCTCTTTCATGCCCCGCGATTCAAGCTGAAACACAGCCGTCGTGTTGGCATCGCAAAGCAATTGATAGACCTTGGGGTCATCAAGTGTCAAGGCCATGATGTCAAACCCAGAGAGCTCGGCGTTGAACTGTCGCACGTAGCGCACGGCCCAATCCAAGATCGTCAGGTTTCGTAACCCCAAAAAGTCAAACTTCACCAAACCAGCGGCTTCGACATCATCCTTGTCAAACTGCGACACCGCGCTACTCTCCTGGCCAGGCTGGCAATAAAGCGGGCAGAAATCCGTTAACTTGCCCGGGGCAATCAAGACACCGCCAGCATGCATACCGACATTTCGGGTTAGACCCTCTAGCGGCCTGGCTAAGTCAATCAACGCTCGAACTTCGTCTTCTTTTTCATAACGGGCTTTAAAGGCAGGCTCGTCGGACAGGGTACGATCAAGGGTCCAAGGGTCTGCCGGGCTGAAAGGAATCAACTTGGACAGGCCGTCGCATAGCATGTAAGGCATGTCCAAGACACGACCAGCATCACGCACGACCGCTTTGGCACCCAAAGTACCAAAGGTCGCGATCTGACTGACGGCTTGGCGCCCGTACTTGTCTTTAACGTATTCGATCACACGTTCGCGATTGTCCTGGCAAAAGTCGATATCAAAGTCTGGCATCGATACCCGCTCAGGATTCAAGAAACGCTCAAACAGCAAATCGTAACGAATAGGGTCTAAATCGGTAATACCCAGCGAATAAGCCACCAATGAGCCCGCTCCTGAGCCGCGGCCGGGACCGACCGGGACACCGTTTTTCTTACCCCAATTGATAAAGTCCTGAACAATCAAAAAGTATCCCGCAAAACCCATTTGAATAATAGTTTGGCACTCCCAGTCCAGTCGCGACTGATACTTTAAACGGTTCTCGTTGCGTAGTGTCTCGTCAAGGAACAGTTGTTTTAACCGGACCTCTAAACCCTCGTGAGATAACTGCACCAAATAATCATCAATACCAAGACCAGCCGGTGTCGGAAAATTCGGTAGTTTTGGCTGGCCTAAGGTGAGCGTCAAATTACAGCGCTGGGCAATCGCGACCGTGTTTTGAAGCGCTGAGGGCACATCACTGAACAATGCCGTCATTTCGTCGGTCGACTTCAGGTACTGATCTTCAGTAAACCGCCGCTCACGCTTTGGGTTTGTTAGGATTTCACCATCCGAGATACAGACCCGAGCTTCATGAGCCCGATATTCCTCGGGACGCACAAACTGAACAGGGTGAGTAGCCACCACTGGCAGGGACAACTGCTGAGCCAGTGTCAAAGCACTATCCGTGTATGACCAATCCGCTTGGCTACTCGTTCGTTGCAACTCCAAATAGTAGCGGCCAGGCAAAGCCTGCATCCACTGCTGAGCCAGTTGGGCAGCCGCATCCGTCTGCCCTGTCATCAGCGCCTGCCCCACATCGCCGTGGCGGCCACCAGAAAGCACAATCAACCCTGGGGCCTGCATGACCCACTCGCGCTTGACAGCGGCTTTGCCATGCTGCGTATTCTCTAGCCAAGCCCGCGTGATCAGTTCACACAACGATCGGTAACCCTGCTCGTTAGCCACAAGCAGTAAAATGCGGTAAGGTTTGTGCAGTTCAGTTTCGTTGGTAAGCCAAACATCACAACCAGCGATTGGTTTGACACCTTTAGAACGGGCAGCGTTGTAAAACTTGATTAGACCAAACACGTTCACCAAATCAGTCAACGCTACTGCTGGTTGATCAAGTGTTTTTGTTTGCGACACCAAATCATTGATGCGAACAATACCGTCAACCACCGAAAACTCGGAGTGGACGCGTAAATGAACGAAGGGGATGGGAGGTTGGTTGCCTTGCATGTTTAAGATTGTACTCAAGGACTGTCGATACACATCATGAAATGGCTAATTCTAATTACTTGGTTGGGTGCTATCCTCTTCTCGCATTTCCGGGGGCAGGTTCGCTTGCCTATCAAGCGTCAATTGCTCGACCAGTCCATACTCTTGGCACCCATCAATGCCCTCATGGTTTTGAACTCGAAAGTGCCCACCACGCCTTTTGTGCCGCTTTCACGCCTACCTGAGTTGAGTCTGCTTGCAGACAATTGGGAAACCATCCGCGACGAAGCCCTGCACTTGGCCCAACTACGCGAAATAAAAGCCCCCGATGCCCATAACGACATCGGTTTTAACTCCTTTTTTAAATACGGCTGGAAGCGCTTTTACTTAAAATGGTATGAAGCCAAACATCCTTCAGCCGAATCGCTCTGCCCCAAAACCACGGCGCTGCTCAAACAGATCCCAAGCGTAAAGGCGGCCATGTTTGCCGAACTGCCGCCTGGCGGTCATTTGAACCCACACCGCGACCCCTTTGCAGGGTCTTTGCGCTATCACTTGGGACTTTCCACGCCCAACGAACCATCGTGCTACATCGATGTGGACGGCATTCGACACGTTTGGCATGATGGTGAAGGCGTTATTTTTGACGAAACGTATGTGCACGAGGCACACAACAAATCAGAGACCAACCGAATCATTTTGTTTTGTGATGTCGAACGCCCTTTGAAATGGCGCTGGGCAGAGCGATTTAACCGCTGGTTTGGCCGCGAACTGATGTCAGCAGCAAGTTCGCCAAACGCTGAGACTGATCCGACTGGTCTTATCAATAAACTCTCTCATTGGCATTGGGTCATTGATCAGAAACGCAGTGCTTTCAAGACGGCCAACCGTACACTTTACAAAGTAACCAAGGTAGGCCTTATTGTGCTCGTCATATTGCTTTTCTTAGCGATCTAATTAAGACTACCGTTGTAAGGCCTCCCACGCCTTGTATAGGCGCTTGGCAGAAACGGGGTAAGGCGTACGTAGGCGTTGAGCGAAGAGTGCGACCCGCAGCTCTTGCAACATCCAAAAGAACTGATCTAGCCCGGGTTCCGGCGCGCCTGCCAACGCCTGCCGGGCGCGCCGGTAGTGCGCCACAAGCGGCGCCATTTCACTCATTCTCTGCTGATCACGATCGACATCAGCCCGAAGGCCCTCAAACCGAACGGCAATGGCTTCCAGATAACGGGGCAAATGCTTGAGTTGCTCATAGGGCGTACGCATCACAAAGTCGGGGGGCATCAACTCGCTGAGTTGAATCACTACGTCTTTGCAAACACTTTCGTGCACTTTAAACTGCACCAACCGCTTTCTAGCCACCTCTGATTGCTCCAGAATAGACAACACGTGTCGAGACAGTTCTTGCGCCAATAGTCCCGTCCTTTCCTTGGCCATTTCACGGCTGCTGGCAAAGCTCTGAGCATCCGTGGGCCATGGTTGCTGCTCGAGGGCAGCACGTGACAAGGCAGTATCAATAATCTGGCCGCGTAGAGACTCCCACGACCCCAAGGGCATATACAAAACACCCAGCCTCAGCGCATTTGGCAGGTTCTTTTCTAAAAACTTGATTTGCTCTTTCAAACCTATTCGAAGCAATCGTAAAAGCCCAAGGCGGTGACAGCGTTGTGCGGTTTGCGCATCATCAAAAACATCAATCCGACAGTGCGTACCCTCGTCGACAAGCGCGGGATAGCCCAAGACACTTTTGCCGGCACGGCGTATCTCCATGACCTCAGGCAACGACTCAAAAGACCATTGGGTGATTTGCTCTAACGCCTGATCGGCAATAGCTGGCTCACCATGTGCGGCCATTTCTTGGAAAGTGGCATGCGCTTGATCACCGAACTGCGCTTTAAGCTGCGACAAATTACGACCTGCACGCAACATCCGGCCGTGCTGATCAATTATCCGAAAATTCGTAAACAAGTGCGCAGGCAACGAATCGACCCGGAAGTCAGACTCCTGAACTTTGACATGAAACTGCTGATCTATATCGGCAATAATTGCCGCCGTCAAGCTGACCCTCGGCGCAGACATTCGGTCAAACCAGCGCGCGTGAAAGGCCTGGGCATAATCAGGCACAGGCACGCAGTGCTTACGCAACTTTTGCGGCAAAGACTTGACCAACCACAGCACTTTTTCTTTCACCATGCCAGGCACCAACCACTCCCAGCGCGGGGCCGTCAATTGATTCAGCAACACAAGGGGCACCGACACCGTGACGCCATCCTTTGGCGAGCTCGGTTCAAAGTGATAGTCCAATTTGAGTGCATTACCCTGCCAGCTAACCGTCTTTGGAAAGACATCGGTTGTGATACCCGCCGCCTCATGACGCATCAAGTCATCTCTGGAAAGCTTCCAGCGCTGCACTTCTTTTTCGTCTAGTTGCTTAAACCACTGCTTGAATGCCACCGTTTGGCATATCTCTTGGGGCAACAATCGATCGTAAAACCCTGCGATCAAGGTTTCATCTACCAAGATGTCTGGTCGTCGGCTGCGATGCTCAAGGCGCTCAATACTCTGAATTAGCTTTTTATTGTGAGCCACAAACTCAAACGGCAAGTCGATCTCACCAGGCACCAGCGCCTCGCGAATAAAAGTCTCGCGGGCACGAGGCAAGTCAACTGGACCAAAATGAACCTGCCGGCCACTGTAGATCGGTAGGCCGTAGAGCGATGCTTTTTCTTGGGCCACCACTTGCCCACGACGACTATCCCAGCGCGGGTCGCCCCAGCTCTTTGTTAGCAAGTGAGCACCCACGCGCTCAATCCAGACGGGTTCAATTTTTGCTATGCAGCGGGCGTATAAACGACTCGTTTCCACCAACTCGCCAGCCAGCACCCACTTACCGGCTTTCCGCACGAGCTTAGATCCAGGGTGTATCCAGAATCGCAGATCGCGCACCCCTTGGTAATGACGGGCCTCCTCTGACTTCAAACCCACTTGCCCAATCAGTCCCGTTAACAGGGCCGAATGAACCTGCTCATACGTGGCCTCAGTTTGGTTGACCCGCCAGCGCTGCTCACCCACCATGGCAGCAAGCTGCCCATGAATGTCATGCCATTCTCTTAACCGCACAGCCGATAAATAGTTTTGCCGCAAAACGCCAACAAGTTTTCGCTGCGAGCCTTTGTGGGCCACTTGCTCCTGGTACCAATCCCAAAGTTTTAACCATGTCAAAAATTCCGACTGCTTATCAGCAAACTTGGCATGCGCTTGTTCGGCTGCCTCACGCGCAATCACGGGCCGTTCGCGCGGATCTTGGACGGCCATGGCAGCGGCAATGATCAACATTTCTCTCAAACACTGCTGATCACGAGCGGCCAGCAACATGCGCCCTACCCTCGGATCCAATGGCAATCGAGCCAACAACTTGCCAGTGCTCGTCAAAGAATGAGCCGAACCTTGAGATAGCGACTCAGCGCCTGCAGCGTGTACGTTCAATGCACCAAGTTCTTGCAACGTTTGATACCCATCTGCAATTGCTCGTCCGGTGGGCGGATCAACAAACGGAAACCGCTCAATCTCCGGCAGCCCGAGGGACTTCATGCGCAAAATGACACCCGCCAGTGACGATCGCAAGACCTCCGGCTCACTGAAGCGCCGGCGACGCTTAAAGTCCTCTTCGTCGTAAAGTCGGATACAAACCCCTGGGCCCAAACGCCCGCAGCGCCCCGCTCTTTGGTTGGCTGAAGCCTGACTGATCGGCTCGATTTGCAGCTGCTCGACCTTTTGTCGCCAAGAATAACGCTTGACCCGCGCCAAGCCTGCATCAATCACATATCGAATACCTGGCACTGTTAGCGACGTCTCAGCCACGTTGGTTGCTAGCACCACGCGACGAGCACGAGTGCTGGGCCGAAAGATTTCTTCCTGTTCGCTTTGTGAAAGCCGAGAAAATAATGGCAAGATCTGTGTGCTTTGCGGGTGATGCTTACGCAGCGCTTCGCTGGTTTCCCGAATTTCGCGCTCGCCGGGCAAGAAAACCAGAATATCTCCTGGCCCATGCTGAGCACACTCGTCAACCGCGTCAGTCACCGCGTCACACAAATCCCGCTCTTGGACCCCTTCCTCTAGCTGACCTTCGATTTCAGCGGCCTGCTCGACTGGTAATTTAACCGGGCGATAACGCATCTCTACGGGGTAAAGACGTCCAGAAACCTCAATAATCGGTGCCGCTTGGCCATCCGGTGTGGCAAAGTGCTGAGCGAACCTATCCGCATCAATGGTGGCAGAGGTAATGATGACTTTTAGATCAGGTCGCTGCGGCAGAATTTCTCTCAAGTAACCCAAAAGAAAATCAATATTTAAGCTGCGCTCATGCGCCTCATCAATGATGATGGTGTCATACGCTTTGAGCAGTCGATCCCGCTGCGTTTGAGCCAACAAAATACCATCTGTCATCAACTTGATGGCTGTGGTGGCATCGGTGCGCTGCTGAAATCGGATCTGATATCCAACCCACTGGCCCAGCGGGCTTTGAAGCTCTTGCGCAATACGACGGGCAACCGATGTCGCCGCCAAACGACGTGGCTGGGTGTGGGCAATCATCGCCCTTTGCCCTCTGCCCATGGCCAAACAAATCTTTGGCAACTGGGTGGTTTTACCGGAACCCGTCTCGCCGCTTAAGATAACAACCTGATGCTTGGCGATCGCAAGAACAATGTCATCGCGCCTCGCACTGACTGGCAAATCATCTGGAAAGGCGATTTCGGGCAACGGTCGTGGGGAAATGGCAACGGTTTGGGCCGTCTGCGTGTCTGAAACCAAGTCGACAACCTCAATCTAACGCACGGTTGGCGCATGCATTATAAAATGAACCATGATAGGCATATTGCAAAAAATGGGTTAAATATTGACCCGACGCATCAGTGAGCGACATGAACACAGAGGTCGAATTACCCTCCATTATGACTGACTCGGACTTTTCTGCCACATCCAATGAAGACACCGTCTCAGCACTTGAAGCAGCAGAATCCGCTGCACCACAATTTGTGCGTTGGTTTCGGGAGGTTGCCCCCTACGTTCACGCTTTCAGGGGTAAGACGTTCGTGGTGGCGTTTGGCGGCGAGTTGGTTCAAGCCAACGCATTAAATGCTTTGGTCCAAGATCTATCGTTGCTCAGTGCGCTGGGCATCAGGCTTGTTCTGGTGCATGGGTCGCGCCCACAAGTCAACGAGCAGTTAAACCTGAAGGGGTTTGACCAGCAGTTTGGACGCGGCATGCAGCCCACTGATGACGCAGCGCTCGAGTGCGCAAAAGAAGCTGCCGGCGAAATACGCCTAGACATTGAAGCCGCCTTCAGCCAAGGCCTTCCCAACACGCCAATGTCACATGCCCAAATTCGTGTGATCTCTGGCAACTTTGTCACTGCCCGCCCAACGGGCGTAATCGATGGCGTCGACTACCGTCACACCGGTCAAGTTCGCAAAATAGACACCGATGCCATGAAAGTGGCGATCGAACACGGTTCTATTATTGTGCTGTCACCACTCGGCTTTTCTCCGACCGGTGAGGCGTTTAACCTCGCCATGGAAGACTTGGCCACCAGCGTTGCCGTGGCCCTGAGAGCTGAAAAGTTGATTTTTCTAACTGAGACAGACGGTGTTATCGGCGCAGACGGCAATGTTGACACCGAACTGGCTCGTTTAGACGCCGACGCCCTGCTCGACACGAACGCTCTTGATGAAAACACAGCTTTTTATTTGCACTATGCGTCAAAGGCCGTTAAGCGGGGCGTTGCCCGCGCTCACATGATTCCTTTTTCGTTAGACGGTGTCGTCCTTCTTGAAATATTCACCCACGACGGTGTTGGCACCATGGTCGTTGAGGACACGCTAGATGATTTGCGCTCAGCCACGATCGACGACGTGGGCGCTATTTTGCGACTGATAGAACCACTAGAAAGCGATGGCACATTGGTTACCCGCGGTCGAGCTTCTATTGAACGTGATGTTGAGAACTTTTCAGTACTTGAGCACGATGGCGTGATTTTCGGTTGTGCCACCCTACACTACTACCCCGATGAAAAAATGGCTGAGATGGGTTGTTTGATTGTTCACAGTGAGTGGCAAGGCACCGGTGAAGGTGAATTATTGCTTCGCCACATGGAATCTCGAGCTAAAGCATTGGGCGTGAAGCGTCTGTTTGTTCTCACCACACGAACAGCACACTGGTTCATGAAACGCGGTTTTGGCAAAGGCGGTGTCACCGATCTGCCAAAAGAGCGACAGGCAGCCTACAACCGTTCACGAAACAGCCAAGTATTTATCAAGCGACTGTAGCTGAAGTGGCGTCTGATTACGGGTAACAGTGCTGCAAATGGGCGCATAAAAAAAAGGTGAATGGCGATTCAAACGGTTTGCCATCACTACAATATCCAAATTGAATTTGACCTAAAAAGGGCTGACATGACTCGAATGATCCAATGCACCAAACTAAAAAAAGAAGCAGAGGGACTGGACTACCCGCCATACCCAGGAGAGGTAGGCACCAAAATTTGGCAAACCATTTCAAAAGAAGGTTGGCAGCAATGGATGGACGTACAAACGCGTCTTGTAAACGAAAACCGCCTGAATTTAGCGGATGTTCGTGCACGAAAGTACTTGCGTGAGCAAATGGAAAAATTCTTATTTGAAGATATCGATGTCGAAGCCCAGGGTTACGTGCCACCCTCTGACTGAACCCCTTCACGAACCACTCGCTCGGCTGCTTTGACGCCTTGGTGCCGCACGTCGGCACCATGAACCATAAAAATAACTCGCTCGGCCATGTTTTTAGAGTGATCGCCAATACGCTCAAGCGAGCGGGCAACAAACAGCAAATCAATACCCCCAGAAATGGTTCGGGGATCCTCGATCATATAAGAAATCAAACTTCGCAATGCTGATTTCCATTCTTTGTCGACTTGCTTGTCGCTTCGTACTACAGCGGCAGCGGCAACCGAGTCTTGTCTAGCAAAGGCATCCATCACTTCATGCAGCATTTGAGCCACGGCTTTGCTCATGTGTTGAAGCTCAATCTCTGGCACGAATTTTTTCGTATCATCATGCAAACGGTGGGCCATCGAAGCAATCTTCTCAGCTTCGTCTCCAGATCGTTCCATGTCAGTCAACATTTTTGCGACAGCCATTAGGGTCCGCAGATCAATACCCGCTGGCTGACGAAGCGCAATTACTGTCGCAATTCGCTCATCAACAGCCACTTCGATCCTATTGACCTCTTTTTCGTTCTCTTTAACACGATCAATCAGTTTAGGATCGCCTGTCACTACGGCTTGAATCGCGTCATTGATCATGCTCTCAACGCAGCCGCCCATCCTAAGCAGCTCGCTGCAGATCTCGTCTAACTCGACATCATATTTTCGGAAGGTATGTTCGGTCATTTGAGCGCCTATTGCCGATAGTTAAGGAGACAAGCCAACTATAGTGAGTTTGTCAAAAAGTAATTGGTGTAGTTTAAGAGCAAACAATGACAGTTTTATGAATTAATGTGACAGCAGCGTCTCAACCCCTCGCGGCCCAGCCACAAGTGCAACATCAGCCCGTCGAAGAGCAAAAATACCGTTCGTGACGACACCCGGTAGGTTATTAAGATTAGCCTCAAACTCAACCGCATCTAAGATCTTAAGCCCTGCCACATCAACAATCGGATTGCCATTATCAGTTACAAACCCAGCCCTCACAGACGGTTGCCCACCAAGCGCGTGCGCTCGTCGCATGACGCTGGCAACAGCCATCGATAAAACCTCGATGGGCAAGGGAAACCGACCAAGCCAATCAACCTGCTTAGAAGCGTCAACGATACACAAAAAACGCTCAGCCACTGAGGCGACAATTTTTTCACGGGTCAAGGCCCCCCCACCCCCCTTAATCATCTCGAGTGCCGGGTTAATTTCGTCAGCACCATCAACGTAGACCGGCATCGACTGCACATCATTAAGGGTTAACACCGTCACACCACCTTGGCGCAAGCGATCTGCCGTTCGCTCGGAGCTGGCAACGGCCGCGTGAAACGAACCGCGCTTTAAGCACAAAGCGTCTATGAATAAATCGGCAGTAGAACCCGTGCCTACGCCAATCACCGCATCAGGGGTGAGCCACTGCTCAATGTAATCGACCGCGGCTTGAGCCACGGCTTGCTTTAATGCTTGTGGATCCGTTGTCACGCTTTTTCATCCTCTTCATCAGTTAAGGGCTGTGTGCTTTCAGACAAGAGGTCCTGTGAACCGACTTCATCATTGCCACCGGGCAGTGACTCGACTGCGCTTAAGCTGCGCAGCATGACGCGTGTGCGCGTTTCGGTCTTGCCTATTTTATTAGTCGCAGACTCAAGCGAACGCTTGACGTCGGCCAAAGATTGGCCAAACTTTCCAAACTCAGTCTTCACGCTACGTAGCACCTGCCAAACCTCAGATGATCGTTGCTCAATGGCTAGCGTGCGAAACCCCATTTGAAGACTGTTGAGCATCGCTGCCAAGTTTGCTGGCCCCGCCACATTGACCCTAAGGTCGTGTAATTTATCGAGTACCCCGGGCAATCGCAGCACTTCGGCATACAAACCTTCACTGGGCAAGAACATAATGGCAAAGTCAGTTGTGTGTGGCGGCGAAATATATTTAGTCGTGATTAACTTAGCTTGCACCTCAATGGCACGCCCCAACGCGCTAGAGGCTTGGCGCACCGCCTCGACATCAGCAATATCCTGCGCATCGTGCAACCGCTCATATTCTTCTTTGGGAAACTTGGCATCAATCGGCAGCCAAACAGGATTCTCATTATTTTTTTGACCAGGCAGGCGTATCGCGAATTCAACCATGGCATCACTTCCCGGCACAGGCTTGACGTTACAGCCGTACTGGTCTGCTGTCATGGTGTCTTCAATCAAGCGGGCCAATTGCACCTCGCCCCAGGTGCCCCGAGACTTAACGTTGGTTAAGACCCGCTTGAGATCGCCCACGCCTGCAGCCAACGAGTGCATTTCGCCCAATCCTTTGTGCACCGCTTCCAATCGATCAGAAACCAACTTAAAGGATTCGCCCAAACGCTGCTCAAGCGTTGCGTGAAGCTTTTCATCAACAGTTTGCCGCATTTGCTCGAGTTTGCTGGCATTGTCAGTCTGCATTTGTATCAACCGCTGCTCAACCATCCCTCTTAAATCCGCCATGCGCTGTTCATTACTGAAAAACATTTCCTTTAGGCGCTGCGCAAATCCTTGCCCGAATCGCTCCAAAGCCTCAGCGGCTTCCTGCCGCCCACTAGCGGCATCTCGTGACACTATCGAACGAAACTGCTCGTCAGCGTTAGCCTGTTCTGTACGCAAATCCCGATGAGACTGAGCCATTTCAGCCCTCAAAAGCCGCTGACTATCGGCGAGCTCTGTGCGCCAACTGTGTTCTAACCGTTCTTGTCCCGCCAACAACTGCTGCATCTGCTGCGAGTAGCGCGTGGGCCGCACTCGCCATAGGGCCAAGACATAGCCCAACGCAAGAACAACCAAAAACAGTGTCGTGGCGGCAATCGCCAAAGGCAGCCACTCAGTGGCAAGCAGATCCTTCATATCCGATCCTGATACTGCTTGAACTTCTTTTCAGAAAACCCACTGATGACAGTACCATCAACCAAAACAGTCAGCGGGCGACGCACCAGCGTCGGGAATTGTGCAATCAAAGCCAGCCACTGCTCATCACTGGCGGCTTGCCGTTGAGCGACAGTCAGTTGGCGCCAAGTCATCGACGCACGATTAACCAATTTCTCCCAACCGCCCAGAGCCAAAGCGACTTCGCACAGAAACTGGGGATCCAATGGATTTTCTCGATAGTCGATCAACTGACAGGCCACACCCTGACCAGACAACCACACCAATGCCTTTTGGCAAGTGCTGCATTTCGATAGGCCATATAAATGAATCGTCAGCTAGCCTCCTGCCTGCGCTGTAATGCATTGACAATCAAAACAAACAAAGCGACACCAAGCACAAATACCGTTGCTAGTGCATTGACCTCGGGTTTCACACCCAGCCTAACGCGCGAGAATATCTCTGGGGACAACAATGTCGCACCCGGACCTGATAAAAACGACGCAATCACAACGTCGTCTAAAGACAGTGTGAAGGCCAACAACCAGCCTGAAACCACAGCAGGCATGATCAATGGCAACGTGATCACGAAAAAAACCTTGAGCGGCGATGCACCCAAATCAAGAGCAGCCTCTTCCAAGGAACGGTCTAAATCACGCACTCTTGACTGAATAATGACAGCCACAAACGCCATACAAAATGTGGTGTGACCAACCCAGATAGTGAACAGTCCTCGCTCTCCAGGCCATCCAAACAAAGCATCCATTTCAACAAACAACAGTAAAAGCGAAAGGCCAAAAACCACCTCAGGAATAACCAACGGCGCGCTGACCAAGCCCACGTATAACGCAAACCCTTTGAATCGCCCTTTTCGCGCCAATATGTAACCAGCCCACGTGCCCAAGGCCGCCGCCGCAGTAGCTGTCATAAGCGCCACTTTAAAAGACAGTCCAGCAGCACGCAAAAGGGCTTGATCATTGATTAGCGCCTCATACCAACGGAACGAGAAACCAGCCCAAGAAGTCATCATAGCCGAGTCATTGAATGAAAAGACAATCAGCGTCAAAATCGGCAGATATAGAAAAGCAAACCCAAGACCTAACGCCAACCAGCGTCCAAGGACACTAGGCTGTTGCACTGTGGACAATGGTGCGTTTGCCATTAGCGCTAAGCCTCGCGTTCAAATCGTTGCTGCTGATTGAGCTGAAACACGATCAATGGCACCAACAACAAAAGAATCATCACCACAGTGACCGCTGAAGCCATGGGCCAGTCAGCATTGGTGAAGAACTCGTTCCACATCACGCGACCCATCATGAGGGTATTCGCCCCACCCAACATTTCTGGAATCACATACTCACCCACCGCTGGGATAAAAACCAACATTGAGCCTGCGACCACGCCGGGCATAGATAGCGGCAATGTGATCGCCAAAAATGCTTGCCAAGGCTTAGCACCCAAATCATAGGCAGCATCCAACAAGCGCGTATCCATTTTCACTAGGTTGGCATACAAGGGCAAGATAAAAAAAGGCAAGTAGGCGTAAACAATACCAATGTAGACCGCGATGTCCGTGCGATAAATTACAAGCGGGGCATCGATTACCCCGATGTATGTCAACACATCGTTGAGCACACCATCGTTACGCAAAATGCCAACCCACGCATAGACGCGTAGCAACAGTGAGGTCCAAAACGGCAAGATCACAGCCAACAATAGTAAATGCCTAACCGATGGCTGGGAGCGAGCTATGTAGTACGCCATGGGGTAACCGATGAAAGCACAACAGAGGGTTGCGATCGCAGCAATTTTCAACGAATTGAGATACGTTTCGACGTATAACGAGTCAGAAAATAGAAGAATGTACCCCCGCAGATGAACCGTCAGATCGAAAACTTCATCCTTGAAGCTCACCAGGGATGTGTAAGGGGGAATGCCAAACCTCAAGTCAGCCAGACTGATCTTCAGTACCAAAAAAAATGGCAATAACAAAAAGATCATCACCCAGACATAGGGCGGTGCGATTGAAGCCATCGCCGACCACCTAGCGCGCCAGGGGCCTGCCATCATGATGACAGCACCGTCACGCTGTCATGACCCCAACTGACATAGACCTCGTCATCGATTCCAGGTGGCTCGCTCATGGCGAGAATTTGACTGGGCACACTCGCTTCAACGGTTTTGCCTGAATCCAAGCGAACCTGGTAGAGCGCGTAGCTCCCCATCCAAGCAAGATGGCTAACCATGCCATGAGCCCAGTTGTGCTCCTGCGCGGGTGCAACACGCGCCACACGAATTTGCTCCGGGCGCAACGAAACCGACACCGCCATGCCGAGCGGTTCATTAACACCATGGTCAACATAAAAGGCCCGAGGCAAATCCTCAGATTCAATCACGATATGGTCGGGTTGAACAACGCTGATGATCCCTTCAAACAAATTCGTCGATCCGATGAACCCGGCCACAAACCGAGAATTGGGATAGGCGTACACCTCTTGGGGTGTACCCGTCTGGCGAATTTGCCCTTCAGTCATGACGGCCACACGATCGGCCATTGTCATGGCCTCTTCTTGATCGTGCGTCACAATGAAGCAAGTAACGCCGAGTTGCTCGAGCAGGCGAACCAATTCTATTTGCGTCGCATGTCGAATCTTTTTATCCAACGCCGACATCGGCTCATCAAGCAACAGCAGCTTTGGACGCTTAACCAAACTACGTGCCAAGGCCACGCGTTGCTGCTGGCCACCCGACAGTTGATGCGGTCGGCGCTTGGCGAATGATGACATCTGAACCAGTTCAAGCGCCTCGTACACCCGCTCATGGATTTCTGAACTTGGCACTTTTTCTTGCTTCAGACCGAAGGCCACGTTGGCCTCAACACTCATGTGTGGGAACAACGCGTAAGACTGAAACATCATGTTCACGGGACGGGCATAGGGGGCCAAGTCAGTGATATCTTCGCCGTCTAAAAAGATCTGCCCTGAGGTAACAGACTCAAATCCCGCCAGCATTCTGAGCAGCGTCGACTTACCGCAACCAGAACTGCCAAGTAACGCAAAGATCTCTGCGCGTTCAATCGTCAAGCTGACGGATTGAACAGCGACCGTCTCACCAAAGATCTTAGTCACATCCTCAAGACGAACAAAAGCTTGCGCATCGCCAGATAAACCACACAGATGACCTGTTGCCCCGTCCATGCTGGCTTAACGACCCGACTTGAGCTCGGCCCACAGCCGAGTTTGCAGCCGTAAAATACTCAAGGGCAGCGTTTCAATAACAAACAATTTGCTAGCCACTTCAGGTGGCGGAAAAATGGCTGGGTTATTGGCGACTCTAGCCTCAACCAGAGGCCGCGCTGCTTTGTTGGCGTTTGGGTAAAACATGTTGTTGGTTATGTCAGCTGAGACTTGTGGCTCAGATATGTAATTAATGAATTCAAATGCCGCTTTGGGTGAAGGCGCGTCAGCAGGTACAGCCATGGTGTCAAACCATGCAGGCGCACCATTATCGGGCAAGAAAAAGTCAATGGTGTAGGGACGGTTTGCTTGCTTGGCACGATCAGCAGCAATCAGCACATCACCCGAATAACCATAGACCATACAAAGGTCGCCAGAGGCCAACTCATCAATGTAGCCAGAGGAGCTGAATTGACGCACAAAAGGACGTATCTGTTTTAAAAGCGTCAAAGCCTCGCGGTAATCGTCCGGATTGCTGCTGTTGGGATTCTTGCCCAAGTAATGCAAAGCAGCAGGAAAGACTTGTGCGGCCTCATCAAGAATAGAAATGCCACAGCTGGCAAATTTTTCGGCTTTGGCAGGGTCAAAAAGGATGGACCAGTCATTTAGCTTGGTGCCAACCCCGAGAGTCTCTTGCGCCTTGGTGACATTAAGACCGAGCGCATTGATGCCATAACCCCAAGGAACCAAGTACTGATTACCTGGATCGATAGGCTCGAGCACCGCCATGATTTGAGGGTCAAGATTCTTCCAATTCGGAATCAACGACTTATCAAGCTTTTGAAAAAGACCCGCCTTAATTTGCCGAGCCGCATAATTGGTCGTGGGAACCACAATATCGTAGCCCGACTTGCCGCTTAAGAGCTTTGCTTGAAGTGTGTCATTACTGTCGTAAGTGTCGTACTGCACCTTGATGCCCATCTGGCGCTCAAACCCAGGGATGGTGTCGGGCGCTGTGTACTCGGCCCAGTTGTAGACATTCAGCGTTTGCTTGTCTTGCGCCAGAGCCGGCACAATCGAACTCAAACCACTTAACAGCATTAAAGCAACCAGTCCTTTACGCATTTGAGTCTTTCCTAATTTGTTTGGTCATCGCAAACACCCCGCTTCATACATCACAAAACGGAATGATTATGAAGCCTTTTCGGACCATGCGCAAGCACTCGCAACACACCACCCTAGATTTGGTTAAATCTCAACAATTGGACGGATTTAGTCGTTATTGCATCAACTTCATTCGTTTCTCAATATTAGCAAGGGCGGCGTTCGCAGCACACCACGCAAGACTAACGACCCGGCCAGCCAAGCACCGGGCATACAAACCGCCAGCCCCAGTACCCACGGGGTAAGCGACCACTGCATGGCAAACTGAAAGACCCAGACTGAAAGCGCCCAAGCCGCCAAGGTAGCACCAGCTGACGCCATCAAGCCTGCCAAGGCACCAATCATCAATAACTCAATGCGCTGCGCGCGGCTCAGTTGTTGGTTGGTTGCTCCAAGCGCCCTGAGTAAAGCCGATTCCCTAACCCGCTCATCTCGGCTGGCACTCAGCGCGGCCGCAAGCACCACGACGCCCGCCAAAATGGCAAACCCAAACAGTGCCTGGATCGCCACTGACACCCGATCGAGAACCGATTGCAGTTGCGCAATCAACGCACCCACATCAAAGACCGTTAAGTTTGGAAATTGTTTGATCAGCGTTTGAGTCACGGCCGATTTTTCAACAGGCACGTATAGCGAGGTGATGAAGGTTTGCGGCTCATCAACAAGTGCTTTAGGGCTTAACAGGGCAAAAAAGTTGGGCTGCATGCTATCCCAGTCAACTTTACGAAGGCTAGTGACAGTGACTTTCACAGGCTCTGCGGCCACTTCGAAGGTAATTTGGTCGCCAATAGACAGGCCTAACAACCGCGCGACATCTGCCTCCATCGAAACTTCAAACGCTTCAGGATCAATCGCCCGACCGGCGACCACCTCACCATTGCCTTCTAGGGTTGGTGCATACGAGAGATTAAAGTCCCTTTGCAACAAGCGCTGTGCCCTAGGAGATTCAAAGTCGTCTACTGAGACTGATTTTTCATTTAGGGCCACCACTCGGCCGCGAATCATGGGATAAAAACTCAGCTCACCAAGGTCAGCGGCCATTAATGCTTGTCTAACAGGATCAACCTGATCGGGCTGAATGTTGATTAAGAACCGATTGGGCGCATCCGGCGGCAACGTTTGCTGCCATCCATCCAACAAATCAGTACGTACGATGGTCAACAACAAAATCGCCATCATGCCCACTGCCAAGGCACTGATTTGGGCAATCGACGAGGACTTACGACGAACAAGTCCCGCCAGCGCAAACCGCCAGGCCGGTCGATGCGTCAGGCGGTGGCGAATCACGTCGATCAACCTTAGCACCAGTAGCGCCAACAGCCCGAAGATGATGGCGGCCAACACAAAGCCTGCCGCCAAGCCAAAACCGTACTTTGGGTTACCCGCGATCCACCACATGAGAAGCGCAAACCCCAGAAAGGCGACCAAATAACCTGCGACGCTATGCAAAGGAAATGCTGGTACTTCTTGCCTCAAAATCTGCGCCGCTGAGATGCGTCGTAGTGATTGCACAGGAGGCAACGCAAACGCCAAGAGCAACCAAAATCCAGCATAAAGCCCTTGGGCTGCGGGTTGCCAGCCCAAGCCGGGCAACTCATCAACAATCAAGCCTTGCATGACGCTGACCAATCCAAGCTGCGCTGCCCATCCGAGCAATAAGCCAATCAATGAACCAACCAAGGCCACCAATATAAACTCCACACTTAATAGTTTGGTGATGGTGCCCTGTGTCGCCCCAAAACACCGCATCACCGCGATACCTTGCTGCTGGCGCTGGCTAAATCGGCGAGCGCCAAGCGCAATGGCAACAGCGGCAATCAAGACCGCGATCATCACCACCAGCGTTAAGAACTCATTGGCCCGATCGATTGTGCGCATGATTTCCGGTCTACCCTGCGACACGGACAGAATCTGTTGCGCCTTGTTCAATTTCGGCTCAAGCCATTTTCTGTAATTCGCAACCACTGACTCGTCCCCAGCCACCAAAAGGGCATGGGTTACCCGGCTACCTGGCCCCAAAAGGCCAGATGACTCAAGGTCTTCAGCTCGAATCATGACGCGGGGTGCAACATTCACAAACTGCATACCACGGTCCGGTTCGTAGGTGATAACACGACTGATTGTCAGATTGGCTTCACCGACTTGCAAGCTGTCGCCAATGGCTAATCCGGTGAGCGCCAACAATTGGGGATCAACCCAGGCCGAGCCAACCAACGGCGATGTTTTGATGGGTTCATCAGGCGAGAGCACATCCGCGGCTGTGCGCATCTCACCGCGAAGAGGATAGCCATCCTCGACCACTTTGATGGCCGCCAGTTGAAGGCCGACTTCGCTGTTACCCACCATCGACGGGAAACGCCACGTCCGCACGGCCTGTAAACCGTCCTGCTTGGCTTTGTCGATCCAACCCTGCGGGGCGCTGCCCGGCGTCTCAACCACCAAATCCGCGCCCAACATACGAGAAGCGTCGCGCTCAAGCGCCCTTGACACCCGATCCGATAAAAAGCCGACGCTGCTAATGGCCCCCACAGCCACGACAACGGCCAGCACGAGCAACCTGAGGTCGCCTGCGCGAAAATCGCGCCAGGTTTGTTTTATCGCAAAACCAAGTACCCCTGACTGCATCACTGATCCTTTTAAACAGCTCTTATGGCGTCGATTGCATCTTGCAACCGATGTATTGGCACAACTTTTAAGCCTTCGATGGCATGCTTTGGCGCATTAGCCGCCGGAATAATTGCCATTGAAAACCCCAGCTTTGCTGCCTCTTTCAACCGTTCTTGCCCCCTCGGTGCCGGTCTAACCTCACCGGCCAATCCCACCTCTCCGAAGGCCACTAACCCAACAGGCAGCGGTCGGTCGCGCAAAGAAGACAGAATTGCCAATAAGATTGGCAAATCAGCTGCCGGCTCACCAATACGAACACCCCCAACCGCATTCACAAACACGTCTTGATCTGACGTGCTCACGCCAGCATGACGATGCAAGACTGCTAGCAACATGGCCAAGCGATGCCCCTCTAAACCCAAGGCCAATCGACGTGGGTTAGGTACATGCGCTGCATCAACCAAGGCCTGCACCTCAACCAACAAGGGTCTAGATCCTTCTTGCGTTGCCATCACGCAAGAACCCGCGACTTGTTGCTGATGTTGTGACAAAAATAATGCTGAAGGGTTCGCCACACCCTTCAATCCTCGGTCGGTCATGGCAAAAACACCGAGCTCATTGACCGCCCCGAAACGGTTTTTAATGGCGCGAACCAGACGAAATGAGGAGTGCGTATCGCCTTCAAAATACAACACCGTGTCAACCATGTGCTCTAAAACCCTCGGGCCAGCCAAAGCACCATCTTTGGTGACATGCCCAATCAGAACCATCGGTATACCCGTTTGCTTGGCCAAACGGGTCAACTGAGCCGCACATTCACGCACTTGAGACACCGAGCCCGGCGCTGAAGACAAAGCGCTCGAATAAATGGTTTGGATCGAATCGATCACCGCAACGGCTGGCGCACGACTGGTCAGGTGTGATTCGATAACCTCGACCCGTATTTCAGGCAATAAATCCACATCGCTGCCGCTTAACTCAAGGCGCTTAGCCCTCAAAGCCACCTGTTGCGCAGATTCCTCACCTGTCACGTACAAAACCCGGGCGCTTTGCGACATGTGCGCCAATGCTTGGAGCAACAATGTTGACTTGCCAATACCCGGATCGCCCCCGATCAAGACGACAGCCCCGGCCACCAAGCCGCCACCGAGCACGCGATCAAACTCAGCCACACCTGTGGGCAATCGCGGCATTTCTTGAGCTTGAACGTCAGACAGTCGTTGGATTTGAGCGCTACCGGCCAAGGGCGTAAAACGACTCGGCGACGCTTCGACAGGCGTGTCACGGGTTTCTTCTAGGGTGTTCCAGGCCTGGCAACCCGAACATTGTCCAAGCCACTTTGGGCTGACCGTGCCACAAGATTGACACACATAGCGGGTTTTGATTTTGGACATAAATTACCGAGAGTGAAATAAGCGTCGAGGAACCCTCGCCGTGACAGCCGTTAACAGTTCGTAGCTGATGGTGCCCGCACATTGAGCCACGTCATCAGCCGTCGGGCCACCATCACCCCACAATACCACCACGTCACCAACCTGAGCCCGCGGGTGATCGCTCAGGTCAACCGTGAGCATGTCCATCGAGACACGGCCCACAAGGGCGGCAGGCGTGCCGTCTACGCCAACGGGCGTGCCAGTTGGGGCATGCCGCGGATAGCCATCGGCATACCCGCAGGCAACCACCCCTATTCGCATGTCCTTGGGTGCCACAAAAGCATGGCCATAACCCACGCCCTCGCCTGCGTGAACCTGCCGAATACTGATCAGTTCGGAGCGAAGCGTCATGGCACTGCGTAACCCAAGGTCAGCGGCGCTTTGCTCAACCAGTGGCGATCCACCATATAAACAAATACCAGGCCGGATCCAGACAGACGCGCCCGTGGGCGCCCAACGCAAAGCAATCGCTGAACTGCGTGCCAAGGTTGCCGCTGAGTTACTCACACACCAATCGCCAGGCAGACCTGCCACCGCATCCAAGAACTGAGCCATTGGCGCTTCAAGCCTCTCAGCCCGCTCGGCACAAGCAAAATGCGTCATGTGGGTGATTTCGTGAACCTTTCCGGCATGAACCAAGCCTAGCAAAGATTCATATACATCGCGATAGTCGCCAGGCTCAAACCCCAGGCGATGCATGCCCGTGTTCATTTTGAGGTAAACACTCAAGGGCGCAGCCAAAGGGGCTTCAGCCAGCAGTGCCAGTTGCCTTGCCTCGTGAATCACGAGCGTCAGTCCCAAGGCCTGGGCCGCTGGAATGTCAGTGCGGTCAAAAGCCCCCTCAAGCATCAAGATCGGCTTGTCCCAGCCCAACTGACGGGCTCGCGCAGCCTCTTCAAAGTCCAGTAGCGCCAAACCCTCTGCGGCAGCAAATCCAAGAACGGCGGCCTCGATAGTGTGACCGTAAGCATCGGCTTTGACCACAGCCCAAATTTTAGGTAATGGTTGACCTTCAGGCTGAGCCCGAGACAAGGTTTGCTTAACTGACGCAAGGTTCTCAGATAAGGCAACGCAATTGATTGAGGCACAAATGGGACGAGGCATGACAGCGTTGATACGAAATGTTGAACACAAAAAGTTAACCCAAAGTCTACAGCAAGCCTAATCCCCGCATCGGTAAGATGCTTAGGATAATTCAACGCCAGCCCTCATTACAATGTCACTTCAATTCTTGTTTAAAACGATCCAAAACGCATGTCCGTCAACCACTACGAAAACTTCCCTATTGCCTCGGTACTTTTGCCGGCATCGATTCGCACCGATGTGGTCAGCCTGTACCGTTTTGCACGCTCGGCTGATGATATTGCTGACGAAGGCGACGCGCCAGCCAGTGAACGCCTAAAGGCATTAAGCCGATACCGGCAGGCCCTGCACACCATCGGAGAAAACCCTCGCCTAAAAAGTGTGGGTGATGCCAGCCTTGACCCAATTTTTGTCCCACTCGCTGCCACGATCATCAAGCACAGTCTGCCGCTCACTCCTTTTTCAGATCTTTTGTCGGCTTTCGAACAAGACATCACTGTCAAGCGCTACCAAACAGAACAAAGCCTCAATGACTACTGCAGAAGATCAGCAAACCCCGTGGGCCGCTTAATGCTGATTCTGTTTCAAAAAAATGACGCGATCAGTCATGGGCAATCTGATGCGATTTGTACCGCTTTGCAAAGAATTAATTTTTTACAAGACATCGCCATCGACTTTGACAAAGGTAGAATTTATCTACCCAGGCATTCCATTGAAGCCAGTGGTGTCACGCTTTCTAACTTTGCCCAACAGCGTTGCGACAACGCTTGGCGGTCCCTCATGCAAGGCCAGATTCAGATCTGCCGAGACCTGATGCAACAGGGTGCACCACTGGGTCGCCGGCTCCGTGGTCGCGCCGCCTTGGAAATGCGGCTTATCATTGAGGGCGGGCTGCGCATCCTTGAGAAGATCGAGATAGTCGATTTTGACGTTTTCCGCTACCGTCCCACACTCAACAAAGCAGACTGGGCCCGACTCATTTGGCGATCAATTTAGACCATGACACCTGATCAATACTGCCAAGACAAAGCTGCCCGTAGCGGATCGAGCTTTTACTATGCCTTTTTGTTTTTACCACCGCCACGGCGACGGGCCATTACAGCCATGTACGCTTTCTGTCGTGAGGTTGACGATATCGTCGATGACTGTGCCGACGTCTCTATCGCGCGAACCAAACTGGCTTGGTGGCACAACGAGGTCCAACAGCTTTTTGCTGGCACGCCTAATCACCCTGTGACCAAAGCCCTTTTGCCTTGCTTGTCAGACTGCAAAATTGAGGCGGCGCGTCTTCACGCGGTCATCGATGGTATGGAAATGGACTTGGATCAGACCCGCTACTTAGACTGGCCCGGCCTAGAAAAGTATTGCTGGCATGCCGCTGGTGTGGTCGGTGAGCTGTCGGCCGGCATTTTTGGCTACCAAGACCCAAACACCTTGGCATACGCCACCAAGCTTGGCCTAGCCTTTCAGATGACCAACATTATTCGCGATGTCGGTGAGGATGCGCGCCGCGGTCGCATCTACCTGCCCGTCAGCGACTTGCAAAAATTCAACGTGAAAGCCGCAGACATTTTGTCAGGAACGTACACACCCGAATTTGCCCAGCTGATGTCATATCAGGCACAAAGGGCGCGCGCTCTTTACCGCCAAGCGGCTGATCATCTGCCCGAAATGGATCGCCGCAGCCAGCGGCCCGGCCTAATGATGGCTGCCATTTACGCCACGCTTCTCAATGAGATTGAAGCCGAGCAATGGAAAGTTTTAGATCAACGCATTAGCCTGACCCCAGTACGCAAACTTTGGTTGGCGTGGCGAAACTGGGTTGGCGGTGCCAAACCTGTTTTAAGTCAGTTGAAACGCTTTGAATCCGATTACTGAGGCGAATGAACCCCAGGTTGCGGTGATTGGCGCGGGTTGGGCCGGCTTGGCCGCTGCCAGCGAACTATCCAACCGAAACTGTCAAGTCACGCTTTATGAGTCATCGCACACGCCTGGTGGGCGAGCCCGGCAAGTGCTAGACCCCGCACTTGGCATGATCGACAATGGCCAACATTTAA
The DNA here is from genome assembly GCA_963926245.1 of uncultured Burkholderiaceae bacterium. Lineage (GTDB taxonomy): Bacteria > Pseudomonadota > Gammaproteobacteria > Burkholderiales > Burkholderiaceae_B > Algicoccus. The sequence continues at coordinate 14,402 of CAWUWI010000014.1, read as the reverse complement.
TACTAGGCGCCTATCAAGAAACACTCCGACTCATGGCGCGCGATGTTCCTAAGTCTGTGTGGGATCAAGCCTTTACACGGCTGCCCTTGCGTTTGTGCTCAAGTGACGGGCAGTTCCGCATGAGCGCCCCAGCCTTTGGCCCTGTGTGGTTCAAACAAGCCCTGACGCTGTGGCTTGCGAAAGGCTTCACATTAAGGGACAAGTGGCTAGCGACAAAGCTGCTGCGCCAATTAAAGTCTGCCAATGGTGTGGATGGTGAAGAACAAACGGTTGCGTGCTGGTTACAAGATCATCGCCAGTCCGAGCGCCTGGTTGCGTTTCTTTGGGAACCACTTTGCCTAGCCACGCTAAACACCGACATTGAACAAGCCAGCGCTTGGTTATTTCAGCGCATCATCTTTGATGCCCTTTTAAGCCAAGACGATAGCGCGACCGATCTGCTGGTGCCGGCGCTGGATTTAACAGGCCTTTGGCCTGAACATGTCTGCCAAAAAATCGCAACACAGTTTGGACATACTGTGCGAGAAGTCACGCCGCTGGCCAGTGGCGTTCGCGTCGACGGTCAGGTTTTTGATGGTTGCGTGGTAGCCGTTCCCGCCCATGGCGTGACGCGACTGTTTGATCAATCGAGCCAGCAATCAAACCCACACTTATTTGAAGTCTTGGGTGGGTTTGAGTATCGCCCAATTACAACCTGTTACGTGGCGCTAGACGCACCTTTTGCGCTCCAAGAGCCTCTCTTGATGATGCGTCATGACCGCGAGCCAAATGCCAGCAAAGCCCCTGGCCAATGGGTTTTCGATCGCAATCGCTGCCAGCCCCTATCGGCTACCAAGAATGGGCGCTTGGCCTTTGTGATAAGTGACTCCCAAGCTTTACTTGCCAAGTCGCCACAAGACTTAGCGCAATCATTGCTATCTCAGCTGAGTCGCGAACTGGGTAGAAACTTGCCACAAAGGATTGCGGCCAATCGAAGCATCCATGAAAAAAGAGCCACCTTTGCCGCTTTACCTGGCCAAGTACGGCCGCGCAATGCCTCACCTTGGCAGGGTATTGTATTAGCCGGGGACTGGACCGACACCGGCTACCCGAGCGTCTTAGAGGGTGCCGTGCGCAGCGGCATCATGGCAACAGGTTGTTTGATTGAACAGCTGCGAGCAACACCCCGCTAAGCCCGAAGCGTTATGCGCGAAGGCTAGTGAGTGTCCACCAACCCAAGGCCGTCATGAGCAAGCAACCAATCAGGCTTGAACCCGCGTAGGTCAAACCAAGACCCCACCGGCCCTCATAAAAGAATGTCACCGTCTCGGCTGAAAATGTCGAAAACGATGTCAGCGCCCCCAACAAACCGGTCACAAACATTAACCGAAGAGGCGTCGACCAGTCGGGATTGAGTAAAGTCCACGCAACAGCCAAACCAATCAGGTATGAACCGCCAAGATTGGCCACAAAGGTGCCCACTGGAAATCGATCTGCGCCAGGGTTAAGCCAAATACTGAGTCCCCACCGCGACCAAGCACCTAGGGCAGCACCCAAACCGATTGCCACAAAGTTGGTTAATGTCAATACTGTCATGGTTACCAGTCCTTCGAATTAAATCACTGCGGCATGCTCAATGATGTAATCGCGCACACTGGCTACATCACATGGCAGCGTGGTGAAATTTTGCGGCCTTTCGAGCAGATCCTCTAGCCCATAGGGCATAGGCACCGTTCGGCCAAGTGCTTGTTCAATGGTTTCAGAAAACTTAGCTGGCAATGCGGTTTCAAGCACCAACATTGGAATGCCGGGCTCGACAAACGACCCAGCCACTTTAACGCCATCGGCGGTATGCGGATCAATCAAATTCCCCGTTTCGTCAAACACGCGACGAATGGTCGCAAGTCTGTCTGCATGATTACTCACACCAGCCACAAAACCATATTTGGACTCAAACTCGGGCAAGCGGTTAGACAAATCAAAGTAGCCTTCTGTGCCCAAGGCTTTCCAAAGTTTGGCAACCTGTGCGCTATCGCCCTCATGCAAATCAAACACGAACCTCTCAAAATTTGAGGCCCGTGAAATGTCCATTGACGGGCTTGATGTCTCGTGCGTTTGGGCCGGTTTGCGTGGCCGATAGATGCCCGTTCGGAAAAACTCTTCCAACACATTATTCTCGTTAGTTGCGAGCACCAGACGTCGAATCGGCAAGCCCATCCGCCTTGCTATGTGACCCGACAGGATGTTGCCAAAATTACCCGAAGGCACGGCAAAAGACACCTCTTGACCCGGCCCGGTTGTTGCGCGTAGCCAGCCCCAGAAGTAATACACCACTTGCGAGGCTATCCGCGCCCAATTAATGGAGTTAACCGCACCGAGCCGGTACTTTTCTTTGAAAGGCAGGTCGCCAGCCAAGGCCTTGACGATGTCTTGAGCTTCATCAAACACACCACGCACCGCAATGTTGTGGATGTTAGCGTCTTGCAAAGAATACATTTGCGCACGCTGAAACTCACTCATGCGTCCATGAGGCGACAGCATAAAAACAGACACCGCTGGTTTGCCTTTCATGGCGTACTCGGCCGCTGAGCCCGTGTCACCTGAGGTCGCACCCAGAATGTTTAAGATGGCACCGCGTTGTTGCAAAACGTGCGGAAACACTTGACCGAGAAACTGCATGGCCATGTCTTTGAAAGCTAACGTTGGACCTTCAGAAACAGACAGTAGGCTTAAACCATCCTTCAGTGGTCGCACCGCAACGATATCAGCACTGCTGAACTTTTCTGGGGTATAGGCTTGTGCCGTCATCTGCGCTAAGAGCTCGGGCGCTATGTCGGTTGCAAAGTATCCCAACACGGCGCCAGCAAGTGCTGGGTAGCCAAGTGTGCGCCACGCTTCCAATTGGCTTGAAGAAATTAAAGGCAGCGATTGCGGCACAGCCAACCCACCATCGGGCGCCAGCCCCTCTAACAAGACGTCACAAAATGGTTGAGCAGGCATACCGCCGCGGGTTGAAACGTAAAGCATCAGAACTCTTCCACTCGTAGACGGGTAATTTTAGAGCGCATAAAGGGCAGCGCTTCGATGGCAAGCATGGCCTGGTTAATGTTTTTCTCAATTGCGTGATGGGTCAAAAAGGTCAGAGACGCCTCGCCTTGATCAGGCGGTTGCTGCACCATCGAACCAATCGAAATCCCTGCATTGGATAGTTCTTTCGCAATCTCTGCTAATACACCCGGTTGATCATTGACGGAAAATCGTAAGTAGTAAGCGCAACGAATGTCATCAATTGGCAAAACGGGAATATCAGCCATGGACTCAGGCTGGAACGCCAAGTGCGGGACACGGTGACCCGGGTCAGCGGTGTGCAATCGGGTCACATCGACCAAATCAGCTACCACTGCAGAGGCTGTTGGCTCCTCGCCGGCGCCCTTGCCGTAGTAAAGCGTCTGGCCGACCGCGTCGCCGCTGACTAAGACAGCATTCATGGCGTCTTCGACATTGGCCAGCATTGAGCTTGCTGGTACCAATGTCGGGTGTACGCGCAATTCGATGCCTTCGGCCCGCCGGCGCGTGATGCCCAACAACTTAATGCGGTAGCCCAGCTGTTCAGCCTGCGCAATGTCAACAGCGCTTACCTCAGTGATGCCTTCTACATAGGCCAGGGACAATTGCACTGGGATCCCAAACGCCATTGAGGCCAGTAGCGTTAGCTTTTGGGCCGCATCAATGCCTTGCACATCGGCCGTTGGGTCAGCCTCAGCATAGCCAAGTTGTTGCGCCTGCGATAGTGCTTGTTCAAAAGACAAACCGTGGCTGCGCATTTCGGTCAAGATGTAATTGGTGGTGCCGTTTATTATGCCGGCGACCCACTCAATGCGGTTGGCCGTTAAGCCTTCACGTATAGCTTTGATTATTGGAATACCACCAGCCACTGCGCCTTCAAACCCCACCATCACGCCGTTGGCAGACGCGGCTTCAAAGATTTCAGTGCCATGCATGGCTAGCAACGCTTTGTTTGCTGTCACAACATGCTTGCCGTTTTTAATGGCGCTCATCACCAATGCCTTGGCTGTGGTGGTACCACCGATCAGCTCAACCACGATATCGATGTTTGGGTCGTTGACCAATACGTAGGGGTCGTCAGTGATACACACATCCCCGCCGATTCGTGCCCGCGCCTTGGCCACATCGCGCACAGCGACACTGACAACTTCAATTTGACGTCCCGCGCGACGGGCAATTTCTTGCGCATTGCGACGTAAGACATTCCACGTGCCACCACCGACAACGCCCAAACCCAACAAACCAACTTTCATCGACTTCATTAGAACAATCCATCCTTCCTAAACATTTCCTTTATTCCGCGAACCGCTTGGCGAATGCGCTGCTCATTTTCGATTAAAGCAAACCGTACGTATTCGTCGCCTTGGTCACCGAAACCAATGCCTGGCGATACCGCCACCTTAGCTGAGTCCAACACATGCTTTGAAAACTCAAGAGAACCCATGGCACGATAAGCCGGCGGAATGCGCGCCCAGATGTACATCGATGCTTTGGGGACTTCAACATCCCAACCGGATTCTTGGAGTCCTTTGGCCAGCACATCGCGACGGCGCTGATATTTCGCCACAATTTCTTTGACGCTATCTTGTGGACCTTCAAGCGCAGCAATGGCGGCAACCTGCAACGGCGTAAACGTACCGTAGTCGTGATAACTTTTGATACGGGCCAAGGCATTAACCAGTTCTTTGTTGCCCACCATGAAGCCAATGCGCCAACCCGCCATGTTGTAGCTCTTGCTCATGGTAAAAAACTCAACGGCAACATCGCGAGCGCCTGACACTTGCATAATGGATGGTGCTTGGTAACCATCAAAGCAAATATCAGCGTAGGCCAAGTCGTGCACCACTAATATATCGTGCTGCTTGGCCAACGCAATGACTCGCTCAAAAAAAACCAAATCCACACACTGCGCGGTCGGGTTACTGGGGAACCCCAACACCATCATCTTGGGCTTGGGTATCGACTCACTAACGGCTCGCTCAAGCTCTTCAAAGAAATCAATACCGGGCGTCATGCGAACAGACCGAATATTGGCCCCAGCAATCACCGCGCCGTAAATGTGGATAGGATAGCTCGGGTTAGGCACTAACACCGTATCACCAGCATCCAAGGTAGCTAGCATCAAGTGGGCTAGCCCCTCTTTTGAGCCGATTGTCACAATCGCTTCAGAATCAGGATCAAACGAAACCGCATAACGCCGCTCGTACCAGTCAGTGATAGCCTTACGCAAACGCGGTATGCCCTTGGACACCGAGTAACCATGGTTGGTTGGCCGACTGGCTGACTCGATTAGCTTTTCAACAATTGGTTCAGGCGTTGCCCCGTCGGGATTACCCATAGACATGTCAATAATGTCCTCGCCCCGGCGACGGGCAGCCATTTTGAGCTCGCCGGTGATGTTAAAAACATAAGGCGGAAGTCTATCTATTCGAGTAAAAGTCTTCATGTCTGTCCTGACGAAAAACTGGGAAAAGGCAACGATTAAGAAATGTTTGCATTTGCCTTCGTAGATCACGCAAAATCACAAGGGCACACAACAAAAAACGCCCGCATCCATGATTCGCACGTTTTGAATGGGTCTTTTACGAATGGTAACCGGGAAAACCCTCTAATCTAGCGCATAGTTTTCGAATGAGCAAATCTAAAAAAACACTGAACTGGTTTTGCATGCCTCTCAGGCCCCAACCTAGTACAGATCGCCGCAAAGCTTGCTTTTGGGTCATGTATTATCAGAGCAAATCGTAGGAGCCTAGCTTGAAGTTGCATTCCGACAGAAATCCGAGCCTTAATACCGTCACCGCTTACGGACCCGGTTTTATTGATATCAACGAGGCCCGCTTTGTGACCGCCATCGCCTTTGGTCCAACGGGTGAGGTTCGGGCTTGGCCCGCCAACGCACCCGCTGATATTTCGACCAACTTGTTGCTGCAGGCTTGCGCTATTGCGCCGCAACAAAAAGACCCGATGGCGTTTCTTGATGCCACTGAAGATAGTCTGCCGCTTGACCCCAATAGACCAGAAGTATTACTCGTGGGCACGGGCAATAAGCAGGTTTTGTTAAACCACGAAATCTTACGCCCCTTGATGCGCGCAGGCATTGGCGTTGAATGCATGTCAACGCAAGCCGCCGCGCGAACTTACAACATCCTGATGGCCGAAGGCCGTCAAGTGATTGTTGCCTTACTGACGGAGAGCAATTAGCATGAATACTTTAAGCATCGGCGACCATGTCCCTGCGTTTGAAGCGATTAGCACGGCCGGCTCAATCAAACTGAGTGACGCCAAAGGACACAAACTGGTTGCTTTTTTCTACCCAAAAGACAACACCCCAGGCTGCACCACTGAAACCGAGGACTTTCGGGATACCCATGAATTGTTCCGCCAAGCCGGTTGCTATGTCGTAGGTGTTTCTCGCGACAACCTAAAATCTCACGATAATTTCAGTAAAAAACTGGGAGTTAATTTTCCGTTGATCGCTGATACCGAATCGAGTCTGTGCGAATATTTTGGTGTTATCAAAGAAAAAAACATGTACGGTAGGAAAGTGATGGGTATCGAACGCAGCACCTTCCTGATAGACGGCAACGGCATTGTCATTCGTGCTTGGCGCGGCGTGAAAGTGCCCGGTCACGTGCAACAGGTACTAGAAGCAGCGCAAGCCCTTTGATGGGTGAGCGTTAAACGAATCGCCGTGAATTATCGGCGACAAGTCATGGCGATATGTAGGTCATTTTTTTTGATGTGCTGTTTGACTTAAACAACCTGGAGATGTGCCCTCATGCCGTTACCCAAGCTGCCCTCACGACTTGCGACTGTCTTAGACATTGATAGCATTGTGCCTGCAAAGCCAGTCGTCAACGCAGCACCCAAAACATTACAACCTGCTCTACCTGGCTTTAAAGCCGAGACGTCGTCGCCCGCCACATCAGCGCTTCCCGTTGACACTGTTCGGGGCGTCCCGTCCAAGACAGCCCCTGCAGCCCGCATGCCTACTGCACGGGTCAACGAACCGGCACCAAAATCCACCAAAAAGAAGGCGGCCAACCAACACGCTGAGCGCACCGGTGCCTCAAGCCATCGATCAGGCAATACCAAGACAAAAATCTTTGTACTCGACACAAATGTACTTTTGCATGACCCCTCGAGCCTGTTCCGTTTTGAAGAACATGACGTCTTTTTGCCGATGATGACGCTCGAAGAGCTAGACCATCACAAAAAAGGCATGTCAGAAGTGGCTCGTAATGCGCGACAGGTGAGCCGATCACTTGACGCCTTGGTCGAAAACTCAGCCGTTATAGAAACAGGCGTGGTGCTCAGCAAATTGGGCAACAAGGATGCCAGCGGTAAGCTTTTTTTTCAGACCACCACACTGTCAAGCGAATTGCCACTCGAGTTACCCGTTGGCAAAGCTGATAACCAGATTCTGGGGGTGGTGAAAGCCCTGCACGAGCGTCACGATGCCCGAGAAGTGGTGCTGGTTTCCAAAGACATCAACATGCGACTCAAGGCCCGTGCATTGGGTCTACCAGCGGAAGACTATTTTAACGACCATGTTTTAGAGGACTCTGATCTTCTTTACACCGGCATCATGTCGCTGCCAGAGGACTTTTGGCAGCGGCACGGCAAGGACGTTGAATCATGGCAACAGGGTGGCATCACCTTCTACCGCATTCATGGCCCGCTTTGTCACCAGTTCATGATCAATCAGTTCGTCTACTTTGAAGGTGCCCTGCCCTTGTATGCGCAGGTCCGTGAAGTCAACGGTAAAACGGCTGTTTTGGCAACACTCAGGGACTACACCCACGCAAAAAACAATGTTTGGGGTGTGACCGCAAGAAACCGTGAACAAAACTTTGCACTTAACCTGCTGATGGATCCCGATTGCGACTTTGTGTCACTTTTGGGTCAAGCAGGCACGGGTAAAACCCTCTTGACGCTTGCCGCAGGATTAACGCAAGTACTTGAAACAAAAAGATATACTGAAATTATCATGACGCGAGTCACTGTTTCGGTTGGCGAAGATATCGGTTTTCTACCGGGTACCGAAGAAGAAAAGATGTTGCCATGGATGGGCGCCTTAGAAGACAACCTCGATGTCTTAAACATGAGCGATGCGGACTCAGGCACTGGTGACAATGACTGGGGCCGCGCCGCGACCATGGATTTGATTCGTTCTAAAATCAAAGTGAAGTCACTGAATTTCATGCGCGGCAGAACCTTCTTAAACAAATATCTCATCATTGATGAGGCACAGAACCTAACACCGAAACAAATGAAAACGCTCATCACACGAGCAGGTCCCGGCACAAAAGTGGTTTGTTTAGGCAATATTGCTCAGATCGACACGCCTTATTTGACCGAAGGCAGCTCGGGACTTACATTTGTTGTCGATCGATTCAAGGGCTGGCCTCACTCTGGGCACATCACTTTGCAGCGTGGTGAACGCTCTCGCTTAGCGGATTACGCTGGGGATGTTCTGTAATGACGCAAGCACCGCTGGGTTTAACGATGGGCGATCCAGCGGGCATCGGGCCCGAAATTATCCTAAAATGTTTTCAAACAGGACTTACACCAAAGGCTGTCGTGTATGGAGATGCCGCCTGGCTTGAGCAAATCGCGATGCGATTTAACCTGAAAGTCAAAGTCGTCAAAATCACCGAACCAAATGAAACCCTAGCAATTGAGCCTGGATTGGTGCCTGTTATTGAGGCTTGCGAGGCAGTTCCATCCACACTCGCGCTTGGCGAAGTCAGTGCCACAGCGGGTATGGCTGCTTATCAATCCCTGCAGCGCGCTATTGACGATGCTTTGGCTGGAAAGGTGCGCGCCATCATAACCGCCCCCTTAAATAAGCAGGCCATCCATTTGGCTGGGGTCGCGTTTCCTGGCCACACCGAAATACTGGCGCATCGGTGTGGCGATATCCCCGTCGCCATGATGTTGGCCAATGGTACTATCCGGGTGCTGTTGGTCACGATCCATGAGCCACTGGCTAAAGTGCCTGCGCTTATTACTGCCGAACTAGAGTCACAAGCCATCGATTTTTCTCACCGCGCATGCCAGCAACTCGGCATTCGTCAGCCTCGTATCGCGGTGGCGGGATTAAATCCACATGCCGGCGAAAACGGCAAGTTTGGCGATGAGGAAATCCGTGTGATTGGTCCTGCTATTGAAGCCGCAAAGCTAAGGGGAATTGATGCATCGGGACCTTGGCCTGGTGACACCATATTTGCGAGAGCAAGAAACGGTGAATTTGACATTGTTGTGGCTCAGTACCATGACCAAGGTCTTATTCCGGTGAAATACTTGGGTATCGATGAAGGTGTTAATGTCACCGTGGGTCTGCCTTTTAGTCGGACCAGTGTTGATCACGGCACAGCATTCGATATCGCTGAACTTGGCATTGCATCACCTGATTCATTGATTCGAGCCATTGAAGTGGCCTGCCAGCTCTCGGCACAAACCGCTCAATAACCTGTTCCGCCGGTAAAGTTCAAGAACCTTGTGCTTTCGCCTTGGAAAGTCAGCCGCGTGGTTCCGATCGGACCATTACGTTGCTTGGCAATGATGATTTCAGCCGTTCCCTTGTCTGGCGAGTCTGGGTTGTAGACTTCGTCGCGGTAAATAAACAAAATCAGATCTGCGTCCTGCTCAATGGCACCCGATTCACGCAAGTCACTCATGATCGGTCTTTTGTTTGGCCGCTGCTCAAGTGATCGGTTCAATTGAGACAAAGCAACCACAGGGCACTCAAGCTCTTTGGCCAGTGACTTCAACGAACGACTGATATCCGAAATCTCAGTGGCACGGTTCTCGCCACGGCCACTAGAGGACATCAACTGTATGTAGTCAATCACGATTAGACCCAGTTTGCCACATTGACGCGCCAGCCTTCTGGCTCGGGCCCTTAGGTCAACAGCTGTCAGCCCAGGTGTCTCATCAATATAGACCTGCGCGTCCTGCATGCGTTGCACGGCATGCGTCACGCGCGGCCAGTCTTCTGCCCGTAACTTACCGGTACGCATACGGTGCTGGTCGAGCATACCGACAGAACCCAACATTCGCATCGCCAGCTGGACCGCCCCCATTTCCATTGAGAACACAGCAACGGGTAGGCCTTGCTCGATCGCGACATGTTCGGCAATATTCATAGAAAATGCAGTTTTACCCATCGATGGGCGTCCCGCCACAATGGCAAGGTCACCGGGATGCAAACCGGACGTCATCCGGTCTAAATCAACAAATCCGGTGGGTATACCAGTCACGTCTGTATCGCCCTCACGGTGATAAAGCTCATCAATTCGCTCGACGACTTGTGATAGTAACGGCTGGATTTCTTGAAAACCTTGGCTGCTGCGAGCACCTTCTTGGGCAATCTTAAAAACCCTTGACTCGGCTTCATCGAGTAACTGCCTGGCTTCTTTGCCCTGAGGGTTAAAGGCGGTAGCAGCGATATCGTCAGCAACAGCGACAAGCTTACGCAACATCGACCGTTCGCGGACAATTTCAGCGTAGCGTCGAATATTTGCCGCCGACGGTGTGTTGTGAGCCAGTGCGTTTAAGTAGGGTACACCGCCGGCCTCTTCGGACTTGCCCACGCTTGCTAGCGACTCGTTGATGGTAATCACGTCGGCTGGGCGAGACAGATTGATCAGTCGCGTGATGTGATGCCAAATAATCCGGTGGTCATGGCGATAAAAGTCGTCCTCTACCAGAAGGTCAGAGACTTTTTCAAAGGTGGCATTGTCCAGTAACAGTCCACCAAGCACTGATTGCTCGGCCTCGACTGAGTGAGGCGGAACACGCAGGTACTGCAGATCTGTTTCTTGCGGTTGGTTCATCTTCAAATCATACCGGATCGAAAAAGCAAGGTCATGGGCTTCATGAAAAAAAATGGCACGGTAAACCGTGCCATCCTACGAACCGACTGAGAGCACTTAGCTAAGCGCACCCTGAACTTGAACGGTGATATCGCAAAGCACATCAGGGTGCAAAGACACTTGCAGGTTATGCTCGCCGATGACTTTGATGGCGCCTTCAGTCATGCGAATCTGAGACTTGTTAACACCCTCAAAACCTTTTTCTGTGAGTGCCGTCGCAATGTCCATATTGGTCACCGAACCAAACAAACGGCCATCCACGCCAGCCTTCTGTGAGATAACCAAGACGTAGCCGTTTAGCTTTTCGCCGACAACTTGTGCCTGAGCCAGCTTTTCAGCTTGCAGACGCTCGAGTTCAGCTCGACGCTCTTCAAACTCTTTGAGGGCTTTCTCAGTGGCACGACGAGCTTTTTTCTGAGGAATCAGGAAGTTTCTGGCAAAACCGTCTTTAACACGAACGACTTCACCGAGATCGCCCACATTGACAACTTTTTCAAGAAGAATAATTTGCATAATGTGTCCCTGGATTAGCTGTGATTATCGGTGAAAGGCAGCAAAGCCAAAAAGCGCGCACGCTTAATGGCTGAGTCAAGCTGACGCTGATAACGCGCCTTAGTGCCCGTAAGACGTGCTGGAATGATTTTGCCATTCTCTTGAATAAAATCGCGCAGTGTGTCCAAGTCTTTGTAATCAATTTCTTGCACGCCAGTTGCCGAAAAACGGCAGAACTTACGGCGCTTGAACAATGGATTCTGTTGCGTGAATTTCTTTTTCTCTTTACGGCCTGCAAATGCCATGTCGAATACCTTTTAAGTACGTTGTTTTAGATAAGGCGTAAGTGCTGCGCGTGCAATCTAAGTCGTGGTGAGTTTTGGCGCGCTGGCGCAATAAAACCCTCCACTTCAATGGCCTGACCAAGTTTTAAATTCTTGTTCATTAAAGCCAGATCACCCATCAACACAACTGCCATCTCGAATTTCAATAATCGGCTGACATTTGATTCCATCACTTCAGATTCATGATCAAGATCAAACCCCACGACAGGCACACCAGCTGGTGTGTAACGAAGAGGCGCTGAATTAATCACTTTCCCAGATAGAACCGACTTGTTCAAATCCGATCAACCTTTATTACTCAGCGCTGGTTTGCTGTGCTGGCGTTGATACCTCGGCCGATTCGGTTGTTTCAGTCGCAACCTTACGGGCTTCGTCGCGCTCAACAGACTTCATCATGATTGAAGGACCTGTTGGAACAACAGCGGTTTTGATCACAATGTGGCGCAACACAGCATCGTTGTAGCGAAATGAGTGCTCGAGTTCGGCTAGGCTTGTGTTGTCACATTCGACATTCATACAAACGTAATGAGCTTTGACAAGTTTTTGAATTGGGTAGGCCAATTGACGACGCCCCCAGTCCTCAAGACGGTGGATCTTGCCACCGTTGCCGGTGATGAGTGCTTGGTAGCGTTCTGTCATTGCTGGAACCTGCTCACTTTGATCAGGGTGCACAATGAACACCACTTCGTAATGGCGCATCTGTAAATACTCCTATGGTTGTTTGTCAACAATTGACAAACTTAGCCCGCGCCGAACCCCGTTGTTCGGGGAATAAAGCGTCGAGCAGGGTTGTCCTAACTCAGGATAGCTAGTGATTTTGGCACGTTGGCCAATTTATTGCAACACGTCAGGTGAACCCATTGATCAGCGCGCTAGGGTAAATCTTTGAAACGGGTCCGAATGCTTTGTTCAATACCCTTTTCGTCGAGGCCCACACCCGCTAGCAAGCTCGCTTGGTCACCATGATCGATAAAAATATCAGGCAGACCCAGCTGTAAGGTCGGCAATGTCAGCCCCGCCTGGTTCAAAGCCTCGCAGACTGCGCTACCGGCACCACCCATGACGCTAGACTCCTCTATTGTCACGAAGCCTTGGTGCGAATGTGCCAACGTTTTGATCAACGCCTGGTCTATGGGTTTGACAAAGCGCATGTCAACCAATGTCAGATCAAGACGTTCTGCCACAGACTCAGCAGCCGCCAATAAAGTGCCGAATGCCAAAATGGCCAATTTTTTCCCTTCCCGCCGCACAACCCCGCGCCCAATTTCAACCGCGGACAGCGTCTCACTAACCGCTCGGCCTTTACCACTACCACGAGGGTAGCGAACGGCTGCTGGGCCAGGGTGCTGGTAGCAGGTCGTGAGCAACAGTCGCGCTTCGTTTTCATCTGAGGGCGTTGCAATCACCATATTGGGTATACAGCGTAGAAAAGCGGTGTCGTAGTTGCCCGCGTGTGTGGCGCCATCGGCACCCACCAAGCCTGCCCTATCTAGCGCAAAGGTCACATCAAGGTTTTGCAGGGCTACGTCGTGAATCAGCTGATCGTAACCACGCTGTAAGAACGTCGAATAGATCGCTACAACGGGCTTTTCACCTTCACAGGCCAATCCCGCAGCAAAAGTCACCGCGTGCTGCTCAGCGATACCAACATCAAAGTAGCGGGTGGGGAATTTTTTCTCAAAAGCCACCAGCCCACTACCTTCGCGCATGGCTGGAGTAATAGCGACCAATCGATGGTCTTGCTCACCCATGGCACAGAGCCAATCGCTGAAGACTTGTGTAAAAGTCAGTTTGGTTACTGCACCGGCTTTTTTCTGGATGCCCACAGCAGGATCGAACTTGCCGGGACCGTGATACAAAATGGGATCAACTTCAGCAAGCTTATAGCCTTGCCCTTTTTTGGTGACTACATGTAGAAACTGTAACCCACCGAGCTGTTGCAAATTTTGAAGGGTAGGCACTAAGGCGTCAAGGTCATGACCATCAATCGGTCCGACGTAATTGAACCCAAACTCTTCGAATAGCGTTGCTGGCATGATCATGCCCTTTGCATGCTCTTCAAACCGCCGCGCGAACTCAAGGACCGGGGGCACATGCTGCAACACGGAACGCCCAACATTTTTGGCTGCCGCGTAAAACTGACCCGACAACAAGCGAGCCAAATAGTGATTCATGGCACCAACCGGCGGGGAAATCGACATGTCGTTGTCGTTCAATATGACCAACAGATTGATGTCAGCGGTCACGCCCGCATTATTCATGGCTTCAAACACCATGCCCGCTGACATGGCCCCATCACCAATCACGGCGATGTGCTGGCGCTTTACACCAGCATTGCGTGATGCCACCGCCATGCCCAGCGCCGCCGAAATAGAGGTCGATGAGTGCGCAGTGCCAAACGCGTCATACTCAGACTCACTGCGTTTTGGGAACCCAGACAAACCACCGGCTTGTCGCATCGATCCCATTTTATTGCGACGACCAGTCAAAATTTTGTGGGGATAAGACTGATGACCAACGTCCCACACGATTCTGTCATGAGGCGTATCAAAAATGTAATGCAACGCTACCGTCAGCTCAACTGTGCCTAAGTTAGAGGACAAATGACCGCCAGTTTGCGAGACGGAGTTCAAAATAAAGG
>CAWUWI010000013.1:0-20722 GCA_963926245.1 uncultured Burkholderiaceae bacterium | reverse complement strand
ATACAGCCAAGGTAATGCAGCTTCTAGTGACCGGCTCTTGCGCACATAGGGCGGCACCAATGCCGACCGAAAGACCACTGGCTTTCCATCCCGAGCACGGATCTTGGGGATCTGTACCGTCACAGGGCCAATGCCTGTTTGCACCTGACGCTCAGGATGGTAACCGTTGCGAACCACGGCTTGGCGACCATCGGGCAATCGACGCTCCAAAAGCTCGGCCATGCGTTCTTCTAACTCAATCTCAACGGCTTGGTTCAGCAACTGCTGGGCTCCTCGGCGGATCAACTCTGTGAGCAGATCCTTCTCGATCGATGGGTCTGCAAATTCAACAATATTGCTGGTACTCTTACTCATGGCGGCATACTCCTATGGCTAGTTATTGGTTTGGTCACTACTAACTAACCATACAACGGATATGCCGCCTACTTGGAAAACCTCCAAACACCAGATTCAGTTATAGCTCTCACAAAAAAGATTTGAGTGCACCCCTCAGATGACACCCTGTTGAGTGGAGACAACAAAGAAACCACCGAAGCGGGCCCTTCATTAAAGTCTGGGGTTTATTAGCCTATTGTGTAAGTCGCCATCACGGTAGTCGTAGATATGTCTTAACATGGCGATATGCTGAGAGTTCCTACGAAAATTTTTAAACTACTCAACAGACCCAAATTCACTCAAAATTGGCAATGCCTACCTCAGAGATGTTGCTTAATACTTAAATCCTCGCTAAGTAGCTTTGTAATTTAGATTAATTGGAAGAATTACCTATGATTATTACCTAATCCTTGGATGCCAAGAGAAGTAACGCTTGTGAATAAAAATTCATTGCACAGCCTCATATGACCGCGAAAGACTAAGCCTAGTTGGGTAAAAGCTGCCGAATGGCAGCCTTAACGAATCGCATCAAGTCGAGACTAAAAAAGCCTATTAATGGTCAAACCTAAGGTTTGATTGGTAGCAGTACCGGTACTGCTACCAATCAAGGAGCCGCTATAGCTATTAGGAGTGCCGGGATTATTAAAGGTTGAGAAATAGTTTGAAGTCTTGTTTTGCGTAATGCTGAATGAGTAGCTGAAGTCCATAAACCATGACTTATCAAAAAAATATGTACCGCCGAGCATGGCTGTACCACCAAATACCCACTTAGTATCTGAAAAATTCTGAGGAGTGCCTGACACATCTGTTCGGACCCCATTGAGGTCAGCAAAACCAATCAAGTTATTAATCTTAGAGTTGACTTGAGATAAGGTGGGACCGACACCAAAATAAATAGTGCTTCTCTCAAATGATTGTCCGAAATATGGAATTATTGAAATTTGATGTTTGATTGTTTTTTGAAACGATTGGGCAACAGCATTGCCTGTAAATGAATCGCCATTCGGATAAGTTCCATATTGCGGTATCAATAAGCGATTTGTTGTGGATGTTGAGCCACCCATATACATATAAGAGAACTTAACGCCCCATAAATAACTTGAGTTATGTAATTTCTGGAAATATCCAGCTTGAATGGCGGGAGCTATTGAATTTGTTGAGCTAAAGTCAAAACCGACAGCAGGTCCACCCGCATTACCAGTTGTTCCAGCAGGCATTACGGTAGATATGCCAGTTGCTTGAATTGTTTGACCATTAAATTGAGTTGAATTTGCACCAAATCCCAAGCCGATATATGAACCAGAGCTTGGTACGAAAGATGCGTCGACCGACTGTGCACTCGAAATACTTGAGTAAGCAGAAATGGCAACAGCCAAAAACTTAAGAATGTTATTCATTGGGTTTTTTTGTTTAATTTAAGGGTTGTCGGCTCATAATAATACCGCAACAGGGGGGTGCGGCTAAAAACTTGGACTGATTTATGCTGCAAGTCCGAGACTTTGTCGGTATTCTAAGGGACTAAGTGATCCAAGCGATATCTTGATTCGTTTTCCGTTGTACCAATGAATATACCAATCAACGATCTGAATAAATTGCTCAATTTTTGAGCAAACTTCATTTTCTGGTTACACAAAGCACAGTGCAGGTAGCACAGTCGGTTCTTTACGGGTATCACATAGACTTTAGACCCACCCCATCCTCTAACCGATGCCATTTGGTATTGTTACAGCGCACAATTAAGCCCAAAACTCGTTAACCCCTTTGTTAACCCCTTTAGCGCACAATAGAAAAGGGCCACAGTCTTTTGAACTGTAACCCTTTGATTTTATTGGTCGGAACGGAAGGATTCGAACCTTCGACCCCTTGCACCCCATGCAAGTGCGCTACCAGGCTGCGCTACGCCCCGAAGGATTGAATTGTATCAGAATCGGTGCGGTCAGATAGCAGCCAACAGGGTCGAAATGGATTGCAGTTCTTGTCGCAGACCTTGTAGCTCTTGAGCTGTTAAGCGCACGGCCGCATCGGGGTCGGCCTGTGTATCTCGTCCATCCATCAGACGGTTTTTAGCGCCGCTAATCGTGAAGCCTTGTTCGTAGAGCAGGTCTCGAATACGGCGAATGAGTAGTACCTCATGGTGTTGGTAGTATCGCCGATTGCCGCGACGTTTGATTGGCTTAAGCTGGGTGAATTCCTGCTCCCAGTAACGAAGCACATGTGGTTTAACCGCACACAACTCACCCACCTCGCCAATAGTAAAGTAACGCTTGGCGGGGATGACTGGTAGTGTTGTAGTAGGTGTGTCAGCTGAGTTCATGAATGACCAATGATTGACTTAGTCGTTATTCTATACGTATCGCTGATGAGATTGAAAGATTCTCTGAGGAGTCGGCTTCTACCGCACCTTTTAACTTCTGACTGGCATGGAAAGTCACGACCCTGCGAGCAGCAATGGGAATGACTTCTCCAGTTTTAGGGTTTCTGCCAGGGCGAGCCGGCTTGTCCCTGACTTGAAAATTACCGAAACCAGAAAGCTTGACCGAGTCGCCCTTGACCAAAGCCTGTCGAATTTGCTCAAAGAATGTTTCGACAATATCTTTGGATTCGCGTTTGTTCAAACCAACGCGATCGAACAGCATCTCAGCGAGCTCAGCCTTTGTCAGTGTCTGCATGTCTGGCACGGTTAATTCTCCTAACGCTGTCGCGCATTGTGCTCTTTTTCTAATGCTTGCCGAATAGTCTGTAAACATTGATCAACTCGATTGTCTTCTAAGGTAACTGTTGGATCCTGCAACCAGAAACGCAATGCCAAGCTGACCTCGCTCGACTGGTTTGGGGCCGCATTTTGGTCTTGCCACACATCAAACAAAGTCACGTCTCGAACCACTTCTAACGTTGGATCGGCTTTTACAGTTGTCCAAATGGTATCAAGTAAATACTGATATGGGATATTGGCAGAAACCCATAGGGCCATGTCGCGTTGCACCATGGGTTGCTTTGAGAGTGGCAATGGTGCGGGCAATGACTTTTCAGTCAGGCAATCAAGGTCTATCTCAAACAGCACAGGCGATGATGGCAAGCCCTCAGCACGTACCCATTGGGGGTGAAGCTCACCAATCAGGCCTTTGACTTTATCGTTAATCCAAATTTCAGCGCAACGCCCAGGATGCATCAACGAATGCTGTGCAGGTACAAAACGACATTGCAGTTGGCTTGCGGCTACCAACACTTCGAGGTCGGTTTTCACGTCAAAGAAGTCAACATGTCGAGATTTGACACCCCATTGCTCAGGCTCTGATGCCCCCCATGCCAAAGCGGCTAATTTCAAGGGCTGCGCCACACCGGCCACACTTAGGTTGCCGTTTACGACACTCGGATCTCGACTAAAGACTCGACCAAGCTCAAATACCCGCACACGACTTTGACGACGGTTAGCGTTATAGACCGTGTTGGCTATCAAACCCGGTAACAGAGAAGAACGCATGACCGACATTTGACTGGCGATCGGATTGACCAAGGCAATCGGATTATTTTGACCCAATCGCTCGGTTTCCCACAGGCGCTCAACGAAAGAAAAATTAACTACCTCTTGATAATCACGCGCTGCGATCGTGGCACGAATGGTGTGTGCATCGCGTTTACTTTCGTGGCGCAAGAGCATTTTGGCGCGCGCCTTGGGTGGTCGTGCAGGAATGTTGTCAAAACCGATCATGCGAGCGACTTCTTCGATCAGGTCTTCTTCGATGCGTAGGTCAAAGCGAAAGGATGGCGGTGTGACCTTGAAGACGTCATTCTCAGCTGACCACTCAAACCCAAGACGGTCAAAAACTTCACTGACTTGGTCATGCGTGCACGAAACACCCAATACCTTATGGCAGCGTGCTAATCGCATATTGACAGGTGCTCGCTCAGGCAAGCCTAGCGTCTGATCGTCAATGGGTCCGGCTAGGCCCCCACAAATTTCTAAAACCATCTGCGTTAGGCGCTCAAGGTCATCAGCAATTGTGACGAAATCGACCCCACGCTCAAATCGATGGGCAGCCTCAGAGTGAAGCTTCAAGGTACGGGTGCGCCCTGCAATGGCTTCAGGCCACCAAAAAGCGGCTTCTAAAAATATGTTCTGTGTGTCTAGGCTCACGGCCGTGTCATCACCGCCCATGATGCCTGCCAAACTTTCAATTTTATCGCCAGTCGCGATAACACCCATCTGTTTAGTCAACTCAATGGTTTCTCCATTCAGTAACTTGAGCGTCTCACCTGGTTTTGCCCAACGTACCGTCAATGATGTGTCAACTATCTTGTCGAGATCAAACACGTGGGAAGGCCGCCCACGATCCAGCATGAGGTAGTTTGAAATATCAACCAAGGCCGACACACTCCGTTGCCCAGCGCGCTCAAGCCGTTGCACCATCCAGGCCGGGGTTTGAGCACGTGCATTGACGCCTCGCACAACTCGACCAGCAAACCGGCCGCACAGGTCAGGCGCCAGCACTTGTACTTTGATTCGATCTTCAATGGTCACCGGCGTTGGCGCGACTGCCGCATTGCGCAGTTCACAACCATTCAGCGCCGACACTTCGCGAGCAACCCCGAGAATAGACAAGCAATCGGCACGGTTAGGTGTGAGTTTTAACGTAAACACCGACTCGTCTAACGCCAGTGCTTGACGCAACGACATGCCTGGTTCAAGAGATGGGTCAAGCGATAACAAACCAGCATTTTCTTGAGACAAACCGAGTTCTTTGGCCGAGCACAGCATGCCAGCGGACTCGACACCGCGCATTTTGGCCACACCAATTTTAAAATCTCCAGGCAAAACAGCGCCAACCCCAGCCAAGGGCACCACTAGGCCTGCAGCAGCATTGGGCGCACCACAAACAATTTGAAGCCATTCACCCTGCCCGGCGTTAACACGACAAACCCGTAACTTGTCAGCATTGGGGTGAGGTTCGACAGTTTCAATGCGCGCCACAACCACACCGCTAAAAGGTGGCGCAGCAGGCCCAACCTCTTCAACTTCAAGGCCAGCCATGGTCAACTGATGAGCCAGCGCATCGGTGCTTATTGATGGGTCGGCCATCGTGCGTAGCCAGGATTCAGGAAATTGCATGGTTAGACTCAAGCATTGGGTTAATAAAAACAGCGTCTTGTTCAGTTGTTGTTCAATCAGCAAACTGTGCCAGAAAACGCAGGTCACCTTCAAAAAACTGTCGCAAATCATGAACACCGTAACGCAGCATGGTCAGACGCTCTAATCCTGATCCAAAGGCAAAACCGATGTACTTTTCTGGATCGAGACCAAAGTTACGCACCACGTCAGGGTGTACCTGCCCGGCGCCAGAAATCTCCAGCCAGCGACCCTTATTGGGCCCACTGGTAAACATCATGTCGATTTCAGCTGAGGGCTCAGTAAACGGAAAGAAAGACGGTCGGAAACGGATTTCAAGATCGTCTGTTTCAAAGAAGCAGCGCATGAAATCGGTGTACACCCCTTTCAGATCGGCAAACGAGATATCTTCTGCAATCCAAAGGCCTTCAACTTGGTGGAACATAGGTGAGTGCGTGGCATCACTATCAACGCGGTAAGTGCGGCCTGGCGCTATCACTTTAATGGGTGGTGTGTGTGTTCGCGCATAACGCACTTGCATGGGACTGGTGTGTGTGCGCAGCAGCAAAGGCAGGCCCTGTTCATCCTTGATATCCACATAAAAAGTGTCTTGCATGGAGCGCGCAGGATGATTGAGCGGGTTATTTAAAGCCGTAAAATTTGTCCAATCGGTTTCGATCTCAGGCCCATCAGCTACTTCAAAACCAATTGACTGAAAAATCTGTTCAACCCGCTGCCAAGTTTTGATAACGGGATGGATACCACCTGTTCGACGTCCCCGACCGGGTAGGGTCACATCGATTATTTGCTCAGCCAGTTGCAAGGCCAGCCCCGCTTGGGCAATCGCCTCTCTGCGCTCATTGAGCGCCGCCTCAACGGCTTGCTTGGCCAGGTTTATCTTAGCGCCCTCTTCGCGCTTTTGTGCCGGCTCAAGGCTTGCCAGGCGTTTCATCTGCTCTGTCAAAACACCTTGTTTGCCCAGAAATTGCGCTTTCGCATTTTCCAAAGCAGCAGCATCGGTGGCTTGAGCAAAGGCGGATTGGGCGGCACTGATTAAATCTTTTAGTGTGTTGGACATTGATCCTGTCACTCTTTTAAGTCATCTGTTACTAATGTCAAAACGCGCATCAATCTGAACACAAAACGGAAAAGGAGCCCTCAGGGCTCCGTTTCCAGGCGTTGCGATCGGGGCACTAAGTGGTGACCCCGTCGTTTAGGCTGACAGTGCTGCTGTCGCCTGCTTCACGATTGCCGCAAAACCCGCCTTGTCGCGCACGGCCATGTCGGCCAAAACCTTACGATCGAGCTCAATGGCAGCCTTTTTCAGGCCAGCAATAAACACGCTGTAAGACACGCCATGCTCGCGGGTTGCCGCATTGATACGGGCAATCCACAAGGCACGGAATGTACGTTTCTTGTTACGGCGGTCACGATAGGCGTACTGACCAGCACGCATGACCGCCTGTTTGGCGACACGGAATACGTTACCTCGGCGACCACGATATCCTTTGGCCGCTTTGATGACTTTTTTGTGTCGAGCTCGGGCTGTTACACCACGTTTTACGCGAGGCATTTTCTATCTCCTATTATGCGTAAGGCAACATGGCACGAACCGAAGCCATGTTGCTTGGATGAACAGCAGCAGAACCGCGCAGCTGACGTTTTGTCTTGGTGGTCTTTTTGGTCAGAATGTGACGTTTGAACGCCTGACCGCGTTTGATGGAGCCACTGCCCCGAACCGAAAAGCGCTTGGAAGCACTTTTCTTGGTTTTCATCTTAGGCATGAAAATATCCTAGTGACGTGCTATCACAGGTGGTTGATCGACCTTCGAACAACTCTTCACAACCCGATAACAACGCTGAATTCCAGCACCTACGTTTAGATAGCACTTATTACAAACACTAAGTTTTAACTTAAATGGTGCTGGATAGACTTCAATTATAAACTAGTTTCTTAACTGCCGTCACCGATTGCAACTTATCATTTGTTGTTTTCCATCGCTGTTAAGCGCTGCTCGAGCGCTTGCAGCTGTTTTTCCAAGTCATTAGCACGCGTCATCGCTCGGGCAAGCATATCAGCCTGAATATCGAACTCTTCGCGCGTGACCAAATCCATTTTAGTGAATGCTTGGCCCATAAAGCCGCGAACGTTGCGTTCAACATCGGCCGCTGGACTTTGGGCTATGAGATCAGAGACACTTTTTTGGAAGGCACCAAGCCATGGTTTGGGTTGCATATCGATCCCTAGGTTATTAATTCGATAGTGGTTATGTCTGTGGCGGCAAGAGTAGTGACTCTTAACTCAGCAACTGACAGTGTAGTCAATTCTGTTGCTGATAAATCAAAAAGTTAGAAACGGCGAATGCCTCGGAATCGATAGCGGACTGCCTGCGCCAATGCACCATATGCGTGCCTTTCGCCATGAAACTCACGCTGATGCATTATTTTGGTGCATTTTTACATAGAAATTGTTGGCACGGCTTTTGCTTGCTTCATAGCACCCGTAGCCTGAATAAAGGAAAGTTTCATGAAACTAGTCATTGCGATTATCAAGCCCTTTAAGCTTGACGAAGTCCGTATCGCTCTGTCTGCACTCGGTGTGCAGGGCCTCACTGTCACTGAAGTCAAAGGCTTTGGCCGACAAAAAGGACATACCGAGCTCTACCGCGGCGCTGAATACGCGGTGGACTTTTTGCCCAAGCTTCGTATAGAAGCAGCTGTCTCAGATGACCTGTTAGAACAAGTCATCGAAACCATCGAGCAATCAGCCCGCACCGGAAAAATTGGCGATGGCAAGATTTTTGTCTCGGCGCTAGAGCAAGTGGTGCGTATCCGCACTGGTGAAACCGGCAACGAAGCCCTGTAAATAAAGGAATCAATATGGAAACGGTAGTTTTAGATGTACCCGCTGAGTTTTTTGAACTCCAGTATGCGTTGGATACCTTTTATTTCTTGGTTTGCGGCGCGCTCGTCATGTGGATGGCAGCAGGCTTTTCAATGTTGGAAGCTGGTTTGGTCCGCGCCAAAAACACCACTGAAATCCTCACCAAAAACATCGTTTTGTATGCCATTGCCTGCACCATGTACATGATAGTAGGTTACAGCATCATGTATGACGGCAATATCTTCTTGTCTGGCATCACTGGTGACGGCCTCGCTGACGAGGCAACTTATGCCCCATCAGCAGATTTCTTCTTCCAAGTGGTGTTTGTGGCTACTGCCATGTCAATCGTATCGGGCGCTGTTGCCGAGCGTATGAAGCTTTGGGCCTTTTCGCTATTTGCCGTGGTTATGACAGGCTTCATCTACCCCATGTCAGGGTCATGGACTTGGGGTGCGCAATCGGTTTTCGGGATGTACGACTTAGGTGATTTGGGCTTTATTGATTTTGCAGGCTCTGGCATTGTTCACATGGCAGGTGCGGCGGCAGCGCTCGCAGGGGTCATTTTGTTGGGCGCACGCAAAGGCAAATATGGTCCCAACGGTGAAACCCGAGCTATCCCAGGCGCGAACTTGCCGCTAGCAACCCTGGGGACATTTGTCCTGTGGCTTGGTTGGTTCGGTTTTAACGGTGGTTCAGTACTGGCAACAGCAAGTGTTGGTGATGCCAACTCGGTTGCAGTGGTGTTCATGAACACCAACGCGGCGGCAGCTGGTGGTGTGATTGCTGCTTTAATTGTTGCCAAGCTAATGTTCGGCAAAGCCGATCTCACCATGGTGCTTAATGGTTGCTTGGCCGGTTTGGTTGCGATTACAGCTGGTCCAGATACACCCACGCCAATGGCTGCAACGTTAATTGGTGCGGTTGGCGGTATTATCGTTGTCTTTTCAATCCTATCCCTTGATAAGTTGAAAATTGATGATCCTGTTGGCGCTATTTCAGTGCACGGTGTGGTGGGTCTTTGGGGCTTGTTAGCCGTTCCCATCACAAACCCCGAGGCAACAATCACCGCTCAGGTTATTGGTGCTGTCACAATCTTTGTTTGGGTGTTTGTTGCAAGCATGATTGTCTGGGGTCTCATCAAAGTCATCATGGGTATTCGTGTGACTGAGGATGAAGAGTACCAGGGTGTGGATATCGCCGAATGTGGCATGGAAGCGTATCCAGAGTTCACTAACAAGTAACCTGTTATTGATAAAGGTTATTAAGTATAAAAGGGGCCGGTTTTTCCGGCCCCTTTTATATTTCCAACGGTTAAGTCCCATTAATGTGCTGGAAACATGACTCAACCATTCAGATGATCTAGATCAATTGAATCCGCACGGTTCAAGGCCGCCGCTACTTTGGTGCGAAGGGCATTTGTATGAGCACCCAAAATTTCGCGCTTGACGTCTAGCAGTTGCCGCGGATGCATGGAAAACTCCGTCAGTCCCAGACCGAGTAATAATCGAGTCAGTCTCGTGTCACCCGCCATTTCGCCACAAACCGAAACGGGGATCTGTTGGCGCTGACCGGCGTTGATGGTGCCAGCAATCAATCGCAACACGGCGGGATGAAGCGGATCGTACAGCGATGAAACGTCCGCGTCTGCCCTATCAATACCTAGGGTGTACTGGATCAAATCGTTGGTGCCGATCGACAAAAAATCAAATGCACACGCAAACGGCTCAATCGCTATAGCCATCGCTGGCACTTCTACCATGGCGCCGATCTCAACATGATCATCAAACAGCTGGCCTTTGGCTGTTAGTTCGCTGCGCACACTATCAATAATCTCCCGCGCTGCCTGAACTTCAGAAATACTGGTAATCATCGGTATCAGGATACGGACCTTGCCAAAGGCTGAGGCCCTTAATATGGCACGCAATTGGGTTTGAAATAATTCAGGTCTAGCCAAGCAGTAGCGAATCGCACGCTGCCCGAGCGCTGGATTGGTCGCAACCGTGGCTTCACCGTCGAGTGTTTTATCCGCACCCAAATCGAGGGTGCGAATCGTCACGGGTCTTTGCCCCATCTGCTTCACAACCGATTGATAAGCAGCGAACTGCTCCTCTTCGGACGGCAGGCTTGAGCGCCCCATAAAAAGAAATTCACTTCGAAGCAGACCAATGCCCTGCGCGCCCTGGCTTAGCGCTAATGGAACCTCATCTGGCATTTCAATATTGGCTTGCAAGCCAATACGCACGCCATCGAGCGTCTCAGCGGTGATGTCGCGCAAAGTCAGCAAACTTTCGCGTGACTGCTCGTATTGAAGCGCCAAAGATTCGTAAGCACGGACTTGAGCCGCGGGTGGATTGATTAAAACGGTGCCTTGTTGCCCGTCAACAATCAAAAAATCACCATCACGCGCCATCATGCGCACTTGCCCCAAAGCAACCACAGCTGGCACACCCATGCTGCGGGCGACAATCGCGGTGTGGGAAGTCGGGCCACCGAGATCTGTCACAAAACCAGCAAACCTTGCACCGCGCAGCTTGATCATATCAGCTGGTGAAATGTCATGAGCCACCACAATCAGTGGCTCATCACTATTTGTAAAGGCTTCTAAATTGACCAATACGCGCGTGCCGGCCAGCGTGTGCAGCACCCGTTCCACCACTTGCCTGACGTCGGCACCGCGCTCACGCAAGTAGTCATCTTGCATCGCACTGAACTGCTCGCCAAGTAACTGGCCTTGTGTGGTTAATGCCCACTCGGCATTGTATTGGCGTTGTTCAATGAGCCACAATGTTTCATCGGTAAGCAAGGGATCTGAGAGCAATAATTGGTGCACGTTCAGTAATGCGGCCAACTCCCTTGGGGCATCTGCTGGCAAGGTGTCGATGAGCACTTGCAATTCATTGGTCGTATCTTTAAGCGCCAATGAGAAACGACTCTTTTCGGCGTCAATGGCCCCAGGTGCAATTCGGTAGTGGGCCACTTCGAGCGCAGCTGCACCCATGACCACCGCCCGACCCATGGCATAGCCGCTTGCCACACTGCAACCATACAAACAGATCATGGGCTTGGGCTGGAGGCTGTCAACAGCGTTCAGGTTATTGCTCTTCACCGAACTTATCATCAAATAGTGCTTGGATTTGATTCAGGGCCTCTTCAGCATCGCCACCTTCGGCATGAATGGTGACGACCGTGTCCTTACCGGCCGCTAACATCATCACACCCATGATGCTTTTTGCATTAACCCGCCGGGCATCCTTTGAAATAAAAATTTCGCTCGAGAACTGTCCCGCCGTTTTGGTGAGTTTGGCTGCAGCTCTGGCGTGAAGCCCTAGTTTATTGGAAACAACAATTTCTAGTTGTGGCATGACCGAGTACCTGCATGTGTGTTGGAGACAGTGAATCAAAAACGATTTAATGATCTAAAACCAATCGTCAGTAAATCTAGTATTGCGAACTCTATCAGTCGATTTGTTTGACTGTTTGTGTGCCGCCAGCAATGGCATGCTCACACAAAGCGTCAAGGTTTTGAGTACGGTAATTTAAAACTCGCAGCACCATTGATGCGTTCAGGCCAGTCACCGTTAAACAGGGTATGTCTTTGTCACGCAATTGCAGGGCGGCATCGTGGCAAATGTTGGCCGGCGAGGCGCCAGGCAAATCTGTCAACAAGAGAATGCCAGCACCTCGATTGACAGTCATCAATCGCTCAATCAGGCTGTCGGTCGAGTCAACGGCACTGGCCCCAGGCGCCACGTCTATCGCAAACAAATCAACGGGCTCGCCGAACACATGCTCTGATACAGCTTTGAGTGCTGTGGCTAACGGCGCATGGGCCACGAGTACAACGGCAACGGCAGCGGATTTCGCTGGATTAACCACGTCTTCGTCTCCCATTAAGAACGCTTCTTTAGCCATGAACGGCCGCTTCTAGGGCTTGCGCAAAGCGCGCACCAACGTCAAAATCGGTTTGTTCGGTTATTTCGACAAAACAGGTCGGGCTAGTGACATTGATTTCTGTCACATAATTGCCAATCACATCCAAGCCAACGAGCAACAGGCCACGGGCCGCCAGCACGGGTGCAACAGCATTTGCAATTGCCCAATCATGTTCGCTTAAGGGTTGAGCCACACCGCGACCACCAGCGGCTAAATTGCCGCGCGTTTCGCCTGCTAGTGGAATGCGCGCCAAGCAATAAGGCACGGCCACACCGCCGATCAGTAAGATGCGCTTGTCACCATTGACAATCTCCGGAATGTAGCGCTGCACCATGATGGTACGGGTGCCATCGTGCGTTAAGGCTTCTAAAATAGCATTGCGGTTAATCTCGCCGGACTGCATTCTGAAGATGCCCGTGCCACCCATGCCATCCAGTGGCTTCACAATCACGTCTAGGTGCTTGTCGTGGAAAGCCTTAATCCGAGACATGTTGCGCGTGACTAAGGTGGGCGTGGTGTACTGAGCGAATTCCGTAATTGAAAGCTTCTCGGGGTGGTTGCGTATAGCAGCACCCTCATTGAAAACCTTCGCGCCTTGAGCTTGAGCAAACTCAAGCAAGTGAGTCGCGTAGACATACTCCATGTCAAACGGTGGATCTTTCCGCATGATGACTGCAGCAAAAGATGACAAAGACACTTCGACGCTTGATTCTGAAGCTTCCCACCACGCTTGACCATGAAGATCAGCTTGTGGCAATAGAGTAATGACTTGTGTCAAAGCCATTACTCTACCCTCGTCGATATAAAGATCGCCTTGATGACAAACACTTATTCGATGTCCGCGCGCACAGAGTGCACGCATCATCGCGACCGACGTGTCTTTATAAGCCTTCAAGCCAGCAAGTGGGTCGATTACGAAGAGGACGTGCATGTTGCCCATGATGGTCACGCGTCGCCGTCGGCCTTACCCGCCACCACCACTTTTTTCTTCGGTGAGAGCACCATCACCATTTGGCGGCCTTCGAGTCTTGGCATCGCTTCAACCACTGCAAGCTCCAATAAGTCGTCACGCACTCGCTCAAGCACTCGCATACCCAACTGTTGGTGCGCCATTTCACGGCCTCTAAAACGAAGGGTCACTTTGGCTTTGTCGCCCTCATCAAGGAAGCGCTTTAAGTTTTTAAGTTTGACCTGATAATCACCTTCATCAGTGCCCGGCCGGAACTTGACTTCCTTGACTTGGATAATTTTCTGTTTGGCACGCGCTTCAGCCTGGCGCTTCTGTTCTTGATATTTGAACTTGCCATAGTCCATTAAGCGGCAAACAGGCGGATCTGCGTTGGGTGCAATTTCAACGAGGTCCACGTCGGCCTGCTCGGCCATTCGAACAGCATCTAGTGTCTTTGTGATCCCTAGCTGCTCTCCTTCAATTCCAATTAAACGTACTTCGGGAACGCGGATTTCTCCGTTAATGCGATGAGGCTTGTCAGTGGCGATGTCAAAAGCTCCTAAAAATTAATAAAAGACTACAACAAATCATTGCATTGGCACGGCAAGTTGCCGATGTGCTAATACATCTTCAGATAATAACGTGCTAAAGCGCTCAAAGGAAATAACGCCATGGTCTACACCACCGCGCGCGCGGACCGCAACGGTGTTGGCGTCACGTTCTTTTTCGCCAATCACCAAAATATACGGCACCTTTTGCAAACTGTGCTCGCGGATTTTATAAGTGATTTTCTCTGCCCGCAAATCTGACTCAACCCGAAAACCCTGTTTGTTCAGACTTTCGGTGATTTGTGCTGCGTATTGGGCTGAAGACTCAGAAATACAGCACACCACGGCTTGTACTGGCGCCAACCACGGCGGCATGGCACCCGAATGATTTTCAATTAACATGCCGATAAATCGCTCTAAAGAACCAAGTATCGCCCGGTGCAACATCACAGGTGTTCTGCGCTGGTCGTGATCGTCAACGTACTCAGCATCCAAGCGTGCTGGCATTGAAAAATCGACCTGAATGGTGCCGCACTGCCATTGGCGACCAATGGCATCTTTTAACGTATATTCAATTTTTGGGCCATAAAATGCCCCTTCACCGGGCGTTACCTCAAACTCGCACCCAGTGCGTTTAAGGCTCTCCATCAACGCCGCTTCGGCCTTGTCCCAACTCTCATCACTGCCAATGCGCTTTTCTGGCCGTGTCGCGACCTTGTAGAGCACCTCGGTAAACCCAAAGTCGGCGTATACATTTTGCAATAAAGCGGTGAAATTGGCGCACTCATCTTGCATCTGATCTTCAGTACAGAAAATGTGCCCGTCGTCTTGTGTAAAGCCACGCACGCGCATCATGCCATGCAATGAACCAGACGGCTCGTTACGGTGGCACTGACCGAATTCACCGTAACGCAACGGTAGATCGCGATAGGAGTGCAAATTTGAGTTGTAAATCTGGACGTGACCTGGGCAATTCATCGGTTTTAAACCATAAACCCGACTCTCAGACTCTGTCGTAAACATATTCTCGCGGTAATTATCCCAGTGCCCTGTTTTTTTCCAAAGAGATAAATCAAGAATTTGTGGCGCTTTAACCTCTTTATAGCCATTGTCGCGATAGATGGCACGCATGTACTGCTCAACCTGCTGCCATAGCACCCAGCCTTTGGGATGCCAGAACACCAATCCTGGCCCTTCTTCCTGAAAGTGAAACAAGTCCAGCTCGCGACCAAGTTTGCGGTGATCACGCTTTTCGGCTTCTTGCAGCATATGCAAATGAGCGTCTTGTTCGGCCTTCGAAGCCCAGGCCGTACCGTAGATCCGTTGCAACATCTCATTATTGCTGTCGCCACGCCAATAAGCGCCCGCGACTTTCATCAGCTTAAAAACCTTTAACTTGCCGGTGCTCGGCACGTGAGGACCGCGACATAGGTCTATAAAATCACCCTCACGGTACAAACTAATGGTCTCATTTGAAGGAATAGAGGCGATGATTTCGGCTTTGTACAGCTCGCCGATTCCTTTGAAGAATTCAACCGCATCGTCTCGTTGCCACTGCTCACGCACCACAGGTTCGTCGCGTGACGCAAGCTCAGCCATCTTCTTTTCGATGGCTTCTAAATCCTCGGGAGTAAACGGACGCTTGTACGCGAAGTCGTAAAAAAATCCATTCTCAATCACGGGGCCAATGGTGACTTGTGCCTCAGGGAACAATAACTTAACGGCATAGGCCAAAAGATGAGCTGTCGAGTGGCGCAGCATGTCAAGACCCTCAGGGTCTTTTGCCGTGACAATGGCGAGCTCAGTATCACTTTCGATCTTAAAAGAAGTGTCAACCAACTCGGTCTGCCCGGCCATGTTAATGCGACCAGCTAACGCCGCTTTTGCCAAACCGGCACCGATTGATTGGGCCACCTCGGCCACAGTCACTGGACCAGGATATGAACGTTTTGAACCATCAGGTAGGGTTACAGCAATCATTGTTATTTATTCACCAAGGTCAATTTTTCACCAATTGTCGACATTAAGGGTAACCTTGAATATTATCACTGCAACTGACGCACTCAGTGCTAACCGCGCATTGGTTGAGGCATTTGCCGCAAGATTGATGAAAAAAACGAAAAAAACCATAGCTGGAGGACTGTCTTGATTGATGCTACTCACCTTTCAAATAAGCTTGAACAAGCCGTTCGATTTGCCAACGAAAACGAAATCGGCTGGGTGCGCGACCCCATTGCGGACCCAGCTGGCATTTGGGGTGTTCACCAAACAGATAAACCACCATACAACCGCTTATTTGGACCCGTCCACGCGCGTGGTGGCGTCAGTGGTGTTGTTGTTCAAAATGGTCAGACAGTTTATGAGTTTGGTGAGCCGTCTCGCGCCGATTTAACGTTCAGTGTCGCTAAGGCTTATTTGGCGCTTCTAGCTGGCGTGGCGCATGACCAAGGGTTATTGCACGATGTGCACTGCCCAATTGTGTCGCAGTTGCCAGGCATTGGCTTTGATGATGGTGCCAACCGTTTGGTAACTTGGGCGCATTTGCTGCAACAAACGAGTGAATGGACCGGCCATTGCTTTGATATACCTGATCAAGTCGATCACTATCGCTCATTGGCTTTTGCACCCGCACCAAGCGGCACCAAGGGTGATAAACGCCCTTTGCAGGCGCCAGGTACGTTTTGGGAATATAACGACGTTCGCATCAACCAGCTCTCGCTGGCGCTATTGCACTTATTTGGACGAGCACTGCCCGAGGTGTTTGCACAATATATTGCCAGGCCATGCGGTTTGTCTGACACGTGGCGCTGGGTCGGCTATGACCATGCTTGGATAACCATTAATGGTCAGCGCCTGGCGTCGGTACCCGGTGGCTCTCACTGGGGCGCTGGCGTTTCAATCAGTGCCCAAGATCAAGCCCGCATCGGTCAGCTGATGCTCAATCAGGGGCAAATAAATGGCCAATCAATCATTTCAAAGCAATGGATGGCCCAAATGCAGACGCCCTGCCCGCTGGCACCTTTCTACGGGTATTTGGTTTGGCTAAACCACGAACAACGGATTTTTTCTTCATTGCCGCCTGAGAGCTACTTTGGCATGGGTGCCGGTGGCCATTTCACCTTGGTTGAACCCAGCAGCCAACTGGTTGTTGCGGTACGCTGGCTAAAACCTGATCATGCCAATACTTTTTTTGGGCAGATTTATGAAGCTCTTAAGATCTGACTCCTTGTTAAGGTAAAGAGCATCAGTTACTTATCCTCATGAAATTCTCTTTTATCCTAAGCCTTGCATCGATCAACCATTTGGAGTTTTTATGTTTCCTGAATATCGCGATTTGATCACCAAACTCAAGCACGCCGACCACCATTTCACTCGGCTCTTTGATAAACATAATGCGCTTGATCAGCAAATTCAAAACATGGAAGTTCACATTTCACCCAGCACGCAAGAAGAAATTGAAACGTTAAAGAAAGAAAAACTTCTTCTGAAAGACCAGCTTTACGCCATTCTACAAAAACACAGCCAGACCTAATCAACCCGCCCACATCAACCATCTTCGGTCTCACATGATTTATGACGCCACGAGCAGCTACCCACGCGACTTAAAAGGTTACGGCGATACCCCTCCTCACCCGCAGTGGCCAAATGAAGCGCGAATTGCAGTTCAGTTCGTACTGAATTATGAGGAAGGTGGTGAAAACAGCGTTTTACATGGCGATGCCGCTAGTGAGACGTTTTTGTCTGAACTTTTTGCACCCAGCGCTTATCCTAATAGGCACATGAGCATGGAGGGCATTTACGAATATGGTTCACGGGCTGGGGTGTGGCGGATACTGCGGGAATTTCGCGAGCGAGGCCTGCCACTGACGGTGTTCGGCATTGCCACGGCTTTGGCACGTTACCCCGAAGTGGTGCGCGCCTTTATGGATGACGGTCATGAAATCGCGGGGCATGGCTGGAAGTGGATTCACTATCAAGATGTGGACCCAGTAATCGAAGCTGAGCATTTGCGCCAAGCGATGATAATAGTGAGCGAATTAACGGGTGAACCTACTGAGGGGCCACGACATCTTCATGGCGCCGGTTGGTACACAGGCCGTGATAGCCCCAATACACGCCGATTAGTTGCAGACTACGGTGGGTTTGAATATGACAGCGACTATTACGGCGACGACCTCCCCTTTTGGATGAAGGTGTGCCGAACAGATGGCACTATCGTGCCGCAATTGATAGTGCCTTACACCTTAGATTGCAACGACATGCGTTTTTCTTTACCGCAAGGCTACTCGCACGCTGATCCATTCTATCAATACATGAAGGATACTTTTGATGTGCTGTACAAAGAAGGTGATCCAGACGGTCAAAACGCCCCAAAAATGATGAGCATCGGCATGCATTGCCGACTGCTGGGTCGACCAGGCCGTATCGCTGCCTTGCAGCGCTTCTTAGATCATATTCAGACCCACCCACACGTTTGGGTATGCCGGCGTATCGATATCGCCCGACATTGGCGACAAACTTTCCCTTACGATATGGTGAAAAGCCAATAACCGCACTCAAAAAATCAAAAACCTAATGCTTATTTGGCGATATTGCCAGGGAAACACAGGCCGCCAGTGATTTCTAACGTGGTGGCGTTGATCGCTTCGTTTTGTGCGCAGTATGCAATCAGGTCAGCGATTTCTTGCGGTTTGACTAACCGACCCAAGTGAACGTCTTTAAGGATATTTGATAAGGCATCCTGGTTCATCTCTTGCAAAATACGTGTTTCGGTATAGCCCGGAGCGATCCCCACACAGCGAATGTGCGCAATCTTGCGCAATAAAAACTCGCCAATGATAATTTTGGGGAAACGTTCCACGGCCGCCTTGGTTGCGGAATAATTCAATTGTCCGACTTGCCCAATTTTATTGACTGATGAAATTGGTACCAAAAGGCCTTCCCAGTCGCCATTAACCATGGCTTGTGCAGCGTCACGTAAGGTGAGAAAAGTACCGGTTAAGTTGACATCGATGACTGTTTTCCACTTATCAAATCCGAGTTTGCGAGAGACTTGCCCTGTGTTTTTATCGATATTCAACAGGGTCCCATCGCGAATCACTCCTGCACAACTGACGGCAATGTTCAGCTGCCCAAAAGCATCAACTGTCGCTTGCACGAAGCGTTCGGTGTCCTGTTCGCTGGTTACATCGGCATAGATACCCACGCATTGGCCACCAGCGGCTTGGATTTCAGCCACGACGCGATCGATTTGAGGTTGATCACGATCGACAATGGCGATATGTGCCCCCAAAGCTGACAAATGTTTCGCCGTGGCTTCTCCGATGCCGCTCGCACCACCCGTGATAAGTGCGACACTGTTTTTGATTTGCATAATCTTTCCAAGCAAAAAGTGCGATTTTATCGCGTCGCGGGGCAAAAATGGTGTTGACGCCGGTTGAAAACTGACCAGAGGGGGGTGCGGCGGAAAAGTTGAACTACTCGGAGGTAGTTCATGTACTCATACGAAAAGCGCGTTCGAGCATTAAAGCTCTATATCAAGCTCGATAAACGCATCGCAGCGACCTGGTTAGCGATCATTATTCAGTTGGGCTAACCGACAAAGAATGCACTCAAGACCTAGTATCGAGAACACAAACAGCGGCAAGATGTGTCAACAAGGCATGTGCGATCTAGTCAGAAGTACTCAGAGGCACAGAAGCAGCTAGCCGTTGATCATTACCTAGACCATGAGCGCTGCATTGCTGGCACCATCAAGGCGTTGGGTTACCACTCTCGGGGCTTGCTCACAAACTGGATCGGTGAGTTATCCCTCGAGACTAGAAAACGCGTAGTCAGCAAAGGCACCAGGGTTGTGCATTCTGAAGCCTTCAAGAATGCTGCCGTCATGGATCTATCCATGCGACAGACAAGTGCTTAGGTAACGGCTCAAAAGTTAAGCGTTGACAGGACAACGCTGTACAACTGGAAGAACACTTTACTTGGTCCCGAGGCTCCAGCATCCATGACACACAAAAATGATCCCCCACCATCGCCTAACCGGGCTGAGTTGGAGAGAACTGTCGAGTCGCTTAAGCGCGATATTCATAAGTTGCAGCTTGAGCACGACCTTTTAAAGAAAGCAGCTGAACTGTTAAAAAAAGGCCAGGGCATCAACCTCATTCTTCTGAGCAATCGGGAGAAGACACTGATGATTGATGCCCTCAGACAAACGTATGCTGTGCCAGAACTCCTTGTCGAACTGGGCCTTGCTCGAAGCTCTTACTTTTATCACCGAGCCCGTCTGCTAGGTCCAAATAAGTATGCTGACGCGCGTCTTACGATAATTGACATCTTTGAGCTCAATCACCGGTGCTACGGATTTCGGCGCTTACAGGCATCGCTGTGCAAGCGACATCTGAACATTTCGGAAAGAGTTATTCGATGTTTAATGAAACAAGAGGGACTGACCATTGCCGCGCTCAAGCGTCGTCGCTACCACTCATACGGGGGGGGAAATTAGCCCTGCGCCAGAGAACATCATCAACCGCAACTTCCACGCTGCAACGCCTAATGAAAAGTGGCTCACCGACATCACAGAGTTCCATATCCCGGCTAATAACGGTTACCTGTCGCCATGATCGACTGCTTTGATGGCATGGTGATCAGATGGTCAATTGGCACAACTAAAAACGAATCAAAATATCCCTTGGGTCACGCAGTCCTTTAGAATGTCGATAGAGTCACGGACTTGCAGCATAATTCAGTTTAAGTTTTTAGACGCTCCTGCAGGTGGTCAGTCTTCAACCGGCGCCAACAAGCCACAACAAAACCAACCAAACCCGTTGCCATGAACCTAAACACACCCATCAAAACCTACCTCGACTCTGATCGCAAGCCCGCCCTTCGGCTACCGCCGAAATCCTGTGACACCCACGTCCACGTTTTTG
>CAWUWI010000012.1:0-23578 GCA_963926245.1 uncultured Burkholderiaceae bacterium | reverse complement strand
GTTAATGTTTGCGTGGCTTGATGCACTTGGGCCGCATGCAAAAAATCGCCCAGCACCACCAACTGCTTGGTGGGCTGATTTTGAATCACTACACTTAAGCGCTCCAATGTCTCTGAGGTTGTGCCTTGTGGTACGGGTTGGCCAAGTTTGCGATAAGTGGCAGCTTTACCAAGGTGCAAGTCAGCCACGAGCAGTGTATGAGACTCATTCAAATAGACGGCTCTCTGGGGCAGTAAGGTGATGGTTTGGCCCATGACTTTAATGGCAACAGCTTGATTATTCATCGTCATTGCGCAGCCCGTTCGAGTTCACTCACCATACGTGCCACGCGATCAGAAAGCTTTTCAGATGACAAGCGTTCACGCAAGCGCTGAACCATGAGTGGAAATGCAAACGGCGTGGGTCTTTCAATCGTCTTAAGCGTCAGGGGCAATTGATTCACTCGATTCAGGGTGGCCTTTAGTTGCTCAAAATCAAGCTCATGCTGCAACACTTCACTGCGTGCTTGTTCAAGCAACTGATTGTTTGGATCGTATTGTTCAAACACATCAAAAAACAAACCCGAAGAAGCTTGCACTTGCTTGATTGTTTTTTTAGCCCCGGGATAACCTTGAAACACCAGCCCTGAAATGCGGGCGATTTCTCTGAAACGTCGTTGGGCCAATTGTCCAGCGTTTAAACTTTCTGCTAGGTCTTGCGCTAAATCTTCCGTGTTTAAAAGCGCCGGTGTAAGCAAAGCGGCAACATCCAGTATTTGCGGGCACAACATCTCGAAACCATAGTCGTTAACCGACAAAGAAAACGTCAATGGCATTTGCTTGGCCAAACGCCACGCCAAAAGACTCGATAGGCCCAAGTGTACGGTACGGCCTGCAAACGGATAAATGAATAAATGAGTGCCTTCACGTGAAGACCACCACTCCACGAGTAAGTGCGATGCGCTCGGTAACGCTGACCATTGTTGCTGCAATGCCAATAATGGTTTGATGGCTTGCCACGTTTGTGTGCAATTGGCGATACAGGCCGAAGAAGCACTTTTAGGTATTGCCGTGTCTGGCTTGCTGCTGCTGTCCAAACGCGCCAACATAGCATTTGCTAGTGTTGAAGACAAAGACATGTTGCCGCCCACCCATCTCGGCACCGCGCCCCGATTGCCTGAAGCCCGTTTGACATAAGCCGTCATTTCATTGATGCGGACCAACTCCAAAAGGCGGCCTGCAAAAAAAAACAATCGCCTTTTTTTAATCGTGTCACAAAACTCTCTTCGACCTGACCAATTCGAGCGCCACCACCACGGGACGACCAGTAACGAACCTGCATCATGGCATCGCTAACAATGGTGCCTACGCTCATGCGATGTCGACGAATCATGGTGGCGTTAGTCGCGCGCCAAACACCCTCTTGGTCAGGTGCCACGCGTTGATAGTCGGGATAGGCAGCCAACGCAGTGCCGCCGTGACGCACAAAATCTAACGCCCATTGCCAAGCCTCGGGCGTCAATGCGCGATAAGCATGGGTTGAACGAACCTCTTCAAATAAATCTTGCGCTATAAAGCCACCGCCAATGGCAATCGTGACCAAATGTTGAACCAAAACATCAATCGGCGCCTGTGGGCCATGACGGCATTCGACTTCTCGGGCTTGCACGGCGTCTTGCACAGCAACCGCTTCTAAGATTTCCAAGCTGTTGGTGGGCACTAAGGTGATGTGCGATACCCGGCCAGGCGCATGCCCAGAACGACCTGCTCGTTGAAGCAGTCGCGCCACGCCTTTGGCAGAGCCAATTTGCAGCACTCGATCAACCGGTAAAAAATCCACACCCAAGTCCAAGCTTGAGGTGCAAACCACTGCTTTAAGGCTCCCCTCTTTTAGGCTTTGTTCGACCCATCGGCGTACGTCCGGGTCTAGTGAGCCGTGATGCAAGGCTAGGTCACCGGCCAATTCAGGCGCAGCCTCAAGTAGCGCTTGGTACCACCGTTCGGCTTGAGAGCGCGTATTGACAAATATCAGCGTGCTGCTTGATGCCTTTAGAGCTCGCGCCACAGCTGGTGCGAGCGAAAGCCCCAAATGACCTGCCCATGGAAATCGGTCTATATTTTTGGGTAAAAGCGTGTAAATTTGTACCGTCTTTTGTTGGGTATCGCTGACCAAGCGTGTTTTTTCCGCAGGCGTGTGTACCAAACAAAGCGTCTGCAAGGCTTGGTCTAGGTTGCCGAGCGTTGCCGACATGCCCCAACAAATGAGACTCGGTTGCCACCGTGCTAGACGGGCAACCGCCAATTGCAATTGCACGCCGCGCTTGCTGCCAATAAGTTCGTGCCACTCGTCAATCACTAACACTTGTACTTTGCCAAGACGCAAATGAGCATCCTTTTGAGTGAGCAATAAGCTCAAGCTTTCAGGTGTGGTCACCAACACATCAGGCAGACTTTTGCTTTGCTTAGCACGTTCGGCAGCACTCGTGTCGCCAGTACGCATTTCAATACGCCAGTCAGGCAAAAACGTTTGAGCGGTCTTTTGTAATGTAGTTGTGGTGTCTGCGGCCAAAGCACGCATGGGCGTGATCCACAGAATCTTTAAACCAGTTTTTTGATTGGGTAGCGACAATTTTTCAAGGTGCTTAAGCGCACCGAACCACGTGGCCAACGTTTTTCCGCGACCCGTACTAGCATGTAGCAAACCCCATTGCCCTTTGCCCATGGCTTGCCAAACCTGCTTTTGAAAAGGAAACGGTACCCAGCCTTGCGATTCAAACCAAGTGTTGATGGCGGCTGTTAGGGAAATCGCCGTGTTAGTTGAATGGAGCTGCGGTTCTAACGGGCTCATAGCAGAGCCTTCAATGTGGCAAGGGTATCGGCTTGGGCAACGGGCTTATCAATGCGCCAACGCAGCATGCGCGGGAACCGCAGTGCCACCCCGCTTTTGTGTCTTGAACTGGGCAAAATTCCTTCAAAAGCAATCTCAAACACCAGTGTGGGTTCAACCCGTCGAACCGGGCCAAAGGACTCAACCGTTGATTGGCGCAAAATGGCATCAATTTGCTTGATTTCCTTGTCTGTCAAACCGGTGTAGGCCTTGGCCACTGGGACCAGCAAAGGCTCACCAAGCGAAGCTGAGTCATCCCAGACTGCAAAGGTGTAGTCCGTATAGAGGCTCGCGCGTCGACCGTGCCCACGTTGTGCGTAGATTAAAACCGCGTCGATGCTCATGGGGTCAAGCTTCCACTTATACCAAAGTCCCACTTGGCGAGTGCGACCCACACCGTATTGCGATGATTGGGATTTGATCATAAAACCCTCAGCGCGCTGTTCGCGGGCCTGGGCGTGATGAGCCAGTGCTTGAGCACTGTTTTTAACGTCAACAACTGGTGACAATTTAAATGCGGTCGGTGTGTCAGCGCTTAGAATTAGCGTCGAAAGTGCCAATCGTCGCTGACTGAGCGTGTGCGACCGACAATCGGTGCCCTTCTCTTCTAGCAAGTCATAGGCCATAAAAACGACTGGATAGTCGCGCTTGATAGCATCTGACAGTCGCTTGCGACCAAGCCTTTTTTGCAGGTCGGCAAAGGAAGCGGGCACGTTTTGATCTGGATGCCAAACCAAAATCTCACCATCTAATACAGTACCGTCAGCGAAGAATGTGGCGGCTGCGCACAACTCAGGAAACTGCTCGCTGATTAACTCTTCGCCACGAGACCAGAGCCAGCATTTGCCATGACGGCAAACCAGTTGCGCTCGAATGCCATCCCACTTCCATTCCATCTGCCATAACTCGGGCGCATTCAATATATCTTGCAGCTGCGCGTCTTCTCGAGCCAAGGGTTGCGCCAAAAAAAAAGGATACGGTTGACCAGGCTCAATGGCTTCATAGTCTGCATCACCATCGGCAATAAGCGCTTGATAACGATCCCCGGTGGGATGCTCACGACCGCTAAAATAACCCATCATGCGTTGCGCAATTTGTGTCGCGGGTAAGTCGGTTAATTGGGCCAACGCACGGGTAACCAACAATCGCGAAACACCGACTCGAAACCCACCCGTGATGAGCTTCAAACAGATAAATCGCGTGTCAGCATCCCAACCTTCTAAGAGCTCATCAAGCGCATTCGAACGTTGCTCATCGCCAAGCGACTGCAGCGGCAAAAGGCCTTCAGTCACCCACTGGCTCAAACCCGTGTCGCGCTCAGTTTGAGGGGGTGGCAGCAACAAGGCGATGGTTTCGGCCAAGTCCCCGACCGTTTGGTAACACTCTTCAAATAGCCAGATTGGCAGTCCCGTTTGGCGCTGCGCGTAGGCACGCAATTGTGCAATGGGCAACAACCGTTTGATTTTCCCGCCTGCTAAAAAATAAACAGCCCAAGCGGCATCATCGCCTTTGACTTGACCAAAATACGCAACCATGGTCGCTACCTTTAAACGGCTTGAGGTCGTTCGGTCTAAGGCTTGGTAGAGATCGGCGAAGGCGCGCATTAGGGGATCATTCCTCTATTTCACCGTACTCAGTTTCAAAGGCCTGAGCAATTCGTCCCGACTCCTTGAGCCATCGTATCAATGCGGCAGTGTTGCCGTGAGTCACGATGATGCGCTCAGCACCTGTGGCTTGTATCGCAGTTAAAAGGGCTGGCCAGTCGGCGTGGTCTGACAACACGAACCCACGATCGACCGATCGGCGTCGGCGGGCGCCACGGATTTGCATCCAGCCACTAACCATGGCGTGGGAAACTTCACCAAAGCGCTTCATCCAAGGGCTCGAAGCCGCTGAAGGTGGTGCCAAAATCAACGCGCGCTTTTTGTCGATTTCACTGACGTCAGTTACCCGTAGGGTTTCTGGCAAAGCAACACCCGACTGTCGGTAGGCCTCATTTAGTGCATCAAATGAACCGTGCGTGATGATGGGGCCAATTGATTTTTCTAAACCGGCCAGTAATCGTTGTCCCTTTCCAAATGCATAGGCATAC
This sequence comes from uncultured Burkholderiaceae bacterium, assembly GCA_963926245.1. Taxonomy (GTDB): domain Bacteria; phylum Pseudomonadota; class Gammaproteobacteria; order Burkholderiales; family Burkholderiaceae_B; genus Algicoccus. The sequence continues at coordinate 18,621 of CAWUWI010000012.1, read as the reverse complement.
AAAAGGCTACTTCGGCCTTGACTGGCATTATTTGCCCACCATTGGTTTATAGACTGCAGCACATCATGGCTTGCTGGCCAGCGGTAGATGGGCAATCCGAACGTTGATTCGGTGATGAATGTGTCGCAAACCACAGCTTCAAACGGTGTGCATGTCGGGTCGGCGGCCAGTTTGTAGTCACCTGAAACCACCCAAACCTGTCCACCGTAAGCCAGCCGGACCTGGGCTGAGCCGAGCACGTGGCCGGCTGGGTGCAGACTGATGCAAACACCATTTTCAGTCACGGACTCGCCATAAGCGAGCGTTTGCATTGGCAAGTTTCCAAACCTGGCTCGCAGCACGTTTTCACTTTGGGCACTAACCAAATAGTGTGCATGCCCTGCCCGAGCGTGATCGGCATGCGCGTGTGTAATCACCGCACGTGATACCGCGCGCCAAGGGTCAATATAGAAATCACCCGGCGGGCAATACAAACCCTCAGGACGACGAACCACCAATTCCATGTTTTGAGGCATCCCAAATCATATGCTGTTTATTTATACAGCAATTGACCACCAGTTTATCGCTTTTTTATGTGCCGCCTTGTGCTTGTATTGCGCAGCCTACCGTCGGCTACCACCAAAAATATAAAAGTAAACAATGAGGATACAACGAAGACTCGATGCCCATATCAATGACCGACCCGAAATGGGCCTTATGATTTTTTTAGGCGAGGCGCTCAGGGGTGTCATGCCAGCCATCAGGCTAAGCGTGACAATGGCGGTCGATGACGTGCTTAACAATGAACGTGATTAAGGCTGCGCAGCAGCCCCTATATATGAGTGTGCTTAGGATAGCTTTGCTTTGACTTGCTGCGAAACCGCCGCCATCTCGGCACGCCCGGCCAACGCTTGTTTGACCGTGGCCATGACTTTTCCCATAATGGCAGGTCCCAGTGCACCACTGGCCCGGGCCTGCTCAATCGCCGCCTCAATGACGGCCAGCACTTCTTGCTCGCTGGCGGCTTGGGGCAAGAATTCTTGTAAAACAACGATTTCCGCTGTTTCTTGCGCAGCGGTTTCAGCTCGACCAGCCTTCTCGTAAGCAGCGATCGATTCACGGCGTTGCTTGATCTGTTTTTCGATAATCGCCGTAACATCAGTGTCACTCAATACTTTACGGTCATCGATTTCTCGTTGTTTGATAGCGGCTTGCAAAAAACGTAAGGTCGTTAAACGCGCCGAGTCTTTTGCACGCATGGCGGTTTTAACCGCCTCTGAGATCGTGATTTGCAATGACATGATTATCGGTTCGCTTTGATTAGTTTAAAAGAAGCGCTCGCTTTGGCCACTAATTTGTCATGCGTGTCACGGATTTCACCCTCACAAAAACAAATCGTTGAACCGCGCCGTAAGCAAATGGCCGTAATCGTCAAGTCAGTACTGCCTGGCGATAAGAAGCTTGTGGACATATCGATCGTAGCCAAACCGACACCCATCGGATCGTGCGCTCTGCCAGCGGCTGACAATGTGAAATCCAAAACGCTCATCAGTGCTCCACCGTGGATGTGGCCATGGCTGTTTCGCAAGTGCGGCTTGAGCGGCATGAAAGTGACAGCCCTATCATTCTCACAACTGATTGGCTCAACGCCCAGGTGTTCTAAAAAAGGAATGTGGAACCCGAAATAGCTGACTTGCTCAGCGGTCGCAAACATGATCATGGCAGTAATACCTTAAAAGTCGTGGCGTTCAAAATTTTTTTGTAGTTTATTGGTTAATGGTCAGTGATGTACGCGCAGTAATGCGTTCGGCTTAACAGTACACCGCTGAGCGTTAACGTCGGTTGGGTTTTGGCGGCGGTGTTACGGGAAAGTAATCCGTACAACTGGGCACGCCAAATTGAATAGCGGCTTTCATGGCGTCAACGGCGGCTTGGTCCCAGACACTGACACCCCACATTGAGATTGACACGTTAGTCTTGTCAGCACCGATTGAAGTCAATTCAATATCAGACAGTAAAGTGCCTGTCATTGACATTCGAACGTTAACGCTTGCAAATTGTCTATCGTCACTTATTTGCGCTGTTAGCGGAAAATTATCTTCTGTCACCAAGCAATATTTGGCTTGTGCGATCGTGCGGTCATAGGCCCTTTGAATGCTGATCGGCACATCAAATGTTGTCGAGGGTGTTTTACCGACAACGACACCAGCGCATCCCGCGATAACCAATATCGATCCCAGCACCATGGCTTTGATCGAAGTGAGCCGGGTTGACATCCTTGCCATTTTGTTTCCTTACACGGTGATCCGAATTTTTGTTTGCGCTACATGATACGCTTTGAACATGAACTTTACATCGAAACCGCTTTGGAGCGTTGTTGTTGGCCTTCTTGGCGCCAGTGGTGTGGCTTTGGGCGCCGTGGCTGCTCACGCACTCGATGACCCGGCGGCGTCCAGCGCCGTTGAGCGCGCTTCAACTTTCCAACTCCTGCACGCGATCGCACTTTTGGTGCTGTGTCAGTTTGCAGGGTTGGGAGCGATAGTGGCGCGCTGGCTCATGCTAGCAGGCATTATTGGATTCAGCGGTGCGATCTATGCCAAGTACCTGCTCGGGCTTTTAGCGATCGGTGCCATCGCACCGATCGGTGGCATGTTGTTGATCGTCAGTTGGTTGGTCTTGGGTTTGGCCTGGATTGGGCGCCCCACCACCGATTGATTCTGCCGGGCGTGGGGCGGTGACTTTAAATGATGCCCTTGTCTCGCAAGCCTGCGATTTGTTCTGTCGTCAGACCTAACTCTTTTTGCAGAATATCTACCGTGTGGCTACCCAGCACTGGCGCTGACTTTTCAAGTCGAACAGGGGTTTGGGACATGCGGATCGGGCTGGACACGCTGGGCACATCAACACCAGCATCATGTGGCAGATGGATTTTCATATCGCGTTCTTTGACCTGGACATTTTCAAAGACTTGATCCAGTGTATAGATCGGGCCAGATGGTACATTATTTTTTTCGAAAATTTCCACCCACTCCAACATTGTGTGGCGTTGCAGGGGTTCGGTCAGTATTGAAATCAGGACTTCACGGTTTTTAACCCGATCAAACGAGCGCGCAAATCGTTCATCCGTGGCTAACTCAGGCATTTCAATCGCTTGGCATAGGTCTCGAAACTGCGAGTCGTTGCCAACCGCCAGGATGATGTCGCCCGCTTTGCACCGAAACACTTGATAAGGGACGATATTGGTGTGCACGTTACCCATGCGTTGCGGCACCTTGCCGGACAAAAAGTAGTTCATTGACATGTAGGACGTCAGCGAAACACTGCAATCAAGCAGTGACATATCGATATATTGCCCTTGGCCGCTCAAATGCCGATGCTCGATAGCCGCCAGAACGGCGATTGTGGCGTACATGCCCGTGGTGAAGTCGCTGATGGCCACGCCAAATTTCAATGGCCCCCCGCCTGGTTCTGTATCGGGTTTGCCAGTTAGGCTCATCAAGCCACTCATGCCTTGGAACACAAAGTCATAACCAGGTAACTCGGCATATGGACCCGTTTGGCCAAAGCCCGTGATGGAGCAATACACCAACCGTGGATTGATCAGGCTCAAGCTGTCGTAGTCAAGACCGTAACGCTTCAGCGTGCCGACCTTGTAGTTTTCGACCACGATATCAACATTTTTAGCCAAGTCTTTGATAATCGCTTGGCCTTCTGGCGTTGAGATGTCGACCGTAATGGACTGTTTGCCGCGATTAACGGCCATGAAGTATGACGAGTCAGTGGTGGGCTCGCCATTGGCATCGTTCAGGAACGGTGGCCCCCACGCACGGGTATCGTCTCCACGCCCCGGACGTTCTACTTTGATGACCTCGGCACCCAAATCGGCCAAGTTTTGTGTCGACCACGGGCCTGCGAAGATTCGCGATAAATCAAGGACGCGGAGGTGTTCTAGGGCTTTTTTCATGGGCATAGTCAATATGTGAGAAATGGTTGATTCAAAAAAATAGACAACATTCCTTGATTATGCCGCCAAAGTGGGGGGTTGTGCCGGCTTGACCGATGATTGGGTTTTGGCAGTAAAGCCCTACTTAACGAAACCCGATAGCCTGAAGGTCGCAAAAGTGCTAAAAATTACACATGGGCGTTTATTAATGAAACGCATTTTTTTAATTTTTTGTGAAAATAATCAATGGAACTTAGAGACAAAGCCTATATCGTGGGTGCTTATGAGCATCCGACTCGCAAGGCACCAGACAAGTCGGTGGCTCAGTTGCATGCAGAGAGTGCCAAAGGGGCACTTGAAGATGCTGGTTTGTCGCACAGCGACATTGATGGGTATTTTTGCGCTGGTGACGCCCCAGGCCTGGGCATGCTCAGTATGGCTGACTACATGGGCTTGAGGAATCTTCGTCATGTCGACTCCACTGAGACTGGTGGCTCGTCCTACCTCATTCATGTTTCTCACGCCGCGCAAGCCATTGCCATGGGACGTTGCGATATCGCTTTGATCACCTTGGCTGGTCGCCCTCGCTCGGCAGGCTCCTCTGGGTTACAGCCGCGCAGCTGGGGCGCCGACGTGCCTGACGCGCCGTTTGAGTCGCCCTTCGGGTCGGTAACGGTTAACAGTTATGCGCTTGTGGCACAACGCCACATGTACGAGTACGGCACGACTGCTGAGCAACTGGCTTGGATTAAGGTTGCCGCATCACACCACGCGCAACACAATCCACATGCGATGCTCAAAGATGTGGTGACCGTTGAGGATGTGATTAACTCGCCAATGGTGGCATCGCCGCTCAAGCGTTTGGATTGCTGCGTGGTGAGCGATGGCGGCGGCGCATTGATTTTGGCGCGTCCTGAGATTGCACGCCAATTGAATCGTCCGTTAGTGGGCATTCGTGGCGCCGGCGAAGCCGTCAAAGGTCAGCTTGGTGGTGAAGTCGATTTGACTTACTCAGCCGCCCGCTCGTCTGGTCCTCAGGCTTTTGCGCAAGCCGGTGTCACACCGCAGGACATCAAGTACGCTTCCATCTATGACAGTTTCACCATCACTGTGCTGATGCAACTGGAAGATTTGGGCTTTTGTAAAAAAGGCGAAGGCGGCAAGTTCGTGTCTGATGGCAATCTAATTTCTGGCGTTGGCAAGTTACCTTTCAATACCGATGGTGGTGGGTTGTGCAACAACCACCCTGCCAATCGTGGTGGCATCACCAAAGTGATTGAGGCGGTTCGTCAATTACGCGGTGAGGCTCACCCAGCCGTGCAGGTTCCCAATTGCGATTTGGCCCTTGCCCATGGTACAGGCGGCCTTCTAGGCTCACGGCACGGTAGTGCGACATTGATTCTTGAGCGAGTATAAGCATGAGCAAACCCTTCCAACCAAACCCCATTGTGGCGCCTACCATTGAAGCGGGCACTGAGTACTACTGGGAACAAGCCAAAGCCGAACAATTGACCGTCAAATCTTGTAAATCTTGTGGCAAAGTGCATTTTTACCCACGCACACTGTGCCCTTTCTGTTTCGGTGAAACCGAATGGAAACCGGCCAGCGGCAAGGGCAAGATTTACAGCTACAGTGTCATGGCGCGTGGCAACCCTAATCCTTATTGCATCGCTTACGTGACGCTTGAGGAAGGCCCAACAATGATGACTCAGATTGTCGATTGCGACTTAGATGATGTCAGAATTGGGCAGGACGTCACTGTTGTATTTAAACCCACTGAGGGTGAGGACACGCCACCGGTGCCGATGTTTAAGCCAGTCTAGATTTTCAAAAAACAGCTAGACAAAAAATGGGTGAGATCGCAGCAGTGATCTTACCCATTTGCACTTAGGGCGTCTTAAGAAGGTCACTGACAAAGGCAGATATTTGCGTGATTTCTTCACAAGTGTCCCAACGTTTCACGATTGATCGTCGGTAATTTATTGATATTCATGGATAAATCCGCTTTTTCGTGTGTCCACGATTTGAATCTGATTTCTCGGATGAGTCATCATTGCCAGATGTTCTCCAGCGAGGTTGATCATGCATTCCGGACAATTGGTATTCGCTCAAGTCATGGCGTATTTGCCGCTGAAAGCTTTCAGTCGGATGGTGGCAGCGAGACGTGCTCAACACAAAGTCCAGGACCTCAGCTGTCTGGATCAGTTTTTGACGCTCGCCCTTGCGCAACTGATGGCACGCGAATCGTTGCGTGATATCTAGATCAATTTGCGAGCGCAACGCAAACCGAGTCAGACCCGGGGAAGTCTTTGCGGACTTGGCTCATCATTTGATTAAAACGGCGCGCACACTTTACGCCGACGAACCGACGAACCGACGAACCGACCAACACCGAACTGAATGCGCTGATGGGTGCGACTATTTATGCGCTGGACTCGACGACGACAGACTTGTGTCTAAGTCTGTTTTACTGGGCGCCATTTCGAACAACCAAGGCCGCCGTCAAGCTTCACACGTTGACAGATTTGAAGGGTTCGATCCCGAATATTATTCACAACAGCGACGGCAAGATGCACGACGTCAAAGTTCTCGACCTGCTCTGCGAGCAAGGCTCGCGTCGAGGCTGGCGCGTTTTACGTCATGGACAAAGCCTACGTCGACTTTGCTCGGCTCTACAACTTGCACACCGACAGAGCTTTCTTTGTGAGCAGGGCCAAAGCCAACATGCAAACCGAACTGATTCAAACCTTTCCCGTCAACAACAGCACTGGATTGGTCAGCGATCATCATGTCCGGTTGACTGGCGTACTGTCGACTACTCGATACCCCGAAGCACTCCGATGCGTCACTTTCATCGATGCACAGAGCGACAAGAGGTTCGTTTTTCTCACCAACAACTTTGCTTTGCGGGCCATCACGATTTGCGCCCTCTACAAACAACAATGGCAAGTCGAGTTGTTCTTCAAGTGGATCAAACATCATTTCCGAATCAAAGCGTTTTATGGCAACACAGAAAACGCCGTCAAGAAACAAATATGGGTCGCGATTGCGACCTAAGTCTCGATTGCTATTATGAAGAAGCGCTTGAATCTGAAACATTCGCTTTACGAAACTCTCCGCGTACTGGACCTGAACATGTTTGAGACAAGCTCTATCGAAACCCTACTCGGACGACCCGTTGAACCGATCGAGTCAGGAAATCTTCCCGTTCAACGGGACTTGTTCCAAACGTTGGGACAATAGTGTGATTTCTTCATTAAAAGGCAACTCGGTGCCGTTTACCAGAAGTTTGCCCTGATTAAGTGACATTGATCCTGTGAAGCCATTCGAACGCTCGATGAACACGCCTATCAACTTCCCGAATGCGGTTAGCAGTGGTGAAATAGCAGTACCTTATAGGTCTATTTCGGCGTTAAAGACCGGTTGCTTGGCAGCATCAAACGGAAGTGCTGATGACGCCTCTGCGAATGGTTTGACTTGCAACATGGCTCTTGCCGTGGCGACACCATCTTTTGTTGAGGCCTGCACATACATTATGCCAACAGAAAAACCTTGCATGATCAAGTCGCGAACGGCGACCAACACGACTTGGCGCTGTGCCGGCGTTAAGGATTCGAAGTTACCCGCGGTATTCAAAACCACCGAGAAAGCATCTATGCTTTTGGCGTAAAGATCATCGAACAAGAGATCTGGTTTTAAATTCGAAACCTTAAAGTCGAAACCGTTGTGCCCGCAACAGTCAATTCACCGATGGCTTTGCCGATTGAGATATTAAGCCGATCATCAGTGTAAACATTCTCGCCTATCAACTTGATGGTCTGTGCTTGGCCATCAGGGAAGTCGACTTGTCCAATTGTAAAAGCGTTGCGACCCTCGACTGTGTAGCGATTCTTGGTCAACAAGGTCGCCTTAACATCACTGATGCGAGTGACCCCATCTGCATCGACCACCACCAACGAAGGCACGCTAATTTCAAAATCAAGCTCGGCTTGTTTCATTTTAAATTGCCCGTTGATCGGCGACATTTCAAAGGTGAAGTCGGCTTTTTCTGACTTCAAACCCGGTAAAGCATAGTTACTGAGCGTCTGACCATCCCACCCCCAACGGCCCTGCCCTGTCAGTGTTGTGTTTTGACCAAACAACGCCGTCATCGCTTGCTCACCTTCGCCCATTAAGTTGGCCGTCAGATCAAAAGTGCCGAGGTGGGCAAACATGACACGGTGATCAATGGCGTAATTGAACGGCACCTGAAACAAATCAGGCGGTGGTTGTTGATCCGCGTCAGGATCGGGGTAGTTCATCATCATTGAGCCGCTAGATGTCAAAAGGCTCCGCTTATGGGTCGCATCAGAAAATCGAAGCGGTGTTGTACCCGGTGGCGGATTGGTTAAAACGGCTAACGCTTGTTGCGCTTTATAACCAACATAAGCGCTTGCGCCGACCCAAGCTACCGTCAGTAACACCCCTAAAGTAAGGACAGAAACAAGCTTTTTGTTCATACAAAAAACTTCCCATTAAGTCAAATAATATGAACGCCAAAGACTGCATCACGAGGCCGATGACAGTCGCTTTGGTCAAATCACCACTGGGACTTTTTTTAACCCGATCAAAGCAGCGCGCCGCGAGCCGAGATGGGCCAGATGGCATGAACGCGATCGTCTTTGATGCAAATGATCTCGTCGTATAAATTGATGGTTGGGTCGCAGTGCCCTGGCACCAGTAGGATGGATTGACCCAAGGCAGCTTGTGCACCGGGTGCCAACTCGATCACGCCATGCTCATCAGAGGCTTTTAAATAGCGCCAGCCGGGTTGCTTGAAGGTCACAGGCATCCCGGCGTCCACACTAGACGCTTTGAGGCCCGCATCGACAATGGCGATCCCATCACGCGGTATGCTCATGACGCTGGTTTTAATAAACAGTGCGTTTTCAAAAATAACATCGCTCGCATCGGCAATGTTGTCACCGTAGTCGCGATCCATGAAGGCGTAACTACCCGCTTGTATTTCGTTGTACTGGCCTGAATCACGTTCATGCCAAAACGTCCCAGTTCCCGCACCAGTGACACACGGTACGTTAATACCAGCTTGGTTTAACTGCTCAACGGCTAGGCGGACGACGCCAGTGGCATACCCAATGGCCTCTGATCGCGCCTTAGCCTGTCTAAGGTGTTGGGCGCGACCGTGATAACAATGTAAGCCGGCAAATCGTAACCCTTGGTCGGACGCGGCCACAATGCGCTGTGCCATGCTCACAACGTTCTCAATAGGTACGCCGCAACGCATGCCGCCGACCTCGACTTCAATATAGACATTTAGTGCTTGTTTGGCGCCTGACATGGTGCTTGCCAACGCCGCTATCTGTGTAGGATGGTCAACCAAGACCCCAAGGTTGACCTGCTCAGCTAAGGTGCGCAGGTGTTTGTGTTTTTTGGGGCCTACGATCTGGTTGGTGATGAGAATGTCTTGGATGCCCGCTTGCGCAAAACAGGCCGCTTCGCTGAGCTTTTGGCAGCAGATGCCTACGGCCCCTTTAGCGATTTGGTACTTGGCCACTTCGGGGCATTTATGACTTTTGGCGTGAGGTCGAACTCGCAAACCTTGACTGGCATGCATCAGACGGTCGAGATTACGCTCGAAAACGTCAAGCATTAGGATGAGGCTCGGTGTGTCGACAGTGTCAAATCGATCACCGATTTGGCAGGCAGACCAGAGTTGCATTCGTTTTTCTTTATCCCAAGTAAACAATCCATCGGCGATGATGACACAATGGAAAGCATCGAGTATAAGATCAAAGCACACTTTTGAGGCAACGTCGCCGAGCCTATCTTATAGGAGGACACCCGATGACCCCTGATTTATCGGCAGTCAAAGTTTTGGTATTTGATGTCTTTGGTTCAGTCGTTGATTGGCGCGGCTCGATCGAACACGACCTATCAGCGTGGGGCAGATCCAAGGGTGTTCAAACCGACTGGGGTGCATTGGCATTGGCCTGGCGAAACCTCTACCAACCCAAGATGCAGCAGGTGCGAAGCGGTGATCGCCCGTGGACACTGCTTGATGATCTGCACCGTGAGTCGTTGCAGGAATTACTGCCTAAATTTGGATTGACCACACTGTCGCCAGTCGATTTGGATCATATCAATCGTGTCTGGCACCGATTGGACGCATGGCCAGACGCCATTGCAGGACTCACCCGTTTAAAATCCAAATATGTCATTGGCCCACTGTCGAATGGCAACATCGCCTTACTGGCCAATATGGCCAAACACGCGGGTCTTCCTTGGGACCTTAGCTTTTCTACCGAATGGTTTAAAGCCTATAAACCGATGCCAGCCGCCTACCTAGGCGTCGTGCAAGCCATGAACGCCAAGCCTAGCGAAGTGATGTTGTGTGCTGCACACAACGACGATCTTAAGGCGGCTCGCGCTCAAGGCCTTAAAACTGCATTTTGGCCGCGACCCACGGAATATGGTGCTGCCCAAACCAAAGACTTTAAAGCTGAAGAGCCGTGGGATATTATTGCCACTGACATTCGCGATTTGGCGCATCAGTTACTGGATTGACCGACCTGCTAGCAGCCTATTGGGCCGCTTGGCGCTGGATACGAGTAATGAGTCGATCGAGCTGGTTTGCAAAGGCGCGGCTATCACTGTCATTAAAGGCTGATGGTCCGCCCGTTTGAACCCCGTTGTCTCGCAAGTTCTGCATAAAATTACGCATGGTCAAGCGAGCAGCAATACTGTGCTCATCGATCAAATCACCTCGAGGATCAATCACCCAAGCTTTTTTGGCAACAACCAAGGCCGCTAACGGTATATCAGCGGTCACGACCACGTCTAGAGCATTGACTTGGTCAACAATCCGCTGATCCGCCACATCAGCCCCAGCACAAACCTGCCAGGCTTGAATCCATGGAGACGGTGGCACGTGTAGCATCTGATTGGCAACCAAGGTCACCAAGATCTGCGTTCGGTTAGCCACCCGATACAAAATATCTTTGATCACAGCTGGACAAGCATCGGCGTCGACCCAAATTTTCATGCTTACTCTCGTGATCTTTTCATCAATGTGACTTAGAAAAATTTTGCTACGGGATAAAATGCAATCTGCCAAGCCAAGCTCTCGCATCAACTGAACTAGCTTGATTGCTTTTAAATGATCTTTTTGAACACTGTCTAACCTTTTTCAGCCGAGTAAAGATCTTCGAGACCAGCCAAATTTTATGGCGTTAATTGGCCCGCAAGAAAATTTTTGGGAAAGACGCTTTCATTCGCCAAGTAACCAAGCCGTTCAATGTCATCTGGTAGCCTTTTTTTCAACACAAATACCACTTTCACTTACCACTGAATCATAGCAAATACACCTCGCACGTGGCACTGAAGTGGCACCAGAACCCCAGATTGAATCGCCCCTGGCTCTTGCGACTTTCCAAACATTTCTCAACTTCACCACTACTACACCCTCATCTGTCATCTGCCGAGCCAAGTTCCATCCCTCACGGGATCCTTATTGCCATGATCGCCAAACTCCCAAGGCAATCAGACAGACCTAACTAGATGCAAATCTCTGAATCGCCCCAGGTTTGGAAGAGGCTTCATTTCCTGAGAGGCTAAGGTCATGAAGAAGCAAACTAGATTTTTCCCTTAAGTACGAGAACGTGCCGTTCGTATGGTGCAAGAGCGTCGAGTCCAGTATCCGTCGTTTTGGGCCAGGTTGAATCGATAGCGCACAAGATTGGCTGTAACGCATCAACACTGCTCGAGTGGTTCAAGCGAGCAGAAGTCAATAGCGATATGCGGACTGGTGTCACCACAAATGAGCGTGAACGAGGCGTGCTGGGCATTTCCTGTCGAACCTTGCGGCGTTGGCAAGCTGGCGTTGATAATCTTGCCGACAAACATCGCGGTGCCAGTGGTAACGACGATCATGCGTTGACAGACGATGGAAAAGCTGAGATTGAAGCGGTATGTAATCGCCATGAGTATCAAAGCCTGCCTCGGTCGCAAATCGTGCCTGACCTGGCTGACAAAGGCCAGTATCTGGCATCGGTTGCTACCTTTTGCCGTGTACTGCATGACTTTAACCAAGCCAATCGCCGTGGAAACGCACAACCACCACGAGAAGTACCCAAACCCATGGCGTTAATCGCCGGAAAGCCCAACGAAGTGTGGTCTTGGTACATTGCTTTCTCAATGACCTGCGTTCGAGGGGTGTTCTTACGGTCGTACATGATCGCTGATGTCTTAAGCTGGATACTAGTGGCCTGGGAGATTCACGAGGATGAGCGCGCCGAGCATGCCTCTGAACTGATTGATAAGGATTGTCTGAAATACCGAATTGAAAGAGATCAGCTGGTCTTGCACTCAGACATTGGCAGTCCAATGAAGGGTGCCACCATGCTGGCAACACTACACATCTTGGCGTCACACCATCCTTTAGTCGCCCATCAGTCAGTGACGAAAACCATACTTGGGGCCGTTGTTCAAGGCCTTGAAATACTGACCAGCATATCCTAGCGAGTCCTTTGCAGACATTGAGCAAGCCCGTCAATGGGTCCACACATTTCAAACTGGTACAACAACGAGCATCGCCACAGCGTCATCAAGTTCGTCACGCCAGCGCAACGACACGGTGGTCAAGAGCAGATCATTCTGCAAAAACACCAGTCAGTCTACGAGGCTACTAAGCTTGCAAGACCGCGTCGGTGGAGAAACCGGTCAACCCGTAACTGAGCCAATCCTCAGCAGGTTTGGCTTAAACCGCCAAAGGAGCACTACAACGGCCAAGGGGATTTAAAAGCGCGGTATGAAATCCGGACATCTTTCGTGAGAAGCACCGATGGCTCGATAAAACCAGACAGGTCACAGCAAGGCTATGGTTTCAGCCCAATAAGGTATAGACTATTTATATGAGTGCTGCTATTTGAAAGGAACCGATATGCCAAAGCAAATTAAAGACGATGTTTCAATCGCTCAGTCTGAACTTCGCTATAGAAGGTTATTTGAATCGGCTCAAGATGGCATTTTGATTCTTGATCATCGCACAGGTCTGATAGAAGAGGCCAACCCCTTTATTAGCGAACTACTTGGTTACGCAAAAGATGAATTGCTTGGAAAAGAGCTATGGGAAATTGGCTTCTTGATTGATAAAAGAGCTGCGCGAATGGCATTCGCAGATCTGATAGAAAAAGGCTACATTCGATATGAAGATTTGCCTTTGAAAAAAAAAGACGGTCAGATCATTCAAGTAGAGTTTGTAAGCAACGTCTATAAAGTGGGCAGCGATAACGTTATACAATGTAATATTCGAGATATCTCAGATCGACTCTTTCTGCAAAGAAAGTTAAATGAGACCGAAGCATTACTCACCACTTCATTGAATCAAATGTCAATTACATTTGCTAATGTCATTGAATCAAGAGACCCATACACAGCAGGTCATCAAAGACGTGTAGCAGATTTATCCAGTGCTATTGCGAAAAAACTGAACCTATCCCCCCATAGCGTTGAGGGAATCAATATGTCAGCCAAGATTCATGACATAGGAAAAATCGGCATTCCTGCTGAAGTTCTAACAAAACCATCTGCACTAAATTATTTTGAAGTTGATATGTTAAGAAATCATGTCCAGGCTGGTTACAACATCATAAAACACATTAATTTTCCTTGGAATGTCGCCGAAACTGTTTTGCAACACCACGAGCGATTAGACGGGACTGGCTATCCAAATGGTGTTAAGGGTGATCTCATTTGCATAGAAGCCCGAATTGTTGCTGTGGCTGATACCATTGAAGCCATGTCTTCTGATCGCCCCTACCGAAAAGGCCGGGGCATCGATGTTTCATTAGAAGAAATTAAAATAGGTAGCGGCAAGCTATTTGATGAAGATGCAGTGGAGGCTTGCTTAACGCTGTTTAAAGAAGATAACTATCAATTTCCAAGTTAATAGACCTCGGCCATCTTTTTTCAGAGAGGGGGATCGTGACAAACCCACCACTTGGCAGGCTTTGGCCTTTGATAACTAGTGTTCCTTGTTCATGATTTCCACTACCATCTCCTTCTCGACCGACGTCAAAGCTTTCGGCTTAGAACATCCTTAATGGATCCATTCTCAAGCGCAAAGTCGGCATACATTCGTGTGAGCTTTGAATTCTCAGCCTCTAACTCCTTAATACGCTTGATCTCAATGACCGAAACCCCCGCGTACTTGGACTTCCATTGGTAATACATGCTGACGCTGATGTTGTGCTTTCGGCAGACCTCAGCCACTGGGATACCGGCTTCACCCTCAGAGATAATCGCCACAATTTGGCTTTCCGTAAACTTCGATTCCCTCATCCCTAACTCCTCAAAAAGGGTGGAAATCTACATTTTTGACCTGTTTACATTTCCGGTAAGCTTACGCAAAGACAATAGCTAAAACATGTGTCTAAAATTTGTGGCCGAATAGTGCACCATTTCTAAAAGCTCAGCTGAATCAAAAATTCGCTCTTACTTGATTTCGACCTTTTTCTTTTGCTCTATACAAAGCCCTGTCAGAGCGTGCTAATAATTCATCCACAGCACTAAATTTATTATTATTAATAGTAATCAATTTATCTTTTAAGGGATTGAAAATTGTAATACCTATACTAATTTTAAGGTAAATATTCTCGCCAAGATTAAATTGAAATGGATCTTCACTAACAATAGAACGTAGACGCTCAGCCGCTTCAAGTCCCTCTTCAACTTCAGTATTTGGCATTAAAATAATAAATTCATCACCCCCTCTGCGTCCTAAAAAATCAATTGATCGTACAGCTTTCTGTATCTTATTGACCAATAACACCAAAGCCTCATCACCAACTTTGTGTCCAAATTTGTCATTTATACTTTTAAAGTGATCAATATCAAATTGTAATAATGCAAAAGAAGATTTTGATCTCAGTGAGCGATCAATCTCATTATTAATAATATTAAATATTTCAAAGCGACTATAACTATTTGTTAAATAGTCATATTCAGCAATTTCTTTTAATTTATTTAAATTTCCTAATGATTTATTAATTGTTTTCCTAAAATAAAATATAGTTATTAGAATAACAAGTGAACACAATAAAGAAAAAATAGAATCTACTATAAGATATATATCTAAATGAATAATTTTTTGATGCATCGCATGTATGGTTGAATGGATGCTTCTCAACGTTATTAAAAATATAGAAAGTGACAGTCCTAGCCAAATCAAACGGTAAAATTTACCTGAATGATAAGTTATAATAATACAGGCTATAAATGCGAATAATTGAAAAAAAACTGATAAATAATAAAAACTATTAGCTATCATTATTGGTTTTTCCTTTTTAATGAAAAAATACACAGTTCATTTAAATTGGAAAGTTGAGCTCAAAACTAAATTTCATTTTTTAATTAGTAAAAAATTTTTAAGAAAATCATTAGATTTATCTAGAAAGGAAAAATAAAATCTGCCATCACATAACGATAGAAATAGTTTTCACCCAAAATACCAGCAGAGTTTCCGTATCCAGCTCGAGCCTTTAAGTAAAAACCATTTGATGCAACAGGGCTTGTGACGGCCAGCTCATACAATTGGGTGCCAGTCTGCGTTTCATTATTAACGGATTGCCTGCCTAAGCCGATTGTTCCACTGACGACCCAGCCTTCTATGCGCTTTCTAAATCCAATAGCAATCATGGTCTCGTTATACTTTTCTGGATTGAAATAGTCTCTAGTCACATTGATATTTGTACTCCGAAATTGTCGATATCGAAGTTGCGCTGTGATCCCATAAGCTGGTAACAAATCATATATTAACTTAGCTTTAAATATCGGTCTTGTATTGGAATCTGAAATATACATATTGGCACCCATCGCGATCGCGGTTAAGCCCTTGAAAAGCTGCTGCTCAATACTTGCGCCTCCTAGCGTGTAATAGGTTCCGCTGTCCAGTGAGCCTTGTGTTTCAAGGCGATTTCGTGCAGCCATCACCTCGGCTCTAGTTGTATCGGTAACTTGAAAGCCATAGCTGCTATCTGTCGTAATTAATTGGTGACCATTTTCAACGTTGTATCCGATATTTAAGTTGTACCCTAATGCATTACGTGGGTTGATTGCTCTAGTCATCAGGGTGTATTGCTGCCCACTAGATTTCCAATCATCTTGGGTAAAATATTGCTGTTGAATCATTACGCCCGTATAATTATCACCATGCTCGTACAATGGAAGATAGCCTATCTGATACTTATATGTCGTGAATCCTTCATTATCTGAACTGAAATAAAAGCTGGGAAATAAGATGGCTTGCTTTTTGGATTCAGGCTCTTCTTGAGCCACTGAATGTGAAGTAAACAAGATAGCAGTACATAATAAAAATATTCTAAAAATATTTTTCATTTCGTACCCCACGATTTTTTTAAATTGAATATTTCAGAAAAATAACCATAAACACAGGCAGGTTGTAAAATTAATCCATATAAAAAAACATAGGTAATTAGGCCTAAAAAATTGGATCTAATTTTTAGATTTTTCTCACGGAATATTCTTCGACCTTTAATAGACATCTGCCAATTGAGTAACATTGCCATAGGCAAAAGAGCTAGCGTCAAAGGACCAATAATCCAATAGATACCAAAAACTGCCAAGATTAAGCCAGGTAAAAAACCTAATGTGTAAGCGAAATCCATAAATGGAAACATGGCATTCCACCAAATGTACATAGTGGTCATTCTTGGTTTAATTAGAATTTTTGGGTTTTCTTTGACAGCTTCAATTAAGCCTCGTGACCAACGCCGCCTTTGATGGATGAATTTTTTTAGACTATTGGGGCAATCTGTAAAGGCAAATGCATCTTCTGCATGCCCTACGCGATAATCAGCCAGTAAAAGCTTCCACGTTAAAACAATATCTTCTCCAACCGTGTCTGGCCAACCGCCTAATTCTTTCAATGCACTTCGGTCATACAATGAAAAAGCACCTTGCGCAACTAATGTGCCTTGAAATAAAGACTGTACACGCTTAATGGCGGAAATGCCTAAAAAATAATCCCACTCTTGCGCTTTAGTTATCCAATTTTCACGAGAATTGCGAACAAGAATTGATCCTGCTACAGCTTTTGTATTAATAGGATCAGACAGATAACGACCGACTAAATTCCTTACTCCATCATTTAAAATATAACAGTCTGCATCAATTGTGATAACAATATCTGTTTTGCATTTGGCTAGGCCTTTGTTTAACGCCGTCGCCTTACCGCTATTTATCTCAAGATCAATTATGTCTATATTTTGATTTTCAATTTGATAGGATTTTATGGTATCAGCTGTTTTGTCAGTTGAGCCATCATTGATAACGATAATATTAATCCACTCTGGATAGTCTTGCTTAAGGATTCCATCTAATGTTTTAGCGATTGTGTTTTCTTCATTATATGCTGCAATTAAAATCGTAACATCTGGATAATTTTGATCGGCCAAAACTTTAGGGCGCTTATCAAGTAACAGTGCCATGCCTATAAACGCATTCATAAACCCAGGAATGATGGCAATAAATGTAATAAAAAAATAGCCCGCAATAAAGCCAATTAAATTACTGAGGTCTGAGTACCAAGGCTGCGCCACCCAAAAAGAAAAAGCCATCCAACATAATGCAAAAATAAATGAAATAATAAATTTACTTTTAATTGAAATATACACAGTCACTCCTTCATCTTAATTTAATACTTGATATACGTAATAACTAGGATCCAAATATTTTTTAGTTAAAACGTTATAAACTGTGTTTTAAAAAAATACTTTATGAGTGCTGGATATTTAGGCATTACATTTATGAAAAATCTGGAAATTTCTTAAAATTCATTGAACTCGAGGAACGGTTAATTGTCTGAGGGGTATCGCTAACTTTTTCTTACGATCATGTCCCAATTGAGCTTTTCTGATGTTGATTTCGATACCAAGCGTTAGCAAACGCGGCGCGACTAATTCCTGGCCGAGATGGATGAGGTTCTGCCTTGGGCAAGACTGACTGCCTTGATTGAGCCGGTTTGCCCCAAAGCCAAAGGTGATCGTGCGCCTAATGCGCTTAAGACGATGCTTCGGATTCACTTTAGGCAGCAGTGGTTTACCTTGAGTGATCCTGCCATGGACGAAGTGCTCTACGACATGCAGTCTATGCGTCAGATTGCAGGTTTGTCGCTGAATCCCGGCGGTATTCCCGACGAGACCACCATCTTGAACTTTCGTCACCTGCTCGAAGAAAATAAGTTGGCTAACCGGTTCCTCGAAGAGATGAACGCGCTCTTGGCTGAACGCGGTTTGTTGGTAAAACTTGGCACCATTATTGACGCCACTTTCATCGAAGCCCCTACCTCGACCAAGAACGCCAGTGGCAAGCGGGACCCTGTGATGCACCAAGCCAAGAAGGGCAATAACTGGCACTTTGGCATGAAGGCTCACATTGGTACCGTTGCCGAGTCTGGTCTGGTTCACAGGGTTGAAACCACACCCACTAATGAGCACGACATCACCCAAGCGCACAAGCTGGTGCATAGGGAAGAAGAAGCCGTCTTTGGTGACGCTGGCTACACGGGTGTCGAGAAAAGCGAAGACACCCAACACATCAAAGCCACTGGGTACGTTGCGATGAAACCTTCCAAGCGTAAGGCGGTTGAAGGCAAACGCATGAGCAAGACCGTCGAAAAACTC
>CAWUWI010000011.1:0-47223 GCA_963926245.1 uncultured Burkholderiaceae bacterium | reverse complement strand
GTGGCAGACCGGCTATCGACCCGAGTCCGTATTGCTGACAGCAACGCCGCTCTACTCCAACACCACGTTAGTGGCCCTTTTGCCTGCCTTAGCGCTTGGGGCCACGTGCATCATGATGGCGAAGTTCGATCCCCTCACGTTCTTACAATTGGCACAGCGTTATGCCGTCACCCATACAATCTTGGTGCCGATTCAATACCAGCGCATCCTTGATCAACCTAAGTTTGATGACTTCGATCTATCCAGCTTTCAGTGTAAGTTCTCTACCAGCGCGCCTTTCACAGCCGCACTCAAAGCCGCTGTGCTCAAGCGGTGGCCCGGCAGCCTGACCGAAATTTACGGCATGACCGAGGGTGGTGGACGCTGCGAGCTTCGCGCCCACGACGATCAAACCAAGCTACACACTGTCGGGCAGCCCGCCAGCGGCTGCGATATTCGAATCATCGATGACCAGGGCATTGAAGTGGCGCACGGACAACTCGGTGAAATCGTCGGCCGATCAGCCGCCATGATGGTGGGTTACCACCGCCAACCCGACAAAACTCGTGAGGTCGAATGGTTCAGCCCCGATGGGTTGCGCTTTATTCGCACTGGTGATGTTGGTCGCTTCGACGAAGATGGCTTTTTGATTCTCGGTGATCGAAAGAAAGACATGTTGATTTCGGGCGGATTTAATATTTATCCCACTGACTTAGAAAGTGAGCTTGCCCAACACCTGGCCGTGGCGGATTGTGCGGTGGTCGGTGTGGCCTCAAAACGCTGGGGCGAAACACCCGTGGCGTTCGTGGTGCTTAAGGACAAAGAAAGCGAAGACGCTAAAACCTTATTGCAATGGACCAACGCCCGCGTCAGTAAAACCCAGCGTTTGGCGCGGCTAGAAATCGTCAATGAACTGCCACGCAATGCCATTGGCAAGGTACTGAAGCGCGAACTTCGTAAAGACTTCACCTCACGCCACGGTGAACTAGACTAAGTTTGGTTGGATCGAGCCAACGCTTGCTAGGTTAGGCCGGCTTCTTTCAACCAACGAAAGGCCAGCCAAGCCACCATGAGTGGCCCAAAATTAAACAGCGCATGCAAAATGATCGCTGTGCCGATGCCGCGATTCACGCGGATCCACCCTAAGACCAGACCGGTAAACCACTGCGGCAACACCAAAAGTGGATACATCCACCAAGCTACCGAGGTCAACGTAAAGTTGTAGATGTGCAGGACCGCAAAAGCAGCCACTGAAACGTGAAATACCCAACCAAACCAATGCCGATAAAGCCGCAACCACGGTCGAGCGTAGCGTGAAGGCACTCGGGCTTGGCGTGTGAGCTGATAAATCAACAAGACAGCAACCACAAACATCATCGACTGGGCAGAGCCGACACCTTGCCAAAGTGCCAGCACGAGAAGGGGTATCAGCCACAAGGCCATGGCCGGCCGACGAAGTCCATAACGAAACAAAATTTCTTCAACCAAAGGCGCCCATACCAAAGCCAAAAGCCAAGGCAAGTTCTCTGGGTCGACTCGGTGAGAGGCACCCGCTTGATTGGCCACACTCATGACAATCGGACCAAATATAAAAATATTGATCGCCCAAAGGATGCCCGCCCATGCCAGCAACCGACCCAAGCCAATGTTTGGCAACCAGTCGAGTAACCATGCAGATTGCGGAGAGACTTGGCGGCAACGGTAGCCCAAGCGTGGGCGCAAACAAAAGGCCAGAAAATCGCGCCATTCATCGACCCAACGAACGGTTTTGGGGCCTGTATGGCGGGCCGCTTGATCTATGCTATCGGGGTTCTGATGTGGGTTCATCGCGGTGCAATTGCATCAAGGCTTTGCTGATTTGACCTTCGAGTAATAGCGCCATCACCGCGTCAATTCGGTCCAAACTTTTATCAATAACAGGTTGCTCTTCTTGCCCAGGAGGATGCAGCACAAAGTCAGACACACCTTGCTGCAGGCCCAAACGACGCGGGTGACCAATGCCAACCCTCAGCCTTAAAAAATCAGGCGATCCTAGACAAGCCTGAATATCCCTCAATCCATTATGTCCCGCATGGCCACCCCCGCGCTTGCAGCGGACTTGGCCTGGCAATAAGTCAAGCTCATCGTGCACCACCAAGATCTCTTGGACGGGGACCTTATAGAAGCGCGCTAGTGCGGCCACTGCTTGGCCCGAACGATTCATGTAAGTGCTAGGCTTTAACAGCCACAATTGCCTACCACCGAATCTCGCCTTGGCAATATCCCCAAAAAATGACTTTTCTGGGGAAAAGCGGGTGTTCAATGCCTGCGCCCAACGATCAACCAACCAAAACCCCACGTTGTGGCGCGTCCTTTCATACTCGCCACCAGGGTTACCGAGGCCAGCAATGAGTGTGATCGGCGTTTTATCCATAAATGCGCACCAGCAAAAACGAAGAACAAAAATAAACCCCGTTGACGATATCACCAACGGGGTCATGTGGGCGACATTCACCCACCCATCAAATGCCAGACTTACGCGCTAGGCGTTTCTGTGCTTTCTTCAGCTTGGGCTTCGTCGCCTTTCTTAGCGGCAGGAACGTTGATTGAGGCAATCAACGGATTCTCATCACCACCGTGAGACAGATGCTTGACACCGATAGGCAACTTAATATCTGCCAGGTGAATAGCATCACCAGCCACGACAGCGCTCAAGTCGACCTCAACAAACTGTGGCAAATTGGCTGGCAGGCACTCGATTTCTAGCTCTGTCAACACGTGCGTTACAACCGCGGCTGTCAACTTAACCGCTGGTGAAGTATCTGCATTGACGAAATGCAATGGCACTTTGGTATGAATGATTTTTTTGGCATCCACGCGCTGAAAGTCAACGTGCAACACTAGCTGCTTGTATGGATGCCACTGTACTGAGCGCAAAAGCACTGACTGCTTTTGCCCTTCAACTAGCATATCCAACACCGATGCGTGAAACTGCTCCTTACGCAAAGCATGAAAGATTTCATTGTGATCGAGTTCGATGTTCAATGGGGCCTCTGTGCCACCATAAACAATGGCAGGTACGCGACCCGCATGGCGCAGGCGGCGGCTCGCACTCGATCCCTGAACGCTCCGTTTTGTTGCATTAAATTGCATTTTGAAACTCCAAAAGGGGTAATCCCCATAAAACCGGAACCGAACGTCGGCATCCAGTATCGACAAGTGACCGCGACCAGCCACTGATCAGATTCGAAATCTTTTAAAGCCTAAATTAATCCACAAAAAGTGAACTGACTGACTCGGCATGTGAAATACGCAGGATTGTTTCACCCAATAAAGGGGCACAAGACAGCTGTCTGATGCGACCCGAAGCCCGGGCCTCATCTGAAAGCGGAATCGAGTCCGTCACCACCACTTCATCCAGTGCAGATTCAACAATGCGTTCGACCGCACCACCTGACAACACGGCGTGAGTACAGTAAGCATACACTGCGCCTGCCCCTTGCTCTTTTAACGCGGCAGCAGCCTTGCAGAGCGTGCCAGCGGTATCGACCATGTCGTCCATGATGACGCAGGTACGACCATCAACGTCACCGATGATATTCATCACTTCTGAGACATTGGCACGTGGGCGACGTTTGTCGATAATAGCCAGATCAGCTTCAAGCTGCTTGGCTAGTGCACGGGCCCGCACAACACCGCCAATGTCTGGCGAGACCACCACCAAATTCGACAGGTTTCGACGCCAGATGTCACCCAACAAAATGGGGCCGGCGTAGATGTTGTCGACTGGGATATCAAAGAAGCCCTGAATTTGATCAGCGTGCAAATCCATGGTCATGACACGATTGACGCCGACCACTTGCAGCATATTAGCTACCACCTTGGCAGAAATCGCCACCCTCGCTGAGCGAGGACGTCGATCCTGCCGAGCGTAGCCAAAATAAGGAATGGCAGCCGTGATACGACCCGCCGACGCGCGTCGAAGCGCATCGACCATCACCATCACTTCCATGAGATTATCGTTGGTAGGTGCACAGGTGGGCTGCAACACAAAAACGTCTTTACCTCGCACGTTTTCGTTGACTTCAACCATCACCTCGCCGTCTGAAAAACGACCAACCGACATTTTGCCTAGCGACATGTCGAGGTGATTCACCACATCGACTGCCAACCGGGTGTTGGCAGTGCCGGTGAAAATCATGAAATTTTCAGAAGCCATGTTGAACGAATCGCTGCAATGAAGAAAGAAAAGCGACTGAAACGAGCCCAATGGACTGTGGCTTGTTCAACAGCTTACGAATATTGGCTGGGGAGGAAGGACTCGAACCCTCGCATGCCGGAATCAAAATCCGGTGCCTTAACCAACTTGGCCACTCCCCAATTTAATCTACCGCCCAGTTCTGCATCGGATGAATCGGTAACCCATCACAAGCGTAAACTGATTCTATACCGCCCTGCTCTAACTGCATTTTAGCCACCAATTGCTCATAAGCAAAGACAGCTTCTCTCGGGTTGTTGAACTCGCTGAACAAACAAGCACCTGAACCCGTGAGCCGAGAAAACACACGTTGCTTTGCTAACCATTGCTGCGCCCTACTCACCGCAGGAAAAATTTGCTTTACAACGGGCTCGAGATCATTTCGCCCAAAAGCATTTGATCCCGTAAATCGAACTGCCAATCGATTTAGTCCGGAAAAGTCCGATATTTTGACGGGTTCGGAGTCCCGTGTCAAATCAGCGGACGCAAATATCGTGGGAGTTGGCACTCTGGCGTTGGGCTGCATCACCACATAACTGTGCTCTGGGATAGATACAGGCTGAAATTGCTCACCAATACCAGTCACGAAGGCCGACTGTCCAAACAAAAAGAATGGAACATCCGCCCCCAAGGGCAACCCCAATGCCATCAATTGTGAGCGCGTGAGGCCTGTGCGCCACAGGCGGTTAAGGCCCAACAACACGGTCGCGGCATCGCTAGAGCCGCCGCCTAGGCCCCCGCCAGCTGGAATTCGTTTGTGAATCGCAATGTGGGCACCCAGTCGGGTGCCCGTCGCTTGTTGCAACGCTTTGGCCGCGCGTATGGCCAGATCGTCGACTTCAGGCCAAGTCACGGCGGCGCACGGCTCACGCGAAACCACACCATCCATTCGCAAGTCCATTGTCACGGCATCACTGAGCGAAATCAATCGAAACAAAGACTCAAGCAAGTGATAACCATCGGCACGACGCCCCACCACATGTAAGAACAGGTTCAACTTAGCAGGGGCGGGCAAGTCATAAAGCATCAAGGCTGGCTCATTGTGTCAACTGATTAACCACTAGACGCAACACCACATCCCTTTGCTGGTGCTGGCTCGACAAGACCATGCGAGTTGGTCCTCTACTGTCATATCGTTCAAACGAGACCTGCCAATTGGCTTGCGTAAAACCGGTCACCCGACCGACACTGTCGCGTGTGATGTTAGTGATGCCCCTGGCACTACCCAAACGCCCCTGAATCCAGTCCTCTAAGGCATCGATGGGAACGGGCTCCCCAATAGCCTGCTGCAGCAATGCAGTGGCGCTTGCCGCGCGCTGATCGGGCGCATCGGGGGTTCGCAGCGTGGCGCCTGAGCCATCAACAGTGAGCTGCGCCAGTGTCGCACCCAAGGGGCTGCTCAACGACAAAACCCAACCAGTGAGGATTTGCTGCCAACGGAAGTTGCCTTGAACCGCTTTGGGTTGCTCAAAAGGACTTTGGGCACGCATGGCAAACCTCCCCTCGCGCTCAAAACCAGTCGCATCAAGGGTGGGAGGGGGTGGTGTTGCACAAGCCACGGTCAATAAACAAAGCACCACAAGCGACAAACGTGTCGTCAGAACTACCCATAACGAGATCACGGCTCAACACCGAACCGTTTCAAGGTGTCGACAAGTGAGGCGTTTGTTGCATCGATTTTTTGTCCTTCAGCCCAGATCTCTCGGGCAGCGGCGCGCCGTCCGGTCACCCAGAGCAGCTCGCCCAAGTGCGCGGCGATTTCAGCCTCAGGCTTTATGGCATAAGCCTGGCGCAAGTACTGCTCGGCAATTTCGTTTTCACCCTGACGAAACTTCACCCAACCCAGGCTATCCAAGATGTAAGGGTCTTCGGGAAGGATTTGATGCGCTCGGGCAATGAGCTCATATGCTTCGCCAAGTCGCACACCCCGATCGACTAATGAGTAACCCAGCGCGTTGTAAGCATGCGCATAGCCAAGGTCAAGGGCAATGACCGCACGCAGATAGGTCTCCATTTCGTCGTAGCGAGACTGCTTCCCAAGCAACATAGCTAGCTCGTACTGTATTTCAACCGAATCTGGCAGTGCTTGATTGGCTTGCTCAAGGCGCTCAATGGCTTGTCCATTTCGATTGGCTTGGCGCAATATCTGCGACATGGTAAGTACACCAATCAACTGTTCGTCCTCATCGGCGGCTTGAAGCGCGTCAATCATCCGCACAGCCTCATCGACACGGCCTTGCTCAGCTCGGATGCTGGCTTGGCGCAAGCGCGCCGAATAGCGCGCACCAGGATCATCGATGCGCCCCAAAAATTCGATCGCACGATCGGGACTGCCCTGCTCTTGTGCGATTCGAGCCAATAGGGTGAAGGCATCTGCCAACGCCGCACCCGCATCCGTGGCCCCTGAGGCCAAGGATGCCTGCCGCTGAGAGTGCACCGCCACGTACTCTTCAAGCAAACGCTGAGCTTGTTGCAAGCGATTGTCGCTGTAAGCGAGTTGCGCGCGGATAAAGAGGAGATCAAAGTCTTCGGGCGACTGTTCAGACATCAGGCTCAGTTCGTTCAATGCTGCCTGAACATCACCTTGATCGGCCAACTTACCCGCAAGCATCAGTCGCAATTGACGAGATTTTGGGTAGACCCTAGCAAAAGCTCGGGCACTTTTAATGGCCTGATCAGCGTCAACAACCACACCGTAGTCAAGTACACGCAGCGCGGCATCTTCAGAGCTTGGCTTTAACGCTATGGCCGCCTGCGCTTCTTTTAGCGCACGCGGGTAGTCGCCTGCGGCTTGGGCCAAATCAGCCAAAGCCATGTGGGCTGCCAGTGTCGACTTGGCCTGACTGCCATCGATCACTTGCTCAAGAATTTGTAGCGCTTGCTTGGGGTCGGGCATGCGTTTTAAGACGCCGATAGCGCGAGCCATGGCCTCAGTGGTGTCCTGACTTTTATTGACTTCGGCAATCAGTGCCGCAACCAACCCCTCGGTTTGTCCTGCAGCAGCGCTAAGAGCCAGCTGAGTCGACCGCGCCTCTTGGCTTTGCGGTGCACTGTTAACCCACACCTGTGCTCCCTCTAAAGCTCCCGTCAAATCGCCCATGGCCGCATACAACTCAACGGCCCGTTTTGCCAATCTAGGATCCGCAGTCGTTCGGGCGGCTTCGAGCGTGGTGTTTGCCGCCGCAGCGATAGCACCTCGCTGAACAGCGATCTCAGCAGCGAGAATCTTGTAGAGCAAGTCAGCGGTCATGCGCACCTGTGGCAACTCACCCGCCCTGAGGGTCACTGCTGCGATGGGGGGTTGTGGGGTTTGGACCGGTTCGGTCGAAACTTGGGCTTGAACTTGCTCGGGCACAATAGGCTGCGACGGCGCCACCGGTTGCGCGCAAGCCGCGCCGGTCAACGCCATAACCAAGGCGGAAGATGCCAGTTTGAGCCGGTTTGGCCACATTGGAGCCTTGCTCAACTCATTTACCCCTAAACGTTTCTGCACATGAGAATATCTCATTGATGGCAAAATAGGTACCATGAACTTAACCCTTATTTTAGCACCCCAACATGCCTGAATTGCCCGAAGTTGAAACCACTCGAAAGGGTATTGAGAGGCTTGCCTTGGGGCAAGCACTGCTCGGCATGACCGTCAGAGAGCGCCGGTTACGTTGGTCGATTTCAAATGCACTGCCTCAGGCCATCGCCAATACGACGCTTACCAAGTGCGAACGCCGTGGCAAATACTTGTTATTGCGCTTCGACCCAGCCGGTACCCTTTTGGTTCACTTGGGAATGTCTGGCTCCATCCGTGCCGTGCCGGCCAATGCCCTTTGGCTCACCCATGACCACGTGCAGTGGGTGTTTGGCGAGGGCATTTGCCTGCGCTACAACGATCCGCGCCGGTTCGGTTCGATCATGTGGCATCCGATCGAGGCTGGAGAGGCGCAATCACATCCGCTTCTATCAAAACTAGGTATTGAACCATTCAATCCATCGTTCGACCCGGCTTATCTGATGGCTGGGATGAAAGGCAAAAAAATGTCAATCAAGCAGGCCTTGCTAGCCGGTCATGTGGTTGTTGGTGTTGGGAACATTTACGCCTCTGAAAGCTTGTTTCGCGCCCGAATTCATCCGGCACAACCAGCCGGAGAGCTCACGCGAGCCCAAGCCGTTCGCCTGGTGGCTGCCATCGGGCAAACACTCACCGATGCGCTTGCCAGCGGGGGCAGCACCTTACGCGACTATGTCGACACCACAGGTGAGCCTGGGGCTTATTTCACACTTCACGCTGCCGTCTACGAGAAACACGACCAGCCCTGTTGCGTTTGTGACACCAAAATCAAACGCATCGTGCAAGGCCAACGGGCAACCTACTTTTGCCCGCGTTGCCAAAGGGCACGCAAATCCCCCGCCAAACTCAAACGCTCAGCACCTTCCCCGGATTGAGAAGGCCTTTGGGGTCAAGCGCTTGTTTTATGCTGCGCATTAGGCCCAACTCAACGGCCGATTTGTAACGCGGCATTTCATCGCGCTTGAGTTGCCCGATGCCATGCTCGGCACTAATTGAGCCATTAAAAGCGGCCACGCTATCGTGCACGAGGGCATAGATTTGGTTTTGTAAGGCCAACAGTACCTCTTGAGGTTGGCCCGGCGCAGGTGCCACGTTGTAGTGCAAGTTGCCGTCGCCTAGGTGACCAAACACGACATTGTGAACGCCCGGGTAATCGGCTTGAATTGCAGCGTTCGTCAATTGCACAAACTCAGCAATACGCGAGATCGGGATCGACACATCGTGCTTGATGCTCTTGCCAAGTTCGGCCTCAGCGAGCGGGATGCTTTCACGCAAATGCCAAAAGGCTTTGCTTTGTGTGACATTTTGAGCAATCGCGGCGTCTTGCACCAGACCATCCTCAATGGCTTGGCCCAACACCTCTTCAAACCGTGCCTGTGCATGTTCAGCGCTCTCGCTGTCGGAAAGCTCTAGCAATGCAAACCAAGGCGACTGCGCTGACTCGCCCTCAAACGGAATGCGTTGCTGGTCAAACAACCGCACCACGGCTTGCAACACTGGGCCGGCCATGACTTCAAACCCCGTCAACGAAGCACCAAACCCAGAGCGTGCTTTTGACAAGAACGTCACGGCATCTTCCAAAGAATTCAGCGCAAGCATCGCGGTTCGTTGGGCCACAGGCAAGGGATACAACTTCAAGGTCACCGCTGTAATGATGCCCAATGTGCCTTCGCTACCAATAAAGAGGTCACGCAAGTCGTAACCGGTGTTGTCTTTTCGCAGGCCACGCAGGCCGTCCCAAATCTCGCCTTCGGCGGTCACCACTTCTAGCCCCAAGGCGAGCTCACGGGTGTTGCCGTAGCGCAGCACTTGGGTGCCACCGGCATTGGTGGCCAAGTTGCCACCAATGGTGCAACTGCCCTCGGCGGCTAGACTCAAAGGAAACAATCGGTCGGCTTTTTGTGCGGATTCTTGAAGCATTTGTAAGATGCAACCCGCCTCCACAGTCATGGTGTCGTTATCGGTATCAATGGCACGAATGCGATTCAATCGGCTCGTCGCCAAAACCACCGCAGTGCCTGAATCATCCGGTGTGGCCCCACCACAAAGTCCGGTGTTACCCCCCACCGTCACGATCGGCACGTGGTGGGCTACGCAACACTTCACCACAGCAGCGACCTCCTCGGTTGTCCCAGGGCGCACCACAGCGCGCGCAGCTCCCTTATAGCGACCACGCCAATCAACGAGGTAGGGCTGAGCTTGTTCGCCCGTCAACACATGTGATGCGCCAACAATCTCGATTAACTTCTCTAGCATTTCTCGTCTCCTGTCCCTGTGATGCCCGCGTTTGACGCGACTCATTATTCAAGCGTTATTCTACGTTGCAGCCTAACCAACAACAAAAAAACCCGCACGGCTCGGGCTGAGCCCCTTAAATTTGCGATAATGGCTCCAGTTTTTCTTAGTACGCGCTTTAATGACTTGCCCAAATTTTGGAAAAAAAACCATGCCCACCACCGAGCTGCCCTTACATGCCTTCAAAGCGTATGACATCCGTGGCGAAGTACCTGATGCGCTAAATGCGAAGTTCGCCACCCTACTTGGCCGAAGCTTGGCCGCAAGGGCGAGAGAAGCCGGCATTTCCGCCTTGGTTATCGGCTATGACGGTCGTCTGAGTAGCCCCGAGTTGTCGCAGGCGCTTGCCGATGGCATTCACGATGGCGGCATCAATACGCTAGACATCGGTATGGTGCCCACACCCTTGGTTTATTTTGCAGCGCACACGCTTGGCACGGGATCAGGCATCGCAATTACTGGCAGCCACAATCCCCCCCAGTACAACGGCTTCAAAATGATGATGGCAGGCAGCGCACTTTACGGCGAGAACATCACCTCGCTGCGGACTGAAATGATGCAACCCAAGGTCATTGCCTCTAAACGCGGTCAGGGGCAATCGATTAACGTTGTTGATGAATACGTCAATCGAATCACAGCCGACGTCGTTCTCAAGCGCCCCATGAAAATCGCCATTGATTGTGGTAACGGCGTGGCCGGTGTCATTGCGACCGTATTGTTTAAGGCGCTTGGCTGTGAGGTTCACGAGCTATTTTGTGAGGTGGATGGCCGTTTTCCCAATCACCACCCTGACCCGGCTGACCCCAAAAACTTGCAAGACCTAGTTGCCGCTTTAAAAGAAACGGATTGCGAAATCGGCTTGGCCTTTGATGGCGATGGTGACCGCCTGGGCGTGGTGACCCGTTCTGGCCAAATCATCTGGCCCGACCGTCAAATGATTTTGTTTGCCCGCGACATCCTGTCGCGTCTGCCCAAAAGCCAAATTCTGTTTGACGTGAAGTGCAGCCGCCAACTCAGCCAAGCCATCACAGCGGCCGGTGGTGAGCCACTGATGTGCCGCACAGGACACTCGCTGGTCAAAGCGAAACTGGCTGAAACGGGCGCGCCCTTAGCCGGCGAAATGAGTGGACACATCTTTTTTAAAGAACGCTGGTTTGGCTTTGACGACGGTCTTTACACGGGCGCACGCTTGCTGGAAATTCTATCGCGCGATGCCGACCCATCTGCTGTGCTTGAGTCTTTACCGACGGCCTTTTCAACGCCTGAACTCAAAATCGAGATGGATGAAGGCGAGCCTTTTACACTCATTGATGCCTTGCAAGAAAAAGGCGTTTTTAAAGGCGCGACACACATCAGCACCATCGATGGTGTGCGCGTTGAATATACCGATGGGTTTGGGTTAGCCCGCCCCTCAAACACCACACCTGTGGTGGTTTTGCGCTTCGAAGGCGACACGCCCATGGCACTCGATCGCATCCAAACACAGTTTCGCCAACAGTTGTTGGCAATAAAAAGCGACATTCGCTTGCCGTTTTAATCGAGGTTAGCCGTGCATCTAGAAAAATTGGCTCCTTGGCGCGACTTTTGTGAGTCGGTTCGCCAAGCACGGCCTGATCCAACCTCAATGCGATTGATCCAAGCCGCGGGTTTATCTGTTGATCTGAGTACGCAACGCCACTCGGCTGACTTTGAAGCCAATGCTCTGTCCCTTCTTAAAGCGGCCGGTTTTGAGCGCGCACGCGCCCAGTTGTTTGATGGCCATCCCATCAACACAAGCGAACAACGCGCCGCGTTGCACACCGCCTTAAGGGGCAGTCAAGCCCCAGAGACCGTGGCACAAACCGTCTCCTCATCACTGGCACGCATGGGCGAGTTCGTAGAGCAAACCAACACGGCCAACCGTTACCAAAACATTGTTCATCTCGGCATTGGCGGCAGCGACTGGGGCCCACGGATGGTTTGGCAAGCATTGCGTGGTGTCGGTTCGCGCCGCGAGTTGCGGTTCGCTGCCAACATCGATGCACACGCCATCACCAATGCTTTAGACGGTTTGGATGCCAGAGACACCTTGCTGGTCATTGCATCAAAATCGTTCACCACGATTGAATCCATCAGCAATGCGCAGTTCGCTTTAGACTGGATGAAGCGTGGCGGCGTCTCTGATCCTTTGGCACACACAGTGGCCCTGACCGCCAACCCACAGGCCGCTCAAGCCTTTGGAGTGGCGCCAGAACGAACCTTTGCGTTTTGGGATTGGGTGGGTGGGCGCTACTCTGTTTGGTCTTCCATTGGCTTGACCATCGCGCTTGGGTTGGGCTGGCAAAATTTTTTGGCCATGCTCGCCGGCGCGCGTGCCATGGACGAGCACTTTTTAAACGCATCCCCTGAAACAAATGCACCCGTTCAAATGGCTTTATCGTGCGTGGCCAACACCAGTGTGCTCGGGTTTCACTCAGAAGTCATTTGCCCCTATGATGCTCGGCTAACTGACTTTGTGCCGTGGTTGCAACAGCTACAAATGGAGTCTTTAGGCAAAGGCGTGACCCATAACGGAGAGCCACTCGGCGTCAACGTAAGTCCCGCCACTTGGGGCATGCCTGGGACAGACAGCCAGCACACCTTCTTTCAATGGTTACATCAAGGGCAAGAAGGCGCACCCGTTGATTTCATTGCATGCCTTGAACCAGACCATCCAAGCGCCAACCACCATCGGCAGTTGTTTACCAACTGTTTGGCACAACGGGCGGCGCTCTGGCAAGGCAAAAGCAAAAAGCAAGCGCTCGATTCCCTAGTGGCCAAAGGCATGGCATCAGAACAAGCCGATACGCTCGCCAATCACTGTGTACACCCCGGGCTTAGGCCGTCGACTTTAATTGTTTTGCCGACACTAAACGCCCACCATCTCGGTGCCTTGCTCGCGCTTTACGAGCACAAAGTGTTCACAGCAGCGGTCTTGTGGGGCATCAATCCGTTTGATCAATGGGGGGTGGAGTTCGGTAAAACGCTAGCGCGCCAATTGCTTGCCAGCGGCCAATCAGACCGGAGCCAATTTGACGCTTCGACGCAGTTCTGGATGTCAGCGTTAAATGAGCAACTTAGCTAAAGAAAAAAAGGCCCAAAACCGTGAGGTTTCGGGCCAAATCCACCAAAGGAGGAGGGTGGAGGAGACAATCTTGCCGAGTTGACTTTCGGACTTGCGGTCTTACTGCTGAATGAAAACAACGTGCTTGGGCTATTTATATATCTATAAATACTAAAACATCAAAAAAGGCTTGGTGAAAACCCTTGCTTGAGTTTGGCTTCTTTAAACAATATGTCAGCAGTTATATAGACAGTCATCGCGCATACTTGAACTATAACCAAAATTATGGTGCGATGCAAGACGGGATTTTGACAATATTCTCCTATGAAAGAGAAAGTAATTGTTGCTGCGCAACAAAAAAAGGTCTATTTGAGTCTGCAACCTATCCAATCGACAATCAAATTCGATAAGCACTTTTAGTCATAATTTTAGATACAAAAGTCATGACGGCGGGAATCGGTGCTGTCAAAGGCGCAGCACCATGCTGCTGTGCCGTCTTTCGGTGCCGGATCTCGTCATCGCGCATCTGAACCACCACTTGGCGCGAGCGTTCATCGCCAGCAGGCAGGGTTTTGAGGTGCTGCGCCAAATGGGCTTCGACTTGCCGTTCGGTTTCAGCCATGAAGCCCAAGTTATAGCGCTCGCCAGCTCGGCTCGCCAAAACACCAAGCGTGAACGAACCCAAATACCAAATCGGGTTCAGTAGGCTTGGGCGGCTACTAAGCTCTTGCAAGCGTTGAGAGCACCAAACCAAATGATCGACCTCTTCGTGTGCCGCTTCGCGCAACAGCGCGCGAGTCTCATCTCGAACATCCGCCAAAGCCTGACCTCTGTAGAGCGCTTGAGCACAAACCTCACCCACGTGGTTGACACGCATCAGGCCAGCGGCATGACTTTGCTCATGCGAGGGCATGGCTTCTTCACCCGGCTCAATCTGCCGCCCAGGCGGGTACGCACGCGAGGCGCTAGCCGCACCCGATAAGACTTGTACGGCAATCGCAACCTCTCCCACAACACGGTCCAGAAAACCTTGTCGACGTCGAAAAGGGGTAACTGACTTTGGGCTGGCGGTCACTGGGTAATCTCCATGCTGATACTTAAAGAGTTTATACATTCTAGGCTAGCTAACGCTATGATTAATGGTAACGAAAAAGTAAAAAAAGGATATTTCATGGAATGCACAGTGCAGTGGGGCGGTACCGACGGAATGTTGTTCATTGCAAAAACCGGCACTGGTCACATCACGGCCATGGATGGCGCGCCTGACGGCGGCGGGCACAACTTAGCACCACGGCCGATGGAACTGCTGCTGGCCGGCACCGGTGGCTGCACCGCTTACGATGTAGTGCTCATCCTGAAGCGCGGTCGCCATGCGGTTCAGGGCTGTGATGTGAAGCTGACTGCTGAACGTGCCGAGGCCGACCCCAAGGTTTTTACCAATATTCACTTCGCTTTCACCGTAACCGGCAAAAACCTGTCGCGTGTTGCCGTCGAGCGGGCGGTTGAGTTGTCGCACGAAAAGTATTGCTCGGCCTCCGCCATGTTTCAACACACCACCAAAATGACGTGGTCCG
Organism: uncultured Burkholderiaceae bacterium; assembly: GCA_963926245.1. Classification (GTDB taxonomy): domain Bacteria; phylum Pseudomonadota; class Gammaproteobacteria; order Burkholderiales; family Burkholderiaceae_B; genus Algicoccus. The sequence continues at coordinate 32,494 of CAWUWI010000011.1, read as the reverse complement.
TAAATATTGTGTCGACTGAGCCGGTTGCGAGCGAGTCTTCATGAATCAATACGAAAATTTTTTACGCCACGTTTTTGAGAGCGGCGTCGCCAAAAGCGATAGAACTGGAACAGGCACACGCTCTGTGTTTGGCCACCAGATGCGCTTTGACCTGAAAGCCGGCTTTCCTTTGGTCACCACCAAGCGACTGCACACCCGCAGCATTTTTGTGGAGCTGTTGTGGTTTCTCAAGGGCGGCTCCAACGTCAAGTGGCTACAGGAACGTAACGTAAGCATTTGGGATGAGTGGGCGCGCGCAGACGGCGACTTAGGTCCTGTGTATGGCGTTCAATGGCGCTCATGGCCAACCCCCGATGGGCAGAGGATCGATCAGATCAGCCAGCTCGTTCACCAAATCAAAACCAACCCAGACTCCCGCCGTTTGATTGTCAGCGCTTGGAATGTCGGTGAAATACCCAACATGGCGCTGCCGCCCTGCCATGCGCTGTTTCAGTTTTACGTGGCCCAAGGCAAGTTATCGTGCCAGCTTTATCAGCGCAGTGCCGACATCTTTTTAGGGGTGCCGTTCAACATCGCGAGTTATGCTTTGTTGACATACATGGTGGCGCAACAATGTGACTTGGACGTGGGCGATTTCATTTGGACCGGTGGCGATTGCCACCTCTACGACAACCACGTCGATCAGGCCATCGAGCAACTCGCACGCACGCCCTACCCTTACCCGACGCTCAAACTGGCCCGCAAGCCCGCCAGCCTATTTGAATACGAACTCGAAGACTTCGTCATCGAAGACTACCACTACCACCCCCACATTAAGGCACCGGTCGCGGTATGACATCACTCATCATCATCGTCGCCTACAGCCGTAACCGTGTGATTGGCAAAAACAACCAATTACCATGGCGACTTCCCAGCGATTTGGCGCATTTCAAGCGCCAAACGAGTGGATACCCCATCATCATGGGCCGTAAAACCTGGGAGTCACTTGGGCGCCCATTGCCAAACAGGCACAACATCGTGATCAGTCGTCAAGGCGTTGGTGATTTCACGGGCGCAACGCTGGTGCATTCTATAGAAGAAGCCATCGCCAGCGTGGGCGATGTGGAGCAGGCCTTTGTTATTGGTGGGGCAGATTTCTACGCGCAAGTGTTACCGCTTGTTCACGAAGTGATCGCCACAGAGGTTGATGCCGACATCGAGGGCGATGCCTTCTTTGCACCGCTGTCACAAACCGAATGGGTTGAGTATTCGCGAGAAGGGCAAGCCCCAGAAAACGGCTTGCCCTTCTCGTTTGTAAATTATCGTCGTATCGCTTAGGCCAACATCAGGCTGTTTGCGGCGCAGCCGAAGTCTCGGCGTAATCGCTCACTGGTGGACAAGAGCACACCAAATGCCTATCACCCCACGCATTGTCCACCCGAGCCACTGGCGGCCAGTACTTGTTTTGTTGCACAGAAGGCAAGGGGTAAGCTGCCTGCTCGCGGGTATAGTCGTGGTGCCACTCGTTTGCAATTAGCGTTCGTGCGGTGTGTGGAGCGTTTTTAAGTACATTGTCTGTCGCATCACACTGGCCGCTTGCCACTTGATTGATTTCCTGACGGATGGCAATCATCGCGTCAATAAATCGATCGAGCTCGGCCAAGCCTTCTGACTCTGTGGGCTCGACCATCAGCGTGCCTGCCACTGGAAACGACATGGTCGGTGCATGAAAACCATAGTCAATCAGACGCTTGGCGATGTCTTCGGCTGAAATACCGGTGTCGTCTTTAATCTTACGGATATCCAAGATGCACTCATGCGCAATTCGATTGTTACGGCCCCGATACAAGATCGGGTAGTGATCGCCCAAACGACTGGCCACATAGTTCGCACTCAAAATGGCGACTTCTGTTGCCTGACGTAAGCCACGAGCGCCCATCAACAAGATATACACAAATGAGATTGGTAAAATGCTGGCTGAACCAAACGGTGCCGCACTGACAGGGCCAACCGGTGCGTTTGATGCCAGCTGACCTTTGGCATCAACAGCCCCCGGCAAATATGGCGCCAAATGTGCGCGAACACCCACAGGGCCCACGCCTGGACCGCCACCACCGTGTGGAATGCAGAAGGTCTTGTGCAGGTTCAAATGCGAAACATCCGACCCGAATTTGCCTGGCTGAGCCACGCCCACCATGGCGTTCATGTTGGCACCGTCCATGTAGACCTGGCCACCAGCCTCATGCACCATTTCGCAGATCTCTGAGATCGCTTCTTCAAACACGCCGTGTGTGGATGGATAGGTCACCATTAAGGCAGCCAATCGATCGCCGGCTTCAACAATACGCTGCTTCAAATCTTCAATGTCAACGTTACCCTGGGCGTCAGCACCGACGACCACCACATCCATGCCCACCATGTTGGCTGAAGCGGGGTTGGTGCCGTGCGCCGACGATGGAATTAAGCACACATTGCGCTGACGATCTCCGCGAGCACGATGGTAAGCACGAATCGCCAGCAACCCAGCGTACTCACCTTGGGCACCCGAGTTAGGCTGCAAGCTGATGGCGTCGTAACCCGTGATCTCGCACAAGTCACGTGACAAGCGCTCAATCATGACCTGATAACCTTCGGTCTGATCGCGAGGCGCGAAGGGATGAATGTTGGCAAACTCAGGCCAAGTCACGGGAATCATTTCCACCGTGGCATTGAGCTTCATGGTGCAAGAACCGAGCGGAATCATGGTGCGATCAAGCGCCAAATCCTTATCCGACAGGCGACGCAAGTAGCGCAACATGTCCGTCTCAGACTGGATACTAGAAAACACCTCATGCGTCAGACATGCCGATGTGCGCAACAGCTCAGCCGGCACAGTAACAGGCGCCTGAACCCACTGTGCAAGCGCAGTCTTACCAACGACCTGACCCAACGCGTCTAGCAGCACCTGCACGTCTGTCTCAGTGACTGTTTCGTCAAAGGAAATGGCCACGTGCTCGTGATCAACTTGGCGCAGGTTAATACCCGCTTTAATCGTCGCGCCATGGATCGCAGCGGTATGCGAAGCGGTGGCGACCAACAACGTGTCAAAGAAAGTCCCGTTGACGACTGTCAACCCCAGCTGCGTGAGTCCTTGACGCAATGCCTGGGTATGAGCATGAACCCGCAGAGCCATTTTCCTCAGGCCTTCAGGACCGTGCCAAAGGGCGTACATGCTGGCCATCACGGCCAACAAGACCTGAGCCGTACAAATGTTCGAAGTGGCTTTTTCGCGACGAATGTGTTGCTCGCGCGTCTGCAGCGCCAAGCGCAAGGCTTGATTACCCATGGCATCACGCGATACACCAACCAAGCGGCCAGGCATGTGGCGCTTATAGGCGTCTTTGCAGCTCATGAAAGCGGCGTGTGGGCCACCATATCCAAACGGCACACCAAACCGCTGAGCCGATCCAATGGCAATGTCGGCACCCCAAGCACCTGGGGGCTCAATCAGGGTCAAAGCCAAAAGGTCTGTGGCACACGCCACCAAACCACCGTTGTCGTGCACCTGCTGCGTCAACACACGATAGTCGACCACTGCACCCAAACTCTGAGGATATTGCAACATTGCCCCAAAGCAAACGGGAATACCTTCGGACTCATCACCAAGAAGCAACGCAATGCCCAAGCCTTCAGCGCGTGTTTTGATGACTTCAATGGTTTGTGGGTGACAGAACTTCGACACAAAATACGGCTGATCTTTGTTGCGTGCGACACGCCAAGACAGCGTCATGGCTTCAGCGGCCGCTGTGCCCTCATCAAGCAAAGAGGCATTGGCGATATCCAAGCCCGTAAGGTCAGCGACCATGGTCTGAAAGTTTAGGATGGCTTCCAATCGACCTTGGGCGATCTCGGGCTGGTAGGGCGTATATGCCGTGTACCAAGCGGGATTCTCCAAAATATTGCGCAAAACCACGTTTGGTGTGTGAGTACCGTAATAGCCCTGACCGATGTAGCTGCGCAAGACTTGGTTCTGGGCCGCAACCGCTTTTAACGCCTGAAGAACGCTGGGCTCATCAAGCGGTTCTGGCAAGTCCAACAATCCCGACACATGAATATTGGCTGGGACCACCTCACTCATGAGTACATGCACGCTGGCAGCCCCGATGCTATGAAGCATCTGCTGCTGGTCTGACTCGTTGGGGCCGATGTGTCGAGGGATAAAATCCCCAGCGGTGTCGGTTATTGTCGTCATGGTTTAGCTCGCGTCCACAATCGCCTGATAGGCTACTGAGTCCAGCAGCGCGTCCAAATCGGTCGCGTTTTCAGGCTTGAGTTTAAAAATCCAGGTACCGTAAGGATCGGTATTGATTTTTTCTGGGCTGTCATTCAAAGCATCATTGAAAGCCACCACTTCGCCTGAAATCGGTGCGTAAATGTCTGAGGCCGCTTTCACTGACTCAACCACACCAGCAGTTTCGCCAGGCTTTAACTTGACGCCAACGCGTACGTCGCCCACAAACACCAAATCGCCAAGTTGGTCTTGGGCTGATTCGGTGATGCCAACAATCATCACATCACCATCTGTTTTGATCCACTCGTGTGAGGCCGCGTATTTACGATCGCTAGGAATACTCATTTAATTCTCCGCAGTAGCAGTATTTCAAAAAAATCTTAGGGCGTCACCGAATCGACCATGGGCTTGCCGTTTCGCACAAAAGGTAGCGTGCAAACCTTAGCAGGAACTGACTTACCGCGAATATTCACCTGAACCTGAGAACCAACCTCAACGGCGTCAGGCAGTCGCGCCATGGCAATCGAGAAACCGAGCGAAGGCGACATCGTGCCACTGGTTATTTCACCGTCGCCATGTGGGGTTGAGACAACCATATGGGCGCGCATGACGCCTTTTTCCAAGAGCCGTAGACCCATGAGCTGGCCTGACACGGGAAAAGCCGTCAGAGCGGCACGGCCAATAAAGTCACGCGCTTCGTCTTTGAGCGATACGGTCCAAGTCAGGCCCGCCTGAGAAGGCAAAACCAAGGTGTCCATATCCTGACCGTAAAGATTCATGCCGGCCTCAAGCCTCAAGGTATCTCTGGCCCCTAAACCACAGGGCTTAACACCCGCCGCCAACAGGTCATCCCACAAAGAGACCACATCTGTCGCGGGAATCATGATTTCAAAACCATCTTCTCCGGTATAGCCTGTGCGAGCGACCGTAACATCGCCGAGTTCAACAGCCCTAAACGGATTAAGCGCTTGAAGGCTCGCCTGCCAATCGGTGCGCACTTGGCCCAACAGCTCAGCTGACTGTGGGCCTTGAACGGCAACCATCGCCAGGTCCATGCGGGAGGAAATGGTCACCGCAAAATGACCCGCTTGTTGCACACGGTGCATCCAAGCAATGTCTTTATCAGCACAGGCTGCGTTAATCACCAAACGCCAGCGGTCAGGGGCAAAGAAGTAAACGATCAAATCGTCAATGACCCCGCCCTCGGGGTTGAGCATGCAGCTGTAAAGAGCCCGACCGGGTTCAGTTAACTTGTCGACGTCGTTGGCTAGCAATCGGCGCAGAAAATCACGGGCTCCATCGCCCGACAAGTCAACGCTGCGCATGTGTGACACGTCAAATACGCCTGCGGCTTGACGCACGGCGTGGTGCTCTTCGATTTGCGAGCCGTAGCTCACCGGCATTTCCCAGCCACCAAAATCGACCAAGCGTGCGCCAGCACTCACGTGGGCGTCAAACAACGGGGTTCTGAGCAAAGCAGCTGACATAGAAAGGGCTCTCCGGACGGCTCGAAAAAAAGCGCCAAAATTGTTGACACCAAACGATCCGCCCCTCTGTCCTTTTGCCTGAGAGTTGCCCGGCGTTATGGCCGGTGTGCACCTTCGGCGCCTGCGCATGACAGGTCTCTCCAGAGTGATGTGCCAAACCAGCATTTTGGTTTGGATCATACGCGGTATGGCTTACCTGAGCGATTCTGGGCGAATTGCGCCTTCGGCGGTGCTATGAAAGCACTCTCTCCCGCATATGGAATTCACAATCAAGCATTAGAATACTCGGAACACCAAGTCCATACAACCCAAATATGACTAGCCAGCGGTTGCAGGCGATGCGATTAAAGTCGGCTGAGTTTTTAACTTATTTCGGGGGGGTGCGTGCCTGACTCACCGATGTAGCGACCACAAGCCACCCCTGAAGACCAGGCCCATTGGAAGTTGTAACCGCCGAGCCAACCGGTGACGTCGACCACCTCACCTATGAAATGCAAACCCGGCACTCGTTTAGACCCCATGCTGCGTTGGTTCAATTCGTTGGTGTCCACGCCCCCGCGCATGACTTCAGCTTTCTTAAATCCTTCGGTACCGGTGGGTAAAGCACGCCAATCTTGGATCTTGGCGGCAAGTTCTTTCAAGCCCTTGTCAGACCACTCTGCGAGCTTTCGTTTGCCAGCCTCTGCCAACCAATTTTCAGCCAACCGTTTGGGCCAGAAGGCCGTCAGCGCGCTGCTCAATTGTTGGCGTGCCCCCGCTTTTAAATCAATCAGTGTCTGCCCCACGGGTACCCCCGGCATCAGGTCAAATGACAATGACTGGCCTGGCTGCCAGTAGCTCGAAATCTGTAAAACACCTGGGCCTGAAAGCCCGCGGTGGGTAAAAAGAATATCTTCAACAAAGGGGGTGGCTTGTGGTTGATCCGCCACACTCACCCGCGCCACTACCGAAACGCCCGCAAGCTGGACAAACGGTTGCCAAACCTCGGGGTCAAATTTCAGCGGCACCAAAGCTGGCCTCGGGTCGACAACTCGCAGACTAAACGACCTGGCCAAGCGCAAGCCATAGTCGGTGGCACCAACCTGGGGCACGGCTGTTCCGCCTGTGGCGATCACTACGCGGCGGGTTTTGATGGGGCCTTCCGAAGTGTTTAGCGTGAATCCGTCCAGCGTTTTAAGGATCTCTGTCACTTCACAGGGCATGCGCCACTGTACTTGCGCTTCATCACAAGTGGACTTGAGCATCTTGATGATTTGATCGCTGCTGCCGTCACAAAACAATTGGCCACGGTGCTTTTCGTGCCAAGCGATACCGTGGCTGTTGACCAGATCGATGAAATCTTGGGCGCTATAGGCGGCGAGCGCTGCCTTACAAAAGTGCGGATTACCGGAAATAAAGTTATCTGCACTCACGTCACGGTTGGTGAAATTGCAACGCCCACCACCCGAGATTCGGATTTTCTCAGCCAGTTTGTGGGCGTGATCAATCAGAACAACCCGCTGCCCATACTGACCGGCGGTGGCCGCGCACATCATGCCGGCCGCCCCAGCACCCACCACCACTAAATCAACGGTATGCATCGCGACGGACTCTATTCATCCCGAATGATGCAATCAACGTAGTAACGCGGCTGGCCATCTGGACCCGTGTCCTGAGCCAACCCGTGTATATAGGTTTCAAAGCCAGGGAAAGAAGCGTTGAAATTACGTGCGAATTGCAAGTACTGCACGATCATGGCGTTGAAACGTTCGCCAGGGATCAGCAATGGGATGCCTGGAGGATAAGGTGTCAACAGTACGCCCGTGACCCGACCTTCTAGCTCATCAATCGACACGCGCTCAACTTCACCGTGGGCCATGCGAGCAAACGCGTCTGATGGCTTGAGCTCGGGCACCATGTCGCTCAGATACATTTCAGTGGTCAAACGAGCTACGTCGCTGGCTCGGTAGGACTCATGAATTTTTTGACAAAGGTCACGCAAACCCATGCGTTCGTAGTGGCGATGATCGCGACAGAACTCAGGCAGAATGCGCCACAGTGGTTGATTGCGGTCGTAGTCGTCTTTAAACTGCTGCAGCGCAGTCAACAGCGTGTTCCAGCGGCCTTTGGTGATACCAATGGTGAAAAGGATGAAGAACGAATACAAACCCGTCTTCTCTACTACCACACCATGCTCGGTCAGGTAGCGCGACACAAGCGCCGCTGGTATACCTGTTTCGCCAAAACTGCCCGACATGTCTAGGCCTGGTGTGACGATGGTCGCCTTAATCGGGTCGAGCATGTTGAAGTCTTCAGCCAAGTCACCGAACCCGTGCCAGTGATCACCGCTCTTGAGCACCCAATCCGCTTGTCCACCAATGCCTTGGCTGACCAAGTGATCCGGCCCCCAAACTTTGAACCACCAGTCGGCATCGCCAAACTCGGCTTCAACTTTGCGCATGGCCCGCCGAAAATCCAGTGCTTCACGAATACTTTCTTCAACCAACGCCGTCCCACCCGGTGCCTCCATCATGGCCGCAGCCACGTCACAGGACGCGATGATCGCGTATTGTGGTGACGTTGAGGTGTGCATGAGGTAGGCTTCATTGAAAATATTGCGATCAAGTTTGCGTGTTTTCGGCTCTTGCACCACGATCTGCGAGGCTTGCGAAATACCAGCCAAGAGCTTGTGGGTTGAATGAGTCGCAAAGACCATGGCGCGTTCGCTAAGCGGGCGTCCGGGACCAATCGCGTGCATGTCTTGGTAAATTGGGTGAAACGCCGCGTGCGGCAACCAAGCCTCGTCAAAGTGCAAGGTATCAATCATGGTCCCGAGCTTTTCTTTGATGGTCTCAACGTTGTAGATCACCCCATCATAGGTGCTTTGCGTCAAGGTCAGGATACGCGGCTTGGTGCTGCGCGCTTTGCGCGCAAAGGGATTGGCCGCTATCTTTTTTTCAATGCTTTCGGGTTCGAATTCGCTAAGTGGGATCGGACCAATGATGCCCATGTGGTTACGCGTTGGGCGCAAAAAAACCGGGATAGCGCCCGTCATGGTGATGGCATGCAAGATCGACTTGTGGCAATTGCGATCCACCACCACAATATCGTCATTGGCCACGTTAGCGTGCCAGACAACCTTGTTTGAAGTCGAGGTACCGTTGGTCACAAAAAAGCAGTGGTCGGCATGAAAAATACGGGCCGCATTTAATTCAGACTCAGCAATTGGGCCGGTGTGATCGAGTAACTGACCAAGCTCGTCGACGGCGTTACAGACGTCGGCGCGCAGCATGTTTTCACCAAAAAACTGATGGAACATTTGTCCGACAGGGCTTTTGAGAAACGCCACACCGCCAGAGTGTCCTGGACAGTGCCAAGAGTAGGAACCGTCCTGAGCGTACTTCACAAGCTCACGGAAAAACGGCGGCGACAAACCATCAATGTAACTGCGAGCTTCACGAATGATGTGGCGTGCAACGAACTCTGGCGTGTCTTCGAACATGTGAATAAAACCGTGCAATTCGCGCAATATGTCGTTCGGAATGTGCTCTGAGGTGCGCGTCTCACCATACAAGTAAATGGGGATATCGGCGTTACGGAACCTCAGTTCGCCAATAAAGGCGCGCAGGTTTTTAATCGCACTGGTGTGGTCAATGGCGGCGTCAACGTCGAACTCTTCGTCGTCAATTGACAAAATGAAGGCGCTTGCTCGGCTTTGTTGTTGCGCAAACGAACTGAGGTCACCATAACTGGTAACACCAATCACTTCCGTGCCCTCGGCTTCTATTGCCGAGGCTAACGCTCGAACGCCCAGACCTGAAGCGTTATCAGAACGGTAGTCTTCATCAATGATGAAAATAGGAAAGCGAAATTTCATTGGCACAGCTCCATTTGATCAAGTGCGCGGTAAGGTCACACCACGTTGGCCCTGATATTTACCACCACGATCACGGTATGAGGTTTCACAAACCTGATCACCCTCAAAAAACAACATTTGTGCACAGCCTTCACCTGCATAAATTTTGGCAGGCAACGGCGTCGTGTTCGAGAACTCGAGTGTCACGTGGCCTTCCCATTCAGGTTCAAGCGGTGTGACATTGACAATGATCCCGCAGCGCGCATAAGTGCTTTTACCCACGCAAATCGTCAATACGCTGCGCGGAATGCGAAAATATTCAACGGTGCGAGCCAAAGCAAAAGAGTTTGGCGGGATGATACAAACATCACCACTAAAGTCGACAAACGATTTCTCGTCGAATGATTTTGGATCAACAATCGTCGAGTTGATGTTGGTGAAGATTTTGAATTCGTTGGCACAGCGTACGTCATAGCCATAACTGCTGGTGCCATAACTGACAATACGACCTTTATCGTCCTCGCGAACCTGACCAAGCTCAAAAGGCTCGATCATTCCTTTCGCGGCTTCGCGGCGAATCCAAGCGTCGCTCATAATGCTCATGGCTTTCGTTCCGATGTAGAGGCAAAGATCGAATTTTACGCCCAAGGTCCCGACTTGACTCAAACACGGGTCCTTGGACAGCCACATTGGCTCATTCGCGACGTTTTTCAACCACCACTTGGGGCATTTTGCTGCGCATGTCTTTGGGCAATGCCGACACCAAACCAGCCAAACGCCTGGCAATCTCGCGATACAGACCTGCCTCGGCAGAGTCTGGATTTGAAACAATCGTCGGGTGGCCGGCATCGGCATTTTCTCTAATGGCCAAAACCAAGGGCAAACGCCCCAAACATGGCACAGAAAATTCTTCAGCCATGCGTTCGGCACCGCCTTGGCCAAACAGATGCTCGACGTGCCCACACTGCGAGCAAACGTGCACCGACATGTTTTCGATCACCCCAAATACTGGCACGTCGACTTTTTCGAACATACGCAAGCCCTTACGCGCATCGAGAAGCGCAATGTCTTGCGGCGTGGTCACAATCACAGCACCCGTCACCGGCACACGCTGTGCCAGCGTCAACGCAATGTCGCCTGTACCAGGCGGCATGTCAACAATCAGGTAGTCCAGCTCACCCCAGTTGGTTTTGCGTAACAACTGCTCGAGGGCCTGCGTCACCATTGGGCCGCGCCAAACAGCTGGCGAATCGGCGTTTACCAAAAACCCGATTGAGCTCGCTTTCAGGCCATGGCCAATCATGGGTTCCATGGTTTTACCATCGGCCGAGTCTGGGCGACCCGAGACGTTTATTAACAAAGGCACGCTTGGGCCGTAGATATCGGCATCCAGCAAGCCAACCGAAGCTCCTTCATCACGCAGCGCCAAGGCCAAGTTAACCGCTGTTGTGCTTTTGCCAACCCCACCCTTACCCGAGGCTACCGCAATGATGTTCTTAACCCCAGGGACTCGATCGACCCCAGCGCGCACGGTATGGGCGGCAATTTTGGGGGCCACAGCGATTTTGGCATCGCGCACGTCAACAGCATCGAGCGCCTGCACCAAAGGCGCCAAGATTATGTCTTGGCTTCGGCCCACGGGGTATCCGGGTGAAAATGTCAGGTTAACTTGGCCAGTTGCCGAGTCAACCACAAGGTCTTTGACACTCTCTTTAAATGGCCGCCCTGTCAAAGGGTCAGTGGTTCTTTCAAGCAGTGCTTGGATCGTTTCAGGTGTAACAGTCATTGGTTGTTCCGCTTTAAGGGGCGTAGAATTGAAGGATGACTTCAATCCCAATCCGCTGTAAATTCTTCAAATGATAGCTTTTATTGGTCGTCTTCTTCGTTATGCGGCGCTCGCCATCGTGGCCCTAATTGGTTTGGGAATGGCTTTGATTTTTACATTCTCAACCATAATCGTTGTCGCCATTTTGTTTTTGGTGGCGCGATTGCGTGGCCAGCGATTTTCAGTGCAAGAGTACTGGACAAACCGAAAGGCGCAGCGCAAACCCATTTTCACCAAAGGGAACACGGCATCTAGCGAGCGGACTCACGAAAACCGGAAGCGCGATAACGTGACCGATGTAGAAGCCCGCGATATTCGCTAACGCCATTTTAAATCCTTCACTTTTCTGAGGGTCGCATGCCTGTGCATTAAAATAACCCGCTTACGCTTTTGTCGGGAATCATATGTCGCGCACGTTGTTCGTTACCACCGCCCTGCCTTACGCCAATGGCTCGTTCCATATTGGCCACATCATGGAGTACATCCAAGCCGATATTTGGGTGCGCAGCATGCGAATGGCTGGGCATACCGTACATTTTGTTGGCGCTGACGACACCCACGGCGCGCCGATCATGCTCAAGGCCGAGTCTGAGGGCATTACGCCGCAAGACCTAGTGGCACGTTATGCCGCCGAACGCCCGACCTACCTCGACGGCTTTCACATCAAATTTGACCATTGGCACTCGACCGACTCACCTGAAAACGTTGCGTTGTCACAAGACATTTACAGGAAGCTCAAGGCAACCGATTTAATCGAGACCCGATCCATTGAACAATTCTTTGATCCCGTCAAAGGCATGTTTTTACCGGACCGCTACATCAAAGGTGAGTGTCCTAAGTGTCACGCCAAGGATCAGTATGGTGACGCTTGCGAAAAGTGCGGTGCGGTCTTTGCCCCAACAGATTTGATTGAGCCCTACAGCACACTAACGGGTGCCAAGCCCGTCTTGAGATCGTCTGAACATTTCTTTTTTAAGCTTTCAGACGAACGCTGTGTGGCATTTTTACGCGATTGGACCACCGGTCACAACGAGCGAGGCGTGCCTCACTTACAAAGTGAAGTGCTCGCCAAAACCCTAGAGTGGCTTGGCGACAATGACGGCCCGGCCAAGCTCGGGGACTGGGACATTTCTCGCGATGCGCCTTATTTTGGGATTGAAATTCCCGACGCGCCAGGAAAGTATTTTTATGTTTGGCTCGATGCGCCAGTGGGTTATCTCGCTTCGCTAAATGCCTATTGCCAAAAAATCGGCCTAAATTACGACGCCTTGCTCGACCCTGAAGGTGATACCGAGCAGATTCACTTTATTGGCAAAGATATCGTCTACTTTCACGCGCTGTTCTGGCCAGCCACTTTGAAGTTCTCCGGGCGTAAAACCCCTGACCAACTCAACGTGCACGGTTTTATCACCGTCAACGGCGAGAAGATGTCAAAAAGTCGCGGAACCGGTATTTCACCCCTGCGCTATTTGGATTTGGGTATGGATGCAGAATGGCTGCGCTACTACATTGCCGCCAAGCTCAACAGCCGTGTCGAGGACATTGATTTCAACCCGGACGATTTCTTGGCTCGTGTCAACAGCGACCTGATCGGCAAGTACGTCAACATCGCCAGCCGGGCAGCCAATTTCATCAGCAAACACTTTGACGGGCAGTTGCGCTACAACTGCGATGAGGCTGTTTTGAATGCACAATGGCTGGCCACGAGTGAAGAAATCCGCAGTCACTTTGAAGATCGCGAATACGGTCGCGCCATTCGTGAAATCATGGCCCACGCTGACACCATTAACCAAGGGTTCGACACAGCCCAACCTTGGGTTTTGGCGAAAACCATTGCTCAAGCCTCAGACGCACAACGCGATGAGCTACAAGATATCTGTTCGCGCACCTTGGCTGGCTTCAAAGCGCTCTCTGTCATGCTCTCACCCATTTTGCCGGCGCTGACTGAGCGGGTCGCCAAAGCGCTATTCGGCCTGGATCGTTCATTTGTCTGGGCAGACGCCGGTGTGTTACCAACCCATGTAGCGCCTTTTAAGCACCTGATGCAACGGGTCACCCCAGAAATGATGGGGCAGCTGTTTGAACCACCTTCTGAGCCCGAAGCGGCGCCCGCCACCCCGGGTGGTGAGGCCATTGCACCAACCATCACGATTGATGACTTTGCCAAGCTTGACCTGCGGGTGGCCAAAATCATCGCGTGTGAGGCCGTAGAAGGCTCCCACAAGCTCTTGAAGCTCACACTAGACGTTGGCGAAGGCACAAACCGACAGGTTTTTTCAGGGATCAAGTCGGCTTATCAGCCAGAGAATTTGGTTAATCGTTTGACAGTGTTGGTGGCTAACTTAGCACCACGGAAAATGAAGTTTGGCGTGTCTGAAGGCATGGTGCTAGCCGCCGGTCATGCCGATGCCGCCGTCGACCAAGGCATTTACTTGCTCGATCCTGCTAGTGGTGCCACACCGGGTATGCGAATCCGCTGAGGCGATTGCTGATTAACTGACTTTAAGGCATCAACGGCACAGGGCGCAACGCGGGATCCAATGTCCCGCGCTCATCGAACACAAAACACGTGCCCTGGTAGCCTTTGCCACCTGTATGTTCGAAGTATTTCAAAATACCACCATCGAGCTGATAAACGTTATCAAGGCCAATTGACCGCATATAGATAGCGGCTTTTTCACAGCGGATGCCACCGGTACAAAAGCTGATGACGGTCTTTTCTTGCAGCTCATCGGCATGGGTGCGAACCGCCTCTGGAAACTCGGTAAAGCGACTCAACTGCCAAGAAACTGCTCCCTTGAAGGTGCCTGCCTGCACTTCAAAATCATTGCGTGTATCAAGCAGTAACAACGGGCGGCCCTTATCGTCTTGCCCTTGCTCAATCCATCGTTTGGCCGTGAGTGCGTCAACAGCCGGGGCCCTACCATCTTGCGGTTGTATTGTCGGGTGATTCATCCGAATGATTTCGTTTTTGATTTTGACCTTAAGCCGCTTAAAGGGCACGGCTTTCGATTCGCTGTACTTTACCTCGAGGGCCGCGAATTCGGCGTGCGTCCTTAACCAACTGACAAACCCATCAATGGCCGTTCTTTGACCCGCCAAGAAAAGATTGATCCCTTCAGCTGAAAGCAGCACTGTGCCTTTTAAGTCACGATCCCCACACGCTTGCCGAACCGCTTGTTTAAAGCTTTCTAGCTGATGAAGGTTGACAAAGCGGTAGGCAGCAATATTGGTAATAGGCATGGGGCTCAATGCAAAGGTCAAGAACAGGTGGTAGTGGTGGGGTTGGCCGGCGTTGCAGCGGCAGGCTCAACGGGAATCGATTTGGCAAAGGACAGTTCATAGAAAATTGAGCTGTCGAATTTTTCGCCTAGCAAAGTGCGCGACAAAAGCTCAGCGCCCAATAGCTGCGGTGAAAAGACCATGTCGGCATTCACGCGGCGCATTTTTTCCAAATTTTGGCTGGTATTCACGACAGCCACCGTTTTGGCTGGGCAGTCGGCAAAGGACTTAACCGCCAAAACAATAAACGCATTATCAGGGTCATCTTCACGCAGCGCCAACACGGCCTTAGCCTGCATGACACCTGCCTCTAACAAGACTTCAGTGCTAGAAGCATCTCCCCACAAGATGTCCGTATTTGATGGGTACTCGTGCACCGTATTGGGCTTGAGCACAACGGTGATTACCTCACCCTTGGCTGTTAGGTTTTTGTAAAGATTCATTGCCAATGGCGTTGCGCCACACAGGATCAAATGGTTTTTTCTCATGGAATGTCTCGTTTTACGATGAATCAGCGCTCGAAGTTTGCCGCCAATCAAGGGCGTGATAACCGCCCCGAGTGCGGTTGCAAAGACCGTGATGCCAACCACAATCACAGAAATCACGAACAGCCGGGCCGTGTGGGTGGTTGGCACGATATCCCCAAAGCCAACTGTTGACATGGCCACGAACGAAAAGTAAGCCGCTGTCGCAACGTCTTCAATGGGGGGGTTGAAGTCTCTGCCTAAATACAGCGACCCCAACATGGCGTACCAAATCAGCGATACAAAACTGGCCAAAGCAAACAGAGTCCCCGCGGCTAGACTGCTTCGATTAAAAATCGACCAGTAGCGCATCAAAGCCAATATCAAGGCCACGTTGTACAAAATAATCGGGTCGTAGGGGCTCTCAGCTCTCAGCGCCGAGACAATGGTGGTGGGAATCAAAAGGATCAGACTAAACGCCCAAGCCACGCGAGCTCGAGCCCACAGTCCAAAAAACATCAACAATAAGCTAAGCGAGAAAGCAACGGCGGGCAAATCCAACAACCCCACAGCTCTTATGATGTCGCGCCACGATGCCTCAGATAGCCACGACAAATGCTCGCCATTTAAAACCCTCGCAGCGAGCGGGTACCCAATCCACAACGCATCAAAAAAAACCGAAATCGCCAGTATTTTGGCTAAACGCAAATCTAGCCAAATGGCAACCCGGCGCAGCAAGGTGGGACGCAGTGAGATCGCTGCCGGAAGATCGCTCATGGGTTGGTGTCCAACGGTAGCAGGCAAAAATTAAAAGAATGGTGAAATGGTATGCAATAAACCAAATGAAGTTTAGACCATAACCACAAAATAGCTAACCCTAAAGACTTGGCACCAGTTACTCGGACTCGGGTGACTCCAAGCTTTTGAGTTCAGCAAATTTGGCCGCCATCGTGAGGTTGCCGCGAGCCAGTTTTTTGATTGTGACGTCTTGCGCTTTGTCGTTGGCTAAGCGCAAGTTCCGATCAGTGCCAAGCAGCGCCTCTTTGGTTTTTTGTAAGTGATCTATCGACTTATCAATCTCATCAATCGCCGTTTGGAATCGCTTGGCTGCTAGATCATAATTTTTGCCAAAAGCGTTTTTGAAGGTTTCGAGTTGAGCCTCGAAGTTGGTGATATCAATGTTTTGCGCCCTGACTTGGGCCAGTTCGGTTTTGTATTTGAGCGAATTCATGGCTGCGTTTCGCAGCAGCGTGATGATTGGTATAAAGAACTGAGGGCGTATCACGTACATCTTTGGGTAGCGATGAAACACATCCACAATCCCACCGTTGTAGAGCTCGCTATCTGGCTCCAACAACGACACCAACACCGCGTACTCGCAACCTTTTTCGGTTCGGTCTTTGTCTAACTCTTTAAAAAAGTCTTCGTTCTTTTTCTTAGTGGCAGTCTCGTCGCTCTCGTTTTTCATCTCGAACATGATCGAAACAATTTCGGTATGACTCTCGTCCATGTCCCGAAAAATGAAATCCCCCTTGCTGCCCGCACGCGCATCGTTGTCTTTTTCGAAGTAAGCCCGTGGAAAGGCCATGGCTCGCACCCGATTGAACTCGGTTTCGCAATGATGCTCGAGCGTTTCACCCACCATCTTGGTCGAGAGTCGGGCCTTCATGTCACGCAAACGATCGATGGCGTCGTCACGGTCTTTAAGCTGGGTTTCGTACTTTTCTTTCAACGAACGCTCAGCGAGGTGCTTTTCGAGGGCGATTTTTTCAAGGCCGTTCTTCAATTCATCACGCTCTTTTTCAATCGCTGAAACGGCCTCAGTAATGGCCAGTTTTTGAGCCACTGTACCCGCATCGAGTTTGGCCCTTAATTCTTGAATTTCGATTTGTTTGTCTGCGGTGGTCTTTTGCAACTCGTTGAGTAAATTGGCTTGGGCCAACTCTGACATGGCTTCTCTGTCGCGCTTGGCTTGCGCAAGGTCATTGGCCAAGGCATCACGCTCTTTTTCCACGCTACTCAACGCTTGGACCACGGCAAGTTGGCGCGTCATTTCTCCGGCATCAAGCTGTGCCTTCAACGCTTGGATTTCAGCCTCTTTGGCCGCAGTGCTCTTTTGTAATTCACTGGTGATCTTGGCTTGTGCCAACTCAACCGCACTGCGCTTATCCTGCTCGGCCAATTCAAGCCGTTCATGCAACTGTTTCTCAAAATCACCATCACGAACTTGCTTCAGGATGTCAGCGTAACCGGTTTCGTCGATCTTGAAGGCTTTGTTGCAATGCGGACAAATGATTTCATGCATGGTTTTTATCTGCCGTTTGGGCGAATTTTTGTTTGATCAGTCAACCTTCATGCTCACCCGACAAATGTCTGAGTGGAGCGGGTGATGGGAATCGAACCCACGCTTGAGGCTTGGGAAGCCGCCGTTCTACCATTGAACCACACCCGCGCTTGGTAACCGTTTGATTTCTAAATGTTTTACAGATTTGAGCAGAAACTGCAATATTTCTAATTGCTAAGACGTATTTTATCATCACATCGAACGACCTTGGGCGCGCTTAAGGCTCAATCAGCATACCTAATTTTTCATGATTTAACCAAATAGTGGACTAATCTAAAACATAACCTTATGGTCCATCGCGTTAACAAACAAGGCCTTAAATAGAGGTTTTTCGGATTTTGGTTTGATTGCCATGCTGATTTCTTGATTTATGTCGGAATTTTGTATGATTGCGACCGCTTTTATCGAAAAAGTGTTCGATTCTTTTTTGGGATCGCTTTTTTGGACTCGCTTTTTTTGGCCACACTTTCAGTTCCAAACAGTGCACAACCCACTCGGGGTTTGAGCGTCTAAAATAGCGCTATGAATATTCAATTAAACGGTGAGATCAAGCCCCTCGATGCACTCTGCTCGGTTGCCGACCTGCTCTGCGAGCTCAGCTTGGCTGATAAGCGGGTGGCCGTCGAAATCAACGGTGAAATTGTGCCCCGCAGTCAGCAGGCGAGCCGATTGCTCGCGGCCGATGATCAAGTCGAGGTGGTTGTGGCAGTGGGTGGCGGCTGATGACAGGCCTTATGAAAGAAGCCAAACCATCCGTTGATGCAGCTGAGGCCGTCGAATTGACCGTGCCGCCCACAGGACTGCACATCAAAAGCTTTGTGCATCGGCGTAGCCACATCACGCAAGGTCAGCGCTTGGCGCTCGAAACCTTGGGCTCGAGCTGGGTGTTGGACTACACCCCTAAAATATTGGATTTTGCCCAAACGTTTGGCCGCCAAGCTCCCACGATCCTAGAAATTGGTTTTGGGATGGGTGAAACAACAGCCGCCATTGCACAATCACGCCCAGATGAGAATTTTTTGGGTCTCGAGGTGTTCAATTCAGGTGTGGGGGCTTTACTGGGGCGAATTCAGTCGCATGAGTTGAGCAATATTCGGATCATTTCTCACGATGCCGTCGAGGTGTTGCAGCACATGATTGAGCCACAGTCGCTGGCTGGGGTGCACATTTACTTTCCCGATCCTTGGCCCAAAACTCGGCACCACAAACGGCGTCTGATTCAAGCAC
Source organism: uncultured Burkholderiaceae bacterium (assembly GCA_963926245.1). GTDB lineage: Bacteria > Pseudomonadota > Gammaproteobacteria > Burkholderiales > Burkholderiaceae_B > Algicoccus. Next base: position 13,781 of record CAWUWI010000011.1, on the reverse strand, counting down.
CTTTTTTGCAACTCTTATGCACTCGCTTGGCCAGCGGTGCTTATGTCCACTGCGCTACTGACTGGGAACACTATGCCCATCAAATGCTTGATGTGCTGCAAAACGAACCTGCCTTAGAAAACACAGCAGCTGATTTTGCGCCTAGACCAGATCAACGACCACTGACCAAGTTTGAGTCCCGAGGCTTGAGACTCGGTCACGGCGTTTGGGATTTGATGTTTAAGAAGCGCTAGCAAAAAACCAACACGGCTTGGGAAGCTAGCAACTCGGGCTTCCCGCCCTTGCCACTTACCCCTCACCCCTTTACCCCCTTTTTTTCCCTCTACCCCCTAAACCGACCCAAGCCATTGCCTAGGGATTTCATACTGCCCATGGCCTTGAGCATCTTAGACATCCCACCTTTTTTCATTTTCTTCATCATGTCTTGCATCTGCTCGAACTGTTTAAGTAATCGGTTAACATCTTGAACTGGCACCCCTGCGCCGGTGGCAATTCGACGTTTGCGCGAGGCTTTTAAAATTTCAGGCTTGGTGCGCTCGAGGGGCGTCATGGCATTAATGATACCTTCGGTGCGACGCATCTGCTTTTCTGCTTGTCCACCCTGCAACTGACCGGCTGCGGCCGCTAGATCACCCGGTAGCTTTTCCAGCAAACTGCTCATATCACCCATTTTTTTGACTTGGCTCAACTGCTCTTTGAAGTCGTTTAAATCAAATTTATCGCCTGACTTCAGCTTGCCCGCAAGCTTCTCGGCTTGGGCCATGTCGATGTTTTGGTGAGCCTGCTCAACCAGGGACACAATGTCACCCATGCCAAGCACACGCTGCGCCATGCGGTCCGGATAGAAAGGCTCAAGGCCATCAAGCTTTTCAGAGACGCCCACAAACTTAAGCGGCTTGCCCGTGACGTGGCGAACCGACAGCGCCGCACCACCCCGTGCATCGCCATCGATTTTGGTTAAGACCACACCCGTTAAGGGCAATGACTCACCAAATGCCCGAGCTGTGTTGACCGCGTCTTGGCCTTGCATGGCATCAACCACAAACAAGGTCTCAACAGGCTGCAGTAGCGTGTGCAGCATCTGAATCTCTTGCATCATGGCCTCGTCGATACCCAGACGGCCAGCGGTGTCGACGATCAAGACATCAACGTGCTGTCTCTTAGCGTGCTCGAGGGCAGCACGTGCAATGTCGGCAGGCTTTTGCGTCTCATCTGAAGCGATCCATTCGACACCCGCTTGGGCAGCCACGGTTTTTAACTGCTCAATGGCTGCTGGCCGGTAAACATCGGCACTGACCACGGCGACTTTTTTCTTGCCCGTCTTGCGTCCATTTTGAACGTGACCGCCTTGGGCCAGCCATCGCGCCAACTTACCCGTGGTGGTGGTTTTACCCGCACCTTGCAGGCCAGCCATCAAAATCACCGCGGGTGGTTGCACCGACAAAGAAAGTTCGCCGGCCTCGACGCCCAAATCGCCGCCCATCAAAGCGGTCAACTCGCGGTTAACCACGCCAACAAGCGCTTGACCCGGGCTTAGGCTGCCAACCACTTCTTCACCGAGCGCTTTCTCTTTGACGCGCTCAATAAAGCTTTTGACCACCGGCAGCGAAACGTCCGCCTCAAGCAAGGCCAAACGCACCTCTCGCATCATGTCTTGCGTGTTGGCTTCGGTTAACCGCGCCTGTCCACGGATGGTTTTGACGACTCGGGTTAGTCGTTGAGTGAGGTTTTCCAGCATAGGTCTGCCAATAAGAAGATGAGGTTTCGCTTAAACTAGCGATATGACTTCAGGCATTGTATTTCACACCATCGCTGCGTTGGTCTATCTTGGTTTGTCGATCCTGCTTTGGGGGACGTTACAGGCTGGAAAGCCCATTGATTTGCTTGGGCGCTACACCCGCTGGGGCGTCTTGGCGGCCCTTTTGCTCCAAGGGATCGCCTTAAACGACAAAATATTAGCCGGTGGCAACCTACAGCTGAGCTGGGTGTTGGCGCTTTCCGCAGCCATTTGGCTGGGCCTTATTGTGTTCTGGTTAGAAAGCTTGATCGTCAAAATTGACGGTTTGCAACTAATCTTATTGCCGATTGCCGGTGTCACCTGCGCTTTTGCCGCGACCTTTCCCACCGCGCACTTAATCACCAGCGCGACCGAAACGGCCTTAAGAGGGCATTTGTTATTGGCGCTTGGCGCCTATGGCTTGATCACAATTGCGGCCATGCAAAGTCTTTTAATGGCAGCGCTTGACCATCACTTGCACCACCCCCGTGAGGCGGCCCACCAGACGGCAGGCCTGCGCCGAGCATTTGGTCGGATGCTCGATGCCCAACCCCCGCTCATGGTGCAAGAGCGGTTGCTATTTCGTGTCATCTGGATTGCCTTTGTCGCGCTGTCACTGGCGGTCATCTCTGGCGGATTGATTTCACTGGCCAGCACGGGTCAATGGTTGCCTTTTGATCACAAGACCATTTTCACCATACTGTCTTGGCTGACCTTCGGCACATTATTGCTCGGGCGTCACTTACGCGGTTGGCGTGGGCGTATTGCGCTACGCTACACCTTAGTCGGTTTTGTGTTTGTGGTTCTCTCTTACACGGGTAGCCGTTTTGTCATTGAAGTCATTTTGAGTCGTACCTAAACGCATGGGTAAATTCCTGTTTTGGGCTGTGGTGATCATCGGCGTGTTGCTGGTGACTCGGCTGCTGACGCATTACGCCGCCGATCAACGCAATAAGCCCGTACAAAAAAAAGGCGGGCCGCAGGCCATCAGAAAGCCTGAAGAGATGGTCCGTTGCGCCCACTGCCAGGTATTTCTACCGCGTTCAGATGCGCTAAAACAAGATGATCACCTGTGGTGTGGTCCTGAACACGCCAAAAAAGGTGTGCGCCAACCATAATGAATACAAACCACATAACCGGTGGTTGGCTGACCCTGTCTGGCATGACCCGAGCGTCGTCGCCAAACTGCAACGCGCGCCCGCCAGGTGCAATTCTTGACCTGTTGGTTATTCACAACATTAGCTTGCCACCCGGGGAATTTGAAACCGGCTTGATCAAAGATTTATTTTTGAATCAAATCGATATTTCCATTCACCCTTGGCTCGAAAATGTGAAAGGACTAGAAGTCTCGTCACACTTTTTGATTGAACGTAGCGGTCAACTGACCCAGTTTGTTTCTTGCCTTGATCGCGCATGGCATGCGGGTTTGTCTACGTTTAATGGTCGGCAAGCCTGCAATGATTTTTCAATTGGCATTGAGCTTGAAGGCACCGATGACCTTCCTTTCACGCCCGCCCAATACGCCGCACTCAACACCCTGACACTTGAACTGAGAGCGCATTACCCGTTAAGTCATGTGCGCGGTCACAGTGACATCGCCCCAGGGCGTAAAACCGACCCAGGGCGATGTTTTGATTGGGCGGGTTATGCCAAAGGTGCTGGTTGGCCAGCGCAGGCACTGCCAGCACAGGCTCAGACCTATGCCACCAACAGCACCCCCCCAGCTACACCAACCAACCAAACCACTTAACTTAGTTTTTCAGTAGCAAAGCATTCAGTCGTTGCACAAATCCCACGGGGTCAGCGAGCTGTGAGCCGTCAGCCAAGAAGGCTTGATCCAACAACACGGACGACCAGTCGGGAAATTGCTCATCGCTAGCTTGTTCGATGCGCTTAATCAATGCGTGGTCTGGGTTGATCTCCAAAATGGGCAGAGCAGCGGGCGCTGCTTGGCCAGCGGCTTGAAGCATGCGTTGCAAATGCGGGCTCATCTCGTTTTCATCGACCACCACACAAGCCGGTGAGTCTACCAAGCGAGTCGAAACCCGAACCTCTTTGACCTGATCTTTCAATGCTTCAGTCAACCGCCCAACCAGTGGCTTCAGTGCATCGGCGACCTCAGTCTGTTTTTTCTTTTCTTCTTCGTCAGCCAATTCCGCCAAGTCGAGGCCGCCTTTGGCCACAGAGGTCAAAGCTTTGCCGTCAAACTCGTTTAAGTGAGAGAGCATCCACTCATCAACACGATCCCACAACAACAACACTTCGATGCCTTTTTTACGGAAAATCTCCAAGTGGGGGCTCGATGAGGCGGCTTTGTAACTTTCAGCGGTGACAAAGTAAATCTTGTCTTGCCCTTCTTTCATGCGTGACACGTAATCGGCCAGGCTGACATCTTGAACGTCGGTTTCAGCCTTGGTTGAAGCGAAGCGTAATAGCTTGGCGATGCGCTCTTTGTTGCCCGCGTCTTCGCCAGTGCCCTCTTTCAGTACTTGTCCAAACGCTTGCCAGAAAGCGGTGTAATCCTCTTTCTTGTTTTCAGCCATGTCTTCCAAAAGGCTCAGGATACGCTTGGTTGACCCTTCTCTGATGGTACGAACATCGCGGCTTTCTTGCAGGATTTCGCGCGAGACGTTCAGTGGCAAGTCAGCCGAATCGATCACGCCGCGTACAAACCGCAAGTAGGCCGGTAACAGTTGCTCGGCATCGTCCATGATGAAGACACGTTTGACATACAGTTTGACGCCGCGTTTGGCATCGCGGTCATAGAGGTCAAAAGGTGCGCGCTTGGGCACATAAAGCAGCTGCGTGTACTCGCTTCGCCCTTCAACGCGGTTGTGTGTCCAGGCCAGTGGGTCTTCGAAGTCGTGCGAGACGTGTTTATAGAATTCGGTGTACTGCTCATCGGTGATTTCAGCTTTACTGCGGGTCCAGAGCGCGCTGGCCTGGTTAACCGCTTCCCACTCACCGCTGCGTTTCATTTCTGAGGCGTCTTTGTCCCACTCTTCTTTGGGCATTTCAACGGGCAGAGAAATGTGGTCTGAGTAGCGTCGCAGCACTTCGCGTAGCTTCCAGCTGCTCAGAAAGTCATCCTCGCCTTCACGCAAATGCAAGACGATTTCGGTGCCACGTTGCGCTTTGGAGCGGTTGGCGATCGCAAACTCTCCTTGGCCGTCAGAGCTCCATTCGACCCCTTCTTCAGGCGCAAGCCCGGCTAGACGGCTGTAAACCGTGACTTTGTCAGCCACTATGAAAGAAGAATAGAATCCAACGCCGAATTGACCAATCAGCTGTGCGTCTTTTTGATTATCTCCCGTCAATTTAGAGAAAAACTCGCGTGTACCTGAACGCGCGATCGTGCCGAGGTTGGCGATCGCTTCTTCTTTGGTCATACCAATGCCGTTGTCCGAGATCGTGATGGTGCGCGCGTCCTTGTTGAAATCAACCCGTACTTTCAGTTCCGAGTCGCTCTCAAACAAGGCCGGCTCGTCCAAAGCCCGGAACCGTAACTTGTCGCACGCATCAGAGGCGTTAGAAATCAACTCCCGCATAAAAATCTCTTTATTGCTGTAAAGAGAATGAATCATCAGGTGCAGCAGTTGCTTAACTTCTGCCTGAAATCCCATCGTTTGCGCCGAAGATGGCTTGGTCGCCTCTGTCATCGTCTCACCCATTGCTTGAAAGCTATTCGTTAGAAGGACGGCTAAGCCACAAACTTAAAGTCTGAGCAATAGCCACTACAGTGTTTAATTGGGGGCTGTCAGCCCGATTTCAAGGCTTAGAACACTCGTTAAAACCACCCGGCCCGCCTTTAAAAAGACTGAGATTGAATTTCCACGTATAATGAGCTCCAAATGAGATGAGCCTCATCGAGAAAGTGCCCGGGTGGTGAAATTGGTAGACGCAGGGGACTCAAAATCCCCCGCCGCGAGGCGTGCCGGTTCGATTCCGGCCCCGGGCACCACGACTTTGCATGTTAGGCTATTCCCAACTAACGGGTAGTAGTCATTAACGGAGGGTTGGCATTCACTAAACGCGTGTCATGGCACCGTGTTTCAACTGCGGGCGCTTAGCCGTCCTGAACACCGCCACCAAAACCCACTCAGTTACGCGTCAACATTCAACCCCGACGGGTTGCATTTCATCCCAACCGTCTTCCCGACTAGCGTCTGACGGTGTTACGTTGAATTGGAAAATCTGATCCAACAGGCTCTTACAATAGAGCTTGCCTTCATGAGAAATACATTGATCTGGTGTAGCCCTGAGTGGCACTACGATGTCACTTTATCAACATCTCAATTATTAACTTCTTCAAAATCGAGTGAGTTAACTAGCAAACGGATTCACTTTGGCGAAGTTGAGTTTGTAAGCTAACAAGAAGATCACAGCACGTATGGTGGTGAACTTTTCATACCCCTGTGCTTTACGCTTGGTAGTTTGGAACAAACCATTGATGGCCTCGAAAAAGCTAGCCTTAAGTAAACGCGCCAATCTCTTTGATTTAGACATGAAATTTTGCGATGTTGAGTCTTTGGCTTATGTACTCAACAAAGTCAGCACAAGATATTAGAAAAAGACCAAAGGACAATTCTGTGAAACCCAAAATCGCATTAATTAGCACTGGTGGCACGATCACCTCGATTAGCCACCTCGGTGAGCTAGATTTGTTTGAGTACACCTCAAGCGGCAACCGGCTGAACGCCGAAGGCATGTTGGAAAAGTTTCCACAAGCGCGAAGCATCGCAGAAGTCATCCCAGTCAATTTCGAAACGCTGCCCTCCACTGCGCTGGAGTATCAACATTGGCGTCGTCTTGTTATCGAAATAGAAAAGCTAGTGGCTGAGCACCAAGATTTGGTTGGTGTGGCGATTCTGCATGGCACTGCCACCATTGAAGAGACGGCCTACGCGCTTAACTTATCGCTTAAAGTGGATATTCCAGTGGTCATTACTGGTTCGCAACGTCCAGCAAGCGCACTCTCAAGTGACGCCGGGCTCAACTTATTCAACGCCGTTAGAGTCGCGATCTGTCCAGAGGCGCAGGGTAAAGGTGTTCTGGTCTGCCTAAATGATGAAATCAATGCGGCGCGCGATGTCACCAAAACATCGACTGGGCGCCTGCAGACATTTCGTTCGGCCGATTTCGGTGCGCTCGGTCATGTCGATGGCGACCGCGTTGTTTTCTACCACCAACATATGAGGCAACACGCCCCGAACACGCCGTTCGATATTCGCAACATTGAGGCGCTACCACGGGTCGATATCGCTTATTCCTACGCGGGTAGCGACGGCACTGCAGTGCGCGCTTTTAATGCGGCCGGTGCCAAGGGCATTGTTGGCGCCGCCTATCCCCCGGGACTGCTATCACCGCAAGAATCAGATGCGATGAGAGAATCGGTCGATGCCGGTGTCGTTGTGGCGCTTTCATCAAGGGGCGGCTCAGGTCGAGTGTTTGCCCCAGAAAGGGTGCGCAAGTTCGGGTTTCTACAAGCCGATAATTTAACACCCCAAAAAGCGAGGATTCTATTGAGTATGGCGTTAACCATCACCACAGACGCCAAGACAATCCAAGCAATGTTTGATACGTATTAGGCACGCATTGGATGGGGCACGAACGCTGACGCTCATGGGCTTGATGTTGTCCTCAAGAAGGACTTCGCTGGGGGTGGATTGGGCACATTCCATTTTTAAACATCAGAAAAGAATCTGGAAGAGATTTCAGCGCGGGTCTCCGATCAGAAGCTCATAACGGCCACTTATCCCTCACAAAAACGCCAAAGCGCAACTTGGCTTAACAGTACCCTTCTGGTCCATCCCATTGCTGGCGCGAATAACGATCGCCGTGAGCCCAGCCAATGGGCAGGATGCGGTCAATCGCCATCAGCTCTTCAGTCGTGAGTTGGCGGTTAGCTCCCTCAAGTAACTGCTTGAAATGAGTGATTGAGCGAGTCCCCGGTATCGGGACGATGTGTTCACCCTGAGCCAAAAGCCAAGCAATCGCCAAGCCCGCAGCGGGCAATCCCAGCTCTTTGGCCAGTTGCCTAAAAGGAACCACAGCTTTGATGTTGGCGGTGTAATTGGGCTCTAAAAATCGTGGGTTATTCACCAAAAACTGTGTCTGTTGGGCCGCCTCAAAACTCAGTGGCTCATCAGTCAACAACGATCGACCCACTGGGCAGAATGCCACCAGTGATGCCCCCAACTCAGCACACGCTTGGGTCAATCCCAACTCAGGCGCCCGCGCCGACAAGGAATACTCCGACTGCACAGCAGCCACAGGATGCACCGCATGGGCACGTCGAAGCGAAGACGGCGCAATCTCAGAAAAACCAATCGCTTTGACTTTACCGGCCTTCACAAAGCCAGCCAAGGTGTGAGCCACTTCCTCAATCGGTATCGACTGGTCGCGGCGGTGGACGTAAAAGAGGTCAACTGCTTCGATGCCTAAACGCCCCAGGCTTTTGTCGAGCTCGCTTTCAAGGTGCTTAGCAGAATTATCAAAAAAATTGCCGGGGCCATCGGGCTTGCGGGTAATGCCGGCTTTGGTGGTAATTTTGAAGGATTGCTTTGCTGCTGGGTTGGCTTTGAGGTACTGCCCAATCAGCGTCTCTGAAGAACCTGCCCCATACACATTGGCCGTGTCGATGAGGGTCACCCCTGCCTCAAGCGCCGCATCTAAGATGGCGACGCTGTCTGCTTCGCTGGTTGGACCATAGAAGTTGGTAAAGGACATGGCACCGATGCCAACGGGATAGACTGCGGATCCATTTTGACCCAGTTTGCGAGGTTTCATAGGATTAGTCCCTTGATTAACAAAATAAGCTTAAGGCTTGATTACCAATATATTACCTCTTGAAAGGTTAGCACTCACCACTCACTCACGACTTGTCGTCGATTAAAACCACGAAGACAAAAAGCTTGTGTTTCTCTGTGTGGTGTTTATTGATAACAAGAACTTTCATCGTGACGAAAAAAATTACCTTGTTAGAATAAATATTGTTTTGTTTTTAGCCGACCGAAAATTGCAAAACACACAGAGAGTCAAAGAAATACAGCCGTGGCGACACAGGAATCACTTGCCCCATGAATGACGATTTAAAGTCTTATGCCCAGCGCTTTTTTGACGATTTGCGCGAACACACCTCAGACCCAGTCAGCGGTGGCATTTGCCGAGACACCTACGGAGCAGGCGAGCAAATCGCGCACGATCAGATGGCGCGTCACGCCCAAGCGCTGGGTCTTGAAGTCTGGACCGACCACTTGTGCAATACCTTCATGGTGCAACCAGGCACGGATCGCACCTTACCAGCTGTCGTGATTGGGTCACACCTTGACTCGGTGCCAGCGGGCGGCAATTTTGACGGAGCTGCTGGCGTTGTCACCGGTTTGATGGCGCTCAAAGCACTGCAAGCGCAAGGCGTGAAACTCAAGCACGACGTGATCGTCATGGGTATCCGTGCCGAAGAAAGCTATTGGTTTCAACACTCCTATATTGGTAGTCGAGGTGCTTTGGGTCTCTTGGGTGCAGAGGCGTTGGACAAGCGTCGGGTGGACACACAACGCACATTGGCCGACCACTTAGAATCGGCCGGTGGTGATGTGCAAGCTGTGCTTGAGAAGCGCCAATCACTCACGCCAGAGCGTGTAGCGGCATTCTTAGAGGTGCACATTGAACAAGCCCCATCGCTTGCTGTTGACGGTTTTGCGGTGGCCATTGGTACTGCTGTGCCAGGCAATGTGCGCTATGCACAAGCGCGTATTGTGGGTGAGTACGGTCACGTGGGTTTGCCCAGACGGTTTCGCAAAGACGCCGCTTTGGCCGGCGCCGACATTTTGGTGGGGCTTGATGAAATCTGGCAAGAAGCTGAGGCCCAAGGCCAGCCCATGGCCTTCACCGTTGGTGAGTTTCACACCAATACCCAACGTCATGGTTTAACCATTGTGCCCGGTGAGTTCCGCTTCAGTTTGGATCTGCGCGCATACGATCAAACGTTCTTAGATGGGCTTGAACAACGATTTTTGGCGATGGTTAAAACCGTTGCGCAAAATCGTGGTGTCAAAATTGATCTAGGCCCGCGCAGCGCGGCACCCGTGGCTCGAGCCAATGAAACGTTTTCTGAGGCGCTACGCGCAAGTGCCAAAGCATTGGGCATTGTGGCACCCGATTTACTGAGCCCCGCTTCCCATGATGCCGCCGCCTTTCACAGCGCCGGCATCCCTTTTGGGTTTGTATTCATCCGCAATCCCAGCGGCAGTCATCACCCTGGTGAAGACATGAGCATCGACGATTTTATGCAAGCCACAGCGATCTTGATTGACACCCTAAAAGCATTGGATAAGACCGGTTACAAAACCTCAGTGGCCGCTTAACTGGTTCTAAAGAATACCGTAACGGTCGCGGTAGGCCTGAACAGCCGCGGCATGGCCGGTGAAAGCCGATTGGCCTTTAATCAAGGCCATGATGTCATCGAGCGTGGCAATGGTGATAACGGGTAAGCCGTAACGCTTGCCCACTTCTTGCACCGCCGAACCCGCAGACAGGTCGTCTTTGGAGCCCGCACGCTCCATGCGATCAAGCGCAATTAACACCGCCACAGGCTCAGCGCCCGTGGCTCGGATGATCTCCACTGACTCACGTACCGAAGTGCCAGCGGTAATGACATCATCAATGATAACCACACGACCGGCCAAAGGTGCGCCAATCAAGGATCCGCCCTCGCCATGGTCCTTGGCCTCTTTGCGATTAAAGGCGAACGGAATGGATCGTCCCGCACACTCAGCTCGTTCAGACAAGGCCATGGAGGCTGTGGCCGCTAAAGAAATCCCTTTGTAAGCCGGCCCAAATAGCATGTCAAAGGGCTGACCGGACGCCAATAAAGCCTCGGCGTAAAATTCACCCAGACGTGCCAAGCTTGCCCCATGATTGAAGAGGCCCGCGTTAAAAAAGTAAGGGCTTAATCGGCCAGACTTGGTTTGGAACTGCCCGAAACGCAAGACACCTTCGTCGAGGGCGAAGGTCACGAACGCGGCGCGATCCAGTGATGGGTCCTGAGCTATTTTGGCGTCTGCTGTCATGTGTCGTTTCCGATTTGTTGTTACTTTGATTATCTCATTTTTGTGGAGATCACCTTGCTTCGTGTTACCTCACTGAACGTCAATGGCCTGCGCTCAGCATTTCGCAAAGGACTTTACCCCTGGATGCAATCGCACGGCGCTGACATCATCTGTTTGCAAGAGCTAAAAGCCCACGAGGCTGATCTTGAGCGCGAGCTCATCCATCCCGAGCCTTATGAGGGTCACTTTCATTTCGCGCAAAAGAAAGGCTACAGCGGCGTCGGTCTATACGTACGCCACAGCCCTGAGTCAGTTGTCACCGGTTTGGACATGCCTTTTTTTGATGATGAGGGTCGAATCATCACCGCACGTTGGCCAAACTTAACCGTTATCAGTGCTTACCTGCCGTCAGGCTCCAGTGGCAATGAACGACAAGCCGTCAAAATGCAGTGCTTAGACACGTTTGCGCCCTGGCTTGCGTCACTCATGAAGATCCACCTCGAAACGGGTCACGAGTTCATCATCTGCGGCGACTGGAATATTGCTCACAAGGAGATCGACCTCAAAAACTGGCGTGGTAACCGTAAGAACTCTGGCTTTCTGCCAGAGGAACGGCAATGGTTGAGCTATGTGTTTGATGAGATCGGATTTGTCGATGTGTTTCGTGCGCTAGAACCGGGCGAAGACCAATTCACTTGGTGGAGCAATCGTGGACAGGCTTGGGCCAACAATGTCGGTTGGCGCATTGACTATCAAATAGCCACCCCTGGCGTGGCGCAAAAGGCCCGTCAAGTAGAGATTTACAAAGCGCAACGGTTCTCAGACCATGCGCCACTGTCTATCGATTACGACATCACGCTTTCAGTTTAGGCACTCGCTTGGCGCTTAACGTCGTCGTCAATGGCGATGATGTAGGCGCGGCGATGCCACAAGAGCCATAGACCCGGCAATGCAATCACCACCGTCATCACAAAAAAACCTGACCACTCGAAACTTTCAATCAGCGATGGTGCCAAGGGGCCCGCCAAATAGGTGCGGCCCACCGCCGACAAGGCCGATAGCAGGGCGAACTGTGTCGCTGAGAACTGTTGCTGACACAAGCCCATCAAGAGCGCAACGAAGGCCGCCGTGCCCATGCCGCCACACAAATTCTCGAACCCAACGCCGGCGGCCATCAGGTAAATATTGGGTGGGTTGACCGCAATCAACCAGTAGCCAAAGTTTGAGACGGCTTGTAAAACACCAAAAAACATCAACGATCGATACAAGCCGAATTTGGCCATTAAGCCACCGCCTACCAGCGCTCCAACAATGGTCGCTGTCAAACCCATTATCTTATTGATAGTACCCACTTCAGTGACGGTATAGCCCGCGCCTCGGATCAGGAAAGTCGTCGATAACGCACCCGCAAAGGCATCGCCGAGCTTGTAGAGCACGATCAACAAAATCAAAAGCCAAACTTGGTCACGCGAGAAAAATTCCTTTAATGGTGCGATCACCGCTTCGCTCAGCGATACTGGTGCACGCCCGGGGTTTTGTGGTTCGGGTGCAGCTAAGGTGGCAAACACCCCCAATAGCATCAACGCCCCCATCGCCAAGTACATGTTTTGCCAACCCAGCCATTGATCGGCCAATATCAGCGCTAACCCTCCGGATACCAGCATCGCCAAGCGGTAGCCCAGCACCGAAAGGGCTGCCCCCGCGCCGCGCTCTTTGGCTTGTAAAACATCCGTGCGATAAGCGTCAAAAGCGATGTCTTGGGTGGCAGAAAAGAAAGCCACCAAAACCGCCAGCATCGCCAGGGGACCCAATGAATCAGCCGGGGATAACTGCCCCATCGCCACCATACCCAAAGCGAGCAGCACTTGCGTGACCGCCATCCAACCGCGTCGGCGCCCCAGAAAAGGCGGCACATAACGATCGACCAAAGGAGCCCACAAAAACTTCAAGGTATAGGCCGTGCCGACCAGCGTCAAAAAACCAATGTCCTGCAATGAGATGTTTTCAACGGTGGCCCACGCCTGCAAAGTGCCACCCGTTAGGGCCAGCGGCAGTCCACTGGCAAAGCCCAGCGCCAGTAGCGGCGCCACGCGGCGCCCAAAGTAAATGTTAGCGAACATTAAGCGCCACGATCAAGCACCACTGAATCGGTAAAGTGCCAATGTGGCTCGCCAGTTCGGCAGCCAACTGACCTCGGCCGTTGGATTAAATGTCGCCCGTTCAAGGATGTGTAAATTAAGTTTGTCACACAAGTCTTCGAAGTCTTTGATCGTGCACAAATGAATATTGGGTGTGTTGTACCACGCGTAAGGCATTTGCTTGGTCACGGGCATGCGCCCCCGTAGGATCGACCAGCCATGTGGCAAGTAACCAAAATTGGGGAACGAAACCACGCCCGTGCGCCCGACACGCACCATTTCACGCAAGATGTGTTCGGTGTGATGCATGGACTGCAAGGTCTGCGATAAAACCACGGTATCAAATTGCTGATCACCAAATAAAGCCAAGCCATCTTCAAGATTTTGTTGGACGACGTCCACACCCTTTTGCACGCAGGCGATCACTCTTTGGTCGTCGATTTCAACACCAACGCCCCTGACCTTTCGCTGTTGCTGCAAAAAACTCAACAAAGCGCCATCACCACACCCCAGGTCCAGCACTCGGCTTCTGGGGTCGACCCAGCTTGCGATACGCTGAAAATCACGCCTCACGGGTGTTGCGATTAACTCAGTCATGCTTGAGCCCCTTGGCGATCCGCTCAAAATAAGCGCAAACCACGGAATGGTATCTCGGGTCGGTTAGCAAAAAAGCATCGTGCCCGTGGGGTGCGTCGATCTCGGCGTAACTGACCGAAGCCTCATTGTTCAATAGCGCCTTCACGATCTCACGCGATCGGGGCGGTGGGAATCGCCAATCCGTTGAAAACGACACCAGTAAAAAATTGGCTTTGGCCG
>CAWUWI010000010.1:0-2827 GCA_963926245.1 uncultured Burkholderiaceae bacterium | reverse complement strand
TTGTCTATTCAAAGCGTTGACCGCATGATCAACGCTTTGAATACCCAAGCAGATAAGCTTTCGTCGGGCGTTAAAAAAAGAGGCTCAGCCTCTTCTGCCGAAGCTAGCGTTAATGTGGGCGGATGGGGTTACTGCGACTGCGACACAGTTATTGTTTCGCCCGGCGGGGAAGACAAGCACACCGATCCGTGGTTAAAGCCCGATTGGGATGAAACACTCTTTTATGGGCTCGATTACGTCTCACATGGCGTGTTTCTGAGCGCTGACATCGTCAGAGATGTGTTGACGACTCAAGACGCTCAGATCGCGGCATTGATTGATCGCACTCAACCAGACAGTGTTTGGCATGCCTTTTTGGCGTGCGTTGTGCAAAAGCACGCTGGTGTTCTAAGCCCATCAGCGCCGATACATTTGTCCGAAGTGATGTATCACCGTGGCGCAGAAAAGGTAGGGCCTGGCCAAACGATTTTGAGTTCAGTGTTGCCACGACAGGTGTCACTGTTGTGGTTGGCAGATAGTCGATGTCCGGGCGCTCAAATATTGCCTGTGGTTGCTACCTCAGGGCCAAACATCAAGAGCCAGATCACAGTGGGTTGGCGGGTGCAGTGGCCCATGCCCAAAGCGCCACCATTGGTCTCAATCATGGTGCCAACACGCAACGGCTACGAGTTACTTAAAACCGTCATTAACGGGTTGCTAGAGAACACCGATTACCCTGCGTTTGAGATCATCGTGGTCGATAACGATTCGGATTGTCCGGATACCTTGGCATACCTTGAAAGTCTATTGTCTTTAGTTGAGGTTCGGGTGTTGCGTTATCCGCATCCGTTTAACTACGCCGCCATTAATAACTTTGCCGCTGAGCAGGCCAATGGTGAGCTACTGTTGTTGCTTAACAATGATGTTGAAATCACTGATCCGCGCTGGTTAAGTGAAATGGTGGTTCAGTTTGAACGTCCAGGCGTGGGTGTGGTGGGTAAGAAGCTGCTTTGGACCAATGGCATGGTGCAGCACGGTGGTGTGGTCGTGGGTATCAACGGCTTGGCCGCGCACTCACACACGCACTGCCAAGACATTGATCCGGGCTACATGGGTTTAAATCGTCTCGATCGTGAGCAGTCGGCAGTCACTGCGGCCTGCTTGATGTTGCGTCGTAAAGACTATTTGGCAGCCAGTGGTCTCGATGCTTACCATCTGCCCGTGGCCTTTAACGACGTCGACTTGTGCCTAAGACTCAGAGAAATTGGCCACAAAATCGTACTCACCACCAGATTTCCCTTGGTTCACCATGAATCAGCCACCCGGGGCAAGGAAGACACCCCACAAAAACTTGCCCGTGCCCGGCGCGAGCGTGATTACTTCATCAGTCGATGGATGCCTCTTGACCATGTCTGGACTGATCCTTACTATCACCGAGGGCTAAATCACGACTTTGTGGCAGGCCCCTATTGTGGCTTGGGACGGCTCAGGGCAAATTAGGGGCAAAGCAGGGGCCCTGGATAGACCCAAGAAGACAGAAGAACCAAAAACCATAAGCAAAAGCAGAAGCAAAAGCAAAAGCAAAAACAGAAAAAAGAAAAAAAGCAATTTTCTTAACATGCTTTCACTTATAAATCTGAGTACTGACCAATCACTGATATTCAAACTGAAACCGCAGGTAAGAACTTGAATCAAACACAGCATCAACCGCAAGACCAACCACAGCCTCAAAAAACCAAAGTGGATCCAACCGACACGCAGTTGCAGCAGCAGGCTAGGGTGTTTCAGATGAGCTTTTCTGAAGAGGCTTTAAAGGTTTTTGTGCCTTGCCTCAATGAAGCTGGCCCCAAGGTTTTGTTGCACGTGGGTGCAGGCAGTCCTAGCAACCGCCCATTGCCCCTGTGTTTTCAGGGGGAAGACTGGATGGAGGTTCGGGTTGATATTGACAAGCGTGTGAAGCCCAACATCGTTGCCAGTGTCACTGATATGCAGGGCGTACCAGATGAAAGATCGCATGCGGTGTTTTCTTCTCACGCCCACGAGCATTTGAATGATTTCGAAGTCGAAAAAGGGTTTGCTGAGATTTATCGCGTACTGAAACCTGATGGATTTTTGTTGATGAACGTGCCTGACTTAAAGCAAGTGGCCCAGATGATTGTTGATGGTCAGGCCGATGAAGTGCTGTATGACTCCAAGGCTGGACCCGTTAGACCGATCGATATGATGTTTGGTCACCAGCTTTCAGTAAAAAAAGGCAATGCTTACATGTCTCATCGCACGGGTTTTACTGCCGAACGCCTGGAGAGATTTTGTCTTGAGGCCGGATTTGTTGATGTGCGTGTTCGAACTGGACGGCATTGGGACTTGTGGGTCGTGGCGGTGAAGTGAGTCACGAGTCCTTGAATAAGCAAGGCATACCCAAAGTTAAATTTAGAGCGATATTCAAAGCGAAATTCAGAGTGCAGTAGGTCAGTTATTGTGTGGCAAAGCCAATTTGGCTGTGATCAAGAAAACACATCCAAATCAGCCTAATCACATGCGCAGGCCTTTGACGTTAAAACGGTATTCATGAAAAAGAACAAGCAATTTTCTAAGCATTCAAAGACACAGAGCACAGCCGCGGCTAGGCCCGCGGCTGTGCTCTGTGTGACAGGCGCCAGCCAAGTGGTTCTGGATCCGGTGTTTGAGCAATTGGTTCACGCCGGTTTGGTCCGTGCGTTGCCTTTAGAAGGCCGTAAGGGTATTTCAATTGAGCGTTGGCATGAAGAAGTGCTCTCGCAACTGCCAGACGATGTGGCAATCGATGATGACTTCACCCCCGGACGATTCTGGGATCAGATGGCTAGTG
>CAWUWI010000009.1:0-214941 GCA_963926245.1 uncultured Burkholderiaceae bacterium | reverse complement strand
AACACTAAAAACTCAAAACTCATTGACCTTCAATGGCTTAATTTTGAGATCTCTCAACTTTGCGTATAACGGACACAATGAACCGCGTTCAAACGGTTTCAAAACTGAGCCCAACAACTCCTCGCCACTGATGTCTACACTAACCGCATTGACAAGCGATCGAAACTTGTTAGAGACACTCTCCAGTGATACAGGGTTTTCTGGCATTCCCAGAGAATAATCCACGCGACGAGTCTGTTTAGTGCCATCGATGAACTCGATAGTGACTTGTCCCCCATAGATTTCGGGATAGTTCCGATCGATCTCTGGGTCAATTTCGATCTCCACTCTTTGTGCAAGCGCTACCACATCGGCTTGACGAATCTTATGTTCAGAAAACTGTTCTACTGATGCTTGTGCGTCGATCAGCGCCACGGCAATGTTGTAGCGCAAACTCATCTGCGCATTGAGCACCGAGTCAGCGAGGTAGACAAAACCCGTCTGCCCATTGACGACCTCTGCGATGCCTGCGACGATTCGCTTGACTTGCGACAAATGAAATTCAGGTTCTCGCGTAAAAGCCAAGGCCGCATCGACACACGCGTGATTGCTGCCGCAACAGGCATAAGGTTTGAAACAGGTTTGATCGCTGTACCAATCCTGACCTAATCTCTGCACCAAGCGATCGGGGCGCGGCGAATCAGACATGGCGAACAAAAAGCTCCCATCCTTCGCTTCAAAAATCTTGGTCGGACCTTTAAAGCCGGCTCGGGCCATTAAAGCTGAGACGAGCCCAGCCTGTGCCGCACGCCCAGCATGCAACCGCTTACTCATAGACCCATCAGCCGTAAACGCCCACAGCCCGGATGACTGCGTGCCTGCCAAGCCCAAAGCGCTTGCGGTTTGGGCTGCATTGAGCCCAAGCAGTTTGGCTGCTGCCGCAGCACTTGCAAAAGTGCCAGCCGTACCCGTCAAGTGCCAGCCCCTTGATTTGGTTCGGCCTGGGTTAGCTGCCAAGCTCACTCGGTTCATGGTTTCATAGCCAGCTGCCATGGCTACCAATAGATCTTGCCCTGACAGATCAAATTGCTCACCAAGCGCCAGCAAAGTAGGCACCACAACAGCACCGGGATGAATTTTTGCTCGACTGTGGTCATCAAAATCAAAACTATGGATCGCTGTTCCAGTTGCCAAGACCGTATTGACTGCGCTGACCTTCGTGCCTGAAGCCCATAAACCGGCCTGGCTTGGGCCGCCCTGCTCGAGACAAAACCGCCTGACCCTCTCGCACCATGGTGTCGCAAATCCGTACACACCACAACCAATGGCATCAACAAATGCCTTCTCTAGTGTGTCAACAATGGTGGTGGAAAGATCGCCTGGTTCAATCCCCACCAAAAACTCTGCTAATGCCATCGTAATACCATCAAATTTGTGCGCTTTCTCTGACCATCCTGCTAAATCATCCATCCCGTCCCCCCCCATCAGCACAGCACGCCCGCTGGTCATAATGAAGCAACCATGACCTATAAAAAATTATCGAGTGCCGCTGAAACAAAATGTATGACGGTGACGCATACCTGTATTGCATCAAATAGACATGCCACAGCGCGAGCAAAGAGATTTGGCCGTATGCTGTTGACGCCGGTTGAAAATTGACCCGATGGTCAGTTTTCAACCGGCGTCAACATATCCTTACGATAGCCCAAGCTAGCCGATAACAAGGTCTGTGTGTAAGGTTCTTTGGCTCGCTGAAGCACCAAGTCTTGACGCGTCATTTCCTCAACCACGGCGCCGTTTTGCATGACCACCAGACGGTCACACATATGTGACACCACGGACAGATCGTGACTAACAAGTACATAGGTCAACTCACGCTCCTGACGCAGACGATCTAGTAGATTGAGAACTTCCGCTTGAATTGACGCATCTAGCGCCGAGGTGGGCTCGTCGAGCAACACGACACTGGGTTCTAGGATCAAGGCGCGCGCAATCGCAGCCCTTTGGCGTTGTCCACCTGACAACTGATGCGGGTATCGAAACCGAAAACCCTTGTCTAGACCAACATCCATCAATGCTTGGTTAACACGACGATCGACGTGATCAAATCGGTGAATAACAAGCGCCTCAGATAAGACGCGGTCAATTGTGTGGCGCGGATGAAGAGACGCGTAAGGATCCTGAAATACCATCTGGACTTGACGATAGAAATTGGCCTTTAAGGGGCGAGTCAATATTTGACCATCTAGTTGAATAGTGCCCTGCATTTGAGGGATTAGACCGCACACGGCTCTTAAAACGCTTGATTTACCCGAGCCGCTTTCACCCACGATACCGTAACTCTCGCCTCGTCGCACCGCGAAAGACACCTCATGAAGCGCCTGCACATGCTTAGACCCTTGGGAGAAAGTCACACTCAATTGATTGATACACAGCATGGTCATCAGCGACCCCAAGCCTGGTCACGGTCAAGTGTTGGTAACGGACGTCTCTGCCCATCAATGCTGGGCAGACAATTCAGCAGACCTTGCGTGTAAGGATGTTTGGCTTGCATCAGATCAGATGCTTTGATTTCCTCAACAATCATTCCAGCATACAGCACCAAAATTCGATCGCAAAAGGAGGACACGAGACGTAAATCGTGACTGATCAACAGAAGCCCCATGCCGTGGTCGCTAACCAATTGATCAAGGATTTTTAAAATCTCGATTTTTACTGTGACATCAAGCGCTGATGTGGGCTCATCGGCGATAAGCAGCTGTGGTTCAGCGACCAACATCATGGCGATCATGACGCGCTGACCCATCCCCCCCGAGAGTTCATGGGGGTAAGCACCCATTACGCGCGCTGCATCGCGGATTTTTACCGCCTCTAACATTTCGATTGACTTGGTGCGAGCGTTCGATTTGGACAGCTTGTCATGAATTCGACATGCCTCAATCAATTGTTGCCCAATGGACATAACTGGGTTGAGTGAGAACTTTGGATCTTGCATAATCATCGAAATTCTTTTGCCGCGCATTGTGCGCCATTGCGCTTGACTAAACGTGGTTAGATCGACGCCATCAAACACCAGACGCTGAGCCGTGGCCTGGCCTGGCTCAGGGGTTAAGCCAAGGATCGCGCGACCAGTTTGCGATTTTCCTGAACCACTCTCGCCGACAATACCCAGCCGCTCACGTCCCATGGAAAAACTGATGCCACGAACCACTTCGGCCGAGCCCGTCCTAGAGGGAAAGCGAACGCGTAAGTCTTCGACTCGAAGCAATTCGCTCATTTGAGCCCCTTGGGATCTAAGACGTCACGTAGCCCATCTCCGAGCAAGTTAAACCCTAGCGAGACGAATAAAATAGCAAGGCCTGGCATGGTGGCTACCCACCAAAAATCAAGCATAAATTGACGTCCTGATGCAATCATGGCACCCCACTCGGGAGCTGGGGGTTGAGCGCCTAGTCCCAAAAACCCTAGCCCTGCGGCAGTCAAAATGATGCCAGCCATGTCCAAGGTGACTCGTACGATGACCGATGATAAACACATCGGTACAACGTGTCCCCATATGATTCGCACTGGACCAGCCCCTTGAAGACGTATGGCGCAAATGTAGTCCGCATCGCGGATGGTGAGTGTCTCGGCTCGGGCTAGTCGGGCGTATGCAGGCCAACTGGTGATTGCAATGGCAATAATGGCATTCTCGATACCAGGCCCTAGTGCTGCAACAAAGGCCAGGGCCAGAATCAGGCGAGGAAAAGCCAAGAAGATATCCGTTATGCGCATCAAAATGGTGTCAACCCAACCACCCAAATAGCCTGCAGTTGTTCCAACAAAAAGGCCAATAGGTGTAGCGATGATAGCAACCAGCGCGACCACCATTAGGGTCAGGCGAGAGCCATAAACAACTCGGCTAAAAATATCTCGTGATTGTTCATCAGTTCCCATCCAATGGGTCAAGCTTGGTGGCAACAATCGCTCGGTACGCAAGTCGCCACCCACGGTTGGGCTGTAAGAGGTTAGGTGGTTAGCAAAAATAGCCACAAAAATCAGCAGCAAAACGATTGTTAAACCAATCATTGCTAGGCGATTGGCGCGCAAGGTTAACCATGTCCGATAGGCGCGGCCCAGAGCCGCTTGCCGACCAGAGCTAGGTTGCTCTGACATTAACCATGCTTGTTTCGAGGGCCAGCGTGCCTTCATAACCGTTTCCTCACGCGTGGATCGAGCGAGGAGTAAAGCGCATCAGACAACTGATTGAGTCCAATGAAAATGGCACCGATTAACAAGGTTGCACCAAGGACGGCGTTCATATCAGAATTTTGTAGCGAATTGGTCAGATACTGACCCAACCCGGGCCAAGAAAAAACCGTTTCAGTCAAAACAGACCCTTCCAGGAGGCTGGCATAAGACAAGGCAATCACGGTAACCAAAGGCACCGCCGCGTTACGTAGTGCATGACACCAAATAACACGCCACTCAGGCACACCTTTAACACGTGCCGTGGTGACATACTCTTGGCTTAGCTCGTTTAGCATAAAGCTGCGTGTCATCCGGCTGATGTAAGCCATTGAAAAGTAGCCAAGTAGCGATGCAGGTAGGATAAGGTGCGAAAAGGCATTTTTAAAGGCATCCCATTGACCTTGCATGGCACTATCAACCAACAAAAGCCCTGTCATGGGATTGACGGAGTACTCAAACGAGATATCAATGCGTCCGGGTCCGGCAACCCAATCGAGCTTCGCATAGAACAACAATAGTCCAAGAAGACACAACCAAAAAATTGGCACGGAGTAACCAATTAATCCGATGACTCTGACAACTTGATCAATTAGCTTACCTTGCTTGACGGCAGCCAAAACGCCAGCTGGCACACCCAGCAAGGTCCCGATCAGGATAGATACGGTGGCAAGTTCTAGGGTGGCAGGGAAAACACGAATAATGTCATCAACGATTTCTTTTTTTGTGAGTATGGATGTTCCAAAATCACCTGATGCCACCGTTTTGATATAAATCCAAAATTGTTCGTAGATTGGCTTATCCAAACCGAGTTCAATAAATGCCTTGTCATAAGTAGATTGCGAAGCGCGATCCCCCACTGCTGCAAGAACGGGGTCACTCGGAACGACACGTCCAATCAAAAACGTGACGAGCAATAACCCCAAAAGCGTCACCGCCAAGTTTGAAACCAAGCGGGTCAATGGCAATAGCCATCGACAAGGTCGAAACCAGATCACTTGGTTACAGATTGAAAAGAGTTAGTCGAAAAAGAAGGGCCGATCACAAATCCCTTTACGTTGGATCGGGTGCCGATGACCTCGATCTCTTGAAACATAATGACAAAAGGCGAACTTTGTTGCTGTTGTTCTTGTAGATCAAGGTACATTTGCTCCCGGCGTTGGCTGTCGAGCTCAAGCACCGCGGCGTCGGTCGCAGCAGTCATTTCAGGGATCTCCCAAGCATTGCGCCATGCCAAGGTCTTAGAGGCCGCGTTGTCCGCATTGTCCGGGTTCCTAGCGAACGTCTCGGCGTTGGTGTGAGGATCCTGATAGTCAGGACCCCAACGTCCGATGTAGATGTCGTGTCGACGAGCCCGATATTTGGTTAATGTTTGCTGCCCATCGCCCGGAATTAACTCGACCGTAATGCCGGCCATGGCCATAGTCTTCTGAATGGCTTGAGCAATACCCGTCGCCTCGGCGGTGTTACGCGTATCCATGGTTACTGTGAACCCATCAGCTAGTCCTGCCTCAGCCAAGAGTGTTTTTGCTTTTTCAACATCCAAAGAAAAAGGCGTCAGTTCAAGTGCGCCAAACATTCCCTTGGGTAAAAAGGCTTGGTGAACACTAACTTTTCCCTTCATCAGAGTGTCGGCAATGACCGCATAATCAATCAAATATTTGATAGCTTGTCGAACTTGCGGTTTAGCTAGATAGGGATTTTTCTGATTTAAACCCAAATAATAAATAGCGCCCTTGACCCCCTGTTGAACACTGACGTCAGAATTCTCTTTGATCGCTTGGATTTGATCCGCAGTGAGGTTGCGGGCGATATCTATGTCACCTTTTTCCAGCAGCAATCGCTGTGTGGACGACTCAGGCATGTGACGATAGATGACTCGGGCTAAGGTTGTCTGCGGGCCTTGATAGTTTTCATTTCTTTCAAGCACGACGACCTCATTGGCGCGCCAATCACGGATTTTGAATGGCCCAGAGCCTGCATAATTTGTTTTGAGCCAGTTATAACCGAGGTCACTGTTTTTTTCGTGGCTTGATACCAGCTTCTTGTCGACCACAGAGGCAACATTTGCCGTTAAGCAGTAGAGCAGCAATTGGGGCGAGTGGGGCTTATCCGTTTCGAACTCAAACGTCATCTCGCCAGTTTGGCGGACTTTTTCATCCACGTTTTGAGGGGTTAATCCAAACTGGGTCAATATAAAGGCAGGCGACTTGTCGAGTTTAACGGCGCGGGTTAAAGAATAGACCGCATCGGCCGCTGTGATGGGGTTGCCGCTTGCAAACTCCAGCCCGGGTCTTATCGTGAACGAAAACGTCTTGCCGTCTGAGGAGACGGACCAGCTTTGAGCCACGACGCCAAATACCTTTGACACGTCGTTAAGATCAAACCCTACCAAAGGCTGGTAGCTGTTGCCCAGAATTTCGCCAGCACTGAATTCAAACGACTCGGCGGGGTCTAGCGTTAACATGTCATCAATTGACCATGCGATCACTAATGTATCAGTCGGTGTTCTGGCTTGAGCGCTCGTGCAAACCCCTAGCCAAAAGCACATAAATACGACTGCCGTGCGCCATCGAGTAAAACTCATCATCGTGGACTCTTTATATAAGGTGGATTCAAGTACGAAGTGCAACTTTGATTAATCAGGAGGGTTGGCTGAGAATGTTCTAGCATCTCAGATTTCCAGACCGCCAAGTCAGAGTCACCTTATGGGCGATAAAAATCTCAGCCAACCTGAACGTTATCAGATTTATGCGCTTATGAAAGCAGGACATTTGCCCGTCGAGATTGCCAAACTGCTAGGGCGACACCGTGATCGGAGCGGGCCACAAGCAAGCGATCGTGACGCTCGTTGAGCGCAAAAGCGGGTTTGCAGTCCTCTCGCACGTCACTCGCAAAAATTCCGACCTGGTCAGCCAGGCCATCATTACAAGCCTCACCCCTGTGGCGCAGCGCGTCAGAACAGTGACTTACGACAATGGAAAAGAGTTTGCAGATCATGCCGGTGGATGAGGCGTTGAGATCGACGGCTTACTTTGCTGACCCGTATGCCAGTTGGCAACGCGGATCCAATGAAAACTTCAATGGCTTGCTGCGCCAGTACATTCCTAAAAAAAGATCCCTATCGACCGTGACCGCAGATGAACTTAAGATTCAAGATCTTATTAATCACAGACCACGAAAACGATTAGGATTTAAAAACGCCGCACAAAGTCTTTCACCAGTCTTTAAAGCGTGCTGCACTTCGTACTTGAATGCAAGAGTTTGAGAAAACAGGGGGCTTCTTCCATTACGACGGCCAGACGCTGACGCTTTGATCACAAAACCAATCCAATCACACGCTAGAAGTGGTACTTTTTTCCGACAGCGGTGGGGGCTAGCACTTGATCGCCAAACGCGTTACTCAGCGCAGAAATGGCGCGCCAACCCGTGCAATGACCTGCACCGATGAGTTTAAGATCGAAGCCCTTGAGTCCTTGAACAGTCTCACTGATAATCGATTCGTTCGGTCCTGACAAATGAAATCCACCAAAAACTGCATGGATTGGAATCGCTGGAAAGCGCTGTTTGGCATCCGTCAACACGTTCACGATACCTGCGTGCGAGCAGGCTGAAAAAATTACCAGTCCTTTGTCTTTGACGTTCACGCCAAGCCAGCGTTCATCGATCAGCAGCTCGTCTGGCTCCCACTGGCCATCTCCCATTTGACGAACCTGTCCGGGAAACCCTCTCTCGTAAGGAGTCACGCGTGGAATCTCGCCACTTACCATCAACAAACCATCACCAATGGTAATCGCCTCTCGGCTCAGGTGAACCTGAGCGCCAAACGCGGTTAATTCACCCGGCGTCGGCACATCAACCATTTCGCGATAAAGACCCCCTGGCAACGAAATCGCACGTTTGTGAAACATGTCTGGATGGCCGTAGAACGGAATCTCACCAGGCCTTTTGCTCGTGCGAATCAAATTTAACGCCAACAACAACGCCCCAGCGTGATCCCAATGACCATGCGAGAGCACAATGCCGTCAACTTGACTCAAATCAGCGCCAAGTCGACTGACGTTACGCTCGAACACGTATTCTTCTGGCCCCGTATCAAATAATATGGTTCGTTTTTGCCCCCCCCTTGCTACCGTAATCAGGCAAGACAACCCATGAGCGGCACAACACAAACACAAACCACCCATCATCTGACCGCCTCTCTCGAAAAGCCCAGTGGCTTCGCTCTTGACACCAGCAGGTGTAGAAGACAGCATGTCGGTGGTGTTATCCACCAAAATTTGAATATCCAAACTGTCAACTGTTTGCAACATGATGGTTTACCTCCGTGCTAGTGAATTTATCCAGTGATTGTCTCGCGACTAATGCCACACGCATACACTTACCCGCAGCCAAAAAGCCACCGCTTGGGATAATTGGCTCAGCGCGCAGACCTGTAAGGTGGATATTATGTATCACTTTAACCATAAGATGCCAACCACAAGCTGCAGATGAAAACGACTAACAAAGAGCTAAAGACAGTTGTGTAGTCAGACCACCGCTGTCCGCCTTAATTGGCGTAACAATCGAATGGTACGACTTCTTTCTATACGGCGTCGTCGCTGGAATTGTGTTTAGCCAACTCTATTTCCCCAGCCATGACCCATATATTTCTATTCTTTTGGCGTATGCCACCTTCGCAATTGGCTTCATCGCGCGCCCCCTGCTTGGCGTCAATTACTTTGACCGGCGCATTGACTCGGCTTATTCGTTACTAGCCTGATGCCGTTGCCTCACGTAATTTGTTACTCATTGATGATGTTAGTGGGTGGCACTTACGGGAATGCGACTGAGCGCCAGCCACGGGGCGGATGTATGACGAGGCGCCCAAACCAGTCCGCTCAACATTGGAAAGCTCAAAACGATGCTGGGCTTTTTCTCTTTGTGTCCTCAGCAAAAATCGATGTCGCTCAAATCACGAATACCTTTTTCTTCGGAATGTGTCATTGTTTTGCCACCTACATGGTCTGTAGAACTAGAGCGTCAAAAAAGTAGCTACGATAAATAAATTGACAGCAGGCGTACCTAATACCATATATATTGTAAGAATTGTGCCTGCCTCCAGACACTCTATCCAAAGAGCCCTAACTCGTGTTTCATCGATCTACCTATCTTATTACGTTTAATGCTGCAAAGCGCATCCATCTTTTTCTCGTCCTGCTCATTTGTTCACTCCCCCTAACCCAATCTCCCGCAGCACTGGCAGCCAATGCTCAAGCTGAGGTTTTGCCACATCAACAGATCGACCTTAAGGCAAGTAACGTCAGCAAATCACCGCTCGACACCCAACTTCAGTCCTTACTTGAGCAACAGCGCTCGCTAGGCTGTGATGACATGCAAAACACATTGCAATCTGTACTGTGCTCGGGCGAGTTCAGGATCGGGGTTCGGCATACATTCAAGGGTTTTGGCATGACAGTCGGAAATACATTGGTTGGGTATGAAATCGACTTCGCCAATTACATTGCCAACGAATTAGGGGTAAGACCTATACTCGTTCCAGTCACCGTGCCCACTCGAACGCGTGCGCTTATTAATGGCGAAATCGATCTTTCTTTGGCGACCATCACGCACACGAAAGAGCGAGAAGAAACGGTATATTTTATACGCCCTCACTACTACACTTCTAGCACCACGGTTGCTGGCTTGCGGTCTCGAAACATTAGCAGTCTGTCGGACATGAAGGATGTTACTTTGTGCGCGCCGCAAGGCGCTTACACCAATACCACTTTTGCGAAAGCTCGCGCAAAAATACTGTTATTCACTAATCCTGAAAAAATGTTTGATTCACTACGGTTTGGCGCCTGTGATTTAGTAACTCACGATAAAGCCCTGATCCTTTTGTCGATAAGCGGTCCCATGGCGCCTCGTTTCATGACGGCGGTCTTTGAAGAAAAGTTCTCATTTGGCGAGGCCCCCTGGGGTATGGCGATTCGTCTTGCTGATGGCGACGCTCCCTTGGCCAAAGCGCTTTCATTGATTTCAGCTCATGCCCATGAACGTGGCATGCTCGAGCAATTCGCAACAAAACATGGTGTGCAACTGCCGTTTTTGTATGAGCAACGCAAAATATGGTCGAATCCACACTGCTTTTTGTTGGGCGGTCAACTTTCACCGACCTGTCTGGAGACTGCGCCTTGGTATGGCGACTCACCAAGTGTCCTCGCGCCTCTGGCCAAGCACGTAGAGGGTTGGCTGAATAAAACGTTTGATATCAATATACTGCTCCCCATGTTTTCAGGAAAAGAGAGCCTGCGTCTGATGGCACGAAGCACAGTCATATCGATTCTGCTTGTCGCTGGTGTGATCTTGGCAACGGTACTTTTCGGGATCGCATTCTATGTCGCTTCCAATTCACGCTGGCCAGTCATACGCGTACCAAGCAATATCCTCCGATTGATTCTAATGAACTCACCCGCGATTCTGCTGTTGGTATTCGCTTACTTAATCATTTCTGGCGTGTGGCTGTATACCGGCATCTTGGCCATCGTCACCGCCATTTTGGCCATTGGTTTAAACAATGGGGCGGCAGCGGGCGAAAGCCTGGTCCAAGCCAGTAAAACGTTGGCCACGGATGCTTCGTTCTTGGACGTTGCCAGGGTTTCGGCCACGCCATATCGAGCTTGCGTAATTAACGCAGCAAAAGCAGCACCATTGGCGGCTTTTATCGGCACACCCGAGATACTCTCAATGCTCACTGATTCCACTGCTTACGTGGGCGATATTTCGGTGACACTCACTATATTGTTACTGTTTTACATAATAGTGGTGCAATCAGTTGTTGGGCTTAGCGCGTCTGCAGTTGGCTGGTTGAACACAAAAGCACCCGAGGGCGATCGTGTTTAATCACGTCTTGGGGTTCTTGCAGGCGTTGGCCATTAACCTAAGCGTTGGACTCATTGTCTTGGTGCTGGGATTGATGCTTGGTTTTGTAACCGCAGTCGCGCGGCTTGGCTCCTCCCCTATTGGTTCGTCTTTAATGAATTTCTTCATTGGCGTGTTGCGCGCGGCACCAAGCTACGTTCTGCTCTTTGTGGCGTTACCAATATTGACAGCGGCGAAAATGTTTGGTGGCGAAATCGTGCTATTGCTGGCGCTTTTTTTGGCTTTGCTAGCTGGCGCGCTCGCGTCATGCTCAGATGCATGCGTGACCTTCTTGCAATACCGGGCGCAAGGTCAAACGAAACAGGCTTGGTTAATCGTACCCAATATCTTTCAAACATTTATCGTCGCGGTGATGACATCAGGGATGGGGGCAGCCATTGGCGTGCATGAGGCAGTTCACTATACGCTGACATTGGCTGATACTTTTGAGACGAGAATGGAGCGCATCATTTTGGTAGGCATGGTCATTCTTTTTTTTGCAGGAATATTGGGCTTTGCCAAATTTCTCAGCACACGCCTCAGCTCACGCATAGCAGCGAAAGATTCCGTATGAATGAAGATGAGTATTTCCTCAGAAAGCTTGGTCGATGTATCAACGTGGCCAAACTAACAGTACTTTAGGTCTACGCTCATGCTATTTTTCAAACTGACAACAAATGTTTGCGCTCACGCCCATGAGCCGCCTTTATGGCTGGTGGTCGACCGGGACTCGACTGACCAATTGCTCGATCAACACAATCGACATCTTGATACCCCACTCACGGCAAGTCATCTCTGACTACACCCTCCAAAACCACGGCTCAATGGTACATTTCCATGAATAGGCACTAGCCTCGACCAATAGGGTGTTTAGTACGTTTTGTGCGCTTAGTGCGCTTAGTGCGCTTAGTGCTTTAAGGGAGCCTCAGCCTAAAAATGACCTTGCTGCAAACAGAAGGCCTTTCAAGACGCGTCTCACCTGAACGTTGGTTGTTTCGCGGTCTCGATCTCTGCGTGTCAGCCGGCGAGCAACTGGCGCTTCAGGGCGCATCCGGCGTGGGCAAATCAACTCTACTCAACATGATGGCGGGTCTGGAACCGCCCGATGAAGGACGAATGCTTTTTAAGACTCAAGACATCAGCAAGCTAAACGATGGCCAACGACTGGCACTACGTCGCCAGTCGTTTGGCTTTGTGTTTCAGGCCTTCCATCTCATGCCTCACCTAAACGCCCTACAAAACGTCATGGTGCCATGCCTGTTGGCAGGTCTTTCGCTGGCTCAAGCCAAATCCCGAGCGATGGCGTTACTTGAAGCCCTCGGGCTAACCAGTTCTCTGCAGATGTTTCCTTCGGTACTCTCCGGTGGCGAACAACAACGGGTTGCCCTCGCACGAGCACTTGTTCACCTGCCCGAGGTTGTTCTTGCTGATGAGCCCACCGGCAACCTTGACCCAGAAACAGCCGCTAAAGCGCTCCATTTGCTTTGCACCACCTGTCGCGAGCAAGGCACGGCGTTGGTCATGGTCACGCACTCGCTCGAAGCCGCGCAACGCTTAGACCGACGTTTTGTGTTAACCGGCTAATGCTATTTTTTTGGCTCTTATCATCGGCCTTTCGTGCACAACCGGGCCGTTGGCTTATCGCCGGCTTTACTGTCGCGCTGGGCATTGCGTTGGCCGTGGCCATTCATACCGTTAACCGCTCAGCCCTTGGTGAGTTCAGCCGTGCACTGGATTTGGTAAATGGTCGAGCATCAGCGCAACTCGTGTCCTCCACTGGCGAGTTTGCGGACACGATCTTCGATGAAATCTTGTCACGGCAAGCAGCGCTCGGTATCCGTGCCGTCAGCCCAGTCCTTAAACGCGACACCACGCAACTGACGGTACTAGGCGTCGATGTATTTCGCGCCGCACAAGTCACACCCGCCTTGATGCCGTCAGTTCCCTCGGGGCAAGGCATGACGCTCTTTGGTGGTGATTCAATATTTCTGTCCGCCGCCGCCCTTCAGTCCCTTGATTTGGTCATTGGCGACCCGCTCACGCTACCCATTGGCGACCGAGAAGAGACCTTCATCATTGCTGGCCTGGTGCCAGGCGCCGCCGGTCAAAGCCTCGCGGTTATGGATCTGGGCTTGGCCCAGTGGCGACTCAACGGTATGGGCCAACTCAGTCGCCTAGACATCGTGCCCGAGCCGGGGCAAAGCTTGAGCGAGATTGCACGTGCTGTTGGCGCACTGAACCTTGGCCTGACGCTTGTCACCGCCGACGACCGTGATCGGCGCATGTCCAACCTATCGCGGGCTTATCGCGTGAACTTAAGTGTGTTGGCATTGGTGGCTTTGTTCACCGGCGCCTTTCTGGTATTTACCACCATCAGTTTTTCGGTTTTGCGCCAACAATCACAGTTGGCACTCTTGAGTGTGCTCGGGGCCAAACGCCATTGGTTATTTGCCCTGGTACTCACACAAGCCTTAATCGTGACGGCCTTGGGTGGCCTGCTGGGTTTGGGCATTGGGTTGGGCTTGGCTGTGTTGTTGTTGCGTGTGGCTGGTGGAGACCTCGGAGGCGGCTACTTTTCCACAGCCATGCCACCGCTTGATATCGACCCCGTTGCGTTGCTGGGATTTTGGGTGCTGTCCCTGACTGTTGGGATTTTTGCGGGATATTTTCCTGCTCGCGCCGCCACCAACAACTCACCCATGATTCAACTACGTGCCGGCGCCGCAGAGCGTCTACTCAAACCGGTCTTACATTACCGAGTGGCGATTGGCTTGGGCGTGCTGAGTCTAGTATTGGCATTGATGCCCGCCATCGGTGGCTTGCCCATCGCTGCCTACTTATCCATTGCGTTTCTCTTGTTTGCCGGCTTAGCCATCACACCGTCGCTGGTCAACCAAAGCTTTTCATTGTGCGCTCGGTTCTTATTGCGCGACAAATCACGAGACTCATCTTTCACGCTGGCCATTTGGCGCTTGGCCCAAGCCCCCGCCAGCGCAGCCGGCCTGATTGTAGGCGTCATCGCCGCGCTGGCACTCACGGTTGCCATGGTTGTCATGGTCTCGAGCTTTCGCGACTCGGTCACCCTTTGGCTCGATCAAGTGCTACCGGCCGATCTGTACGCTAGCTTAAACACGGCCAACGAAAACCCAAACGCAAACGCAAACGCAAACGCAAACGGAACCGAAACCCAAATCCAAACAGACCTGCTGGCCTTGGATGGTATCGAGCGCGTGTCATTCACATTGCAACAAGCGGTGCTGTTTCGACCAGATCGCCCTGAAGTCGCTTTGATTGCAAGGCCGGTACCACCCGGTCAAGCCGCCGATCTCTTGCCGCTGACCGGTCAAGTGTTTGTTCAAAGTCTTGGGTCAACAACAAATGCTTTGCCTGAAGTCTTTGTTTCTGAAGCCATGACCGACCTTTACGACTGGCAACCTGGTGAGGTACACAGCCTGCCGATGGCAGGGGTGCCTAACGGTCAATTGACGGTTTTTGTGGCTGGTGTTTTTAGGGACTATGGCCGGCAGCACGGTTCAATCGTGATCGATTCGTCGGTCTACCAAGCACTGACCAACGATCGGCGCCACACGGGTTTGGCCATTGGGCTATCGCCCCAAGCCAACCCTGCTGAGGTACTGGATCGTTTGCGGGCCGCGGTGCCTGACTACGCCGAATTGCGCTTTAGAAGCTCAACAGATTTGCGCGCTTTATCGCTGACGATTTTTGATCGCAGCTTTGCCCTGACCTATGCGCTCGAGATTGCTGCTTTGTTGGTAGCCCTGTTTTCTGTGGCGGCAGGCTTTGCCGGCCAAGCCTTGCTTCGACAAAAAGAGTACGCTCTGATTCATCATTTGGGACAGTCCACTGGGCAGCGTGTACGCTGGATCACTCTGGAATCTGGTCTGTTGTTGGCATTGGCTGCTGGTTGGGGCGCGGTCTTGGGGCTTTTGATCAGTCAAATCTTGATTCACCGAGTCAACCCCCAATCGTTTCACTGGACCATGCAAACCAGCCTGCCTACCGTTGCCGTTATTGTCTTGATGCTGTCAATTGTTTTGCTGGGTATCGTTGCGGCGGTCTGGGCCTCGCATCGAAATCTAAAGCCCGACCGTTTGGCCTTGTCATTGCGTGAGGATTGGTAATGGAAAGTCGCACTCGCCGGTCGTGGTTAAAGCAGATGTTGATCCTGTCGGCCGCTCAACCCTTGGTCGCTCTACCTGCCTTCGCTTCGAATAACGAATCGCCCTACCCAACTGTGCAACCGCGGGCCTTGGTGTTTCCGAGCGATTTTGGCGCCCACCCCGAGTTTCGGACTGAATGGTGGTATCTCACGGGTTGGTTGGATTCGGGTTCACAACCCATTGGCTTTCAAGTCACTTTTTTTAGAAGTCGTACCCGCCACCCAGACAATAACCCCAGCCGGTTTGCGCCACAGCAATTGATGTTCGCCCATGCCGCGCTGGCTTTACCCAACGAGGGCGAGCTTCGACATTCGCAAACCTCTGCACGCGTGGGACCGGCCGGCGTGTCATTCGACACAGCCGACACGGCCCTGCAACTGTCCGGCTGGACTTTGAAGCGCACGCCAGACGATCGCTATAACATCCTGATCCCAGCCGATGACTTCACAATCACCATCGAAGCCACCCCACCAAGCGCGCCTGTCTTGCGCGGTGAGTCGGGGTACTCACTTAAAGGACCCTCAGCAGACCTCGCCAGTTACTATTACAGTCGCCCTCAGATGGCCGTCCAAGCCAAACTGACCCTCAAAGACCCAACATCTGAAAACCGATCAGCACCACAAAACCTATCTGGCACGGCTTGGTTTGACCACGAATGGTCCAGCAGTCTGCTGATGGACGGTGCCGTGGGTTGGGATTGGATTGGCATCAATCTGTTTGATGGCGGCAGCCTCATGGGTTTTAGGATTCGAGATGCCGCCGGTCAAACGCTCTTTAGCGAGTGGGATTGGCGCGACGCCCAAGGCCATCGAATCTCAGCAAAAGCCAACGCCGATTGGGTGCCCTTTGGCAGCTGGCGATCACCACGGTCGCTCATCGTCTACCCCGAGGGCTTTACCCTCAAAACCCCAGATCAACAGTGGCAATTAAATACACTCATGGCCGACCAAGAAGTCGACGCCCGCGCCAGCACTGGGGGGTTCTACTACGAAGGTGCCGTTGAACTGCTCGAAAACGGTCAAGCCATTGGCCGCGGGTACCTAGAGCTGACCGGGTACGGCGAACCGCTGCGCCTTTGAGGTGGGGCTTAGAACAGGTGTCGTTTAGAAATAAGCTGAGCGATTCCAACCTGGCGGGGCTACCGTTAGCAAGCCATCCCTTACACTGCTCCTCATGACAAAAAAAGCAATAAACCTCAGTAGTCTGACCCGCTGGTTACGGGATTACCGCGTTCTATCGCGCTACCGAACCCAATGGCTGCTGGCTGCCCTGTTCCTGCTGCTAGCAGCTGGCGCCACACTGACCGTACCGCTGGCGTTCCGCAATTTGGTTGACACCGGTTTAACAAGCCAAGCGATCAACCAACAGTTCATTAACCTGCTCATACTGGCTGCTGTTCTGGCTGTCATGACATCTTGTCGCTTTTACGTGATGTCTTGGTTGGGTGAACGGGTGGTGGCTGACATCCGTCAACGTGTCTTTGAAAACGTCTTACGCCAAAGCCCCGCTTACTTTGAGACTTTGCAGACTGGCGAAGTGCTATCGCGGCTGACCAGCGACACCACCTTGGTGCAAACGCTGGTTGGGTCAAGCGTCTCGATTGCGTTGCGCAGTCTGGTGATGCTAATTGGCGGCATGACCATGATGCTCATCACCAGCGCTTGGTTGGCGAGCGTCATGATTGGCTTATTGTTGATTATTGTGTTGCCCTTGTGGGCCTTGGGCCGATACGTGCGCCGAATGTCGCGGGCGAGTCAAGACAAAGTGGCTGACACCAGTGCCATGGCCGGCGAAGTCCTAAACGCCGTGACCACCGTTCAAGCCTTCGTGCGCGAGCCTCACGAACAAAAGCGCTATCAAACAGCTGTCGAAATGGCATTTGCTGTCGCCAAAAAACGCATCGCCATGCGATCTGCGTTGACTGCCACTACCATTCTCATGGCCTTCTCAGTGATTGTGTTTGTGCTGTGGATTGGGGCCCAACAAGTCACCGCCGGCACGATGACATTGGGCGACCTCACCCAGTTCGTGCTCTACGCCGTCCTGATCGCCGGTTCCATTGGCGCGCTCTCTGAGACTTGGGGTGATCTACAACGGGCGGCCGGTGCCACTGAACGCTTGGTTGAGTTGATGCAAGCCAAGCCGGCACTTGCCATCCCACGGGCGCTTGAACCCAACACCAAATCATCGGTGACAAAACCAGCTGTCGATCAGGCAAACGCTATTGTTTTTAAAAACGTGACGTTTTCTTATTCATCGCGGCCTGACTTTCTAGCCATGAAGCAACTGAGCTTATCTGTTCCCATGGGCGGACGTTACGCCCTTGTTGGCCCTTCAGGTGCCGGCAAAAGCACCCTCTTTGCCATGTTGCTACGCTTTTACGAACCGACCAGTGGCCAGATCGAAATCTTTGGGCAAGAGATTGCCCAGTGGCCCGTCAGTGAACTGCGCAACATGATCGGCATCGTGCCCCAAGAGCCCGTGATTTTTGCGTCAAGCGCCATGGAAAACATCCGCTATGGCCGGCTAGACGCCACCGACGAAGAAGTCATTGCCGCCGCCGCCACCGCCCATGCGCATGGGTTTATTTCAGCATTACCCCAAGGCTATCAAAGCTTTCTGGGGGAACGCGGCGTGCGCTTATCGGGCGGCCAAAAGCAACGCATTTCGATTGCGCGCGCGATTCTTAAAAACCCACCGATTCTCTTGCTTGACGAAGCCACTAGCGCCTTAGACGCCGAATCCGAGCGCGAAGTGCAACAAGCACTCGATAGCGTTTTACCCGGGCGAACCTCGCTGACCATTGCTCATCGCTTGGCCACAGTACTGAGAGCCGATCGCATCCTTGTCCTTGAAAACGGTCAAGTCTTAGAGCAAGGCAGGCACGATGAATTGATGGCCCAAGGCGGGCTATACGCCAGGCTCGCCAAGCTTCAGTTTGCGTAAAAAGGAACCTCACACCGCTGATATGGTCTGTTGGTCGGCCCTGTCACAGAGAAATGCCATGGACACTGAACGCGTCATCCTTTCAATTGCCATGCTCGGCGCAAGCTCGATTGAACGCATGGGCGTTTATCAAACGTTTTGCTTGGGCAAGTGACCCTCGCAGACGCTGTTGCAGCACTGACTGAAGAGGGCCAACACCGCTACGTTTAAGAATTGGCAGTTTGCATGTGCGCTGGTGTGGCGCCACTGAGCCTGGCTAACGAGGCAACAAACAACACCGTGGATGATGTCGCGCTAAACAAAACCATCCTCAACTACACAATCCTTAATGGCGCCCTTGAATTATTGCCACAATCTTGGGCATCGGTTGCTATCATCCCCATGCAAATAAAAATGGTCTATCGAATCGGCAAAGCTCAGGGCCACGGACTCGATCAAGGCCATATCCGCGAATTTCTGGCCACTGTTGGGGTGGGCATGACCTCGCAATACCTCGAACAATTTGGCCGTAAGTTGGTTGGTGGTTTATGGGGGGGCTTGGGGGGTGAAACAGGTAAAAAAGGGGGGGCAAACGGCCACCAGTGTGGCGTTTTCTTTTGCGACAACCTATGCGCTTTGACAATTGGCCAAACGCTATTACGCTGTCGGTCGCCAAATGAACACTGCACTGCTGAAACAAACCTTTGGCGAACTGCTAGAACCCGCTAAAAAAACTTCAAACCCAATACCTGCCCGACATTCAAGAAAAAGGGCGCAACCTTGACGCCAGTTCCGTCCTTTCCATGGTCAGGGGCAACGGCGCACCAGTCTAAACAACCAACAAATACCGCCGTTGTGACAAACGGTGGCGGCATTTCAGATCAAACAAAAAGCGACAATTACTTCAAGCGTTCGGCCACGTGTTTGCATTCACCGCTCGTGACACGGGTTGTGGTGATCTGACCGTGTGCCCCTATGTAGGGCCCGGTACCACCCGTTACAGCAGGTACTTGCGGGGTGTATTGGGTCATTTCGCTCTCGCCGGTGCCGTAAAGTAACTTGCCAGCCAAGACCAATGAATCAACACCACCGAAGTCCAACACGATGTTACCCACCCGATCAAAATGCTCGCCACCCACGCCGTCTGGCAAAGCGACTGTGGTGATGATGCCACTCATCACGCCTTTTGCACCGTTTTCAGTGGTGAATGGGGCTTCAAAAGCCAGCATGTCGCCATGCGAGCCACCCGGCCCACCCAAAACAATATGCTTGATTATAGATTGCGCTTGAATAATGGAGAAGGACTCAATATCAGATTTACCGGCATGAATAGGGGCGCTAAACACAAATGAAAGCCAAGTGGTGATGGTTAATGCGTGTCCAAGTGGAGGTGAGCTGGTGTAACTGAACATTATTCCAGTCACACGGCTAGCGATTCACCGACACCGAACAATGTCAGGACACCCAATACGGCAAATATGGCAGCGGCGACGCCATGGACCAAGCGCATGGAAATGCGTGCTGCGAATTTGTCACCCACAAACACGGCGGGCAAATCGGCAATTATCATACCCAATGTCGTACCCAGCACAACCATGATAGGCGCTGCGTAATTTGCTGCCAGCGCCACAGTGGCAATTTGGGTTTTGTCACCCATCTCAGCCAAAAAGAAAGTCACTAAGGTGGCGCCAAAAACACCCCAACGAAGCGTCAAGTGCATGTCACTGTCTTCAATTTTATCTGGGACCAACGCCCAAATCGCCATGCCAATAAATGACAGGCCTAGCAACCAGCGCAACCATTGGGGGCTGAGTGTCTCTGTGATCCACAAGCCGAGCACGCCCGCTAGCGAGTGGTTGAGCACGGTCGCCACCAAAATGCCTAGAATGATTGGGATGGGTTTCTTAAAGCGTGCGGCTAGTAAAAAAGCCAATAGCTGAGTCTTATCACCCATCTCGGCCAAAGTGATGACTGCCGTTGACACCAAAAATGCTTCCATGCTTGTTCCAAGACCGGATCGAAGACGATTGACCATCGCCCCCGTCCGGTCAAGTCGGGGAGACAATGGTCAAAGGTCTTGCCAAGTTTAAAACCGCATGCACCATGGTCAGTCGACCAAGTGTGTTGACGCATGCCTCAGAATTACCTAAGCGGCTACTCCCCAATGACTCACTCAATCTATCACAAGGGTGTGCTTGGCATCACATCTGAGAGGACCGAAATCGTCTCACCCGTTCGATCGCTTAAAACCCCTTGCTGATAGAAAACAGCGCACCGACACGGCCTGCAGGGTGACCTTGCGAGCTTAAGAAAAAGTCGTCTGAAGACGCACCAACCGCACTCAAATCAAAGACCCAACCGCTGACATCTTTTGAGATACCCGCCTTGTAGTCAAAATAGCCGCTGAGACTATTGCCATTGGCATCGAAAGCGTTTTTCAAAGTCTGATAGCCGGCATGCAAACCGATGGCCCAATTATTGCCAAGATCAATCGAGCCACTGGCATCAAAGTAAAACGTGTTCTTTGAGTCGGCGATACCGAAGTAGTTACTTGGCGCGTAATAGACCTTAAATGCTGCGGGCCCCATACCAACGCCCACGTAAAGCTCAGTCGTGTTCGGTGAAACGGCCATGTCAGCACCGGGGTAGGCATACTGATACGCACCCAAGTCGAGCTCAAGGCCTTGGCCAACATCACCTTTCCAACCACCATAAAACCCCATTTCAATCGATGTGCCCGTGGTCCAACCGACGTTTGAATTCCAGTTACCGAGGTAAAAACCCGACGAGTGATTTAGGTCAATACCCCCTTGAACCGCAGGCTTAAAGTTGGTTTGCGTGTAACCACGAAACCGATAGTCGTTGGTCACTGCAAGATTGCCCGACAGTGTCAGGCCGTGTCCAAGATCTGTGCCCTCGGCTTGGGCAGTGGCCACACAGGCCGCCAATAGCGGCGCGCTCAACAGATAAGCGGACAAGCGTTTGATTTTCATTTGGCATTCCCACGTGATGAATTGAGGCTGTAACCCACTGGCGCAGCCACCCGTGAAAAGATCGCGAGCAATTATCCGTAGCACGAACCGTGCCAGTTTTTTTACCCGTCATTGCCCTGTCAAAAAGTATTCAAATGATGCGTTTTACACTTATTCATGCATATTTTTGGTGCTTGCGCACCCAAATGAAACAAAACGTAAGCGTAAAAAAGCCCGACTCAATCTGAGCCGGGCTTTTAATGGCTACTTCGCTAGTAATTTCACTGCACTTTCAACACAAATTAGCGATCAATCCACCAAGTCAAAGCGATCCGCGTTCATCACCTTGACCCAAGCTGCCACGAAGTCTTTGACAAACTTCTCTTGATTGTCATCCTGCGCGTAGACCTCTGAATAAGACCGAAGTATCGAGTTGGAACCAAACACCAAATCCACTCGGGTAGCGGTCCACTTCACATCACCCGTTGCTCGCTCGCAGATGTCATAGGAGTTGCGTCCAGTTGGCTTCCATGCGTAGGCCATGTCCGTGAGATTAACGAAGAAGTCGTTACTTAAAACACCTGGGCGATCAGTAAAAACACCATGCTGACTGCCACCATGGTTGGCACCCAACACACGCATGCCACCCACCAGTGCAGCCATCTCAGGGGCGGTTAAACCCATCAATTGCGCCCGATCTAGTAACAACTCTTCGGCACTGACCGTATAGTCTTTTTTGACCCAGTTTCTGAATCCATCATGGACGGGTTCCAAAGCTTCAAAAGACTCAAGATCGGTTTGCGCTTCAGACGCATCGCCACGACCTGGTGCAAACGGCACCGTGACGTTCACACCAGCGTCTTTCGCGGCTTGCTCGACACCCACATTACCGGTCAGCACAATGACATCGGCCACGCTAACTCCGGCATCTTTGGCAATCCCTTCTAGCACGGCCAACACCCGAGTCAACCGTTCAGGCTCGTTGCCCTCCCAGTCTTTTTGTGGCGCCAGACGAATCCGCGCGCCATTGGCACCGCCTCGCATGTCAGAACCACGATAAGTGCGCGCACTGTCCCAAGCGGTGCTTACCATATCACTGACACTCAAACCGCTGGCTTGGATTTTGGTTTTGAGGGCAGCCACGTCGTAATCGGCCCGACCTGCTGGCACGGGATCTTGCCAGATTAAGTCTTCGGCCGGCACTTCGGGACCAACATAACGTGCCTTGGGACCCATGTCGCGGTGCGTGAGCTTGAACCAAGCTCGTGCAAACACGGCTGAAAAATAATCAGGATCTTTGTAGAATCGCTCAGAGATCTTGCGATACGCTGGATCTTTAATCATGGCCATGTCAGCGTCGGTCATGATGGGATTCAAGCGAATCGAGGGATCTTCCACATCAACGGGCTTGTCCTCTTCCTTAATGTTGATAGGCTCCCACTGCCAGGCGCCAGCCGGACTCTTTTTGAGCTCCCATTCGTGGTTTAACAACATGTGGAAGTAACCGTTATCCCACTTGGTCGGATTGGTTGTCCATGCGCCTTCCAAGCCGCTTGAAACCGTGTCGCGACCAATGCCACGAGTGGTCTTGTTGACCCACCCAAAGCCCTGGTCTTCTATTTCAGCACCCTCTGGGCTTGGGCCAAGCAAATTGGCATCACCGTTGCCATGGCACTTACCCACGGTGTGACCGCCCGCGGTCAACGCCACGGTCTCTTCATCATTCATGGCCATACGGGCAAACGTCAAGCGCACGTCATGAGCGGTGCGCAAAGGATCGGGTTGCCCGCCAACACCCTCTGGGTTCACATATATCAGACCCATTTGAACCGCTGCCAATGGGTTTTCGAGTGATTCACGAACCTCACCTTCTCCCTCATAGCGGTTGGCTGCCAACCAATCTTTTTCTGAACCCCAGTAGATGTCTTCCTCAGGCTGCCAAATGTCTTCGCGGCCAAACCCAAAGCCGGCTGTCTTTAAACCCATCGATTCATAAGCCACATTACCGGCCAAGATGATCAGGTCAGCCCAACTCAATTTGTTGCCGTACTTTTTCTTGATTGGCCACAGCAAGCGGCGCGCTTTATCCAGATTGACGTTATCTGGCCATGAGTTCAGTGGCGCAAAACGTTGGTTGCCGGTTCCGGCGCCACCGCGGCCATCGGCAACACGGTACGAACCTGCAGCATGCCATGCCATGCGAATCATCAAACCACCGTAGTGGCCCCAGTCGGCTGGCCACCACGGCTGGCTGTCAGTCATCAGCGCGCGCAGGTCTTTTTTGAGGGCATCGACGTCTATTGATTTGACCGCTTTGCGGTAGTCAAAACCGGCATCCATGGGATTGACCTTGCTGTCGTGCTGGTGCAGGATGCTCAGGTTCAGCGCCTTGGGCCACCACGCCATGTTGGACTGACTGGTTTCTGTGTTTGCGCCGTGCATCACAGGGCATTTACCTTGGTTTGACATCGCTATCTCCATGTTCGACTGCAATGATTATAGATTAATTCAATCAAATATATTTTTATAATTGTATTTATCTATCAATTGAATAGTCATTCGGGCCAAGCTTTGTGAGCCCTTTTTTCTTGATTATTAGGGTTAATCCTAGCACCGCAAACAAGCGACGAACAGAACCCTTACAAAATGACACATCGACCGAATCAGGCACCAAGCGAGAATAGAAAACGTACTGTTACGATGAATACTTGTTACTTGGGTTTGATCACTGGTCGCCATGAATGAAAGTCTGGTCTTTGCGCAATTCGGTCTGCTCGCCACCTTGGGTTGGCAAGTCTATCAGCGCTCGGCGAGCCTGACTTGGAGTACGGCTGTCGCGCTATTACTAGCCATCGCTTTCACGCTGGCCATTTGGACACTCACCGTCAATCGCCCCGGCAATTTTAGGATCGTGCCAGAGCCAAAAGCCGATGGACAGCTTGTGACAACTGGCCCCTACCGCTGGATTCGACACCCCATGTACACCAGCCTTCTCTTAATGGCGGCAGCACTCGTGCTTCTGATCGACGGTTGGTGGGCTTGGTTTAATTGGGGTGCGCTTTTTGTGGTGCTTATGTTTAAGCTCGCAGTTGAAGAACATTTGCTAAAACAACGTTACGGCGTTTATAAAGACTATCAAGCGCGAACAAAGCGGCTCGTTCCTTGGGTTTTTTAGAAACACTTCGTTACCTGCAACAAAAAGGTAAGGCATCATGGCCCTGAATTGTCGATTAGGCGACTTGGCAATCACCGTCAAGTGCGATATCCCAGAAAACTTGGGACGGATCGTCCGAATCATCGCCTCCAATGGCATCGAACACTGGAGCGACTACGGTCCCTTGCACACCTGGGAAGTTCAAACCCTGTCTGAAACCGACTCGTTGACCTACATCATCAAGGGACGCGTCACGCAAAAGTGTCAAGGGCCTGTGCCTGACGCCTTTCTCCGACCCCTGCACCCGCCGACCGATGAAGAGGTTTTGGTTGAAAGCCTGCCCACTGAAAAAAGTTTGGCATAGGCCTGATCAGCCCTGTTGACCCAACTAGCGCCGTTCTCTAGCATCGAAAGCATTCAGTCAAACGTTGGAGTGGGAGCAAGCGATGGGACGTCTACAAGACAAAGTGGCATTGATCATGGGTGCAGGCTCGGTTGGATCGGGCTGGGGCAATGGGCGCGCCATGGCCGTGCGCTTTGCCCAAGAAGGCGCGAGCCTTTATGCCACGGACATCTCCATGCAAAACCTGCAAGAAACGGTTGACCGCGTGCAAGCAATTGATGGCCTCATAAACGCTGCTCCTTGCGACGTCACCAGCCACCAACAAATTGAACAATCCGTCAGAGACTGCTTAAAGACCTATGGGCGGATCGACATTTTGGTGAACAACGTTGGCGGCTCAGCGGCCGGGGGTCCGGTTGAAATGAGCGAAGAGGTCTGGGACAGCCAGGTTGACCGCAACCTCAAAAGTGTTTTTTTAACTTGCAAGCACGTGCTACCCATCATGCAACAACAAGGCTCTGGCGCCATCATCAATATCGCGTCAACTTCCGCTATCCGCTGGACGGGGTCTGCCCAAGTGGCCTACGCGGCCACCAAAGCCGGCGTCATCCAGCTTTCACGCGTGGTCGCCGTGCAGTACGCGCCCGACAATATTCGAGTCAACACCATCATTCCGGGTCAATTACACACCCCCATGGTTGAAACGCGGTTGGCTGGGCAGCGTACCGGGGGCGACGTTAAAGCCATCTTGGCTCAGCGCCAAGCGCGCATCCCCTTACCCTTCATGGGTGATGGCACCGACACCGCCAACGCAGCTGTCTTTCTAGCCAGCGACGAGGCTCGGTTTGTGACAGGCACCGAACTGGTGGTCGATGGCGGTATGTCCGTTCGCTGCGGCTGACTTTACAGCCTGCCGTGAGCGCCTTTGGTTATCATTAGCTGGAACAAAATGACATACATCAAGGCCAATATTAATTAACAACGGCTGGTGGTCGCTCTACCACCGCGTGGATCGGGAGAAAGCTGTGCAAAAGTATCAAGCGTGGATTGACGGACAGTGGGTGGACCCAGCAAGCGGCGAATGGTTTGAAACAGAAAACCCCTACACAGCACAGGCCTGGGCACTGATCCCACGCTGTAACGCTGAAGACGCCGATCGCGCCGTGCAAGCAGCCTACAACGCTTATGATAAAGGCCCTTGGGCTGACATGACGGCCACTCAGCGTGGCGCGCTCTTGCGCAAGCTAGGTGACTTATTGTCAGAAAATGCCGAGTGGCTGGCTGACATCGAAGTGCGTGACAACGGCAAACTCAAAGCCGAAATGTACGGCCAGACCCAGTACATGCCACAGTGGTTCTATTATTTCGGTGGCTTGGCCGACAAGATTGAAGGCGCAGTGATCCCGG
Source organism: uncultured Burkholderiaceae bacterium (assembly GCA_963926245.1). GTDB lineage: Bacteria > Pseudomonadota > Gammaproteobacteria > Burkholderiales > Burkholderiaceae_B > Algicoccus. The sequence continues at coordinate 188,850 of CAWUWI010000009.1, read as the reverse complement.
TCGACAAACCCGGCATGTTTAATTTCACCCACCACGAGCCGCTTGGCGTGGTGACCATCATCACCCCTTGGAACTCGCCACTGTTACTGACCACATGGAAGCTAGCACCCGCATTAGCCGCCGGCAACACGGTCGTGATCAAGCCCTCCGAGTTCACCTCAGCCTCAATCTTGGCCTTCATGAACTTGGTTGAACGCGCCGGCTTTCCCAAAGGCGTGGTGAATGTGGTCACTGGATACGGTCACGAGGTTGGCAGTGCCTTGGTTGAGCACCCGAAAGTCGCGCGCGTGGCGTTTACCGGTGGCGAGCCTGGTGGCATTAAGGTCTATGAGGCCGCGGCTAGGGGCTTGAAGCCCGTTTCACTTGAACTCGGTGGCAAATCACCTAACATTATTTTTGAAGATGCCGATATCGACAACGCCGTGAAAGGTGCGGTGTCAGGCATTTTCGCAGCCACTGGACAAACCTGTTTGGCCGGCTCGCGCCTGTTGGTGCATGAAAGCGTGCATGACGAAGTGGTTGAAAAGCTCTTGGCCTTAGCCAAAACCGCCAAAATGGGTGACCCCATGCAGCCCGGCACGCAAGTCGGGCCGGTCACGACTCGCCCCCAGTTTGAAAAAATCATGTCTTACATTGAGATTGCCAAAGCAGACGGCGCACACTGCGCGTTAGGCGGGCAGCCCGCCAGCAATCAATCGACGGCAGGTTGGTTTGTCGAGCCCACAATTTTTACAGGCGTCACCAATGACATGCGCATTGCCCAGGAGGAAGTGTTTGGTCCTGTGTTGTCGATCATCAAATTCAAAACCGATGACGAAGCCGTGGCCTTGGCCAATGACACCTTATATGGCTTGGCTGCAGGCGTCTGGACACAAAACATCGGCCGCGCCCTGAATATGTCCAAGCGCATACGGGCCGGAACCGTCTGGGTCAATGCCTACCGCGTGGTGAGCTACATGTCACCCTTTGGTGGTTTTAAGCGCTCAGGCATTGGCCGCGAAAACGGCCAAGCCATGATCTATGAATACTTGCAAACCAAAAGCGTCTGGATCAACACCAACAAAGACATCCCCAATCCATTTGTCATGGGTTAATGTGCGACCGACTCAAGAATCGACATCCAATCCGTCTGCTGAAAATGAAATGAAGCCTCACGACAAACGTGGGGCTTCACCTAACTATCACCGCACCGACTGGCAAGTCATCAAAGACCTGCTGCCGTACTTGATGGCCTATAAAGGCCGTGTGGCCTTGGCCTTGATCTTCATGGTGGCGGCCAAATTCGCCAACCTTGGCGTGCCGATCATACTCAAAGACATGATCGACAGGCTCGATGTCTCATCCGTGGCGGCAGCGGCCTTGGTTGTACCCATCGGCTTGGTTCTCGGTTACGGTGCACTGCGGCTCATGACCGGCATCTTTACCGAATTAAGAGAAGCCCTGTTTGCGCGGGTGACTCAACACGCGGTACGACAAATTGCATTAAATGTTTTTAATCACCTGCACCGCCTCTCGCTTCGGTTTCACTTGGGGCGACAAACCGGTGGGGTCAGTCGCGACATTGAGCGCGGCACTCGCGCCATTCAAACGTTGGTTTCGTTTTCGCTGTATAGCATTTTCCCGACGTTCATCGAGTTTTCTTTGGTGTTGGGCTACCTCTGGTACTTCTACGACATCTGGTTCTCACTGATCACCTTGATCTCGCTGATGCTTTACATCATCTTTACCGTCATCATCACCGAATGGCGCACAAAGCTGCGCCGCACAATGAATGAGCTCGACTCGCGCGCCAATCAAAAGGCAGTTGATTCACTCTTGAATTTCGAAACCGTTAAGTACTTTGCTAATGAACATTTCGAGGCGCGGCGCTACGACGAAAGCCTTCAGAGCTATCAAAAGGCAGCCATCCTTTCCCAAAAGACACTGGCCGCATTGAACCTGAGCCAACAAGTCATCATCACTGTGGGCTTGGTGCTTATTATTTGGCAAGCTGCAACCGGCGTGGCCGATGGCAGCATGACGCTCGGTGATTTGGTGTTGGTCAACACCTTGATGCTCCAACTCTACATTCCACTGAACTTCCTGGGTGTGGTGTATCGAGAATTCAAGCAATCCACCGCTGACATCGATCGGATGTTTGGATTACTCAATGAGAACGAAGAAATCGCTGACAGCGCCAACGCGAAACCACTGGTCATTCAAAACCTCGCCATCGGCCCAAAAGTTGTGTTTGAGGACGTTCGGTTTTCTTACGAGGCCAAGCGCACCATTCTGGAAGACCTCTCCTTGACCATTGAGGCTGGCACCACCACCGCCGTGGTAGGTCGCACTGGTGCGGGCAAAAGTACGCTATCGCGATTGCTCTTTCGCTTCTATGACATTCAGGGCGGGCGTCTTTTGATTGACGGTCAAGACATTCGCGACATCACACAATCGAGCTTGCGCCAAGCGGTGGGCATTGTCCCGCAAGACACGGTGCTCTTTAACGACACCATTGCCTATAACATTCGCTATGGCAAGCCGCAGGCCACTGACGCCGAAGTGCACGAAGCCGCTCGAGCGGCTCAACTCGATTCTTTTATTGCGCAGTTGCCAGATGGCTACGAGACCTCAGTGGGCGAGCGTGGACTCAAGCTTTCTGGCGGCGAGAAGCAACGCCTGGCGATTGCCCGCACCTTGCTCAAGCACCCCGCCATGTTGATTTTTGACGAAGCAACCTCAGCACTCGATTCACGCACAGAACGTGCACTTCAAGAAGAGTTAACCAAGCTAGCGCGCAACCGCACAACACTGATCATTGCCCACCGTCTGTCAACCGTGGTCAACGCCGATCAAATCATTGTCATGGATCAGGGTCGAATCATTGAACGTGGCACGCACCAATCGTTGATATCAGCCGGCGGCACCTACGCCAACATGTGGAACATGCAGCAGCGGCAAAACGAGTCGGTCAACCACTCTCAAGACGTGGGATAAAAAACACCTCACACCCAGGTGGTAGCACTTGGGTGTAAACGATCTCGTGAATGACACCGTCAATGGCCACGGCGCTGTCTTCTTCAAGCACCTGGGCCATGCCGGGAAACCGATCATTGAGTGCGCGCAACAACCCCCGCATGTTCGTTACTGGCAATTCAAATGTCATCTCACCGCTGGTGAACGGTGGCAACGCCCCCGTGAGCGTGACGCGCACGGGGGCTCGCAACAAATTGTCTATGGCGTTCAATTTAGGCACCCATTCAGGCACCTGTTCAGGCACCCACGACCTCTTCGGCCTGAGCATCTAGCGCCGCCAAAACAACGGGTGGTGACATTGGCAGTGCATGTTGGCGCACACCAGTCGCACCACGCAGGGCATTGGCAACAGCGGCCATCACCGGCACGATGTTGACCTCACCCACCCCTTTGACACCAAATGGATGGTTTGGATTCGGCACTTCCACAATCAGGGCTTCAATCATGGGCAAGTCTGATGCCACGGGCACGCGATAATCCAAGAAACCCGTGTTTTCAAGCTGACCTTTGTCGTTATAGACGTAAGTCTCATTTAAGGCCCAGCCAATGCCTTGCACCACACCACCTTGAATCTGACCTTCGACATAGCTGGGGTGGATGGCACGCCCAACATCTTGCGCAGCCACGTAGCGTAGGATTTTGACGGCACCGGTTTCGGGATCGACTTCCACGTCACAAAACTGAGTAGAAAACCCTGGTGCTTGTCCACCGGCATTAAGTGCCACCTCAGCAACAATAGGCCCACCCGTAACTGCTCGTTTAGCAGCAATATCTTTCAGACTCAAAGGCGCTTTGTCGCCCAATTCGGCGTCTGTCAGATGCGCCGCACCTTCTTGCCAAGTCACGGCTTCGAGCGGCACATCCCAAATCATAGCAGCCCGGGCGCGCATGTCGTCCACTATTTTTTCGCAGGCTTGCACCACAGCCATCCCCGTGGCAAAGGTCACACGAGAGCCACCTGTCACGTGGGTGTAGCCAATTGAGGCCGTGTCTGACACCGTTGAGCGCACCGACTCATAAGGCACACCAAGTGTCTCAGCGGCCATCAACGCCATGGAGGCCCTTGATCCGCCCACATCCATACTGCCTGAAGCAATTGCCACAGAGCCGTCTTCACTGACGTGCACGGTTACGGCTGACTCACCACCACCGTTAAACCAAAAACCTGAGGCCACACCACGGCCCTGATTCTTACCCAAGGGTATTTTATAGGCAGGATGGGCCATCAATGCTTCGATGGTTTCAATAAACCCGTCATAGCCATGTTTGGGTCCCCAAATCGTCGGTGAGCCCGTTTTGACAGCATTTTTCAGGCGCAGGGCCAAGGGATCCATGCCAATGCGTCGTGCCAGTTCATCGACCACACTCTCAACGGCAAATGCCGCAATTGGCGAACCTGGCGCGCGATAGGCCACGGCCTTGGGTCGATTACACACCACGTCGTAACCCACAGCACGGGCGTTTTCAATTTCATAAACAGAAAAGGCACACATGGCAGCGTTCATGACGGGCGATCCTGGAAAGGCGCCAGCCTGCAGCTTAAATGTCCCATCAGCGGCCACGATCTTGCCATCTTTGGTGACGCCCATCTTGACCGTCATTGACGAACCAGACGTGGGGCCAGTCGCACGAAACACCTCTTCGCGCGTCATGACAACTTTGACAGGCAAGCCGGTTTTTTTCGACAACAGAGCGGCCACGGGTTCAACGTAAACCACTGTCTTGCCACCAAACCCACCGCCAATCTCAGCCGGATGCACCAAAAGGTCGCTAATGTTCATGTCCAACAGTTTGGCCGTGTAAGCACGAACCATGAAGTGTCCCTGGCTCGATGACCAAAGCTCACACTGACCATCCGCGCCGTAGCGCGCAAGTGTGCCATGCGTTTCAATGTAGCCCTGATGAACCGGCTCGGTGGTAAAACTCATCTCCACCACTTCGTCAGCCAAAGCGAAGCCAGCATCAAGGTCACCCGCCTTGAACTCAGATCGCCGCGACACGTTCGATGGCTTAGTGGGCTCAGGGATCACACCGCGCGTGATCATGTTGTCAAACAAAAGTGGCGCATCCGCTTTCATGGCGTCATCCACATTGATGACATGAGGCAACACCTCGTAGTCGACTTTGATCAGTTTCAGGGCTTGCTCAGCAATCGCCGCCGTGGTGGCTGCAACCGCAGCCACTGGGTGACCATCAAAAAGCGCCTTTTCACGCGCCATGACATTTCGTGTCATGTGCCAATAATTCACCTGGACCCGATCAGGGCCAATGTAATTAAACGATTGCTCAGGCATATCACTACCAACCATCACGGCCTTAACGCCTGGCAAAGCACTTGCTGCGCTGGTATCAATTGAACGAATCAGCGCATGCGCATGCGGTGAGCGCAGGATTTTGCCCCAGAGCATGCCAGGCAACGCGTAATCAGCACCATAGCGAGCTTGGCCCGTCACTTTGGGCACCCCATCGGGACGCACAGGTCGGGTACCCACGACTTTCAAATCTGACATAGGCGTGTCGGTCTTTTTAAGCATGATTAAGCGCCTCTCATTTCACGAGCGGCGTCGAGCACCGCTTCGATGATTTTGTTGTAGCCCGTGCAACGGCAAAGATTGCCAGCCAACCAATAGCGAACCTCTTCTTCAGTTGGATCAGGGTTGCGCGCCAATAGTGCTTGGGCTGCCACCAAAACACCTGGCGTGCAGATACCGCACTGCAAAGCCGCATGCTCTAGAAACTTGCGCTGCAGTGGGTGCAGTTGATCGCCGTGGGCCATGCCTTCGATGGTTTGAATTGATTTGCCCTCAGCCTCAACGCCCAAGACCAAGCACGAACAGACCAAGTCACCGTTCAGCGTCACGCTGCAGGCTCCACAGTCGCCCGTTCCACAGCCCTCCTTGGTACCAGTCATGTCGAGTTCGTCGCGCAAAACATCTAGCAACGACTGGCGCGTCTCACACAAAAATTCAACAGCCTCACCGTTAATCGTGGTGGTCACATGTTGCTTGGTCATGTTAATTATTCTCCTGGACCCGTTTGAAGGCTTTTAATGCTGTACGTCGGGCCATCACGCCCGCGAGTTTGGTGCGAAAGACGATCGTTCCGCGCTTGTCGTTAATGGGCTTGGCGGCTGCTCGAGCGGCAGCTGCCATTTTTTCTAAGGCAGCGTCATCGAGCGTTGTACCAATTAAGGCTTGTGCGGCTTCAGGCACTGAAATGGCGGTAGCTGCTACTGCGCCCAAAAAGACCCGCGCCTCGGTGCAAACGCCTTTGGCATCTACTGTCAGGCTCACACCGGCACCAACAACGGCGATGTCCATTTCGGTGCGTGGCGTGAATCGCATGTAAGCACTGCTGGTACGGGACGCTGGTGTGGGAAAAAAGATTGAAACCAAAAGCTCGCCCGGGGCCAGTGCGGTTTTACCGGGGCCTTTTGGCATTTGTTCAACGGGAATTTCACGTCGCCCGTTTGGCCCTTCGATGCTTGCGATGGCGCCGACGGCCATCATGGCAGGCACGCTGTCAGCGGCCGGTGAGGCGTTGCAAAGATTGCCGCCCATGCTGGCACGGCTGCGCACTTGAATCGACCCGATCCAGTTGGCGCCATCAATCACGCCAGGAAAGGCCGCAGCGAATGCTTTGTGTTTCAGTAAGTCCATACAGGCCACGGCCGCACCCACACGCCAGCCATCGGCTTCTTGCCTCACTGAGACAATTTCCTCAATCCCCTTGATATCAACAATCAAGCCTGGCTCAAGTCGGCCCGAGCGCATTTGCACCATAAGATCTGTGCCACCGGCCAGCACGCGGGCTTGGCCCGATGCGCTGGCCAAAAGAATTGCAGCCTCTTTGGCGCTAGAAGGCGTCTCAAAACGAATTTCAGTTGTCATTATATTTCCCAGAAGTGGGTTTGCAGGCTTTATCCGTACAAAAATTATCACATCATTCTATGCCACTGTCCCACCTGTTGCACAGACCCATGCTCAAGCCATGGTTTTGCAAAATGGAAGCCATACTTTGCTAATATGAGGAAAATTTTTATGGCCTAACCCATTACCCCCCCAATCCCTGAAAGGAACAACTCATGACGTTAAAAGATAAAGTGGCTTTGGTCACTGGCGCTGCAAGCGGCATTGGTAAAGAATGCGCTATCGAAATGGCCAAAGCAGGCGCCAATATCGTGATTGCTGACCTAAATTTAGAGGGTGCGCAAGCGGTCGCAAAAGAAATAGAAGCGCTCGGAGTCAAGGCCATGGGCGTGAGTATGGATGTCACTAGCGAAGAGCAAGTAAACGCCGGTATCGAAGCGGCCGTCAAAGCGCTTGGTAGCATTGACGTGCTGGTTTCAAACGCAGGCATTCAAATCATTCACCCAATAGAAGACTTTCCGTTCGCTGACTGGAAAAAAATGTTGGCTATCCACTTGGATGGTGCTTTTTTGACCACCAAAGCAGCCATTAAGCACATGTATGCGAGCGGGCGCGGTGGCTCTATCATTTACATGGGCTCGGTGCACTCGCACGAAGCCTCTAAATTAAAGTCAGCTTATGTGACTGCAAAACACGGTTTGCTTGGCTTGGCCCGCGTGGTGGCCAAAGAAGGCGGTGAAAAAAACGTTCGTGCTTACGTGGTTTGCCCAGGGTTTGTTCGCACACCATTGGTTGATAAGCAAATTCCCGAGCAAGCCAAGAGCCTGGGAATCACTGAGGATCAGGTCATTAAAAACGTAATGCTCAGCCAGACCGTGGACGGCACTTTCACCACCACTCAAGACGTCGCCTCTGTTGTAAGCTATTTGGCAGGTTTCCCCACAGCCGCCCTGACTGGACAATCCTTTGTGGTCAGCCACGGGTGGTACATGCAATAACAACACGATGGAGCGGGCGGGCAATCATGGCTGATATTTATCACTTTCAATTGCTCGCGCTTCGCGCGGCTATTGCCGAATTGGTCAAAGGGTTCGGCAGCAGCCCCACTGAAGTTGATCTGGTCACGGATAATCTTTTGGCCGCCAACCTGACCGGCCATGACTCGCACGGCATTGGCATGCTGCCACGCTATACCGAGTCTTTTCTCGAGGGCGGCCTTAAACCCAATGCCCACATCGAAACACGTATTGATCACGGCGCCCTTTTGGGCCTAGATGGTCACAGCGGTTTTGGGCAAGTGGTCGGCCACGAAACGATGCTGCTTGGCATCGAACGCGCCAAATCCCACGGAAGCTGCATCGTGGCGCTGGGCAATGCCCATCACCTTTGCCGCATTGGCGCTTGGGCTGAAATGGCGGTGGCGCAAGACCTGATTGCGATTCATTTTGTGAGTGTCTTATCGCGCCCCGTGGTGTCACCATGGGATGGTAGCGATGCCCGTTTTGGGACTAACCCGATCTGCATCGGCATCCCCGTGAGTGGTCAACCACCGGTGATTTTGGACTTTGCCACCAGCGTCATCGCCCAAGGCAAGGCCCGCGTGGCACACAACAAAGGTGAAACCCTCAAACCAGGGCAAATCATTGATGACCAAGGCAAACCGACCACTGACCCCGTGTTTGCAGTTAAAGCACCCTTGGGAGCCCTGCGCACCTTTGGCGAGCACAAGGGCTTTGGTCTGGCGCTGGTCTGTGAATTGCTAGGTGGTGCACTGGCTAACGCAATGACTTTGCGCGAGCACCCCACTCAAAGACGCATCCTTAATGGCATGCTGACGATTCTGATTGACCCGCAAAAAATCTCACCAGGTGACCACTTCGGACAAGAGTCGATGGCGTTTATTGATTGGGTCAAGGCCTCACCCGCCATGGCGGGTACTGATGGCGTCAAAATTGCCGGAGAGCCCGAGCGACAAACCCGAGCCGCGCGTCAAGCCAATGGCATCCCAGTTGACAGCAATACTTGGCAAGACATCTTGCTGGCCGCAGAAAAAGTGGGCCGCGACCCGCAGTTAATTCAACGGCTAGCGCAAGGCGGCCAATAGCAACAAAAACAATTCGTCTTCAGGCTAGTTGCTTTCTCATGAAGGCTGAGCGAGTACAAAGACACACCACCTCACCACGCTGGTTAATCCCCTTGTGCTCGAACACAACAATGCCGGCCATGGGACGGGACTTGCTCTCACGCAACGACACCACACGCGTTTCCACTCGGATCGTGTCGCCATGAAATACTGGGCTAGGGAACTGCGTGTTTTCCATGCCGAGGTTGGCAATGGTTGTACCCAGCGTCGTGTCATAGACTGAGATACCAATGACAAGCCCCAAGGTAAACAGACTGTTGACCAGTGGCTGGCCAAACTCGGTGTCTTTGGCGAAATTAAAATCGATGTGCAGTGGCTGCGGATTCAAAGTCATGTTGCAAAACAACATGTTGTCTGACTCTGTCACACTGCGCGTGATCTCGTGCTTGAACACGTAATCCACCTCAAACTGTTCAAAATACAAACCGGCCATGATCGCCCCCTGTGTGTTTTTTCTGGGTACTTGGTATTGATTGTTTGGTACTTGCCGCTTGGTTTTTAATACGATTTTGGCAGCCCTAAAACCCGCTCGGCGATGTAGCACATCACCAACTGAGGACTGACGGGCGCAATACGTGCGATCAGCACTTCGCGCAGGTACCGCTCGACATGGTATTCCTTGGCATAACCAAAACCGCCGTGTGTCATGACCGCCTGTTGGCAGGCATTAAAACCGGCCTCACCAGCCAAATACTTGGCAGCATTGGCTTGGGCACCGCACGGTTTGCCTTGATCAAATAAGGTAGCGGCCTGATACACCACCAAGTTGGCAGCCTCGAGCTCCATCCAGTTCACCGCCAAAGGGTGCTGAATGGCTTGGTTTTGGCCGATGGGACGATTAAACACCACGCGCTCTTTGGCGTAATGCGTCGCCCGCCTTAGCGCTACCTTGCCCAATCCCACCGCTTCAGCGGCAATCAAAATACGCTCCGCATTCATGCCATGCATGATGTACTTAAAACCCATGCCTTCTTCACCAATCAGATCCTCGACCGGGACCTTGAGGCCATCAATAAAGAGCTCATTGGAATCGACCGCCTTACGGCCCATTTTTGGGATTTCGCGAGCCGTGACATAACGTCGATCGAGATCGGTGTAAAACAGGCTTAGACCACCGGTGTGACTCGAGCAGTCTTCCAATGGCGTGGTGCGCGCCAAAATCAGCATTTTGTCGGCGACTTGAGCCGTCGAAATCCAAACTTTGGTGCCACTTAAGAGATAGTGGTCACCACGACGCTCAGCCTTTACCTTTAGCTGCGTGGTATTCAAGCCCGTGTTGGGTTCAGTTACAGCGAAACAAGACTTTTCAACGCCAGCAATCAGCGGCGGCAACATGCGCTGTTTTTGCTCTTCAGTGGCAAACTGAACCACGGGGTTCAGCCCGAAAATATTCATGTGAACCGCAGAAGCACCACTCATGCCAGCACCCGACTCACTGATGGTTTGCATCATGATGGTGGCCTCGGTCATGCCTAAGCCAGAGCCACCGTATTCGGTTGGAATGCAGATTCCGAGCCAGCCACCTTCGGCCAGGGCCCGGTGTAACTCGTGCGGAAAGCCACCTTCGTTATCGCGCTTTAGCCAATAGTGCTCATCGAATGGCTCGCAAATTTTTTCAATCGCTTCTTTGATACTTAACTGATCTTCGCTAAATGAAAAATCCATGATTCCCCCGTCCGGCATTGGTATGCTTATCGCGCCTATTAACAATGATATTACTTGATGGCGAGAGGCAAAACACAGGCGAGCCCTTAGTTAATACCAAGGGCTCGCCTCATCAAAAAAAAATCAAGAATGACTGAACCGATGCTTACTGAACGGCTTGAATCGCGCGAATATTGTCTGCACCAAACTCGATGGCGAACTGAGCATACGCTGGTACCACAGCGTCTCTAAATGTTTGGCCATTGACTTGCTCAACCACCATCATGCCGTCGTTTTTAAGAATCTCAATGCCATTGGCTTCATCGTTATTGACCTTTTTGCGTTGTGCGATCGATCCCGCTTTTGCCGCCGCCATGAAAACCGCTTTGTCAACATCCGACAACTGGGCCCAAACCGATGGCGACAAGATCAACACAGCCGGCGAATAAACGTGGTTGGTCAACGACAAGTGTTTTTGCACTTGAGAAAACTTTGACGCTAAGATCACAGGGATGGGGTTTTCTTGACCGTCCACTGTGCCCTGTTGCAAGGCCGTGAAGAGCTCAGGAAAGGCCATCGGTGTTGGCAAGATACCAAACGTTTTATAGCCCTCCATGTGCACCCGGTTCTCCATGGTGCGCATTTTTAAACCAATGGCATCAGTGGCTTGCACAATCGGACGAACGTTGTTAGTCATGTGCCGGAAGCCGTTTTCGGTCCATGCCAAGCCAACCAAACCCTTTTGATTCATTTTATCCAGCAGATCCTGGCCGATAGGGCCATCAATCACCTTTCGGGCGTGATCGTAGTCACGAAACAAGAAGGGGATGTCCACGATCCGAGTCTCTGGCACAAAGTTGCCCAATGGTCCCGTAGACGTGTTGACCAAGTCCAGCGTACCGAGCTGAACCGATTCGATCATTTCGCGCTCACCACCCAATGCGCCGCTCGGAAACTGCTGGCAGGTATAACGGCCAGCAGTTCCTTTCTCGATTTCTTCACAAAACACCGTAGAACCAACACCGTAGTGTGAAGTTGGCGATGTGGCGTAACCAATTTTTAAAACAGTTTGTGCTTGAACACCGCCAACGGCACTAGACAATAAAGCGCTCGCGGCGAGCCACCGAAGAGTATTCAAGGTTTTCAACGACATCTCCTGAAATTAATGTTCCAAAGGTCAATGGTCCATGTCTACAAATCAAACAATCGTAGGATCAAACGATGCATCAATCTGGTAAATTTTTAGGCAAGCGTTTTCCCCTTCAATTGTGCAATTTCAGCCCGAGCTTTGTCAGATACTGCCCTCAACCGGCCGAGTTCCTCAGGCGGCGTGCGATCAGGGTTGGAGTAGTCGAGCTTCCAATCGGGATCTTCAGACCATCGCTGGGGTGATTGCACGGTCGTGCGCGCGCTCGGCGCAGATGTTAGTAGATCCAAGGACAGTGCTAGCGTTTGCTCTTGTGAAACGGCATCATGAGGTTTCCCGGCCGCATTGCCCAAAGGGAAATCGCTAAACAAAAATCTGGGTACGCCACAGTACTCAGGGATGTCTTTGGCGCAACCCATCAAGACCGTTGCAATGCCGTGGGTCTCTAGAAAGCGCGCGATCAAACTCAAAGATTGATGGCACACGGGGCAGTTGGCCACCAATACAGCGGCCTCTACCCCATCGGCCTGACATCGTCGTAATATTTCAGGGCAATCAACCTCAATCGTTTGGCGCTGGCTGCGATTAGTCGGCGCACCGTGAAACCGTGCACTCAATTTGCCGATCCGGCCTTGCGCGGCAAAACGCCTGAGCATCGGCAAGGCAAACCAAGCGTTGGAATCGTCCATCGGTGAGTGTTGGCGATCAATGGCCACATGCGTGATACGCACATCATGGTCTAGCGCTGTATCACCCGAATAGACCTCGTAGAATTTGGCGCGAGCGTTGTATGGCGCGCGCGGCGCCTGATCACCATTGGCTGGGTCAAACGGTGAGGCGGTGGTGATCAAGGTCACGGTTGCTTCAGACAAGGGTTTGCCCAAACGCGTAAAAGGCACGTCAAGATAGTGCGCCCAACGATAGGGGTTGTCATACCCCAACGCCAAATACCAGGCTCGGGTACGCGCCATGTACGCAACCGGCTGCTCTGACTCCGGCGCAAAATCCATGCTGTCAGAAACGGTTTGCATAATGGTATTCATGCCAAGGCTGGCGTGCTGTAGCCAGAAACAAATGATTTGGGCGGACCGCCTTCAGGTGCAAACACATGACGATTGATTTGCCCGATGTTGCCACCATAGGCATGGATGCTAATTGAGACACGATCGTCAAACGCGTTGCTAACCTTGTGCACATCACCAATCGTCGGTGAAACAAACGCCACATCACCGGCCAAAAGCGTGTTTGACTCGCCAGTGGGAACGGGCATGCCATTGGCATCACAGGCGAAATCTTGCACCACTTCAGCACCGCGCAGCATACCAATCACGCCCCACACGGTGTGGTCATGAATGGGGGTCACTTGACCCGGACCCCACACAAAACTCACCACCGAGAAACGCGCCTCGGGATCCACGTGCAAACAATATTGTTGGTAGTACTGAGGGTGTGGCACGGCCAGGTTTGCTGGCAGCCAATCGTCTTGCGCCAACAAATCTCGCATCGCCATCTCTAACTGCGGCCAAAAGTCGGGCTGTTGCTCATGACAGCTGGCGACCAACTTCTCTAGGGCGCCCACAAAGATTTTGAGGGCCGGTGCTTGTTCATGTGTGGTTGTCATTGGCATCACCTCTATCTGTTGCTAATTATTTAAATTACCCGCCATCGCGGTACTTGGCAATGCGCGCTTTCAAACCGGGGCGGGACAAAGAACGCACAACATCAGCCAAATCTGGGTCACGGGTATCGGTTGTTAAGGCGACATTGAGACTGGCACGCGTCGCGGCGTCCAAACCGAACGATGTCTCAGCCAACGCCGCAATCGTGCTTGACCACAGGCTAGGTTCTGTGCACTGGGTGGCCAGACCAAGCGTTTGCGCTTGAGAGGCATCAATGGTGGCGGCCACCTCTTGAATACGACGGGCTTGATCCATGCCGATTAAATGGCCTAAACGACGCGTACCGAGCAACAGGCCAAACTTCAAGCCCGGCATGCGAAAACTCGCGTCTGCTGCTGCCACGCGATGTTGGCACGCCGACCACAGATCCACACCGGCACCAAAGTTCTTACCTTGTGCGAGCCCCAAGGTTAAGGCTGGCCAATGGTAGATTTGCTGCAGCAGCTGCTCAATTCGCACAAAACGCCAAAGAAAGTCCGCGTCGCTTTGCTGCTCAACATCAGCGAAATCGAACCCCGCACAGAAGCTTTTGCCTTCGCCGCGAAACACCAGCATCGGCACCTGCGACGTTTGCATGGCTTGCCCCAACCCAGCCAGCAGCGCCTCGACCATCTCGGCATTTAAGGCGTTGCGTTTGTCTGGGCGATTTAAAACAAACGTCCATATCCGTTCCTGGCGCTCAACACGGACCAATGAGGCGGGAAACGTGAGCATCAGACATCCGCCCCAAAAATTTCGTCATTGTGCTCGCCGAGCGCGGGTGGCCGAAGGCGAATCGGACTACTTTGCCCATCAAACCGAACCGGTGAGGCAAAGGTTTGGGTTTTAACGCCATTGGGCAACTCAATAGGCTGCACCCATTGCATGTGCTTGACTTGCTCATCGGCCAAGACCTCTGAGTAGGTGTTGATCGGTGCACAGGGCACACCAGCAGCCCGAAACTGTTCGAGCCAAAAAGACGCGTCTTGTGTCTCAAAAATGGCTTCTAGTTTTTCGCGTAAGGCGTCTTGGTGGCGTGCGCGCAGGGTTGGCGAATCATAGTCCAGGTCCAGCGCCAACTCAGGCCGCGCCACGACTCGGCAAACCGATTGCCAAAGTGCGTTGTTACCGGCAGCCATGCCAAAGTAACCATCGCGGCATTTGAACGCTTGATAGGGTGCGTTGCGCGGGTGTGCTGAACCCAAACGCACCGGGTCTTTGCCACTGCCAAAAAACTCTGACGTTTGAAGGGCTGCAATACCCAGGGTGGCGCCAAGCATCGGCACATCGATATGCGTGCCTTGCCCCATTTGTGCCGCATTGCGTAGTGCACACACCACCGAAAAAGCCGCATACAAGCCAGCGGAAAAGTCAGAGACAGGAACACCACATTTAACCGGCGGGCGACCCGGCTCGCCCGTCACGCTCATCAGGCCACTCATGGCTTGAACAGTCAAGTCAAACCCGCCCTCAGAGGCTCTGGGACCTGTCTGCCCGTAAGCCGAAATCGAGGCCATCACCAAGCGCGGGTTGATGGTTTTTAAAGTCGCAAAACCAACACCCAAGCGATCCATGACGCCAGGGCGATTGTTCTCCACCAAAACATCAGCCTCTTTAATCAGCGCTTTGAACCGCTCGACATCTGTCGGTTTTTTAAGGTCGAGTGTGACCGAGCGTTTGTTGCGGTTTAGCGATGCGAAGTTCTCACTGAACCCGTCAGAGATGGGCGGCCAGCTGCGAAGCGTATCACCGCCATTGGGGTTTTCAACTTTGATGAGATCAGCGCCCATGTCAGCGAGCAACATGCCGCAAAATGGTCCTGCTGCGACATTGCATAGTTCAATGACTCGCACACCTTCTAGTGGCAATGGCTGCACTGGGGTTCCCCTGTCAATAATGGACTAATCGTTTTAGTCCATTATAGGCAGCGGTCTTAAGCGACGCCGTCGACCACCACCATGTTGAAGTCTGAGGCGCCCATGCGCTCAGATTTGGCATCTTGATATTCCATCGAGTTGTAGAATTTCACGGCTTGTTCGCGACTTTCAAACTGATTAACGACCACACGCTGGTAGGGCAAAGAGCCTTCAAGGACTTCGGGACTACCGCCGCGAACCACGAACTGGCCGCCGTATTTTTGGCTGGCCAGCGTGGCCTTTGCGCTGTATTTGCTGTACTTCTCTGGGTCGGTGATGGTGACCATTGCGATGACGTAAGCTGACATTGTTTTGACCTCAAAAATTAGTAGTTGTTACTCAAAAACCAAAAGCTAACACGCTAGCGACGTGTGACCAACCAAACACCGCAAACGGTCACGGCGATGCCAAGTATGACCCACACTGTCAAAGCCTCACCAAACAACCACCAAGCCATCACCGCCACGGTGGGTGGGGTCAAGTACATCAAACTGCTTACGCGCGTGGCCGCGCCTTGGCGCAGCAACACAAACCATAGGCTCATGGCACCAATAGACAATGGCAAGATGCTCCACAACAAGGCCCCAATCAGTGGCACTGCCCACTGAACCTCAATGGGCTCGAAAGCCAACATCAAAATGGCAGTCACCACGCCGCTCGCAGCGTACTGAATTACCGTGCCGGCTCTGAGGTCAAACATCGGACAAAACTTTTTTTGGTAAAGCGTGCCGCCCGTAAAAGAAAGCAAAGCGATCACGCAAAGTGCGGTGCCAGCAAATGTCACCCCTTGAAACCCTAACTTTTCTGCCAAGACAATGGCCACGCCGCCCAAACCGAGCACCAGCCCGCCCCACTGCCGGACACTGACCTGTTCGGCTACGCGTGCTGCCAAAAAAGCGGTTAGAACCGGTTGCAAACCCACAATCAAGGCGGTTAGCCCTGCGGGCATACCCAGCTTAATGGCCGTCCAAACCCCGCCCAAGTAGCCCAAATGCAGCAACAATCCCGCCACGGCGATATGACCTGAGATGCGCCATGTGGGCCATTGCATTCGCCACCAAATGGCCAGTGGCAAAAGCAACAGCAGCACGCCAACAAACCGCATGGTTAAAAACGTCATCGGGTCGGTGTAAGGCATGCCGTAGCGCGCCACAATGAAGCCCGTGCTCCATAGCAGCACAAATAATGGGCCGATCCAAATGAGCGGTAGTGTTTTAGTGGGTACACTCATTAATAATGGTTCTTATTCAATTGAATTTGATCAGCGATTGAATGAGTCAAGTGAAGTTGGCGTTATAGATTATCAAAATAAACCAATGATGGATCTATCAAAAAAATTGTCACAGAACGAAAATAATCCATCATTTTGTTAATTATCGAGATTAAAATGCACACCGAAGCGGTATGCGTCGTTTCACGATAAAGACAAGGATAATGACATGAAATCAACACGTCGTCAGTTCATGATGGTCTCTGCAGTCAGCGTTGCAACATTGGCTAGCGTTAAAGTGGCATATGCGCAACCGATGGTAGTCGAGACTGATGCCCAAGCCGTGGCTTTGGGTTACGTCGCAGTCGCCGCGGACGTCAACAAATCCAAGTTCCCTAAGTACAAGGACGGCCAGATGTGCAGCAACTGCCAACTCTACACCGCCAAGACAGATATCGCCGGCGCCTGTAGCATCTTCCCTGGCAAGCTTGTCGCTGGTCTAGGTTGGTGTAATTTGTGGATCAAGAAAGCAGGCTAGTACTGAATCGGTCGACCGGCATTAAACCCGGTTAGCTAAGCAGCAACGCATTAATTAAAAACCGCCGACGTCGTCAGCGGTTTTTTTTGTCCTACACTTCTGTTTACCCTGCTACAGAAACACTCACTGCCCTCTTTCACACGCTCACTGAACCCTTCAAAAGCCTTCAACCACCCACGAAAATCCAGCTAATAGCATCAAACGCGCCAAAGGGTGCAAAACACGCTCGCCAATGCGCTCACAATTAAGTAGTATAAATATAAGTTAATTGGGAGACAGAAAATGAAAAAACTACTCTTGGCAACTGGCTTATCGTTATTGGCGGCGAGCGCGACCTTCGCCACGCCCGCCAACAGCGAAGTGATTGCCACCGGCGCGCTGGCAAGTATGTGTAAAAACACGGCTAATGCCGCTGAGCAAAACTTTTGTCACGGGTACAGTCAAGGCGTGTATGACATGTATTTGGCCAGCCGTCACCCCAAAAGGAACCCACCCTTTGTGTGTTTTCCTAGCCCAGGTCCGTCACGTAACGATGTGATCAGTGCTTTTGTTGGCTGGGTAGAAAATAATGGGCAGCTCTCTAAAATGCCTGCCGCCGATTCAATGATGCGCTTTTTGGCCGGCATCTATCCCTGCAAGAAATAAACTCGGTTCAGTCACTGATCACGAATGAGGAAATCAAAATGAACGTTATCAAACGAAGTTTATTCGTCTTACCCGTTGTGACTGCCTTTGCACTAGGAGGCTGTTCAAACATGTCAACAGCCCAACAGCGTGAATTGTCTGGTGGCGCCATTGGCGCAGCAGCTGGTGCTGGCATCACGGCTATTGCGGGTGGCAACCCAATTTGGGGTGCCGTCGGTGGCGCCGCGGTCGGCACACTCGGTGGATTTCTGTACAACAAGCATGAGACTGGCAATTGATCGGGCTCCCCCTTTCGCTGGTCATATAGCCTCCAGCTTTGGAGGTTTTTTTTTGCAGTGGGTTGATTACGAGAACCATTAGCTGCGCGCCGTTAATTCGGCACGAACACCTATTTCTGACTATGATTACAGGCTAGTTTTAAGAAAATGCACACTATGGAGGTCGCCATGTCGACTCAATACACACCAGAAGCCAGGATTGCCCATTGGATTGGTGGCAAAGTGGTTCACGAGTCCGGCGCCCGGACGCAGGACGTCTTTAACCCCGCAACTGGTGCGGTGGTCCGACAAGTCGAATTGGCCTCAGCCAAAACCGTGCTGCAAGCCATCGAGTCGGCTAAGGCTGCCTTCCCCGCTTGGGCTAACACCCCACCCATTCGCCGCGCCCGCATTTTGGATAAATTCCTGCAGCTACTGAACCTGCACAAAGACCATCTTGCCGCTATCCTGACCCAAGAACATGGCAAAGTGTTCTCTGATGCGCAAGGCGAAGTCACGCGCGGCATCGATATCGTCGAATTCGCTTGCGGTGCACCCCAACTGCTCAAAGGCGACTACACCGAACAAGTCTCAACTGACATTGACAATTGGACCGTGCGCCAGCCGCTCGGTGTGGTTGCTGGCATCACGCCATTTAACTTTCCATGCATGGTACCCATGTGGATGTACCCCATGGCGATCGCTTGCGGCAATACCTTCATTTTGAAGCCCAGCGAGCGCGACCCATCGGTGTCGCTCTACATGGCCGAACTGCTCAAAGAGGCTGGCCTGCCTGATGGCGTATTCAATGTGGTTCAAGGCGACAAGCTGGCCGTTGACACCCTCATTGATCACGAAGAGGTCCGCGCCTTGAGTTTTGTGGGGTCGACACCAATTGCCCAATACATTTACCAAACCGGTGCTTCGCACGGCAAACGCGTGCAAGCCTTGGGCGGTGCCAAGAACCACATGGTGGTGATGCCCGACGCTGATATGGACGCGGCCATCGATGGCCTGATTGGCGCGGCTTACGGCTCGGCTGGCGAACGATGCATGGCCATTTCCGTGGCCGTGTTGGTCGGCGATGTGGCTGACCACATCGTGCCACGCTTGGCCGAGCGTGCCCGAGCACTGAAAATTGGCAATGGCATGCAACCAGAAAGCGAAATGGGCCCTGTGATCACGCGCCAAGCGCTTGAACGCATCGAGGGCTACATCGGTGCCGGCGTTGCACAAGGCGCAAAACTGGTGGTTGACGGGCGTGACACTGAGGTCAGTGGTCACGAAAACGGTTTCTTTGTGGGCGGTACATTGTTTGATCACGTCACCCCAGAGATGACCATCTACAAAGAGGAAATCTTCGGACCAGTCTTGGTCTGCGTACGGGTCGCTTCACTCGAAGAAGCCATTGCCCTGATTCACAGCCATGAGTTTGGCAATGGCGTGTCATGCTACACCAGCGATGGACACGTGGCGCGTGAATTTAGCCGCCGCATACAAGTGGGCATGGTCGGCATCAACGTACCCATTCCCGTGCCCATGGCATGGCACGGCTTCGGTGGCTGGAAGAAGAGCCTCTTTGGTGACATGCACGCTTATGGTGAAGAGGGTGTGCGTTTTTATACCAAGCAGAAATCCATCATGCAGCGTTGGCCTGAAACCATCGGTGCTGGTGCCGAGTTCTCGATGCCAGTGGCCAAATAAACGCGCGCATCACGACCTGTCACAGGCTTTGTACTTAACGTATTGAGGTTGTTTTGAAACGAGCAGTTTGTCTTTTAAGTGGTGGCCTAGACTCGACCACGAGTCTTGCCATCGCACAAGAACAAGGCTTTGAGGTCTATGCCTTAAGCTTTCGGTACGGACAACGCCATACCATTGAGCTAGACAAAGCCGCGGACTTTGCGCGCGCTCGCGGCGTCAAGCAACATGTTGTTTTGGACATTGATCTGCGCCGTTTTGGTGGCTCGGCACTGACTGACGACATCGCCATCCCAAAGAACGGCGACGAAGACTCGATTGGACACGACATCCCTGTCACCTACGTGCCTGCACGTAATACGATCTTTTTGAGTTTTGCGATGGGTTGGGCTGAAGTACTCGGCGCTCGTGATGTGTTTGTGGGTGTGAACGCTCAAGACTACAGCGGTTATCCCGATTGCCGCCCCGCTTTTTTAGAGGCCTTTGAAAACCTAGCCCAAGTCGCCACCAAAGTTGGCGTGACTGAGGCAGGTCAGGCTTTAAAAATCCACGCGCCACTGATTGCCATGAGCAAAGCCGATATCGTGCAACGCGGCACCGCATTGGGTATTAATTTTGGGGAAACCAGCAGTTGCTATGACCCTGCTGACCAAGGCAAGCCCTGCTTGCTATGTGAAGCCTGTGTCTTGCGAGCCAAGGGCTTTCGGCAAGCGGGTATCGCAGACCCACTGCTGACGAAATTTGGGCTGATGCCATGAGCCTGCACCCGTGCGAATTAATTGCCGCTGCCGCTTCGTTTGAAGCGGCCTGTCATGTGCCGTGCCTACCCACTGACCATCGCGCCCACGGCCTACATGGGCACAGTTTCATGGCCGATGTGCGCTGCGCGCCCGCCGAGTCAACCGCCCACTGGCCCGGTACGGAGGTCGATCGCCTACAAGCCGAACTACAAACGGTTACCCATCGGCTGGATTATCAGCACTTGAATGAGCACATTGCACTGCCCACCGACGAGAACATCGCCCGCTGGATCCGAGCACAGCTTGCCTTGCCCCAAACTTCAACGGTTGGGGTTCAAAGCACCGCCCACAGCGGTGTTGATTTGGATGAGCAAGACAGAGCCCACCTTTGGCGACGCTACATTTTTCAGGCGGCGCACCAATTGCCGCATGTACCTACCGGACACAAATGTGGCCGCATGCATGGGCACGGCTTTGAAGTCATTTTGCATGTGCAACAGGCCGCCGCTGGTCGCGACTTTATTGTGGACTATGACGAGCTTGATCGCTTTTGGGCCCCATTGCATGCGCAACTCGATCATGCCTGCCTAAATGATATTGCCGGCTTAGAAAACCCAACCAGCGAAACCCTTTCGGCTTGGATATGGCAAGCCCTCAAACCACAACTCCTAGCTTTGTCATGGGTGACAGTTTACGAAACAGGTAGTTGCGGTGCACACTTTGATGGCCAACACTATCGCATATGGAAAGACTTAACCTTAGACAGCGCCGTGCGCTTGAAACGAGTGCCCGGCAGTGATCGCCGTGCGCGCATTCATGGCCACACTTTTACATTGCGCCTGCATTTGCACGCGCCTCTAGACACTGTCTTGGGCTGGACGGTTGATTTCGGTGATGTCAAAGCCGTGTTCGACCCTATCTTTAAGCAACTCGATCACCACCCCTTGCACGACGTCGTGGGTGATCGCGATGCTGACACCAGAACGCTCGCGCACTTCATCCGTGAACTGGCCCAACCGGCCTTGCCGCAACTCGACCGTTTGGATCTCTACCAGACCCGGGGCTGCGGTATCATCTTGCACTGGGGCGAGCTTGGCCCCGCTCTTCCGGTCTAAGCACGATGGCCTACAGCGTCAAAGAAATGTTCTACACCCTGCAAGGCGAGGGTCGCCAGGCTGGCCACGCGGCTGTATTTTTGCGCTTTGCGGGCTGCAACCTTTGGTCTGGTCTCGAACGCGATCGCGCCCAAGCGGTATGCCAGTTTTGTGACACGGATTTTGTGGGCACTGATGGTGTCAATGGGGGTAAATTCGCACGCCCCGATGAATTAGCCGATGCGGTCAATGGCCACTGGCCTGATCAGACTGCAAGCAATAAATTGGTGGTGTGCACTGGTGGTGAACCACTCCTGCAACTTGATGACCGTTTGATCGCGGCGCTACACGCCAAACATTTTCGCATTGCGGTCGAAACCAACGGCACCATCAAAGCACCCGACGGTCTTGATTGGCTTTGCGTGAGTCCAAAATCCACCGCCCCACTGAACCAGACCAATGGTGACGAATTAAAGCTTGTTTACCCGCAAGTAGACGCACCGCCAGCGGCATTTGAGCACCTCGAATTTCGACATTTTTTGTTGCAACCCATGGATGGCCCAAACCAGCGCACTAACATGCAAGCCGCCGTCGATTACTGCTTGGCTCATCCCCGTTGGCAGCTTAGCCTACAAACACACAAGTGGCTTGGCATCGATTAGGGGGCTTTTCTAAGGCAAGCTTTTGTGCGTTTGTCAATCTGCTGGTCGCGCCATGTGAAGAGGCTGCGGTAAATAAAAACGCTAAGCACCATGCCCCAAACCATGCCTGCAAACATACCCGCCAACATCGCGCCCAGATTCAAATTGCCGTCATTGCTTTGTTGGATTACTTGCACGAAAAATACGGCGCCTATGGTCATACCCGACAGCATCCAAGCCGAACACATCACGTTTTGAGCAAGCATTGAGCAAAGTTTGCGACATTCTGGTCGCAGCAACCGCAAACTGGGAATAGCCGCCAAACCGCCAATCAACATGCCCACATGCATATAAGGCATCAACACCACGTGCAAGCGTAATGACTCGAGCAAAGACAGATCTTGGCTGCTTGAACAAATAGAGGCAATGATTGCAATTGGTGTGCGCTGGAAATCAAAAAACAAACCCACCAACATTCCGCCAAAACCAAGCGACAACATCACGTGCGGTGGCGATAAACCCATAGACTGTGGTCGCAATCGCGACAACACAAAGCAGCCGCCGCCAACACCAAGCAAGGCCAAGTATGAAATCGACCACCAATCACCAGTAGGCTCTAAGTTAACGTAAACCAGCGTCAAGCCGACCAAGCTGACTAGTGCCAAGGTCACCAAGGCGTTGGTGTTGCGTTGAAAAAAAGAAACTTGCAAAGCACTGTCTCCGAGACAAAACATAAAACTGGCACTGAGGTCTTCTATTGACATCTTCGGTCATTTTCACCGCTTATGCAAAGCTTGTGGTCGTCATCCTTCATTGCACCCGGACTAATTAAGCGTAAACCCTTGGTCATCGTAAATTCGATAGTCAACCGCCAAATTGACCGTTACATTAAACACATAATTTTAAAAACGCTTGAGACACCGATAACTTTTAATGCCTTTCTGGGTGGGTGAATAAGCCTGCCTTTGGGCCAAGCTTTACTTTTGAGGTTCGCTCGAGTCAATATTCAATCAGACAGTTCGCTTGATCACGGAGACACGCATGATTCCACCAGAGTTTGAATACCACGCGCCCACGACCTTGAATGATGCGGTCGCTCTTTTGAAGGAGCTGGGCGACGATGCCAAATTATTGGCCGGTGGCCACAGCCTGCTACCAATGATGAAGATGCGATTCGCTGAGCCACCACACTTAATTGACTTGAATCGAATCGAACAACTTCGCGGCATCAAAGAATCGGGTGGTGTGATCACCATCGGTGCCATGACGGTTGAAAACGAGATTCTCAACTCTGCGTTACTCAAAGAAAAAGCTTCTTTGTTGCCCAAAGCCGTGAAGATGATTGCTGACCCGCAGGTTCGTAACCGCGGAACGATTGGCGGCGACATCGCCCACGGTGACCCTGCCAACGATCATCCAGCCATCATGATGGCCATGGATGCAACCTTCGTTGTCGCGGGTCCCGACGGCCAGCGATCGGTAAAGGCCGTGGATTTTTTTCATGGCACCTACATGACCGACCTGGCGGAAAACGAAATTCTGACCGAAATACAAATTCAGGCGCTATCACCCAATACCGGCACGGCCTATAACAAGCTCAAGCGCAAGACCGGTGATTGGGCCACGGCAGCAGCAGCCGTGGTGATGCAAATGGATGGCGACAAAGTCAGCATGGTGCGTATTGGTTTGACCAATGTGGCCGACACCGCCATTCGCGCCTACGAAGCCGAAAAACTTTTGGTGGGTAACACCCTTTCGGCTGAAACACTCTCGAAAGTGACTGCGGCTGTCACTGCCATTTGCAATCCAGCTGAAGATTTGCGAGGCGATGCCGAATACAAAACCGCCATGGCCGGCGAGATGACCAAGCGTGCGCTGCTTGAAGCAGCCAGCCAATTACGCGGATAAAAACGTCTGAATCAATCATTTGGAGAGATCGATCATGAACAAGAAACTCGTCAACATGACTATCAATGGCAAGAAGGTTGAAGAAGCCGTCGAACACAGAAACTTACTGATTCACTTCTTGCGCGAGCAATTAAATTTAACGGGTGCCCACATCGGTTGTGAAACCAGCCATTGCGGCGCCTGTACCGTTGACATTGATGGACAGTCGGTCAAGTCCTGCACCCATCTCACCGTGCAGTGCGAGGGCAGCGACATCCTCACCGTCGAAGGTCTCGCCGACAAAGGCGTTCTACACGCTGTGCAAGAGGGTTTTTACAAAGAACACGGACTGCAATGTGGATTCTGTACACCAGGCATGCTGGTGCGCAGCTACCGCCTTTTGCAAGAGAACCCAAATCCAACGGAAGAAGAAATTCGCGTTGGCATTTCAGGCAACTTGTGCCGCTGCACTGGCTATCAAAATATTGTCAAAGCCGTGCAATATGCCGCTAAAAAGCTGCAAGAAACAGCCACCGCTTAAGCGAACCGAGGAGACAACGATATGAATGCACCACTACAAGACCGCGAAGCCGCCCTCATGGGTATGGGCGATTCGCGTCTGCGTAAAGAAGACGCGCGATTTATCCAAGGCAAGGGCAACTACGTCGACGATATCAAGATGCCCAACATGGTTTTTATGGATATTGTTCGTTCGCCCTTGGCGCACGCTCGTATCAAAGCCATTCACAAAGAAGACGCATTGAAAATTCCTGGCGTTATTGCTGTCCTAACTGCCGAGGACCTAAAGCCATTGAAGTTGCACTGGATGCCCACACTAGCGGGCGATGTTGCGGCCGTTTTGGCTGATGAAAAAGTGCACTTCCAAATGCAGGAGGTGGCTGTCGTGATTGCGGAAAACCGATATGCAGCCGCTGACGGCAAAGAAGCCGTGCAAGTCGAATACGAAGAACTTCCCGTGGTGATGGATCCTTTTTATGCACTGAGTGCTGATGCCCCAGTGTTACGTGAAGACTTGGCAGGCAAGACCGAGGGTGCGCACGGTCAACGCAACCACCCCAACGAGATTTTTACTTGGACAGCGGGCGACAAATCGGCTGCAGATCAAGCATTTGAAACGGCTGCCGTCACTGTCAAGCAAGAAATGATGTACCCACGAGTACACCCATGCCCACTGGAGACTTGCGGCTGTGTCGCCTCATTTGATCCTATCCGTGGTGACTTAACGACTTACATCACCAGTCAAGCCCCGCACGTGGTGCGCACTGTTGTGTCGATGCTTTCAGGCATCCCTGAATCAAAAGTTCGCATCATTTCGCCTGACATTGGAGGCGGTTTTGGTAACAAAGTAGGAATTTACCCAGGTTATGTTTGCGCCATTGTGGCCTCAATCGTTCTGGGTCGTCCCGTCAAGTGGGTCGAAGACCGTATCGAAAACCTCTCTTCAACCGCCTTTGCCCGTGACTACCATATGACCGGTGAACTGGCGGCCACTGCTGACGGCATGATCCAAGGATTGCGTGTTGATGTGGTGGCTGATCATGGCGCCTTTGACGCCTGTGCTGATCCCACTAAGTTTCCAGCCGGTTTGTTCCACATTTGCTCAGGCTCTTACGACATCCCCGCAGCCCATTGCTCAGTCAAAGGCGTCTACACCAACAAAGCACCCGGTGGCGTGGCTTACCGGTGCTCGTTCCGTGTGACCGAAGCGGTTTATCTGATCGAACGCATGGTTGATGTATTGGCGCAAAAAATCGGCATGGACAAGGCTGAGATACGCGAGAAAAATTTCATCCGTAAAGAGCAATTCCCATACAAATCTGCCTTCGGCTTTGAGTATGACTCGGGTGACTATCACACCGCTTTGAAGCAAGTGCTTGATGCTGTGGACTACAAAGGGCTTCGCGCCGAACAAGCCGCCAAGCGCGCTGATCCCAACAGCCCCACACTCATGGGCATTGGCTTGGTGACCTTTACAGAGATTGTGGGTGCGGGACCAAGCAAAATTTGTGACATTTTGGGTATCGGCATGTTCGATTCGTGCGAGATTCGAGTCGACCCAACCGGTAGCGCCATTGCACGCATGGGCACCATTTCTCAAGGCCAAGGTCATCAGACCACTTATGCGCAGATTATCGCCACCGAGTTGGGCATACCTTCAGAGGTCATTCAAGTTGAAGAAGGTGACACCAACACGGCACCTTATGGCCTGGGCACCTACGGCTCCCGCTCGACACCGGTCGCCGGCGCGGCCATTGCTTTGGCTTCACGCAAGATTCACGCCAAAGCCAAGAAGATTGCAGCTTCCCTCTTGGAAGTCGGCGAAGACGATCTCGAGTGGGAAGTTGATCGCTTCAAAGTGCGTGGCAACGATGATAAGTTCAAAACCATGAAAGACATCTCGTGGGCTGCTTATCATCAGCCACCCGAGGGTTTAGAGCCAGGTCTTGAGGCGGTTCATTACTACGACCCACCAAACTTCACTTTCCCCTTCGGTATCTACTTGGCTGTGGTCGACATTGATCGTGCCACGGGTGAAACCAAAATCCGTCGCTTCTATGCGCTCGATGATTGCGGTACGCGAATCAACCCCATGATTATTGAAGGACAAATCCACGGTGGCCTGACTGAAGGCTTTGCGGTCGCCATGGGTCAGTTGTTGTCGTTTGATGCACAAGGTAATATCCAGGGCAACTCGCTGATGGACTATTTTCTACCCACCGCCGTGGAAACGCCACACTGGGAAACCGACTACACCGTGACCCCTTCACCACATCACCCCATCGGAGCCAAAGGCGTGGCCGAGTCTCCGCACGTGGGCAGCATTCCAACATTCACATCAGCCATGGTTGATGCTTTTTCCCACGTTGGTGTAACACACGTTGACATGCCGCACACGGCTTTCAGAACCTGGAAAGAACTGAAAAAACATAACCTGAACTTAAACTAAGGTTGCTCTCAAGGAATTGTCCGAATGGAAGTAACGATTGATAAGCAATACCCGATTCCTGCCAGCGAGCAAGCATGCTGGCAGGTTTTGTCCAACATCACGGAACTGGCCACTTGCATGCCCGGCGCCTCAATCAGCGAGCAAATCGATGAGACGCACTACAAAGGTTCGGTTAAGGTCAAAGTGGGCCCCGCGACTGCTGCCTTCTCTGGTGACATCGAAGTGCTAGGTGTCGATGAAGCGGCCAAACAGATCCGTTTGTTGGGCAAGGGTGCTGACAAAGGTGGCTCATCGGCCTCGATGGAGCTCACCGCTTCGTTACAAGTACAGGACGACAACAGCGTGAGTTTGATTGGTAAGGCCGATGTGATTGTTAACGGCAAGTTTGCCCAGTTCGGTGGGCGTATGATGACCTCAGTTTCAGATATGATCCTGAAACAATTTGCTGATAACTTCTCGATCAAAGCGCAAGCGGTCATTGTCGCCAGTTCGGCCACGGCTGACGCAGCATCGAATTCGGCTGGCACCATTGATCCAGTCGCGACGCAAATGCCCGCTGAAGCCCCAAAAATTCAAAGTGAGCTCAACGCCTTGGCTATCGCCTGGATGTTGATCAAAAACTTCTTTGCGAGGCTGTTTGGAAAATAAGGGGCTTGGCCAATGAATGTCAAAGACATTGCCCAGCGCCTAGCGCAAGCGGGTTATGTGGCAGATGACAGCTTGGCTGAAATGGTTTGGATGGGGCTCACCATAGACCGCCCCATCCTGCTTGAAGGCGAAGCTGGAGTCGGTAAAACGGCCATCGCACAGGCCAGTGCAACGGCCTTGAGACGGCCCTTGTTCCGCCTACAATGCCACGAAAGCTTGGACTTAAATCAAGCAGTATACGAATGGAACTACAGCCGGCAGTTGCTTGAAATTCGGCTTCGCGAAGCCGAAGGCAGCGGTCAGAGCAGCCTGCGCGACGATCTCTTTAGCGAATCATTTTTACTGCAGCGACCCTTGATGCAAGCCATCACCTCGCCTGAGCCTGCTGTGCTATTAATCGACGAGATCGACCGCGCTGATGAGGCCTTCGAAGCCTACCTGCTCGAGGTCCTAGGTGAGTTTCAGATTTCCGTGCCTGAACTCGGCACCATACACGCAACCAGTCACCCCTTAGTCATTTTGACAAGTAACGGCACACGCGACTTATCCGACGCGCTAAGGCGTCGTTGCTTGTTTCACTATGTTGACTACCCTACTGTGGCACGTGAGTTAACCATCGTCAAAACCCTTTTACCAGACGCTAATGTTGATTTGATTCAGCAAGCAGTGCTATTTATTCATCAGCTGCGCAAAGAGGATCTGGATAAGACCCCAGGAGTAGCTGAAACGTTGGACTGGATTCGCATTCTCTGCGCCCGTGACTTCAAAGCCATACCTGAGGACCCACAAGCACTAGCCAGCAGTCTGAGCGCACTTTTAAAAACGCGGGGCGATCAATGGCAAGTCTCTGAAACCGTAATCACCAAACTCATGGGTTCAGGCCAGCGCGCAGGGGTTGATCCTGGGGTTGCGACTCCTCGTGCTTAAACGTGATCTGTGGTGACTGACCCAACCTCAAACTCAACAGGGCCGGCTCAAAACATCCGTGACTTTGCCCACTATCTCCGCGAGCATGGCTATGTGATCGGTTTGTCAGAGTTGCAAGCCATGGTCCAAATCACTGCGCTGGCCGGTGTCGATCAACCACAGCATATTGAAAAGTATTGGCGGGCGATCTGTGCCTCTTCGCAAAAGCAGTGGTCCCTATTTACTGAATTGTTTCATGCTTATTGGTTTCCTGAGCGAATAAAAGGCAGCGTTAAGTCCTCACAACAAAAACGCCAAGGCAAATCTTTACCTGAATTGATCATGGAAATTCAAGGTGACGGTCAGAGCCAACCTGGTACCGGACAGCAAGGGTCAGTTGGGCTAGCAAGTGTAAACAGCAGTGACCAAGAAAGCCCAAACGAACAATCGCAAGGTGGCGCTAGCCGTGTCGATCCCTTGACAGAAAAACCCTTGGGTGACTGGTTGCCGCACGACAGTGCGCAGCTCGATAAGCTCATATATCCGCTGCAAACGCGCCTACGACGTAAGCTCATCGCCCACTACCGACGCAAGCCGCAAGCCCATCGCCTTGACTTACGTCAGTCGATCCGTAAGGCGGTCAGCACCGGTGGGGAGTTAATCCGCTTACAAACCAAAACCCGTAAATCCGTCATGCCTAAGGTTTTTATTTTGGTTGATGTTAGCCAATCGATGGAGTCCCATGCGGCTTTTTTCTTGAGAATGGCCCGATCATTCTGTCAAATCATGCACGCGCGCGCCTTCGTGTTTCACACCGCACTGATTGAGGTAACGCCACTGCTAAAACGCGACAGTGGCCGGGTACAAGAAAAAATCAATGCCGTCACGTTTGGGTTTGGTGGTGGCACACGCATTGCCACCAACTTAGAATCTTTCCTCTCTCAGTGTCAGCGCGGCCCTGATGGGCAACGCATACGCGGCTTAAGCCGCCGCGATCTAGTATTTGTATTGAGCGACGGCTACGACACCGACCCGCCCGACCAGCTGCCCGAAGCGGTTAAAGCAATTCGGCGCACGGGTGCTGAGCTTTTTTGGTTACACCCCACTGTCGCGATACCGCAGTCAAAAGCCATTGAAGCCAGCCAAGCCGATATTTCAGGCTTTATGGCGGTTAGTCACTTAAGTAGCCTCGAAGGCTTGGTCGAGTTGACCCTTAAGCGCCAGCGGCATGATAATGGTAACCAAGAGAAACACCGAAATCATCACCAAAACAAGGAGCCTGCCTTGACGCAATCGGCAGCGACTACCTTGAACGGGCCAAGCGCCCAATAGGAGCAGTCATGGGATGCCTACTAAAACAAGGCGGTGGATTGTACGCACGCATGCGTATTGGTGCGGTATTGCTAGCCGCAGGCCAAGGCAGTCGCTTAGGCAATCAGCCCAAGGCATTGTTGCAATTACAAGGCGTGCCACTGATTAATCGTCACTTGATTGCCCTGAGCGGTGCGGGTGTTGACGAAGTGGTTGTCGTGACTGGGTTTTACCACGACCAAGTAGAACCACTGGTTGAGCAGTTCCCCGTTCAAATCGTGCGCAATTTGGATCCAGGTGCTGGCCAACCGAGCTCCGTGCGGTTAGGTATTCAGACATTGGGCGACAAGTTTGATGCGGTCATCATGATGCTCTGCGACCAACCTCTGGTTAGTGCCAACGATATCTCGACACTGATCGCAGCCTTCAAGAAACGATTGTTTGGTGAGATTGTCATTCCTCAAGTAAACGGTGCCCGAGGCAATCCCATTGTTTTATCTGGCGTAGCGATTGCTAAGATTTTGGCGGACAGCCAAAACATGTATTGCCGCAAATTCATCGATGAACACCCCGAGCAGGTGAGCAACTTCGAAACTGACAATGAGCACTACGTTATCGACATTGATACGCTGGCAGACATTGAAATGTTTGAACAAAAAACCGGCTGGACGCTGACCTTACCGGGCCAAGAGCTGACAACCGACACTGCACTTTCACCCCAAGGTGCGCCCAGCTCAGAGCCGGCCTACCTTGCGCTCAGAAGACGTCTTGCGTTTTCTTAAGTCACTGCAGTTCTTTTTGGTAGATCCAAACCATGGCTCACATTCATTGGCCAGTACCGCTCGAAATGCATCAGAACGAGGCGCACATCGACATCAACCCCACGCTCGCCCGTGCCTTTCAAGCCATGCGCGCCACAGACTTGGCGCAAAGGTCACCTGAGCTGCCATTGCCGGCTTTTTACGCCAGCAGCGACCAGCTACTCGAACGGGTAAAGTTGCCTGAGTTTCAGACCTTAGTGAACTTCATTGCTAACTCACTACAGAAAACTATCATGACGGCCAACAGCGGTGTTTGGCCATCTGGACGTATGAAACTGCAGCTACAAATAGTAGGTTGCTGGTTTCAAATTCAAAATAGTATGGCCTTTCATGACATACACACACATGGCAATTGCTCCTGGTCGGGGATTTACTACGTGCAGGCTGATCCAGACGAGCAGCGTCGATCGCATCCGCAGCTTGGGGAAATGAATGGCGTGACGCGTTTTTATGGACCCTACAGTCAATGGCTAGGCGGGGCACACATGGATGTGGGTAACGCTTACCTACAAAAGAACACACACGATGTCGATCCCGTACCGGGTCGCTTGGTGCTTTTCCCGTCTTATCTCGCTCACAAGGCCATGCCCTACGAGGGTGAATCTGAGCGAATTATCATTTCGTTTAACGCGCAAGTACACGCTGCCGGCGGTGATCAAATCTTCAAATACGACGCCACTTAAATCTGCGGCGTCGTCATAACGGCCAGCCTTACTAGTTAAGACCCGCAGGTGTGACCCAAATGGGTACCAGCAACTTGCTACCCACAATGATCGTATCGCTCTTAAGACCATTAAGCGCTTTTAAGATGCCCGGATCAACTTTGTACTGGCGACCAATCGAAATCAAGGTATCACCCTTTTTAATGGTGATGGATTCAGTCGGTGCCGGTTTCAAAGGTTCAATCGGAGGTAACTTACGCACGGGGGGCGGCGGCGGCGGCGGATTGGCTTTTTTCTCGGCTTCGGCCTTGATGAACTTGGGCACCGTCAGCGGGGCTTCTGGCGCCCGAATGCCTGACCAACAACGGCCTGCACGCGTAGGCACCTCAATATCCATCCGTGATAGCGCTGGCTGAGTCGA
Organism: uncultured Burkholderiaceae bacterium; assembly: GCA_963926245.1. Lineage (GTDB taxonomy): Bacteria > Pseudomonadota > Gammaproteobacteria > Burkholderiales > Burkholderiaceae_B > Algicoccus. Next base: position 157,008 of record CAWUWI010000009.1, on the reverse strand, counting down.
TGGCGTGTTTTGTTCAAGCAAATATTGATAATCTTGCGCCAACTGCAACAGCTCAGTGCGACCGGTGATGTCATACCGAATGGTGATTTCCGTAATATCCAATTCATCCAGGCGATCGGCTGCCGCTGGAAAGTCGGTTGGGGTAAATACCCGGGCACCGTCTTGAAACTCCTCCAATAAAGTGGGCAAACCCAGCGGCCCAGGATAGCGCTTTGTCAACGTCATGTTGTCGACTTCTATTTCAAGTGTGGTCTCACCGCATTGATCGGGCGACCACACAAAGCTGTCATTGGCTTGCATGTTTAGATTACTGAGCTCAATGACAGCATCAACACACTGCATGACCAGCGTGGCGGAATAAGGCCTGACCTTGGCCGTTGGATTGACCGATAGCGGATAGGCTGCTAGCGAAAGCTTGGCTGTTTTTTTATCACTACTCGCAGCGCGCTGTTGTTTAACCAGCTGCGAAACTCGAGTGGTGACCGCTTGATTCAGAAAATCCATGAACTCACCCGTAAACGGCATTTGATAATTCTGATACTTGGCCGCACTAAAACCGCTAGCGCTTCGGTTGATGAAATTCTTGCCCGGACCATCAACAAAGGCCCAAACAGTGCCTTGTTCACCGAACAACTGCGTGCTGGCCTCTTTCGGACTGGTTGCCAGCTGACTTCTCGAAATGACTTTACTCTCCCAGTCTTTTTGAATTTGACAGGAGGCCTGTTCCAAAACGTAAGTCGCCAAGATGTCGATTGGTCCAAAAATGACCCGCCAAATGATTTCGTTTTCAGGTTTGTCGTATTTTGAGTCCTTTCTGAATTGCAACAGGTTTTGTTCTAGCGCACGCAATACCGATAAATCAGTTGCGAGCTCAGCAGTACCGGAGAAGTAGCTTTGGGCCATCTTCAAATCAGCTCTTATACCCCCTTGAGCTTGAATCGCCGCGGCTTGTAAGGACTTGACAATGCTCTCATAACTATCGATATCCTTAGTAGCCGCCTGGACAGCACCAACCAATGAAACACCACCCGTATTGACGTTAGGCCTCAGTACGCCAGCCGTCGCCGTATTAATGGCACTCACAATATTGGATGCGCCTTTTAATGGCGCACTGCTGAGTGCCCGAGACTGGACATCATGAAAAATCCGCACAAAGGTGAGCCACTCTGGTGAGTCTTTTTGAGACAATCCTGAAAATTCTTCATTAACCTTCTGGAAAAACATGTAGAAAGGACTTGTCCTTGTACCCAAGGTTGAAACAACATCACGCCATGCCGGCTCCACACCGAACACGTTGCCGAAACTATAAAAACCTCGAGAGAGTTCGCGCCACGCCTCAAAGCGTTGTCGTTGGTACTGTGTGCGGAAAAAATCCACATGGCTGACCGATTCAGGGCTGTTGCCTAGCGCGGCAAGCAATTCTGTTAAAAAACTATCAATTTGCTGGCTTCCCGCTTTGGTTAGGCCCGGTTTAATGACTAGATCATCGTTCTGCAAGACATCTGGTCGCCAAAAATTTACAGCTCGAATCGGTGCAACACTAGAAAGGCTATCGGCCCATTCAATCAACCACGGCATCTGGCGTTGATCAAAGGCTACCTTGGTGATCAAGGCTCTATTTTTTTTTAAACTCATCTTGAGATAAAAATCATCACTGTCGGACCAAGCAATGGCAGCAGGCACCAACTCGCTCATGCCTGCCCGAACTTGGTCATTAAGCGAAAAATTCTCAGCACTGGATTGCGCAGGCACTTGCGGCATGGCTCGTAGCTCATCGTAGCTCGCTCCATTCATGCGCGCCGTCAACATATTCGAATAACGAACAGCCGCCAAAATGGCGTATGCTTTCCTGACAGGATCATCGCCTTGCATCAACTGCTCACCAACCTGATTAACCCCTGTTGTTTTTTGCTGTATCAGCCGAAATTTCCGGACAAACAACTCCTCTAATGTTTTTTCCAGCTTTTTAACATCTGGGCTATACGCCAACCAGCTGGTACGCCAGTCAGAGCGCTCAGCCAAAAGCACTCTCACAGTTTGTAACAAGGTCGACAAGTTATCTACGTTTTTTTGATAGGCTTTTGGATCTGTCTCATCACTGGACTGTGTACCAACTGAAGCGCCTCCGATGCTCATCGCATTGGTGAAATTCGCTGGGATTTGACTGTGAATGCGGTCAATCGTTGAAGCCGTTGTCTGATAAGAAACCACCACGAAAACAGCAAAAGCGGAACACACCAACAACCAAGAAGTCAGGGCCATGTTCCTGCTGACCGTGCGCCATCGGCTGACAATCCGACCCGCTAAGAACACGTACCGTTCTTTAGGCAAAATTCGCGCAAAAACATCATGAATGAACAAACCTTTTTGTCCAGTTAGCGAGGGCTTTACCGGATCTGAAGCGCTGCCCATCAACGCATTCAAACGACTGGGCAAAGAGGCTTCTTGTCGACCACTGGTTAAAAACAGCCCTCTTAAATATGGATGCTCGAGGTACGGATTCTCACCAAAGACTGATGCCAGAAAAACTTGTAGTCCCTCTTTCAATCGTTCAACTTCGCCAGGCAACATCAGCACCTCGGGCGACACTGGAACGCCTCGCATGGCCATGTCTAAGCGCATCGTCCTTAAGCGCTCACTGATCGCTTTAATGGCATGCGTAGCAAACCCACGCTCATCTCGAACGTCACTACCAGACTCATGCAAGTAGCCCATCGCCTCTTGCGACTCAGCGTCGGTTAACTGGCCAACCCACTCGGTAAAGCCATAGACTCTATCGGCTTTAGTCACCATCACATAAATGGGAAACCGCTTTTCGAACATGCGCATCAGATGGTCAATACGCTCACGCAAAGAACGTCCCTGACGCTCAAGTAGCTCGCTGTCGCCAGATAGCAAGGCATCGGCTGAAACAACGACCACCAAACCATTGAGTCCCTCACCTGGCCGGTATTTCGTGAAAAGGCTCAACAAGTAGTGCCACTCTTGTAAGTCTTGATCACTGCCATCAGGAGAGACGTAGCGACCCGCTGTATCTAAAACAATGGCATGATTGAAGAACCACCAATCACAGTTGGTGGTTTGAACGATTTTTTTGGTCTCTACTGTTTGTTTCAACATACTGCTTAAGCGTGATCTCGTGATGGCGGTGGTCTTTCCAGACCCCGATTCACCAATAATCATGTACCAAGGCAAAACATACAACGGGTTGCCGAACCGTTTCAGTTGCGACTGCTTCAGCAAGTCGGTAACGTCCTTCCACTGACGACTCAAGACGCTACTGAAATTATCAGCGGTAATACCGATTTTGGTAGCGGCGCTTTGCGTGGCCAAAAGCTTGGACTTGGTTTGAGAAATCACCCAAAAGCGTTTGATGGCTTTGGTCCCAAAATAAAAACCGAGCACCCCAAAAAACACTGCAAAACCACCCCAAGCCGGCCACGCCATGTACAACACGAATAGCCAACTGATGATGGCTAATAACAACAGCAAAACAATGGCGAGTAACACCTGTAGGATTGTTCTCATGGGTTCAACATTTGGTTGATAGCGTCAATTTGGAGTGACAATTCGTAATTGAACGTCACAGCAAGTGTGGCGATAATCAAGAAAGGCAGTGCCACGCCGAGCAGCCAAAAGCGTCGGCCGTTGGATTGTTGGCGACGTTTTTGGCCTGCATCTGACGTCACGCGGTAGGCTTCGGGAAACAGTTGTTTGTCAGAAGCACCTTCCACAAATACGCCTTGCGGGCGCAGCAATTTGTAGTTATCCAAGCGCAACTGAACCAAAACGGGATCGTTCGGATTTTTTGCATAACGACCAAGAAAGTTCATGCAAAGACACAATACAAAAATTTCTCTAAGTTCATTATCTTCGGGGGCTAGCGCCTGCAACCGATCAAAAAAAATCATGCCCGCTAATGTTGTGTTGTATAACTTGCGTGCGAGCATGAAAGCACGCCAGTCGTGTGTCTCACGCCATACGGCTAAGTTAGCCAGCCGCTCGTCACACCAAGCCACAACCGGAAACAAGCCGTCAGTGAAGCGATCAAGTGCCACCTCGCTAATCAGCGCTTGCTCTCGAGCGGCTTGAATGAGCAGTTGCAATTGATCATGGACTTGTTGTGCGTCCGGATTTGTCTGTCGCTCAATGCTTCTGACATACGCCATGATGGGAATAAAAAGGGAGGGTAATCCCATGATCAGCCTCTAGTAACCAAGATTAGTGCCCGCAAATCAGTGGGTGCATCGGTCCAATACATTGCCACGCCACCCTCCGTTTCAACCTGTTCCCATTCAGCACTGATTTGCTCAATGCGGTAGTACTTGGCGTCTGACCTTCTAGGCAGACCCTGCGGTGGCCCAGAAAGCGCGATCAAACCGAGACCCGGTAATGCGTGATCTATCAGTTGAGGCAACACGGTGATTGCAGCCAGCCGTGAGTTTGCTTGAAAATCAGCCTCATCTACATCGCGGATAGTCGCAGACTGCAAGACCAAAAAGAACCGATTACGCGTCGCAAAAAACTCTTTCGGGATATTGCCGGAAAAGACATCACCGTTTTGCACCATAACCACCCGCAGCTCAGGACCCACTGCCACATCAGACAACAACTGCGACACCAGTACTTTGGCTTTGCCAAAACACTGGCCCAAATTGCGGTGATCGTAGCTTGGAAGCCCATCCTCTTGACCGGTAAGTCGACCATATAAATCCAAGCGCTGTGAAAACGTGCTCATTTCACCCACACACACTCTCAATACACCGTAGACATCCCAAGGGTGAACGTTTTCTGCTTCGAGGATATGAGTCAACATCGGCACTTGCCGGTTTAAGACCTGAACGGCTTGCATCATCATCAGAAAATTAGCGTCTAGGCTGTCCTGATTGTTGTTAACCGGTGATTTGTACTCCTCCAACTGCCGAACACGTCCCAACATATCGTCGCGGATGTCACGAACCATTGTTTTTAAGTAATTCGATGCACCAAGCGCATAGACCGCTGGCACTTGATCCGAAACAACCCGAACCTGATCACCGTGACGCTCTAGCTTAGCAACAAAAAACAAGTCGAAGTCATCAAGCTTGTCGAGCTCACTTTCAAAAAAGACTTTTGTTACATGAACAATCGTTGGAATTGGTGCATTGGCACTGATACTGTAAGTGTCGCGCGACTCGTCTGGATTTGAAAGCGATGCGAATCTTGTTTGTACCGATTCAAATTCACCCTGTGAATCGACAACAGTTACGTTGGGAACGGCGGGTGAAAAGCGCCGAATACCCACATAAACTTTTAATGGCTCATCAACGTCAGTCCATACACTATCGAAAGATCGCGGGGTATGGATCGCGTTACCTGGAAATTCAAGGTACGTCTGATCAGGCAGCAAGATTTTGAATTGCCTGATATCAACCACACGATTACTCAATGCTTGCTCAGAAAGTTGCAGCTCACCCAAACCCCACGGGTAGGGGCTGGTCATTCTCATGATGGGCTGGCGGCAAAATTGCTGATGCATCTCCATGTGCTGAAAATGTTGCGGCTGTAAAAAAAGCCCTTGATGCCAGAAAATGCTTTGTCTTGTATCCATTATCTTGAGGCCCTCATCGCCCTAACTTAATCACTGCGCTTGATTCTTGCGCCACTTGGTTCAACACCTTTGGAGATAGCTCGACTTCTAACTTCTCGTTACTTAAAGGCACGGTTTCAAGCACCACTTTTTTGTCAGCGTCGTAAGTCAGACTCTGCGCGTTGTTGATTCGCTGGCTACCCAGTGCCATTTGCAAGGTCAGAATGGCAGGCTCAGCGGTGTAATCTTTGGAGATCAAGCCAGTCGACTGAATATTCAAAGGGATTCGGTAATATCGTGCCGATCGAGCAGGATCAAAGACATAGTAACCTGCCACAATACCGACGAACTTGGCGTCTTGTACGCGGTCGACTTTCAACAGCGTCCGTGTATCGGGCTGAATCACGTAGCGATCCAACTGCAAAACCGATTTAGGTAAGTTACCCGTTGCCAAGGCATGGCTGACCGCACCAGGGTCGCCCATGAGTTTGACAAAAACCTTTTCGTCTTCGAGTTGCCACACCCCAAGCACCAGCGAATGTGAACGATTAGCGTAGAAATTAAGATCTGTTGGTGCTGCCAACTCGAGCCAGATGCCTTCTTTCTCAAAGGACCAACTGACCTTGGCTTTTGCTTGATCTGTTTTTTCTTCTGTTGATTTTCCACCCAACGAAGAACAACCACCGATGGATATCGCCACAGCAAAAACAACGAGTAAACGGCTCATAAAACGCATGCTTTCAGTCCACCAAAGTAAAGCGCAAGGCTGTATTATCAAATGAAAACCTGTTCGGTTGGCACAAATATTCTTGTGAGCTCTTCAATGCCTTCATTGTTTCATTATCCCAATTTTGCAACTTACGTCGCATTGTTAATCTGTGTGGCACCACTGCCGGCATATTCACAAACACCCGTCGCTCGAGTGGTGTCTGTTACCCAAGAAATCTTCATCCAGCAATCTCGTCCTCAGGTTTGCTGGCAGGCCATCGTGACCGCCCGTGACAAAGCCATTCGCGAGCAACAAAAAACGCCTTGGCTAACCAAGTACTGGCAACCTATCCTAGGTGCCGCAATGGGCGCACCCATTGCTTACTCACTGACCAGCCACTACGGCGCCGACAGCCAAAAGTGGATCTGGCCTACTGTCGCCGGCGGCGCCATTGTTGGCGCTGCTGCGGGCCCTGGCGCCACCGCCGGCGGCTACGGGCTCGCAAGTCTTGCCTATGCCATTTGGCCAACATCACTGGCCCTAACCATGGGCTTTGGTTTGGCCGGTAGCATCTTGGGTGACTTGGTCTGGAAAATGATTTTTCCACCCGAACCCAAAATACCCGAAGCCCCAAAACCCGGAAAGTACCTGGCAGAACAAGCCTTTTTCCTAGAGACCACCTGCACCCAAGAGACCAAAACCACACGCACGGCTTCGGGCTATCTTGTTAATTACATTCACCAGGGCAAGACTCAATCTGCTCGAGTCAAATACTACCCAGGTCGGCAAGTGCTTCTAGCCAATGATGGCCGTCCACTAGACGAGCTGCCCCCTCAAAAAATTACTACCCAAAAATAACCATAGCCTGACTTGGCGTCATCATCGATCCAAAACAATTGCCTTTATTTGATTTTGCGGGATCCATCATGCGAACCGCCGGCTTACCTTTAAGGGTGACTTTCATACTGCCGCTGGTGAACTGACACTCGCCAATAAACGAGCCTGAAATAATCCCACCCTCTACGCCGGGCTCATCTCCCATGCTGATCGAGACTTTTGAATCAAGATTTAACGAGGGGCAACCCATCACCAACACTTGCGTCACTGTTGGCATAGCCATCATGGTCATGGCAATATTGACGTACGGAACAGGAATAGACGGCGCCGGTGGCGCTGGTGTCTTGCAAGTGTCTAAATAGCAAATAATGTCACCCGTTTGTATTGTTGCGGCGTACATAAATGCCCCCCATTAACCCAAATCGATTTTTTTGCCATCGATACGCACGTATCCTTGGGCGTTTACTGTCACGTGTTCTGCCTGAACGTTGTGGTGCCCGTCAACCAACAAGCGAGTGCGACCGGCCTGTACTTCGTCTAAACCATCGACTTTACGCCAGCTGCTCTTAATCCGTGAAATCGCCGTGCCAATATGACTGGTTAGCGAAGTGGCCATCAAAGAAGCTCGAACCACGTGCGACTCGATGGTTTCAGACCAACTTTTCCAGTGGGATACCCGCACAGTCGCCGCAGCCGCATTTATTTCAAGATGTGGCGCAACCAAACTGATCGACTGCTCACCCTTGAGAGCAATTTGACGAGCCTCAATATCTAAGCCATTTGGTGAACTGTTCAAGGCCACCCCGCCGGGCAACAATACAGCGCCTTGATCTTCCTTGGCACTTTGCAATACAGCCGTGATGTAACCCACTTCGTTTTCACCGCAATCACAAATCAACACCACATCACCAAGCTGCGGTTCAACTAAACAACTGGTGGCACGCTTTAAGCGCGGTGCCGCAGCCTCATGTACAAAGAACCAACGGTCAGCGTGTCCGGAAATCGTAGCCGTTCGCAAGCTCACAATAGGATTGGTGCTTGGTGTCTTATGACTTAAGTTTAGCTTGGTCAGCATCTGAAAATCCTGTTTTTGATTCGTCATGGGTATCTACCAACTCATCGCGGCATCTGCCACAAATCAGCATGGGTTCTAAGCGCATCTTCTTTCAGGCAATCGACCAAAATGGCGCCCAACCACAAGGTCTTTTGTTCAGAAAGCCCATACAAATGACAGGCTTTGAAATGCGCCTCAGAAAAATCACTGCCATCTAACTGCGCCATTGATAAATCACAGAACTGAAAACGGCTATTGGAGAAAATCGCTTGTGTGATGTCGGCTTCTTTGAAAACAGTGTGCTTGTACTGGCTTCTAGCGGCATTCACGTGCTTGAATTTTGCGCCGGCACAATCGACCTGATCGAATTGCGCACCACTAAAATTGACACCGGACAGGTCAGCCATCGAAAAGACAATGGCTGACAGCACAGTGCCAGAGAAATTCGCTTGACTTAACTTGGCCTGCGAAAAATTCACCTGACTCAACGCCAAACCCGAAAAGTTAGCCCCTGTTAGATCTGCCTTACTGAACAAAGTCATGGTTAACTGACAGTCTTGAAATGACTGTCCTTTGAGCCCTGCATCAGCCAAGTAACACTGCGTCATGTCAGTGTCTCGGAAAATTGCCGTACTGAGCTCACCACCCTGAAAGGTCGCACGAGTCAAATTGGCACCCGAAAAATCGGTCGCCTTGAAAGAACCTTTGATCGCACTGGCCCGCTCAAGCAATGCCCCTGTCAGCTGCGCTTGATCAAACTGACAATCGTCTAACAAAGCCAAATACCAACTCGAGCCCGAAGCCGTCACGCCGGAAAAATCAACACCTTTGGCTTGCACCTCGATGAACTGCGCCTGAGTCAGCACTGCGTTGGCAAATGAGGTGCTTTGGATGTTTGCCACTCGCCATGTCGATGCCGTCAACGTCGCGCCTGAAAAATCACACCCCTCGATGTCACAAGCCTCGAAGTCACATTGGCTCAAATCAGCCTGAGAAAAGTACACCTTGTTTAGGCGCAAGCCAGCAAAGGATTCACCAGCTAAGTTTTGATCACGCAGATCGACCCCAACAAGAGCACTATCTATCACGTGATCGCGCCAATTAGACATTGTTTGTTCCAATACGCGCAGCCAAAACTGTGCGTGCTATGTAAGCGTTTTCTAACTGCACATTCGAAAAAACCGTGTCTAAAAAATTAGCCCCGTAAAAGTTGCACGAATTCAAACAAGTATTGGTCAGCTTGGTTTGTGCAAAAGAGGCCTCCATCCAATTGCTTTTTGAGAAATCTGCATCAGAGACGGTGGCCTTATCAAAGCTTGATTGCTTGGCCACCACGCCGCGCATCGTGACCATCGACATTTGCGTCTGGGAAAAATTAGCACCTTGTGCCCTGATGTTGTCGAAATTTGAACCCGACAAATTGGCGCCAATCCAGCAAGCGCGAGTCATGCAAGCACCCGTAAAATTAACCGCTGTGGCCTGAGTGCCATTGTCAGCACTACTATCGGCCAGATCAGCCCCTTCAAAGTTGGCTTTGTGTAATTTTGCGCAAGAGAAAAAAGCCCCAATGCAGCTGGCATGGGACATCTCAACACCAGTTAAGTCCGCGCCAGAGAAATTGGCCTCGACCAATTTGGCACCTGTCAGGTCCGCCTGAGCCAAATGGGCTCCCGTAAAGTCGGCTTTGTTGGCTGACACGCCTTTTAAGCTCGCATGTCGCAATTGCGCACCCGCAAAGTTACCGCCAGACATATCCAAACGTTCAAGCACGGCGTCACCAAAAGACGCCACGGCGCAATCGGCGCGCAACAAACTGGCATCGGACAAATTCGCACCATGAAATTTAGCCCCACTTAGGCTCGCCATCACAAAACTGCCCTTTGATAGGTCTGCGGCTGAAAAATTGGCCTCGGTTAAGGCGGCTCGATCAAAGGTCGCGCCACACAAAACGCTACCAATGAAATTGGCGCCAATCAAAACAGCCCCAGAAAAGTCCATCCCCGATAAATCCAAACCTGAAAGATCAGCGTGCGCTAACGTCAGGTCACGACAATCGGCACCAACCTGTTGTTGCTGCAAAACCGTGTGCCGCGCCAAGCGCGCAGTCGCCGCATCACTTAAGGCGGCCACGGTTTGATCGCCGCCATCCGGTTCTACTTGAACAGCCGACTGCGCAAACGCTTCGATTCGATCAAAAAAACTGCCAACCCCACCCGGTGTTTGCTCTATCAATAGGGCCAACTCACGGGTCTGTGGATTACTTTTAAGTGAAGTCAGAATTTGTGCCTGAGTCATGCCTGACTGCGACATTTGTTGAACAAATCGTTGTCTTTGTGTATCAAGCTCAGCCAAGAGAACCGTCAACGTTTTGTGTTCTTGGTCAGCACTCGGGGCAAGACTTTCAGTTGATAATTTCACATCAACGGGATCATCATTGAGCTTATGTTTAAAGTTCAACAAGTAGCCCTGCGCCGCTGCGGGCGTGTTTTCAAGTGACTCAAGCTCAGCATAAAGCGCCACAACATCTTTACCCTCTGGATCATCGACTTCAATGACGGACCGATAAAGCGCTATCCCAGCCTGTTGATCCGGCATCAAAAAGACAGACTCTAAGCGTGTGTGTGTTTCACCGAAGTGTCGCTCACCTTGAGCATCAAGCACCGCACCAAAGACCCGCGCTCGGCAATTGGGCAACGTCCCTTTAAGAGCAGCGTGTTCGGGGTGCATGTTTTGGACCACAACCGTCTCGGTACCCTGCCAATAACCGTCAGCGAGGCGTTGATCCTCGGGTGCGGCTTGAAAAAAACTGAAGTCAGTTTTTACGGGCAGATGTGGCCAACGAGTCTTCACCCATTCATCGTCAAAAAGACCCAAGTATTGGGTGCGTTGTGGCATATCTGGGTAATAAGGCCAAAATCCCGCGACACTGGCGCGGTCTCGCGGCGAGCGCAACATATCGCTGGGTAATTCCACATTAGGTAAGGGGTGGACTGTTTGGCCTACCTCGTTTTGAACGGCGCCAGCTGCTTTACCGTAGGGATTTAAGGGGTAGGACTCACCACCATAGGCTGTTTGCGGCGCGATCGGCATGCGTACAAACGGTAGCGCAGCACTCATTGAACCGCCGGGCATGAAGAAGCGCTCACCAAAGACGGCTAGCTGCTTGGACATCGTACCAATCGTAACCGCTACTGATAGCGGCTGTTGCGCCTGAGCATCACGCAGATAGCCGGCGCCAAACACCAAGTACTCACCGCGCAGCTTCGGCCAGCCCTCGTCGAAGACCGCATAACCTTTCACCGCCGCAGTAATGATGTCCCACACGCCACGGGCCACCGCCGACTCAGACTCAGACTCAGACTCAGACTCACCCTCAGGATGCAGACCAAATCGAACCAGCAAAGCAACAGACAGCGCATACTTACCTGGCGCCAAAGAAAAGGCGCGGTAAGTGATCTCGGTGTCAGGTGCGGCAAAAATCTTCACATCATCACCTTGAGTGCACTGCCATTAATCGCCACCCCAGCCGCACTCACAGATACGCTGCTTGAGCCGTAACTTAGCGTGGCGCTTGACGAAGAGACCGCGACTTTGGCGCTGGAAAAGGCCAGCGAGCCACTAGAAGTCGACAACGACAAGCTGCTTGACCCCACTTGGCCTTTGACTGAACTACTTTCAACCGTGACAGAGCCTGAGCCGCCTGCGCCGGCGGTTTCAAGGGCCAATTTTGATGAACTCATGACCATGGATGACTTGGCCGATCCATTGACAGTTTGCACCGAGTACTGAGTGGCCGTGTGCGAACTACTGGACTCTTGGCTACTGGATTTGGCGGCTGTTACGTTAATCACCGAAGCTGCCACATCGAGCGTGGCATTACTGGTTGTGGCTTGCATTGACACAGCCGCATCACCGCTAAAACCTGTAACGTAATCGCTGGTTTTGGTGAATGCTCGGTTAGAGGCATCTGCAGACAAGGTAAAACCTGTCGGTGACATCAAAAGACCTGTCGAGCCGTTTTTGCCATTGCCCCCGCGCGCACCCAAAAACGTAACTGAACCGTCATTGATGGTCATGGCCGCGTAGGGATTCATGTTCTGAAAAGTCGATATCAGTTTAGGCAATGCGGTTTTGGTGATTTCGTCAACAACGGCGACTAACTGTATTCCCAACTCATCGGCGCTTTCCACACCCAGCTTGCCATCTTTTTCCAGATGAGTATCGCCAGTGGTGTCGGTAATGACTGACTTCACGTCAACAAAACTGCTTGAAAGCGACGAGACTTTGGTGAAAATCGCATCATTAAGGTATGAAGACAAATCACTGAAGACGCTGGCATCTGAAGACCCAGCAGTCACTGAGAACGATTGCTCATAGCCACCACCGCCCACTTGAGCGATCTGAGCGGCCATGCCCTGAGCATAGCGAATGTCATCCACTTTATAAATCGACGCTCTGCTATCGGCACCGACTCGATTGGTCTTGCTTTGCACAAAGCTCGAGTCCATTGCCGCGGCAATGCCTTGAACATCACCTTTGGCAAAAGCAATGCGATTGCCAAAGAGCAAGCTAATCTGCTCGCCGTTGTGCTCTTCATAATCGGTTCCCTCTGATATTTTTGCAATACCGTAGGTCGCTACCATCAAAATTCTCCATCACTGTGCGTTGGCATCTGCCAAGGAACTTGCTGCCAATCAAACCGCTAGTCCGTCTCTTTTTGTTTTGGGAACTGGCCCATGTACAAATAAGTCCCGCCTGAAGGTGAGTGCAAGGTAATACCTTGGTTGTTATTGTCATCTTCCAAGGCGATGACGTTGCCCGATACGGTTTTAAAACCATTTGATTGTGAGTTTTTATCAATCACAATGTTGGGATTTTCTGAGTTCGAAATATTTCCAACGATGACCGGTTGATCCGGATCGCCACCCAGAAAGGCAATCAGGACCTCGGTGCCCTTGAGTAAAGGAAAGTGCATGCCGTGGCCGTTGCCACCATAAGGCTGCGCCAAACGAACCCATGCTGAACCCTTGTTTGCAGACTTCTCTGACAGGTCGTAGAGCAGTTGCACTTTGTATTGCCCGTAAGCGTTAAGCTCCGCTGTTTGACCGGAGCCTTCGCTGTCAATCACACCACTGAGCACGCTCGTGATGGCGGGCCTTGGCGTGCGGGCCGGGGCACGAAACTGCTGTGAGGCTCGGGTCGCCGTGAATGTCGCAAAATAAACCGATGAGGTTTCGCCGTCAGCATAGGCGGTCGTCTGGCCCGCGAGCACCACACCGGTCTGCGACCCCTTGTGACGAACAGCGGTGATCAAAAACTGACCATTGCATTCGCTTTGGTAATGACCCGACAGGTTTAAAAAATAACCCGACCGAATGCCAACCGCAGGCCCTTCACCCTTAAAAGATTCCGCTTCACAAGCCAACTCGTCAGCACGAACGCTTGCCAGTCGACTCACCTCAGACTCAGTGCGGGTGTTGTCACCGTAAAACATTACCTGCCCTGCGTGACCATTGGTCACCGTACTTTGCGCTTTTAAATTGTCCGCCAAGTCTGCTTGCCGGTAATTAAAATCTTGAACAACAACCGTCTGAAAGACCCGTTTTTTCTGCCAAGCAAAGGCCGATACCGCCTGATCAAGCTGTGCGGTTTGTATGTTTTCTCGGGGCACATAGGAAAGCCCAATCGCTTGCGCCGGTTGGGCTTCTTTGTAATCAACAATGGCCAACTGCAAGCCATTCTCAGTTTGCTCAAAATAATAATAAAGGCCTTCTTTCTCCATGCATCGACTGATAAAATCTAAGATAGTCTCCTGATACTGGCACACAAAACTACGTGCTCTGTAGGCTGCTGCACTCTTGAGAACCACCTTGAAATCGCTGCTCGAAATGCCATTGTTGCGAAGCAATGTAGCAATTAAGTCGGGAATAGATTGCTCGTCTAGGTAGACCTCGTTTATTTTAGTGAGCGACAACTGCCAAACCGCAGGCACCAAAACCACACGATAAAAAAGGTAGCTGTCGACTTGACCCAGTTGCTCGATTTCAGACAAGATACCAATGTAAGGGGTGTAAACCGCTCCGGTGGTCGTCCTGATCGCGAAAGTGACTTGATTGCTGAGCAATTGACTTAAGTCTGTGTTTGTTGCTGTGGTCACAAGTGTGATCTCAAAACGAAACAACGTCGAGATACCCTCGTCTCCAGAGAACGCAATCACATCAAATGCAGGTGCGTTTGGTGCACTGGATTTAAAGGCAAAGCGCAGATCTGCGCTTAAGCCCGAAAAAATATCCGCCATCTACGGCTCCGATTGACTCATATAACGACAAAATCTTTTCAGTAAACAAAGCCACCATTGGCCAGTTACCGTCTCAATGTTTCTTTAATCTTTGGCGTATCGGTAATTCAAAGAATGTGAACGCCGACTGCTCGTGCTCATCGTGCAACAACCACGTGTCACGGCCCAATCGACCCCAGCGGCTGCCTGACAGCTGAGTAGGCTCAGCCGCACCTCGCAATAGCGACAACTCAACGCGCACAGGCAAAGGCTCGCTAATGTAGTAATCCACTAAAAAGAGGAGCTGTTCATACCGCTTGCCACCAGGCAAAAAATGCCTAAAAACATCCTTATCAACACCACTGAGACTAATGGTAATGCCACTAAATGAACGACAGAAGCTTCCCACGTGACTATCTTGCCCAAGCACACTAGCCCGCACTCCAAGTTGGAATGTTTGATCTTCAGGAATCTTGACCCATATTTGTTGCAGTTGTTTGACCTCAACTTCAATATCTGGAAAACAAGCTTCAACCACGGCTTGCAATCCTGCTGCAGAACGGATTTGTTGACTAAACAAAGCCCCGCAGCGCAAAAGCAAGCCCATACCCACGTCGGCGTTTCGGCTTGAAGCCGGAACGCCAACAAAGGCGTACAAAATATCCAACATGGCGGTGTCGTCGTATTCGACGATACGCAAGCTTGCTCGAGGCTTTAGCCATGCCCTAAAAAAAATTGGGTAGACCGTCTGCGCAAAAATATCCAAGAACTCTCGATTGACCGAAAAGCCGTCGACCAACTGCACCAACAATTCTTCGGTGTAATGCGTCGGTAGCGGAGAAGTCACACCGTAGAGGCCAAGAAAATTAGCGGTTACTTCATATCCGCCATCAGCTCGCCCTTCAATCTTTTGTAGATCTGTACCCGGAAAACCCAGACCCAATGCCGGTCGCGTTTTAAGACGCTTGGCAAAAGCCGCCCCCTTGACAGGCGACAGTAGCCGCAACAGTCGGTTGGCTTGGAAAAAAGAGAATCGGTCACCCCTAGCGAGCAACTGATCTGTTAAATCAACGGCTTTTTGCCTAGCATCGGTGGCCATTTAAATGAAACTCCTGTGTTGCGGTCGGTCAGTTCAAATCGGGTGTAGACATTGATGGTCGCGAAGCTCGCAAAAAATCGGGCTAAGACACTGCCCCACAAGTAGAGCGATCCGATAGAAGGCCAGAAAGTTTGATCGCAACGCAATCGCACCGTCTGCCCTTGCACCATGGTGCCCCTGTATATGCGGCTCTCGGGAGTGATGTGAAGGTCTAACATGCCATCGATTTGCCTGTCATTGGCTGCTCGCTTGGTATTGTCATTGGTGCGAAACCCGGCATACAAACGAAGCAAGGACTGCAGGGTGTCAATCGACCCCAAGGACATGAAATTCATGGCAGCGTGCGCAATACAAGCCCATAGCAGTCGCTCATCAATGGGCGCATCAACTGCGCCTCTGATGGGCGTGATGTTGCGAAACGAACACCTTTCAGGCGACGTGTTAGTGGGTCTAGATACGTCACCAAGTTTGAGCGTTTCGGGTAACCAACGGTTCGTGCAAGTCATGTCAATGGACAGGGTTTCAGCGCTCGGGATATCAGATTTTTGATAACCCACTGAAATGTAGGTCTCGACCCAATCACCCCCAATGGCACGACGCACCGTGGTTCGGTACATGGCATCTTGCTTGACTTGATCGAATTGCAGCAAAGAAAATGGCACGTAGTGCGTCTGTTGAACTTGGCCTTGTCGCAAGCCAGTCACATCATCGAGCGAATAAATTTGGTAATGCTTTCTAGATACGCCATCAGGTAAGACCAAGTACTCATGAGACTCATGGTTTAAGTTAACAGGCTCGGCTGAAACTTTAAAAAGATTGACGGCCGGCGTAACGTGCAACATAAAACTATCGTTTGTGATCTGCGGTATCGGGTGAGGTGATTTTTTTAAGCGCACCTCAATCGTGAAGGCTTCGGTCTGGACCACAAGATTGCGCCTGTGTAATTCGGAAAACTCGAAGAAGAGAAATTTTTGCGGGAAAGCCAAAAGTTCGCGGATTAAACCAAACGTGGGTATGCCGTTTTTGGGCTGAGGCAACAACGCCTCATCAAGCCCCGGAAATTTCAAACAGCTGGTCAAGTCGCCACGATTGCCCTCGCCATCAACCAACACAACCGCATCGCAATAAAAGTGCAGCAGCATGAAAAACATTGCCGCAGACTCTTCGTTTTCACCGAGAAAAAATTTGATGTTGTTTGGCAGCTGAACGCCTCGAGACGTTGAGCTTGCCCGCAACTCAAGGCGAATAACGGGCTCGCCCGAAAACAATTGGTCGACGCTGGCCCTATTTAAGCGCAGTTGGTTGACCTCGAGTGCGGTCGTGGTTCTGAATCGGCAAGACACACCATCTACGGGGTTCGCAGCAAGTTCGGTGCCCGGCGCGATCACAACAGGTTCTTTAAGCACGGCCTTGGGTTCAAACACCACCATGGTGGCTGCCGGTATGGGCCGCAAAATATGCGGCACCAAAATGGCACATAACTCTTGGGCGATTTCAGGAAACTCGTCATCGAGTTTTTGAATCGTTAAGCCATTTAGATACGCCACGCCTTCAAGCAGCCTTTCGACATCAGGATCCGTTGAGGTTGCACCCAACATTGGCGCCAGTGCCGGGTTGGCTTGTGCAAACGCTTGAGCATGTTCTCTAAGCCTACGCAACTCTTCAGAATAGATGGTCTTGAATTCAGTTACCATAAGTTATTCACAAATTAATCCATTGACATTACAGCAGAAACCGTTTCGCACCTAGGAAAATCCGGAAAATTGCTTAGTTACGCTAAAGTTGAAAGTGTAGTTCAGCTTACCAGTTAAAAATAATCGCAAGCTTTTGCAAGTTATCGAAAAACCTTATCAGCAATAATTATTACTTATGATAAACATGTTGAAGATATTTAAAAAAAGTAAAAGATGTAAAAAGTAGAATAACTTTACTAGAATAAATTTCTAGTTAAAATTAGTGTATTAAATCCACTGTGTCCTGCTTGTGTTGTTTGTCCAGTTAATGTTGTATAACAATACAAGTTAACAAACCACTTAGGAGTACTTTTCATGTCTAGTGAAGGTTCAGTTGCCCCAAAAGAAAGGGTAAACATTACGTACAAGCCAGCAACTGGCGATGCTCAGGCTGAAGTCGAATTGCCATTGAAGGTACTCATCCTTGGCGATTTCAGTCAACAGACTGATGAGCGCCCCGTCGAAGAGCGCAGTGCTATCAACGTTGACAAAGACAACTACACTGACGTGTTGAAAGCGCAAAAACTATCGCTAGACATGGCAGTGCCCAACAAGTTGATTCCCGACTCGGAAGACAACATGGCTGTGAGTTTGAAATTCGATTCTTTACGCGATTTTGAACCAGACGCCATTGTTGCTAACGTGCCTGAGCTGAAAGAAATTCTCGATTTACGCAATGCACTCAAAGCGCTAAAAGGCCCACTAGGTAACGTTCCTGACTTTCGCAAGAAACTCCAGGCACTGGTTGAGGATGAGGAAACGCGGGCTAAGCTCCTCAAAGAACTCGGCATCGAGCAAAAATAATCATAGGAATTTGCACACATGAGTGAAGAAGCTAAAAAAGAAGCGGGCGCCGCAGCGGAATCAGCGAGTGGTTCACTGTTAGACGAGCTGCTGGCATCGACCAAGGTTCGCCCCGACGGTGAATCCTACGACATAACCAAACAAGGCATCCAGACGTTTGTTGCATCATTGCTTGAGCCCGGTCGAGTCACAGACAGGGTCACAGCAGGACTGGCTGACGAAATGATTGCCGATTTGGACAAAAAGCTTTGCCGGCAAGTTGATGCCATTTTGCACAATGCCGATTTTCAGCGTTTGGAATCGGCTTGGCGCTCATTGAAGTTCTTGGTGGACCGCACCAACTTCCGAGAAAACGTCAAGCTTGAGATCTTAAACGTCAGCAAAGAAGACTTGCTTGCCGACTTTGAGGACTCACCCGAAATCACCAAGTCAGGTCTCTACAAAACGTCATACACGGCCGAATACGGTCAATTTGGTGGCCAGCCTTACGGCGCAGTTGTCGCCAATTACGAGTTTGGCCCTGGTGCCTCTGACATCAAGTTGCTGCAGTTCTGTGCGTCAGTTGCCGCCATGTCACACGCTCCATTTATTTCTGGTGTTAGTTCGTCATTCTTTGGGCTTGACGACTACACCAAGCTGCCTGACTTGAAGGACTTGGCTTCAATCTTTGAAGGTCCCCAATACACCAAGTGGAAAGGCTTTCGTGAAAGTGATGATGCGCGTAACGTTGGATTGGTTGCTCCTCACTTTTTACTTCGCACGCCTTACGGCAATGTCACTACCCCAGCGAAGACGTTTAACTACGAGGAGAACGTCAGCGAAGGTCACAACAAATTTCTGTGGGGTAACGCTGCGTTTGCGTTCGCATCGCGCTTGACACAGAGTTTTGCCGACTACCGTTGGTGTGCCAATATCATCGGTCCACGCGGTGGTGGCGCCGTTGAAGATCTACCGATCTACAACTACGAGGCCATGGGTCAAATTCAGACCAAGATCCCAACCGAGGTTCTCATTTCTGAGCGCCGCGAATTTGAGTTGGCTGAGCAAGGATTTATTGCCCTGGCGATGCGTAAGAACAGCGACAACGCGGCCTTCTTCTCGGCCAACTCCTGCCAGATGCCAAAGTTCTTTGGCAACAACAAGGAAGGCAAAGAAGCGGAAACAAACTACAAACTTGGCACGCAACTTCCATACATTTTTGTGGTCAACCGTTTGGCGCATTACATCAAAGTTTTACAACGTGAAAACATTGGCACATGGAAAGAGCGCGCCGATCTAGAGACCGAACTGAACAACTGGATACGCCAGTACGTGGCTGATATGGACGCACCAGGCCCTGAAGTCCGTAGCCGTCGACCCTTGCGTTCCGCCAAGATCGAAGTACAAGACGTCGAGGGCGATCCCGGTTGGTATCGCGTCTCAATGTTGGTGCGACCTCACTTTAAGTACATGGGCGCCTCTTTCACGCTTTCTCTAGTCGGCAAGCTTGACCAGAAATAAATAAGAAGCGGTTCCCATAAGGGGGGGAGCCGCCTCACCACCAATTTACTTTTTGTAGATTGGCGAACCCAGGAGATACAAACATGCCAATGCCAGGATTTTTTTCATTAACCGGTGCCAAGCAAGGCAAAATTGAAGGTAGCTGTGCCATTGAAAAACAAGAAGGTAAGATTCTTGTTCAAGCTGTCGAGCACACCATCGAGATCCCACGCTCAATTCAGACGGGCTTACCCACCGGTAAGCGCATACACAACCCACTGACCATTACCAAAGAGGTGGACAAGTCCTCACCCAAGCTATTTCAAGCGCTGACTTCTGGTGAGCAGTTGACTGAAGCTAAGTTGGAGTATTACAAGATTTCAGCCCAAGGTGAAGAAACGCTGTACTACACAGTTGAAATCAAAAACGCCATCATCACTTCGCTGCGTAAGTATTATCCAGTTTGTTTGGATGACCTCAATAAGGGCATGGGACACATGGAAGACGTTTCAATGACGTATGAAACCATCATCGAAACCTTCACACCCGATGGAATCGAAGCGCAAGACTCTTGGTCGGCACCCAAGTAAGTCGGCTTATAATAATCTTCCAAAAGGCAAGCACCGATGGCTCAAGCTTGTCTTTTGGATCGTTTATTGCACATTGCCAATCCGCGAGCCATTGCTGGTATGTCGCCTGACTTAGTGGCGCAGCAGTCAATTATGAATCACCTGACCCGCCTGCTAAATACACGCAAAGGTTCTGTGCCGATTGATCCGGACTACGGCTTGTCTGACATGAATAATATAGCAGGATCGTTTTCTTCTGGCACGAGCGAAGACATCTGCTTCGAAATCATTCAGCAGATCAATCGCTACGAGCCACGACTGTTAAACCCGAAGATCAGTAGCGTTACAGAAGTCCACAACATCATTTCTTTGAAGTATGAATTGAATGCCCAAATCATTGGCAATCAAGTTGTGGCAGCCAATGAAAGTTTTTCAATGTACCTACGGATTAATTCCGCTGGCCGAGTCAGACTAGAACAACGTCGAGACCGGTAGCCCTCAATTCGTGGCGCCCAAACAACCACACACTAGGCAGGTAGGCTCATGCAAGTAGTTGAATTCAAGGGGTTGGTCGACAGGCTCAATCAAGAGTGCCGACAAGCATTAGAAAATGCAGCTGGTACTTGCGTTAGCCGCTTGCATTATGAAATAACCATCGAGCACGTGCTTGCCCGTCTGTTGGACAATCCGACAGGCGACATCCAGTTAATTGCCAAGCAATTGGAGATTGACCCAGGACAATTCGCGCGTGCTTTAGAGCATGTGATTGAAGGCTTCAAAACAGGCAACAGCGGTCGCCCCCAATTCTCTGAGCTGCTACCCGAATTATTTGCCGATGCCTGGCTGATCGCATCTGTTGAGTTATTTGAAACAAGCATCCGCTCTGGCGCCTTATTTGCCGCCTTTGTATCGCGTTCTTCTTTTTACGCCAGTGGCGCTTACACATCACTGCTCAAAGGCTTAGATAAAGCAAAAATCATGCACGCGCTGGCCATCGTTGCCGGCAAATCAAGTGAAGTGGCCCAAGGCATTGGCAACTTCGGTGCCGTTGCTGGCCCAGCAGGTGCGCCCAGTGGTGGTTCTGCCATTTCTCGCTTTTGCGAGGATTTCACGGCCAAAGCGCGTGATGGCAAGATCGATCCCGTCTTTGGACGGGATGCCGAAATCCGTCAAATGGTCGACATCTTAGCCAGACGCCGAAAAAACAACCCCATCTGTGTTGGTGACCCCGGTGTTGGTAAAACGGCCGTGGTCGAAGGTCTGGCATTACGCGTCATAGAAGGCGACGTGCCCGATATCTTGGCCGGCGTCACCATATTGGGTCTAGACATGGGTGCGCTGGAGGCCGGCGCCGGCGTCAAGGGTGAATTTGAAAACCGCCTGCGCGGGGTCATCACAGAAATCAAGGCCTCACCAACACCGATCTTGCTTTTTATCGATGAGGCCCACACCCTTATCGGTGCAGGTGGCGCGGCCGGCACCAATGACGCCGCCAACTTACTGAAACCAGCACTCGCTCGTGGTGAACTGCGCACCATTGCCGCCACCACTTGGAGCGAGTACAAAAAATATTTCGAGAAAGACCCAGCGCTCGCCCGCCGTTTCGAGCTCGTGAAACTCGATGAACCGAGTGTGACAATGGCCGTGCAAATTTTGCGTGGTCTTAAAGACAAGTATGAAGAAGTGCACCAAGTCATTATTCGTGATGATGCCTTACACGCCGCTGCCGAATTGTCAGACAAATACATCACCGGCCGACAGCTGCCCGACAAAGCCATCGATCTGTTAGACACGGCTTGTGCGCGCATCAAGGTCAATTTGTCTTCAAAGCCAGATTTTATTGAAGACTGCGAAAGACAATTGCAAATGCTGGCACGCGAAAAACGTGGGTTACTGCGAGACCAAGACAATCGGATTGTGGTGGATCTGGGTCGCTTATCAGAAATTGATCAGCAAACAGCGTCCTTTGAAAGCACGCTCGAGCAGATGCGTACTAAGTTTGAAGCGCAACTCACGAGCGCCAATAGTGTCTTGGCGCTCAGACGCGCCTTGGCCAGTGCTCGAAAAGACATGTCAGCAGCATCGCCTGAATCCGTTGCAAGCGCCGAGCAGGCACTTCAAGAAGCTGAAAAAACTTTCGATACTCTCCAACATGACGAAAAGCTTGTTTTTATTGATGTCTCACCCGACACAATCGCCAAAGTCGTTTCTGACCGAACAGGCGTGCCACTCGGGAAAATGATGCGCGATCAAGCCTCAGCCGCTCTAACCATGGAAAGCACGCTTAACATTCGTATCAAGGGTCAGACCGATGCCATGTTTGCGATTGCTGAGGTCATGAAATCAGCCCGATCAGGGCTTCGTGATCCCGATCAACCAATGGGCATCTTTTTGTTGGTGGGCCCATCAGGCACCGGCAAGACTGAGACAGCATTGACCGTGGCCGATGTCATGTTTGGCGGTGAGCAGTCTTTGGTATCCATCAACATGAGCGAGTTTCAAGAAAAACACACTGTCAGCCGTTTGGTAGGTTCGCCCCCAGGATACGTCGGCTATGGCGAAGGTGGTGTTTTGACCGAGGCGGTCCGCCAGAGACCCTACTCAACGGTCTTACTTGATGAGGTTGAAAAGGCACACTTGGATGTGGTTAATCTGTTTTATCAAGTGTTTGACAAAGGCGTGTTGTCCGACGGTGAAGGACGCGAGATTAATTTCAGAAACACGGTCGTTTTTCTGACATCAAACTTGGGTTTAGACGTCATCACCGAGCTTTGCCATGGCGATGAAACACCTGATATCGCCACCATCACAGCAGCCATTCGTCCCATTTTGTCCAACCATTTCAAGCCAGCCCTTTTGGCGCGCATGACCATCATCCCGTTTTTAACGCTATCTCAACCTGTGTTGCGTGATATCGTTGCCATCAAGATTGAAAAGATTGCCCAGCGTATGTTGCACAACAACAAAATGATTTTGGAAACAACACCGGCTGCGCTAGACACAATTGCCGCTCGCTGCACTGAGGTTGATACTGGGGCTAGAAACATTGACTTCATTCTCAAAGGGACCGTCTTACCGATGCTGTCCAATAGCCTGTTGGACAGCATGACTGGCGAGAACACATTTACTCATGCCAAGCTCGACGTTTCAGACGACGGACAATTCACTGCTGTGTTTCGCTAGGGGTACAACATGGCTCTCGGTTGCGTTTGGATCATTGGTATTGGCGAAGTCGACGGCGTGGCGCAAGCAGTGGCGGCGCAACTCAAACCCTATGGCTTGGCCATCAAGGGCCAGAAATGGCCTGTCGGTGAAAAGCAAGCATGGCTCGCAAGCGCTGATGAGGCTGCCGCTCAAGCAGCCCAGGTGGTCATCGTCGTCGCTTCTAAATCAGATCATGACAATCCCACCACCGGCCGAGAGCTCGCTTTTTTTAGGCTGGCTTTGCAAACTCAGCTCGGTAAACCGATGGCTGGCTTTGTGATCTTGACCGACGCCCCCGAGACTGGCAGTACCCCCGCAGCAAACACTAAATTATCAATCTTAGGTGACTGGGAAGTGGTTTCTGGTGGCAACTGGGCAGCCAAGGTTGTGGCTCGATTCCATGCGCCACGGCAACCCAAATGGCCTGTCAAGCTCGGTCTTATCGCTCGTGAGAAGCTTGGTGTTTGGCTTACCGTCAGCCCCCTTCCCAATCAATCGGCCGAGGGTTGCTTGGTTGGTGTCAGCGGCAATGAGGCCGATATCAGCTTTCATGCGGTGGGTCCTGTTGGCGGCTTGCCCGAAACCTCGATTAATGAATACGAGCTCAAAGGCATCGAATTTGAAGCGGGTGGTCAACCGTTCAAAGCCTGGGCCCTACAAAACACCATTGGCCCTGAGCAGGCCTACTACGTTCGCATAGAAGGTGAACCAAGCGTGATTGCTGTTGGTCAATTGCCAAACGGCCAAGTCGATGGCGTTGAACTCATCACTGTCGCTTAAACAAACCCCTTATACAGAGACTGATACACAGCCATGAGCCTTGATTTTGATGCAATGTTATTGCCCATCTCTGATGCCACCCCTGGTGGTACGGATGGTCGAGAGTCTGTGGCTTTCGAGCAGATGACCGAGGAGATGGACAAGTTGACGAGTCTCTCAAGCGACAGTATTCCAAACTGGATCAAAATTGAGCAACTGTCTGCGCAGTATCTTCAAACTCAAGGCAAAGATTATTTGGTTGCTGCTTGGTTAGCCGAATCCTGGGTCCAACGCAACGCCATGCAAGGTTTGGCTTGCGGGTTATCACTTTTGTCGGGTATGGCTGATCAGTTTTGGGAAACGGGCTTTCCAACTGTCAAGCGCCTGCGCGGTCGACGCAATGCGGTTTTGTGGTGGGTCGAGCGAGCCACCACATGGCTTGAAGCGCAAAACGATGTCACTGTGGCTGCTGATTTGTCGGCGCAGATGTCGACGGCAGCCAAGGCACTGGATCAAACCCTCTCAGAAAAAGACCCAGACGCCCCTTCTTTGGCCACATTAATCGGCCTCGTCCATCGACTGCCCGTTGAGGAGCCACCGAAGGTTGAAGAGCCCGCGCCGGCTTCCCCAACACAAACCGAGCATAACGCTGGTAGTTCACCAGACAATGCACTCCCGATCGCTGCACCCCCGAACCAGATTGCTCAAACACCTGCTCCCGCGTCATCTTCTAACCCAACGAAACTAGGCACGCTAGAAAAACCGAGTCAAATTAGCAACTTCGATGATCTTGGAGCCGCCTTAAAGCCCGCCCAAGACTATACGGCATTGCTCGGTCCAGCGCTCTATGCTTTTGATAATTCGAACCCGCTGGTGATTCATTTCAGTCGATTTGCAGCGCGCGCTGGTGTTTTTAAACTGCCCAATGCCACCGAAGGCAAAACACTCATCGGTTGCCCGCCCTCAGCCATACGCGACGCCTTTGAAAAAATCACCAACTCAAAAAATCCGCAAGGCATCGTCGACTTTTGTGAGTCTCGAATACGGACATTTCCTTTCTGGTTTGATTTGGACTATCAATCGTTTCGAGGCTTCAGCATGATGGGGGTGGCCGGTAACCTCATGGCTCACACCATCGTTGAAACATTGCTGAATTTCATTGGTCGCTTACCCAATATCGAACAACTGACTTTTTCAGATGGCACGCCATTTGCCAGTATCGACACTCTGGCATGGATCAAGCGATGCCGCCAAGAGCGTTCAGGCGGTGGGCCAACCGATGCTTTTGAATCGGTTAAAAGCACCGCCATGATGACGCTCGGCGAAGGCAAGCTTGAGCAAGCACTGACTGAGCTGCAAACATTTATTGACAACACTCGCAGCAAGCGCGATCAGTTCCGAGCGCGGATCGAGTTGGCGAATATGTTAATCACAGAGCGCCCAACAGCTGACTTGCGGGCACTTGTGCAACCACTAGTGGATGACTGTGCTCAGTTGCAACTCGATCAGTGGGAACCGTCACTGGCTGCACAAGCCTGGGCACTCAAATTCAGGGCTGCACGACAAGTCGCCACCAACAAATCAGCCGAGATCACTGAAGATCAACGCGCGGGCGCACGCCTAGAAGCCGCCACGGCTTTGAAGCACCTGTCGATCACGGACTTCTCTCAGGCCGCTCGGCTGGCTTAAACGCCACACCGAGTGCAAACTGGATCGCGCCTAGCGGACGCTGATGATGTTTTCTTACTCAGATGAACTATTTAATGCTGCGTTAGGATGCTTACTATCTTATGAACAGCACTTTTTAAGTCCTGATGACAAAATCGGTTGCCCGAGCCTACTCTAGCGATAGCCTCCACGCTGTTGAGTTGCTTGGCTTTTTGATGCGCGATGCGCGCATCGCACGCTGATTGACGATTGCAGAAACGGCGGAGCTCGCCGGCCTATCGCGAGGTCCGGAGCACCGGATCGAGACTGGCAGTTTGGGCTGCTCTATTGGTGCTGCGTTTGAACTTGCCGCTATTGTTGGCGTGAACCTCTTTGAGACTCAGCCATTGGGACTGCCGCAGCACCTTGCTGCGGCTCGAGACAAACAAACGCTATTCCCGAAAAGAATCCGTCAACGCACGATGCCAGCTATGAATGACTTCTAAGCCAGTCGTCTAGGTGTGATACGCTACCACCCGCTGATTTTGAGTACCCAAGCCCTGACCGCCAACAGTCACTTTATCACCAGCTTTTAAAAACTTCGGCGGGCTCATGCCCAGGCCAACCCCCGGAGGTGTTCCCGTGACAATCACATCGCCGGGCATGAGTGTCATGAAACGGCTCACGTAGCTGACGATTTCAATCACGTCAAAAATCATTTTGCTGGTATGGCCAGTCTGCATGCGCTCGCCGTTGACATCGAGCCACAGGTCCAGATTGTTGGGCACTGGCAGTTCGTCTTTGGTCACTAACCACGGACCCAAGGGGCCAAAGGTATCACAACCCTTGCCCTTATCCCATGAGCCACCCCGCTTAAGTTGATACTCACGCTCACTGACGTCATTGGCCAAGACATAACCCGCCACGTATTTCAAGGCGTCAGCCTCAGACACATAGGATGCTTTGGATCCAATCACAATCCCGAGTTCGACTTCCCAGTCCGTGTGGGTCGAATCTTTGGGCAGCATGATCTCGTCGTCTGGGCCCTGGAGACAAGACACCGTCTTGGTGAAGATGATGGGCTCCTCAGGGATGGGCGAACCAGTCTCAGCCGCATGGTCTGAATAGTTCAGACCAATCCCCAAAAACTTGCTCACCCCATTTACCGGACTACCCAAACGTGGCTTGCCCGACACAACCGGCAAGCTAGAGACATCCAGCGCCGCCAGTTGCAACAAAACATCTGGCGCCAATTGAGCTGGGCCCACATCTGGAATCACATGTCCCAGATCCCGCAAAAGACCTTCAGCATCTATCAAACCAGGACGCTCAGTGCCCACGTTGCCATATCTGACCAACTTCATCGCCTACCTCCAAATTTTTTTAAAATACACACCACAGTGACCAATGCCTGTAAATCTGTCTAGAAATTAGTAACCAACCACCATGCCATCACGGCGTGTGTCCGAGCCGCCCACATAGGCCGCCATATCGCCATCGTCGGACTCAATCCGTGCGATCAATTGCGCGCTACCAAAGTCCAAGCTGTCGGTGGGTTTCACGGTCGGCGTGTGGCCCATCGCTTTGAGCGCTTCAATCACCGCAGCTGGCCATTGCGCTTCCATGATCAACTCACCAAGGTCATCGATGCGCCAGCGCGGGCAGTCAGAGGCGGCCTGAGGATTCAAGCCTTCAACCGCCTGTCTTAAAGTCATCTGCAAATGACCCTGCGCCTGCATGTTGGCGCCCATCACGCCAAATGCCATCACGGGTTTGCCATCGCGGGTCATGAATGCCGGAATGATGGTGTGCATGGGTCGCTTACCACCGGCCATGGCGTTGGGATGGTCGGCATCAAGCTGAAAACTCTTGCCTCGGTTATGCAACGAAATACCGGTGCCTGGCACTACCACCCCCGAACCAAATCCCGTGAAGTTTGATTGAATGTAAGAAATCATGCGGCCATCGGCATCCGCAGCACACAAGTAAATGGTGCCACCAGACTCTGGTTGACCGGCCTCATAACGTCCCGCTTTTTTGGGATCGATCAAACTGGCACGCTGCTTCAAATAGGCTGGGCTGAGCAAGTCTGACGCCGAGACCTTCATGGTTTCAGGCACAGAAATGTGTGCATACAAGTCGGCGAACGCCGCACGCATCACTTCAATTTCCAAGTGAGCACGCTGGGCCGAACCCGGCAGGGTTTGGTCATATGGCAAGTACTCGAGCATACCCAAGGCGATCAGCGCCGCAATACCTTGACCATTGGGTGGGATTTCATGCACATGCACACCCTTAAAAGCCAACGAAATGGGGTCAACCCAGCTTGTTTGGTGCGCGGCCAGATCGGCTTCGTTAAGTGCTGCACCATGCTCGCGAGCAAAGTCAGCAATGCACTTGGCCAATCGACCCTCATAAAACGAACGTCCCTTGGTGCGTGCAATTTCGCGCAAAGTCACCGCTTGGTCTGCGAAGCGCCAGATCTCACCGGCCCGAGGCGCGCGCCCATTGGGCATGAAAGCCTCAAATCCTGGTTGTGGGGCCAGCTCCTCGACGGATATCTCCCACTGCTTGGCAATCACTGGACTGACGGGAAAGCCGTCCATCGCGTGCCTGATGGCATCAATAAAAAGGTCTTCAAACGGCAGCGCCCCAAACTTCTCAGACAAGTCAGCCCAAGCCGCTACCTGACCGGGAACCGTCACTGTTTCCCAGCCACGAGAGGGCATTGCTTTCAGGTGCTTAAAACGCTCAAGATTCCAAGCCGCTGGCGAGTGACCGCAGCCATTCATGCCATGTAATTTCTTGCCATCCCACAATATCGCGAAGGCATCACCACCCAAGCCATTCATCGTGGGTTCAACCACCGTCAAAGTGATGGCCGCAGCGAGCGCAGCATCAACCGCATTGCCGCCGCGCGCAAAGGCAGCTGCACCGGCTTGAGAGGCCAAGGGTTGCGAGGTGGCAATCATGTTTCGGGCAAAAACAGGTTTGCGATTGACAGCGTCGAATGAAGAGAGATTCATGATTTAAACCAAATGAATTGTGAGTAAAGAAGCCGTAAGGATAAGTCAGCGGCGAGCCTTTGACCACCAACTAACTAACATACAGTCCCTAATCACCCGATTTGATTCCAACAAAGCAGCATAAAAGACGGACAAACGCCAAAAATCGACCTTGGTGTTTTTGGGCGCTGTCACATCAACCTCAGTTAAGATCAAAAGACATCGACTTTTTGAGTGCCCCATGACATACCTACTGGCATTAGACCAAGGCACCACCAGTTCTCGGTCAATCGTGTTCGACGAGCATGGCCAAATCCGGGCCATGGCCCAAATACCCATCACACAGCACTATCCCGCGCCGGGTCGGATCGAACACGACCCGATGGAAATCTGGCAAGCTCAGCAGCAAACGGCGCAACAGGCCATCGTTTCAGCGGGTTTGAAACCCCACGACATCAGTGCGGTGGGCATCACCAATCAACGTGAGACGACCGTGCTGTGGTCGCGCTTGACGGGCCAACCACTGGCGCGCGCGATCGTATGGCAAGACCGCCGCACCGTTGAACAATGCCGAGCGCTAAGCGATCAAGGGCATGATACGCTGATTTACCGCAAAACCGGCTTACTGCTTGATGCCTATTTTTCAGCCACCAAATTGGCCTGGCTGTTGGATCACACCCCCGGCGCCCGCGAGCAAGCCGCTCGCGGCGAGCTGGCGTTTGGCACGATTGACAGTTGGTTAACGTGGCAGTTAACCGGCGGTGCAGCCCACATCACCGATCCCAGTAACGCGAGCCGCACGTTGCTGTTTGACATCCACACCTTGCAATGGGACGATGCGCTGCTGGCCCTATTCAATATCCCGCGCTCGGTGCTGCCTGAGGTCGTGCCCAGCGCCCATGTCGTGGGTTTAAGCACAGTGGCTACACTCGGTGCGGCCGTGCCGCTCGCCGCACGAATCGGCGACCAACAGTCTGCCACGGTGGGGCAAGCCTGCTTCACCCCCGGCATGGCCAAAAATACCTACGGCACGGGTTGCTTCTTGCTCATGAACACCGGCACCAGCCCCACCGTCAGCCATCACCGCTTACTCACCACCGTTGGCTGGCAATTGCCCGAGGATCAGCGCTCAGATAGCAATCACAACAACGGTCTCACCTACTGTCTTGAAGGATCGGTTTTTATGGGTGGCGCCACGGTTCAATGGTTGCGCGACGGCCTGGGGTTGATCGAGTCGGCCGATGACATAGAAGCCTTGGCCGCCAGCGTGCCTGACACTGGCGACGTGATGCTGGTGCCAGCACTCACGGGGCTTGGCGCCCCTAACTGGGACGGTGACGCACGCGGACTGATGATCGGCATGACGCGTGGCACCACCAAAGCACATATTGCGCGCGCCGCCCTGCAAGGGATCGCGATGCAAGTCACCGATGTGCTTGCTGCCATGCAAGGTGATGCTGACACCGCATTGACGGAACTGCGGGTGGATGGTGGTGCTAGCGCCAACAACCTGCTGATGCAAATGCAAGCCGACTTGTTGGGTATTCGTGTTGTCCGTCCAAAAATCACCGAGACCACGGCACTCGGTGCGGCCTACTTGGCGGGATTAACCATTGGGGTTTGGGCAGATCACCACGCTTTGGCCAGCCACTGGCAGGTCGATCGCGTGTTTGACCCACAATGGTCAACTGACCAACGCCAGGGCACATTAAATCGCTGGCAAATAGCGGTTGAGCGCGCCAAAGGTTGGATTTCAGCAGAGGGACCAACCCTTGGTTAAAGCGACGGCTGACTCCGAACCAAGGTTACCGCTCGCCACCGACCGCGCTGCGCTTTTAAAGCAAATCGACCAACATGGTCAATACGACTTGACCATCATAGGCGGTGGCGCCACAGGCCTTGGCGTGGCGCTTGATGCCGCCAATCGCGGCTTCAGTGTGTTGCTCGTTGAAGCCGAAGATTTTGCGAAAGGCACCTCATCGCGCTCAACCAAGCTATTGCACGGCGGGGTGCGTTACTTGGCGCAAGGCGATATTGCGTTGGTGCGCGAAGCTTTACACGAGCGAAGTGCCGTCATGCACAATGCGCCTCATTTGGCGCAGCCACTGGCCTTTGTCATGCCCTGCTACCGGATCTGGCAGGTTCCCTTTTATTGGACTGGCCTGAAACTCTACGACGCCTTGGCTGGAAAGCACGGCCTAGGGCCTGCCCAAGTACTGAACTCAGCGCAAACTCAACAGCAACTGACTAATGTGTTGCGCACTGGCCTAAAAGGCGCAGTCAAATACTGGGACGGCCAATTCGATGACGCCCGCTTGGCGCTTGCCATCGCACGCACGGCGGCGATCAAAGGCGCGCACTTAATCAACCATTGCCGCGTGACCGAAATCCAACACGAGGGTGGGCGGGCCAGTGGCCTAGTGCTCAAAGACGGCGAAAGTGGTCGTATCCTAACCATCAAAACCCGTTGCTTGGTAAACGCCACGGGCGTCTGGGTCGATCAAATCCGAGCTGACGATGATGCCGCTAGTCAACGACAGACCGAGCCAATGGTCTCCCCTAGCCAAGGGTTACACGTTGTGGTGGATCGTGAGTTCATGCCAGGCGATGCCGCTCTCATCGTCCCTAAAACCAGCGATGGACGGGTCTTGTTTGCCGTGCCGTGGTTGGGCAAAGTGATCTTGGGTACCACTGACACTGCGCGCTCAACACCGGACCTAGAGCCCAAGCCATTTAAAGAAGAGCTTGACTTCATCTTGCGTGAAGCGGCCCGCCACTTGCAACGTGCGCCTGGCCACCAAGACATTCGAAGCCTTTGGGTGGGTTTAAGACCTTTGGTCAAACCCACCGATAGCCATCACAACAGCCAAGCCACCAAGCGCCTAAGCCGCGAGCACACGATCGTGACCAGCGCCAGCGGCATGGTGACCGTCACGGGCGGCAAGTGGACGACCTACCGCGTCATGGCGCACGACACGCTTGAGCATTGCTTCAAAGAGGGTTTACTAGAAAACAAAGGGGCGGATCAAACTGCTGAGCTTTTACTGGTTGGGGCCCAAGCGCAAGGGCCTGTGACCCACAAAATAAGTGATGCACCGGGCTTGGCGCGATATGGTGACGAGCAATCGTCAGTCCAGTCCATGGTCGGCGCGCACCACATGTTGGCGCCAGGCCTGAGCGAGGCGATGGTGCGTTTTGCTGCGCGTTATGAATATGCTCGCACCGTTGAGGACGTATTGGCCAGACGCCACCGGTTGCTGTTCTTAGATGCCGCCGCCGCACAAAGATTAGCACCTGCCGTGGGCGAGATTTTGCAGTCAGAAACAGGGCAAGATCCACAAACCGATGCCTTTGTGGCCTTGTCCGAGCAATATCAAACATTGCCCACCTAGACTTATTGCGGCGTAAGGACTTCGAGGCCACCCATGTAAGGCCTCAAAACCTCAGGCACCAGCAGCGAACCATCGGCTTGCTGATAATTTTCTAGGATTGCGACCAAAGCCCGGCCCACTGCCAAACCCGAACCATTCAAAGTATGCACATATTCTGGCTTGCCTTGCTCGGGCCGAAACCGCGCTTGCATCCGCCGGGCCTGGAAGGACTCACAATTCGATATCGACGAAATTTCGCGCCAAGTGTTCTGTGCAGGGATCCAAACCTCAAGGTCATAGGTCTTGGTCGAACCAAACCCCATGTCACCAGTGCATAACAACATCACGCGATACGGCAGGCCTAGTTTTTGCAGCACAGCTTGGGCGTGCTCTCTCATTTGCTCAAGCGCATCGTAGGATTGGTTGGGATGCGTGATTTGCACCATCTCAACTTTATCAAACTGGTGCTGGCGGATCAAGCCACGCACGTCACGGCCGCCGCTGCCCGCTTCTGAACGAAAGCACGGCGTGTGGGCTGTGAATCGCAGCGGCAAATCGGTTTGGGACACGATGGTGTCGCGCACGATACTGGTGAGCGTGATCTCAGATGTTGAAATCAAAAACTGCTCCTCTGAGCCCTCATCGGTCTGGCCACCACGCCCCACCCAAAACATGTCTTCACGAAATTTAGGCAACTGGCCGGTGCCTAACAAGGTCGAGGCGTTCACGATGTAGGGCGTATAGCATTCGGTGTAACCGTGCTCACTGGTTTGCAAATCGAGCATGAACTGCGCCAAGGCTCGATGCAAACGCGCCATTGGTCCGCGCAGAAAACTGAACCGTGAGCCCGAGAGCTTGGCCGCCGTCTCAAAATCAAGCCCGAGCCGTTCACCAACCGTCACGTGATCTTGCGCCTCAAAAGGCATCGCGGCTGGGTTACCTTGGGCATCAGCTTGAGGCACCCAGCGGCTGACCTCGATATTGCCTTGCTCATCGGCACCGAGCGGCACAGAGGCGTGCGGCAGGTTTGGCGTGGCCATCAAAATGGCGCTCAAATCAGACAAAATTTGCTGCAGCTTCTCTTCTAACGCCTTTAAAGCAGCTGGGATGGCTTGGGACTGGGCCATCAGCGCGCTGGCATCCTCGCCCTTTGCCTTGAAGGCACCAATTTGCTTGGCCAAGACATTGCGTTGTGCCTGAAGCTGTTCGGTTTCGGTTTGAATTTGCTTACGCTCGGCTTCGAGCGCTTCGAATTTCTCGCGTTCAAACACCACACCACGTGTGGCCAAGCGTTGCACGACGGCATCGAGGTCTTTTCTTAAAAGAATGGGATCAAGCATGGTCAGGTATCAGCGGCTGTAAGAACAAAATGCCATTGTAGCGGTCAGTTGACATCAGCAAACTGATCCGGTCCGTCAAAAAGACACCCTCACCCCACAAACCCGCGAATTAAAACAAAAGGTGTCAAAAGGGCGCCTGCTGCTTGGGCTCATTGGGTGGTTCAGGAGTGATAGCCACCCGAGGCGCCAACCTTGCCACGAAAAACCCAATAGGCGTAACCCGTGTAAATCAAGATAATGGGAATCAAGAAAACAGCGCCAACCAAAACGAAACGAAGTGATTCGTCTGGTGCTGCGGCGTCCCACAACGTGACTGAAGACGGCACGATGTAAGGGAAGAAACTGATCACCAGACCGATGTAAGACAAGACAAATAGACCCACTGTTGAGAGGTACGCTTGCTTGCCTTCGCCTTTCCTCAAGCCTTGAAACAGAGACCAAGCACACACCAAAACCAGCAAAGGCACTGCAGCCACATAAATCATATCGGGCCAAGCAAACCATTTTTGGGCGAAGTGCTCATGCAGGGTTGGTGTCCAAACGCTAACCACCACAATCAATATTAAGGTACCAATGGCCAATATCCGCGCAAACTTTAGCGCCTTGCGGTGTACCTCATCTTCGGCTTTGAGCACCAACCACGTCGCCCCGAGCAAGGCATATCCCACCAATAGTGCCAAACCTGTCATGAACGAAAATGGCGATAGCCAAGCCAACCAATGACCAGCAAATGCGCGACCGTTTACTGGAATGCCTTGCACCAGACCGCCAAGCACCATGCCTTGCGCAAAAGTGGCCATGATTGAGCCCCCGGCGAAGGCGATATCCCATGGGTTGTTTTTGCCTTTGTGCTTCCAGCGGAACTCAAAGGCCACGCCCCTGAAAATCAATGCCAAAAGCATCAAAATAATGGGAATGTAGAGGGCCGGCATGATGATCGAGTAAGCCAGTGGGAAGACCCCGAACAATCCCGCACCACCCAGAATCAACCAAGTCTCGTTACCATCCCAAAGTGGCGCCACGGCGTTCATCATCTGGTCGCGGTTGTCTTTGCCTCTGACAAAGGGAAACAAAATACCGACCCCCAGATCGAAGCCATCGAGCACCACATATGCCAAAACCGCGAAGGCGATCAAACCGGCCCAAATCAGCGCATAATCAATCATCGCCGCCACCTTGTGTTGCCGCTGGCCGAGCCAGTGACGGCGGCACAAAACCGCCCGAGCGAGTTGGCTGCTCAAACGTCATCACCGGCTCAGCGAGTGCCGGCGCTTGGCGTATTTGACGCAGGATGTAAACAAGTCCGGCACCGAACAACGAGCAATAAACGATGACAAAAGCAATAAACGATGTGGCTACCGCCGCTGTCGAGATCGGCGAAATCGAATCGGCGGTTCGTAACAAACCGTAAACGGTGAATGGCTGACGGCCAACCTCGGTCACAATCCAGCCCGAAATCACCGCCACAAAACCAGCGGGAGCCATCAAAACACAGACTTTATGAAAAAGCGACGTGTCGTAAAGACGTCTGCGTTTGCGTAAAACCAAACCCCAAATACCAACGATCAACATCAGCATACCAATACCGACCATCACTCGGAATGCAAAAAAAGGCGGCGCCATGGGTGGCCAGTCGTCTCGAGGAAAGGCGTTATACCCCCTGAGACCGGTATCCAAGTCATGGTGCAAAATCAGGCTTCCCAGATATGGAATCTCAACCTTGTAATCCATGCGACCTTCTTCTTGGTTGGGGATGCCAAACACCACCAAGCCCGCCGGTGTTTCGTTTTCAAAATGGCCTTCCATGGCCGCAATCTTTAAAGGCTGATACTTCAAGGTGTTTAATCCCTGCGCGTCGCCAGCAAAAATTTGTATCGGCGTCACAATGACAGCCATCCACATGGCAGTAGAAAACATCTTTTTTACGGCGTCGACGTTGATGTGCTTCTTGGCATCGTCACCCATGTGACGCAGCTTTAATAAGTGGTAAGCCGCCACACCACCGACCACAAACGCAGTGGTTAGGTAAGCTGCCAGCACCATGTGGGCAAATCGGTGTGGAAAGGATGGGTTAAAGATCACCTTAAACCAATCAACCGGCACGAACTGACCAACGTCGTTGATCGCAAAACCGTCAGGGGTTTGCATCCAACTGTTGACCGCCAAAATCCAAAACGTTGAGAGAAACGTGCCAAACGCCACCATGCCTGTGGCAAATACGTGCAATTTTTCGCCGACTCGCTCCCGACCGAAAAGCATGACACCAATAAATCCTGCCTCTAAGAAAAACGCCGTCAATACTTCATAAGCAATGATCGGCCCCAAAATCGGCCCGACTTTGTCAGCATACACGCTCCAATTGGTGCCAAATTGGTAGCTCAACACTATGCCGGAGACCACGCCCATCGCAAATGAAAGCGTGAATATTTTTTTCCAGTAATGAAATAAATCGAGGTAGACCCTTTTACGCGTGAAGTAGTGCATTGCATTAAGCGCAAACAAATACGTTGCCAGTCCAATCGTAAATGCAGGGAAAATGACATGAAATACAACGGTAAAAGCGAACTGCATCCGGGCAATGTTAAGTGCGTCGAACCATTCCATGGCATTGACCATCCCTGAATTTGATGCTTGTTATTTAACCATGACGCGGTGCAAATCGTGTGATTAAACCTGGCGCGATTCAGTCACTTTTAGGATTTTTTTGAGTTTGCATCTCGATCCCACTGCCTAAGTTGGGTTAATTTTTGTGCGATCTTGGCTTCTAAGCCGCGATCGGTTGGCGTGTACCAACCCGGGTCAGCCATGTCATCGGGCAGATAGCGTTGGCCTGCCGCGTAGCCGTTGGGTTCGTTATGAGCATAGCGATATTCTTTGCCATGCCCCAAGTCTTTCATGAGACGGGTAGGCGCATTGCGCAAATGCGCGGGCACATCACGCGAGCGATCTTGGCTGACAAAGGCGCGGGCTTGGTCATACGCTTGGTAGCCCGCATTGCTTTTGGGGGCCACAGCCAAATAGAGGGTGGCTTGGGCGAGCGCCAAATCGCCTTCGGGCGAACCCAAACGTTCATAAGCATCAGCGGCGTCATGCACCAGTGCAATCGCTCGAGGATCTGCCAAACCAATGTCTTCCCAAGCCATCCGAATCAAGCGGCGAGCCAAATACCGACCATCGGCGCCGCCATCTAACATTCTCACCAACCAGTAAAGCGAGGCGTCAGGGTCTGAGCCACGAACAGATTTGTGTAAAGCCGAAATTTGGTCATAAAAAAGGTCGCCACCCTTGTCAAACCCTTTGCGCGTTTCACTTAACGCCGCGGTAACAAACACCTCGTCGATTTCGTGAAGCCTTTGATTTTGCGCACTCTGGCACAAAATCTCCAGTTGGTTTAGCAGGCGCCTAGCATCGCCGTCAGCCGTAAACACCAACTGCTTGGCTGCCGCAGGTGTCAATGTCACGCCCTGCCCCCAGGCGGCGACCGTACGCACCAAAAGGGCGCCTAAGTCCTGCTCATCGATGGCTTTGAGCACGTGCACTTGAGCGCGCGACAGCAGCGCCCGGTTCACCTCAAATGATGGGTTTTCTGTGGTGGCCCCAACAAAGACAACCAGACCAGACTCAACAAATGGCAACAAGGCGTCTTGCTGTGATTTGTTAAACCGATGAATTTCGTCAACAAACAGAAGCGTTTGCTGGCCGGTTTGATTCAAGTTCTGTTGTGCTGTCTCCATCGCCGCGCGAATGTCTTTGACCCCGGCAAAGACCGCTGAAATCGCGATAAAATCGCAGTCAAAGGCATCGGCCATCAAACGCGCCAGGGTGGTTTTACCCACACCTGGCGGCCCCCAGAGAATCATTGAATGGGGTTGACCTGCTTCAAAAGCCAGTCTTAGCGGTTTACCTGCGCCGAGCAAGTGGCGCTGACCGACCACCTCATCGACATGGGACGGTCGCATGCGTTCGGCTAACGGGGCTTTGGGATCGCGCTGAAACAAGTCCGCCATGGCGACTAATCCAGCTTGATCACGTCGGTGTTGGGTGGGGCTTTAAACTCAAATGTGTCTCGAGGAAAAGAAGACTGGGCTCGAATATTGGATAAATCGATCTGCGTGACTTGACCAAAACCATCAAGCAATAAAAGCCGCGCGGGATTGCCCGCTCGCATGCCAATGTCGAGCTGATTTAAGCCTGAGTCGGGTTGGTGCGGCACCGCTCGAAACCATGCCAAGCCATCTTGATCGGGTAATGGGGTGATTTCAAAGGCTTGCGACATGTCGCCTGTGCCAAAAAGGATTGCCGCTGGCGAACTACCCATTGCAGCACCTGCCGCTCGGACACTAACTTGGCTTAAATCTGGATCGTACTGATACACATTGACACCGTCTGACAGCACCAGTTGAGCGTAAGGCTCACGGATGTCCCAGCGAAACTGCCCGGGTCGGGCAAAGGCAAAGTCACCGGTTTGCGCCAAGTTGGTTTCGCCCTGCGACCCCACCGTGTATTGACTGAATTGACCTTTGGCTGCCGATACCGTCTGCACAAATCGCTCAAACGCTTGTTGCGCGGGGTTGGCCATGGACGCGCTCGCAATAAAGCACCATGCCAACAAAGAAAACACGCGTAATCGAATCATCTCAATTCTCCTCAGCTGGGCCCGCCGGTGTCAAGATTTCTCGATTACCGTTCGATTGCATGGCTGACACCACACCAGACTGCTCCATTTGCTCAAGCAATCGCGCCGCTCTGTTGTAGCCAATACGCAAGTGACGCTGAACCAGTGAAATCGACGCCCGTCGATTTTTAAGCACGATCGCCACAGCCTGATCGTACAAGGGGTCTGACTCGACATCCGCAAAGCCGGTCACATTGTTGATGCCATCGCCGGTTTCACCCTGCACGCCACCTTCAAGCAAACCGTCAATGTAGTCAGGCTCGCCTTGCGACTTCAACGCGTCAACCACCCTATGCACTTCCTCGTCTGAGACGAAGGCGCCGTGTACGCGGATGGGCAAACCGGTGCCAGAGGGCATGTAGAGCATGTCGCCCTGACCCAAGAGTGTCTCTGCACCCATTTGATCAAGAATGGTGCGCGAGTCAATCCGCGAAGAAACTTGAAAAGCAATCCGGGTCGGAATGTTGGCCTTGATCAAGCCCGTGATCACGTCCACGCTTGGGCGTTGCGTTGCCAAAATCAAATGAATACCCGCGGCCCTGGCTTTTTGCGCCAAACGGGCAATCAATTCTTCAATCTTCTTACCAACCACCATCATCAAGTCAGCAAGCTCATCGATCACCACAACGATCGTGGGCATTTCTTTGAGTGGCTCAGGGGCGTCCGGGGTTAACGAAAACGGGTTTGGAATCAACTCTTCGCGCTTTGCCGCATCTCGAATTTTGGTGTTGTAACCAGCCAAATTACGCACACCCATTTTGCTCATAAGGCGGTAACGCTTTTCCATCTCGGCTACACACCAATTCAAGGCATTGGCCGCATGGCGCATGTCGGTGACGACTGGTGCCAACAGGTGAGGAATGCCCTCGTAGACGCTCATTTCAAGCATCTTGGGGTCAATCAAAATCAGCCGTGTCTGTGAGGCGTCGGCTTTGTAGAGCAACGACAAGATCATGGCGTTGATCCCGACGGACTTTCCTGAGCCCGTGGTACCAGCCACCAACAAGTGTGGCATCTTGGCCAGATCAGCCACCACGGGATTGCCTGCAATGTCTTTGCCAAGCGCCATCGTGACCAACGACGGGCTGCTGTGATAGGTCTGAGAGCCCAAGATTTCAGACAACTTCACCATCTGGCGCTTGGGGTTGGGTAACTCCAAACCCATCAAATTCTTACCCGGGATCGTCTCAACCACGCGGATACTGACCAGACTCAAAGCGCGGGCCAAGTCTTTACCCAAATTCACAATCTGGCTGCCTTTCACCCCAGTGGCAGGCTCGATTTCGTAGCGCGTGATGACCGGACCGGCTTGGGCGGCGACCACCAAGACTTGCACCCCAAAATCTGAAAGCTTTTTTTCAATCAAGCGCGAGGTGAACTCAATGGTCTCAGGCGAAACCGTCACAACCATGTCAGCCGGTGCATCCAACAACCCGAGCTCAGGCAAGCGACTGTCACCAGCCTCTTGGAACAAAGTCTGCTGCTTTTCTTTGAAGGCCCGTTCCGATTTTTGAACCGTGACCACTGCCGGGTCAATGCGTACCGGTTGCTCATGCACAATTTGGTCATGGCGGGCATCGACATGCTCGTGACGCTGGGCTTGCGCGACTTCGCCCACGCGACGGTCTTGGCGGGCTCGGTAGGCGTCACGGATTCGAATCACGCCGCGCTCTAGCCTGGTGCCAACCGCCTCGCACACACTGAGCCATGAAAAACCAAAAAACAGGCTCAGGCCCATCACAATCAGGGCAATCAAAATTAAGGTGGCACCGGTGAAGCCCACGGCATGTGACAACAGCATTGACCACGCATAGCCAATCACACCGCCGGACCCACTCGAAACTGCTGACTGACCGGGCAGTTCGGGACCCCAAGAGGCCAGTCGCAATGACTCAAGGCCCACGGCGCCTGCGAGCAGCAACACAAAGCCTAGGCCTTGCTCCCAGTGCACCCGCTCCAAACCTTCAGTTGGTGCGTCTCGAGTCACGTGACGCATCAATCGGCGCCAACCCGCACGCACCCGATTTAAAAGACCAATCACCAACAACCAGGACGAAAACCCAAATAAATAAAGCAAAATGTCGGCCGTGTAAGCCCCCAAAATGCCACCCTTGTTGCTCAATACTTTGGCGCTTGAGGAGTGCGACCATGCCGGATCACTGGGTGCCCAAGTCACCAAAACCAGGGACAGCCACGCAGCCAGCAGCGCAAACAACACCCACCGGGCTTCGCGCAGAAAACCAAGTAATTTCAGCTGTAAAGGTGAGGGTCCATTGCGCACATTGCGCGATGCGCGCGCGGCGCGCGGCTTAGGTGTAGGGTCGACATTAGCTTTTGACATGGAGACCATTATAATTTGGTAAGAATAAATAGGGATTCACGAATATGTCTGATATGCGCCACGCTCAAGTATTGATTCTCGGATCCGGCCCAGCCGGTTACACCGCAGCTGTTTATGCGGCCCGCGCTAACCTTAACCCAGTTCTGATCACCGGTCTGGAGCAAGGCGGTCAGCTGATGACCACAACGGATGTCGACAACTGGCCTGCTGACGCCCAAGGTGTGCAGGGTCCTGACTTGATGCAGCGCTTTGAAGAGCATGCCAAGCGTTTTGAGACCGAGATGATTTTTGATCAAATCACCAAAGTCGACCTGTCCAAGCGCCCTTTTATACTAACCGGTGACGGCGGCAAAACCTACACCTGCGATGCCTTAATCATCGCCACTGGGGCCTCTGCCAAGTACTTAGGCTTACCCTCAGAGCAAGCTTTCATGGGTCGCGGCGTCTCGGGCTGCGCGACCTGTGACGGCTTTTTCTACCGCGATCAGGATGTTGTTGTGGTGGGTGGCGGCAATACAGCGGTTGAGGAGGTGCTTTACCTGTCAAATATTTGTCGCTCTGTGACTGTGGTTCACCGCCGTGACAAGTTCCGCGCCGAACCCATCATGATCGACAAAATGATGGAGAAGTCCGTCAGCGGCAACGTCAAGCTCGCGCTTTATCGTGAACTTGACGAGGTGTTGGGCGACAACACGGGCGTCACTGGCGTGCGACTGCGTAGCACACAAGGTGAAGAGCCACTCGAGTTGAAAGTCACCGGCGCCTTCATTGCGATTGGCCACAGCCCCAACACGGCCATCTTCGAAGGCCAGCTTGAAATGGAAAACGGCTATGTCGTGACTCGCAGCGGTTTAAAAGGTTTGGCCACGATGACATCGGTGTCTGGCGTATTTGCCGCCGGCGATGTGCAGGACCACGTCTATCGCCAAGCCATCACCAGCTCGGGTACGGGCTGCATGGCCGCGCTAGACGCCCAGCGTTGGTTGGAGAGTGCGCAAGACTGAGCGCACTGACCCAGCCCTGAGCCAAGAGGACGCTCAGTTGCTGGCTCAGGCGCTGGCTCAAGTCATACCGCTGCGTGGCCGACAACGGGTAACGCACGATAAGCCTGACCCGACTGTTAATTTTCAGCGCAGACAGGCTGCAGGCAGCGAACCTGACGGTTTTCCCTTATCTGATGGCGATACCAGCAGCCAAGCACAGGTGCTTGAGACCTTTCATCGATCGGGCGTCTCTAGTGAGACCTTGCGTCGTCTGAAGCGCGACAGTCACACCGTGCGTGAAACGCTGGATTTGCATGGCTTAAATCGTGATCAAGCCCGCCTCTCAGTCGCGCATTTTGTGAATGCCGCCGCCCAACAAGGGGTCAAGCGCGTGCGCATTGTGCACGGACAGGGATTTGGGTCAACGCACGGTGGTGCCTTATTGCGTCAACAAACAAGACACTGGCTGACACAAATGCCAGATGTGTTGGCTTTCGTAGGAGCGCCGGCGCAAGACGGTGGCAAAGGCGCTGTCTTGGTACTGCTACGGTCGACGAAGCTCTGCGACCATCGCTAGCGTGGCTTGATCAGGGCGCGGGGTCGCGAGCGACAGCAGCACCATAACGGCAAAAGACAATGGGATGCCAAAGATACCAGCCGCGTTGGGCTGAATACCCCACCAAAAATGAATCGGCTCGCTACGTGCAATGCCAAACACAAGCTCGCGCAACCACGGCTGCGTGATGGCCATGTAGTAAAAAGTCATGCCGATACCAGCCAGCATCCCGAACGAGGCTCCCCACTTGTTGGTTCGCGACCAAAAAACACCCAGCACCAATGCGGGAAAGAAAGTAGCGGCCGCAAAAGAAAACGCGGCTGTCACCATGAAAATAATATCGGCAGGCGTTTGGGTGGCGACCCAGGCTGCTGCAAAAGCCACGAACAGCAAAAACACTTTTGAGACAATGACCTGGTTGTTGGTATTCATTTCAGGCGAGGCCACGCGAACACTGGTATCGTGAGACAGCGCATTTGAGATCGTCAATAACAATCCGTCGGCTGTTGAGAGAGCCGCTGCCATCGCGCCAGCCGCAATCA
This sequence comes from uncultured Burkholderiaceae bacterium, assembly GCA_963926245.1. Lineage (GTDB taxonomy): Bacteria > Pseudomonadota > Gammaproteobacteria > Burkholderiales > Burkholderiaceae_B > Algicoccus. The sequence continues at coordinate 114,455 of CAWUWI010000009.1, read as the reverse complement.
AGCCAGACATGACATATGGCAAACCCCCGATTTCAGGACCCGCCAAAACCACCATGTCAGAACCCATGCGGATTTCACTGAGTTGAACAATCCCATCGGCATTGATGTCTGTGACTTCGATCAAGGTTCGATCCAGCGCTGACCAATCATTGATCCATTCTGGTAAGGCCGAGTAAGCAATGCCTACAACACCATGGTAGATCTCATTTTTTACCAAAACCGCCAAAGCCGGCGCCGTCAGGTACAGCACCAGAATAAAGAACAATGACCAAAACACGGATTTTCGAGCTGCGCTGACTGAAGGCGTGGTGAGAGATCGCATCAAAATATGCGGCAAGCCGGCTGTGCCCAACATCAAACACACCAAGAGCGCCAAAAAGTTGTTTTGAGCGGCTCTGCGCTCTTGCTCTGTGTCGGCCACAAAGGGCTCCGTGTGCGGTCTCACCGATTCGGCTCGGCGCTTGTATTTTTTTTGCAGTTGCGTCCAATCCACCCGCGCTTGTTCTTCCGATTCTGGATACTGGGCAAGTTGACGCTCGAGCTGTCTGACCTCTAGCATCGGCGTGTCGCTGGCGCGCGTGCGCAACAGACGATTGCGCAACGCCTCTTTTTCGGTTTGCCATGACAAAGGTAAAGCGTCTACCCGCATCGCCATCAACTGCGCTTGAGATTGCCAGTAGGCACGCACCAATTGCTCGGCGGGGTCTTCTGCGATGGCATTCTCACGCTCATGGATGGCTGACAGCACTTCACCGGCAGCCACTTGGGGCACCAGTTTGCCGGTTTGACTGATGGAGAGCCAAATGACGGGTAGCAAGTAAGCGATCACCAAAATGATGTACTGGCCCACCTGCGTCCAAGTCACCGCGCGCATACCCCCCAAAAACGAACAGATCAGCATGCTACCGAGCGCGATAAAGACGCCAAGCTCAAAGGAAATGCCAGTCAGGCGTGTAGTGATCAGACCGACTCCATAAATTTGGGCCACCAAATAAGTAAAAGAGCACGCCAAGGTACAAAGTACCGCAACCATCCGGGGTAAATGGCCACCGTAACGTGCGCCCAGAAAGTCTGGAATGGTGTATCGGCCAAACTTCCGCAGATAAGGTGCGATCAACAGTGCCAGCAACACATAGCCGCCGGTCCACCCCAAAATAAACGCCAAACCGTCGTATCCTGAAAGATACAGCGTGCCCGCCACGCCAATGAAAGAGGCAACCGACATCCAATCTGCCGCCGTGGCCATGCCATTGAAGACGGCTGGCACTCGGCGTCCCGCCACGTAGTACTCAACGGGATCGGAGGTTCGGCAGTAAATGCCAATAGCGGCGTACAGCAAAACGGTAGCCAGCAAAAAGACATAGCCAATCCATTCGCGCGCCATACCGGCGACTTCAAAAGCCGCTAACAGACCGATTAGAACCAGAAAACCAAAGGCATAAAAAACATAGCGGCGTACCAAACTGGCGTGCCACTTGCGATCATCAGTGCTGAGGTCGTGGTCAGTCATGACTGAGGTGGGTCAATGGCCACCTCAGTCATGGACATTGCCTGGGTTTCTTGTTTGTCACGGCGGTCCATGATGGCTGCGTAAATGCCGATTAATGTCAAATAAATCAGCGGCACCCCAAAAGCGGCCAAGGCCATGGACAGCGGCCAACCAAAGAATGTCCAATCGTCGGGTAACGCCGGAAGGCCCATTGGAATGAGACTCACCAACAACCAAACCAACAAGAGAATCGCGACCAGTAACAAGTTACGCGGCCAATATTTCAGGGGTGATTGTCGATTGAACATTGGGCTGAGCCTAGCCAAGTTTGGTATTGTGTGGCGACAAGCACCAATGAAAATATATTCGGCCGACACTGTGTGCCGGCCGATTGATGCTTTTTTTTTATGGTTTACTGCAGTACAGACTTTGACCAATGGTGATAGCCAAGCCATGCAGGGCCTTGTCTCCTCACCCGCATGGCTAAGAGTATGCACCAATGCTAGGATAGGTGCATCAGGGAATGCCCTAGTCCCGTGCATACCTCACTAACTACATGTTGTCGATCATCACTTGACCGAAGCCTGAGCACGACACTTGGGTCGCGCCTTCAAGCAAACGGGCAAAGTCATAGGTCACTTTCTTCGACAAAATCGACTTTTCCATGCTGGCAATGATAATGTCAGCCGCCTCAACCCAACCCATGTGACGCAACATCATCTCAGCCGATAGAATTTCAGAACCAGGATTGACGTAGTCTTTGCCAGCATACTTGGGTGCCGTACCATGAGTAGCTTCAAACATGGCCACTGAGTCAGATAAGTTGGCGCCTGGGGCGATACCGATACCACCGACTTGAGCAGCCAAAGCGTCCGAGACATAGTCACCGTTCAGGTTCAAGGTTGCAATGACGTCGTATTCAGCCGGACGCAACAAGATCTGTTGCAAAAAAGCGTCAGCAATTGAGTCTTTGACAATAATTTCGCGACCCGTCTTAGGGTTCTTGAACTTGCACCATGGGCCATCGTCAATCAACTCAGCGCCAAACTCTTTCTGTGCCAGCGCATAGGCCCAATCACGGAAGCCACCTTCGGTGAACTTCATGATATTGCCCTTGTGCACAATCGTCAAAGAGCTGCGATCATTGTCGATCACGTACTGCATAGCCTTGCGCACCAAACGCTCAGTGCCCTCCCGCGAAACTGGCTTAACACCAATACCGGAGGTATTGGGGAAACGAATATTCTTAACACCTAGCTTGTTCTGTAAAAACTCGATCAACGTTTTGGCATCGTCTGACTCAGCCGCAAACTCAATGCCGGCGTAGATATCTTCTGAGTTTTCCCGGAAAATAACCATGTTGGTCTTTTCTGGTTCACGAAGGGGTGATGGCACACCCGCAAAATAACGCACTGGGCGCAAACAAACGTACAGGTCGAGCTGCTGACGCAAAGCGACGTTTAAAGAACGGATGCCACCGCCCACTGGGGTGGTCAATGGGCCTTTAATCGAAACCACATAGTCGCGCACGGCCTCTAATGTCTCTTCTGGCAACCAAACGTCAGGGCCATAGATCTTGGTTGACTTCTCACCGGCATACACTTCCATCCAGTGAATTTTGCGCTTGCCACCGTAGGCCTTTGCAACCGCCGCATCGACAACTTTTAGCATCACCGGCGTAATGTCGGCACCCGTGCCATCACCTTCGATATATGGCAAGATTGGTTCATCGGGCACGTTAAGCGAGTAGTCAGCATTGACGGTTATTTTTTGGCCTGCGCTAGGCACTTTGATATGCTGGTATGACATGTAAGCTCCGGTAATAGGTTGATCCAACCCGTTATTTTATCTCGCATTACAAGTAAAGGTTTCACAATGTTTGACCCTTCCCGAGATCAGGTCCGAGAATTCTTCATCAGCGCTTGGCAACAAACGGTGTCAGGTAGCCTTCGTACGCCATTGCAAACCATGGCTGCCAACATTATCGAATGGCACCCGGAGTACCACGAGACGCTTACAGATCCTGAGGCCCTGACCCGAGACTTCAACGTTCAAGACGGCAAAACAAACCCGTTCTTGCACCTATCGATGCATTTGGCGATTGCCGAGCAAGTTTCTATTGATCAACCGCCTGGTATCAAAGATGCACACTATCAGCTGGCCTCGCGATTAGGCGAGCATGACGCTGTGCATGAAATCATGGAATGTTTGGGCGAAGTAGTGTGGCAGTCGCAGCGCACCGGACAGCCATTGAGCAATGAGGCTTACTTGGATCTGATCATGCGCCGCGCGAGCCGAAACGACCGATAATGATACTGGTGGCCTATGAAGGCCCCCGCTAAACGGCCTTTCCTGTTAGACCACGTTTACTTACGCACCGCCAATGGTGATGGCTGTGTGGCCAACCACGCCGACACGTTTTGAATGTCTTGCTTGCTCAGTTGCATTGCAAAAGAAGACATGATGGCGTTATTACGGACGTTGGCTGTCGCTGGTAGTCCACGCGCACCGCGCTGGTAGGCTGTTAATGCGTGCTTTAGGTAGTCAGCGTGTTGGCCCGCCAAAATTGGATATGAGTCGGCAATCGCTTTATTGCCCTCTGCGCCGTGGCAAGACGCGCAATTAAGGCGTTCCCAGGCGGCTTGGCCGGCCTTCAAGTCAGCCGACATGGCCGTTGGTGCGAAGGCCACTGCTGCCAATGTAAAAACAGTTGTTGCAATCAGTTTCATGGGTATCGTGCTCACTTCAAGTTGGCGTAGTAGGCAGCCAAATCGGCCATGTCTTGCTCAGACAAAGTCGAAGAAATGGCAGTCATGGTGGGGTGCGTTCTTTCACCCGTGGCGTAGGCGCGAAGTGCCACAACCAAATATTGCTCGTTTTGCCCCGCAATCATGGGAACAGCATATACCTCAGGAAAACTGGCTTTGTAGCCAGGGATACCGTGGCAACCGATGCACATCGAGTTTTTATTTTGACCAGCAGCGAGATCACCGACCACAGGACCGCTGGCAACGGCTGCACTTGCAAAAACCATGCCTAGCGGTAGCATAATTAATCGAGCGACTCGGCGCACTAGACAGGGTATATCGTGTAAAAAAGACGTCATGTTTTGGCTCTTCCGTTAACAATCGGTTTAAGGCGGTTCCGTTGACATTGCAGCCTTAAATCTGTTTGCATTGTACGATAATTGAATGATGTGCAAGCAAGCTTAACTCTATTGATTTAGGACAAACCCTTATGACTACGGATGTCGACCCTTCATTAAACAGCAACCGTTTTGATGGAACCGAGCGCTACGTTGCCACTGACGATCTAAAACTGGCCGTCAATGCCTCCCTAACACTCGAGCGCCCACTGCTGATTAAAGGCGAACCAGGTACCGGAAAAACCATGCTGGCCGAGGAAGTGGCAGCCGCACTCGGGCGTCCGTTGTTGCAGTGGCACATCAAATCGACCACCAAAGCCCATCAAGGTCTCTACGAATACGACGCGGTATCACGCCTACGCGACTCCCAACTCGGCGATGAAAAAGTCAAAGATATCCGTAACTACATCATCAAAGGCGTGTTGTGGCAGGCATTCACCGCTGATGAACCGACGGTTCTTCTGATCGATGAAATCGACAAAGCCGACATTGAGTTTCCCAATGACTTGTTGCGCGAACTCGATCAAATGGCTTTCCACGTCTACGAGACGCATGAAACCATCACCGCCAAACACCGACCGTTGGTCATCATCACCTCCAACAATGAAAAGGACTTGCCAGACGCATTTTTGCGCCGATGCTTCTTTCATTACATCCGCTTTCCAGACCGCGACACGCTCAAGTCAATTGTCTCGGTACACTTTCCAACCTTACACGCAGATGTTTTGCGCGCTGCCCTAGATGCCTTTTTTGGTTTGCGTGAAGCACCAGGCCTGAAGAAAAAACCGTCAACTTCAGAGTTTCTCGACTGGCTAAGACTCTTGATTGCAGAAGATATTGATGTCGCAGAAATCGAAGCCCATAACGCGACCTCAGTGCCAATTTTGGCTGGTGCCCTGCTAAAAAACGAGCAAGACGTGCAACTGCTTGAGCGTTTGGCGGCCGTGACTCGACAAACCACCAGACGACCCTCATGAGCCTTCTCAACACGCCTTTGACCACCACGGTGCTCAGTCGTGATGACGTCAGACTCGAGCCCTTAACGCTTGAGCATGCCGATGGGCTGCGAGCGGCTGCGGCTGACGGCAACCTTTGGACCCTCAGGGTGACCTCGGTGCCCGAGCCCGAACAAACCGAGGCTTATATTGACGCCGCGCTAAAAGGGCATGCCGAAGGTCACATGCTGCCTTTTGCTGTGCGTCACCTTGGTACCAGTCAAATCATTGGGTGTACCCGCTATCACGACATCATCGCGGCGGTTGGCCGTCTTGAAATTGGTTACACCTGGTACGCCAAGTCGTTTCAGCGCAGCTCGGTTAACACGATTTGTAAGTTTTTACTGCTGACGCACGCCTTTGAAACACTCAACGTCGGCGTGGTAGCTTGGCGCACCGACAACTTCAACATCGCCTCGCAACGCGCCATCGAACGCTTGGGTGCCAAGCGTGATGGGGTACTTCGTGGCCACGCCTCACGGCGCGATGGCACGATTCGCGACACCGTTATGTATAGCGTAAGTGCTGGCGAATGGCCAGAAATCAAAGCCCACCTGCTGCATCTTCAGGAACGCCATGCTCGCTGAATTTTTCTATCATCTGCGTGCCGAGCAACTGCCCGTGAGCGTCAAGGAATACCTGACGCTGCTAGAGGCTTTGAGCAAACCATTGATGAGCCCTTCGCTTGAAGCGTTTTATTATTTGGCCCGCATCACGCTGGTGAAAGACGAATCACTGTTTGATAAGTTCGACCGCGCCTTTGGCAGCTACTTTCGCAAGCTCGAGAGCAAGGTGCCCGGTAAAAAAATTCCTCTCGACTGGCTGGTCAAAGAATTTGAAAAGCACCTCTCGCCTGAGCAAAAAGCTGAGATCGAGCGCTTGGGTTGGGATCGGCTCATGTCACTTTTTGAAGATCGACTCAATGAACAAAAAGAACGGCACGCTGGCGGCAGCAAGTGGATCGGCACTGGCGGCACCTCGCCATTTGGCAATGGTGGCACCAACCCCGAAGGCATTCGCGTGGGTGGCCAGTCCTCGGGCAGCCGTTCAGCGGTAAAGGTCTGGGACGAACGCCAATTTCGTGACTATGACGATCAGCTTGAACTGGGCACGCGAAACTTCAAAGTCGCGTTGAGACGCCTGCGACGCTTTGCCCGTGAAGGCGCTGATCTTGAACTTGACCTTAACGACACCATTCGCAGCACCGCGCGCAACGCTGGCTACTTGGATCTTCGCATGGTGCCCGAGCGCCGCAACAAGGCCAAAGTACTGATGCTTTTGGATGTCGGTGGCAGCATGGACGACCACATCGGCCGGGTCGAGGAGTTGTTTTCTGCAGCTCGTAGCGAATTTAGAAACCTTGAGGTGTATTACTTTCACAACTGCCCCTATGAGCACCTGTGGCAATCCAACCGGCGCCGCCAGATGGAGCGCTTTGAGACTTGGGACATTCTTCGCAAGTTCAACGCCGACTGGCGCTTGATCTTTGTCGGTGACGCTTCAATGAGCCCCTACGAAATCATGCAACCCGGCGGCTCAGTCGAGCACTACAACAAAGAGTCCGGTGCTCAGTGGCTTCAACGGATGGTGCAAAACTGGACCAAGTCGGTTTGGCTAAATCCCGAACCACAGGCTTCATGGCAGTATCGGCAATCGATCGCACTGATCAAAAACATTGTTCAAGACCGCATGTATCCGGTCACTGTCTCCGGGATTGAACAGGCCATGCGACTGCTCTCTAAATGACCCACTGCTCAGTCCATCGACTGCGCAGCGATCACCAAGGCGATTTTGCCCTGGACGAGCCGTTGGTGCAGATCATCGATCGCTTGGCAGAGTTGATCCGTGTGGTACGTAGCCGTGATTTGCGGCTGGATACGGCCTTGGCGCGTTAACTGCATCAGTGCTCGCATCATGGCGCGCATATCGGCCTCAAAACGAGCTCGCTCATCAACAGGTGTCCAGCCCAAGTATTTGCCAAAGAAAAAGCCATGTAGTGACAGGTTCTTAACAAGCATGATGTTTAACGGCAACTGAGGCACACGACCGGCGGCAAACCCGATACTGATGATCTGCGCGCCCTGAGCGGCGGCCTTGAACGCCATTTCCATCAGGTCCCCACCAACCGGATCAAAGATGATGCTCACGCCTTGGGGACTGGCTGCTTTGATCTGCTCTACCAAGGACTCATCGGGGGCGAGCGCCAGATCGGCACCATGCGCTCGCGCCCGCGAGCGCTTTTCTTCTGAACTCGCACAAGCAATTACCCGCGCACCCATGGCGCTAGCCAAATCGACAGCCGCCAAACCCACACCAGAGCCCGCCCCCAAAATCAAAACCGTGTCTGAGGGCTGCAAACCCGCCTTCCACACCAATGCCGTGTAAGCCGTGCCGTAAGACAATGGCAAGGGCAATGCATCGAGCATGGTCAAGCCAGACTCAATCGGGTAGACCGTTTGCGCGGCAATATTGACATACTCGGCATAGCAGCCCCAGCGCGACAACCCCAAAACGCGATCCCCAAGTGCCAAACCACTCACGCCAGGGCCCAACGCCTGCACCCGACCAACCAATTCGGTACCCGGCGTAAACGGCAGTGGTGGCTGCGACTGGTAACGCCCGCGGATTAACAAATCAGTGGCATGGCTTACCGTTGCATGGCTGACCGCGATGGTGACCTCACCCAAACCGGGCTCAGGCGGCAACGCCACTTCAGTCACACGGGCGACATCGCTGGGCGCCCCAAATGCTTCACAAACGATGGCCTTCATGGATATCCTTTGGCGTTGAGTTCTGATTTGGATTTTATTTTTTACTGCGCTTGCTTCACCACACCATCAGCGAGCCACTGATCGATGCGCGCTTGCTCAAACCCCAGCGAGCGCAGCACAGCCACCGAATGCTCTCCGATCAGAGGCGCGGCCTGGCCCTCATGCCTGAAGGCTTCAATAGGCGAAGCAACCCGTAAGAGTTCACCCACCGATGGCTGCACGACCGGCTGCAATAACCCAAGGTGCGCGGCTTGTGGGTGCGCTTTGAGACTGTCGTAATCGCGAACCCTGGCATGCAAGATGTCATGGGTGCTAAAAATCTTGACCCAATCATCTGAACTGACTTGTCTCAACACCGCTTGAACATCGGCATGCAATCGCGCGCACGCCTGCATGCGTAAGGCGTTGGTGGTCAACGATGGGTCCTCTAACCAAGTCACACGATCAATGGCACGGCAAAACCTCGCGAACTGCTCGTCGTTTAACACCACCACAGAGATTTTCCCATCGGCCGTGTCGAACACACCGTTGGGTGCACTGACCGCTCCAACGGGCTTGACACCCACCATCGAGTGCTCTAATAAGCCCATGGCTTGGAACGCCAAGCAAGATTCAAACAAACTGGTCTGGATGTGTAAGCCCTCACCCGTGCTTTGGCGTCGATACAGCGCCGCCGAAAGTGCTTGGGCCGCGTAAAGCCCGGTCACCACGTCTGCCATCAACATGCCAACCCGTCGGGCTTGATCATCAGGGGTGCGATTCATGTACATGAGTCCACTATCGGCCTGCATCACCGAGTCTGTTGCCGGTAGCGCAGCATAGGGACCATCGGGGCCGTAGCCACTGATCGACAAGTAAACCAAATCAGGCACTTGTTTAACCAAGGACTCGTAATCAAGACCCAAACGTGCCATCACACCCGGTCTAAAATTGTGGATCACCATATCAAATTGTGGTGCCATTTCAATCAAAAGGGCACGACCTTCGGACGTTCGGGCATCAACTGCCAAACCCCTTTTGGCTTGGTTATACTGCATTGACAAGGCGCTTTGTTCTCCGTCAACAACCCCAACAAAACGCCCCCAGTCACCGTTCGGTGGCTCGACCTTAACCACATCAGCACCTTGCACTGCAAACATTTGGGCGCAAGATGGCCCCGCGATGCCTTGACTGATATCCAGTATTTTGATGCCCTGCCAGGGTTTAATCACGACCACTCCTTTCACAATCATTGAATGCAATCAATCGATAATTTCAGTACCAGTACGGATCAAGGCACAAGCAGCCAACGCAGCGTTATGATGAACCATTGAATTGAACCAATGCCTGCTTGGGTTATCCAACCGGTCATTGCTGGCGACTTGTTTATGGAATACCTCATGCTTCGTTTTTTAAGAATCCGTGCCCTTGGCCTTGCCACCCCTGTGGTTTCAACTCTGTCCACTGCGGTTTTTGCAGCAGCACTTGCCTTGCCTGCCTCAGCCGTAACCCCACCCGTGACTCTACCGGCTGGCGTCAAGGAAGTCACCTCGGTGGAGGGCGTAACCGAATACTTACTCCAGTCCAATGGGCTGCGGGTATTGCTAGCACCTGACCCTTCTAAACCCTCAGTCACGGTCAACATGACCTACTTGGTCGGTGCACGCCATGAAAACCATGGTCAGACCGGCATGGCGCACCTACTCGAACACATGATCTTCAAAGGCACGCCAAGTATCCGTAACGCCCTCGCTGAGTTTTCTAAGCGCGGATTGCGCGCCAATGGTACGACTTCAGAGGACCGTACTAACTACTTCGCCACCTTTGCTGCCAATCCGGAAACGCTTGATTGGTTCATCCGTTGGCAAGCCGACGCCATGGTCAACTCATTGATCGCGCGCGAAGACCTTGATACCGAAATGACCGTTGTTCGAAATGAAATGGAACGCGGTGAGAACAGCCCTTTTCGCATGCTCTTTCAAAAGACCCACAGCGCCGCCTTTCAATGGCATAACTACGGCAAAAGCGTTATTGGCGCACGCTCTGATGTTGAGGGTGTGGATATTGAGCAACTGCAAGCCTTCTACCGCATCTACTACCAACCCGACAATGCAGTCTTGGTGGTTGCTGGACAGTTTGACCCGACGTCAACACTTGCCGTCATTGCCGATGCCTTCGGTGTGATCCCCAAAGCCACCCGCCAATTACCACGGCAATACACCATCGAACCCGTTCAAGATGGTGAGCGGCTCGTGACTTTGCGACGTAATGGTGGCACGCCGCTGGTGGCTGCCGTCTATCACATTCCACCGGCCATCCATGAGGACTACCCCGCAATTGAACTGGCCACTTTGATGCTAAGTGATGCCCCATCAGGACGTCTCTACAAAGCCTTGGTGCCTGACGGCTTAGCCAGCAGCGTCTTTGGCTTTAGCCGCGACATGTACTCACCAGGCACCGTGATGTTTGGCGCGCAACTTGACCCCGGCATGAGCACCGACAAAGCCCTCGGAGTGTTGACTGAAACATTGGAGACCGTGGCACAGAACCCCATGACTGCTGAGGACCTTGAACGAGCACGCAGCCAATGGCTTAACAGCTGGGAACAGGTCTATAGCGACGTTCAGCGGTTGGGCACGGCGCTGTCCGAACCCATCTCTTTAGGCGACTGGCGCTTGTTTTTTAAGCAACGCGACCGCATTGAAGCCGTTAGCCTTGAGCATGTTCAACGTGTGGCAACGGCATTTCTAACCCGCGCCAATCGAACCGAAGGCATTTATATTCCAACCGACGGCCCCGTGCGGGCCCCAGCCACTGAGCGTGGTGACTTGACGGCAATGCTCCAAGGCTATGTCGGTCGTGAGACAGTGGCCGCAGCCAGTGGGTTTGATCCAAGCCCAGCGAACATCGACAAACTGACCCAAATAAAAGTGCTTAACTTGCCCAGTGGCTTGGTCAAGCTGGCTTTGCTACCCAAAGAAACACGTGGGGATCGCGTCACTGCCCGAATGGCCATCCGCTTCGCCGACGCTGAGCAGTTAAAAGGCCAAGCCACCGTTTCAAGCGTGGTCGCTGACATGTTGGCCTATGGCACCCGCGACATGACTCGCCAACAAATCAACGATCGCCTTGATGAACTCCAAGCTGATCTTTCCATCAGCGGCGGTGGCACAAACGTCACTGTTGGCATTGCCACCACCGGCAAAAATTTACCTGCCGTGATAGACCTGGCCTTGCATTTGATTAAAGACGCTAATTTCCCTGAAGATCAACGCAAGGAATATATCTCGCAGGTAGTGACAGGTATTCGAGGCGCCATGAGTGAACCTGGTGCATTGGCCTCCAACGCGCTGGCCCGTTACGAAAACCCGTGGCCAGCCGACGATATCCGCTATGCCCCTACGTTCGAGGAGTCCATTACCCGCTACGAGTCGGTGACCCATGGCGCGTTGGTTAAATTCCATGAGACATTCTACGGTGGCGGCAACATCTCCCTGGCAGTGGTCGGTTCCTTTGATCCCGAACAAGTCGTCTCAACGGTGTCAGACTCTCTTAAGAATTGGCGCCAAGCGCCTACCTTCAAGCGCGTGAGCGACCCTTACCGTGCGGTAGTGCCAACACTGATTCGGATAGATACGCCAGATAAGGCAAATGCGGTTTTTTCAGCCACACTGCCCTTGCCGCTACAAGACACTGACCCGGACTATCCGGCACTGGTGATTGGAAACTACATGCTGGGTAGTTCCGCCAACTCAAGGCTTTGGATGCGTATTCGCGAGCAAGACGGATTGTCTTACGATGTACGCAGCAGACTCTCAGCATCGGCTTTTGAGCCTTCTGGACAATGGTCTATCTCGGGCATTTTTGCGCCCGAAAGCTGGGTGAAGTTTGAGACAGCGCTCAATGAAGAGTTGCATCGGGCATTGACCGAAGGCTTTTCAGACGAAGAGTTGGCACAAGCCACTGAGTCTTTATTAAATCTTCGGCAACTGTTTCGTGCCCAAGACAATGCCCTTGTATCGGGTTGGCTTGACTACTTAAACCAGGACCGTACATTTGCATGGTCAGCGGCCTTCGATGAAAAGCTCAAAGCGTTGGATGCGACAACAATCAATGCCGCCATGCGCAAGCACCTGGACCCTAAAGGGTTGGTGCGAGCGTTGGCAGGTGACTTTTAGAGATCAGGAAAAAAACGCTTTAACGCGATCGGTCCAAGATTTACTCTGCGGCGAGTGGCGTTCACCGCCCTCGTCAAGAGACTGTTCAAATTGACGCAAAATGACTTTTTGTGGCTCAGTCAATCGAACCGGTGTTTCGACCACCACGTGGCAATACAGATCGCCTGGGTATCCTGCCCGTACACCCTTGATACCTTTGCCGCGTAAGCGGAAGGTTTTACCTGACTGGGTGCCGTCGGGAATCGTGATTTCGGCTTTTCCGCTCAGTGTAGGAACCTGAATATCACCACCCAAGGCTGCTTTGGTGAACGGGATCGTCAATTCGCAATGCAAGTCATCGCTTTCGCGTTGGAAAATATTATGCGCCTTGATGTGAATCTCAACAAACAAATCACCCGATGGGCCGCCATTGACACCAGGTTCTCCATTGCCGCTTGAACGAATCCGCATGCCATCGTCAATACCGGCAGGGATTTTGACTTGCAAGGTTTTGTTTTTTCGCACGCGACCCTCACCACGGCAGGGCGTGCAAGGATCCTTAATTTCTTGGCCTGATCCATGGCAAGTGGGGCAGGTTTGCTGAACACTAAAAAACCCCTGCTGCATGCGAACCGCACCGGCACCACCGCAGGTGCGGCAGCTCGTGGGTGACGAACCCGGTTTGGCACCGCTACCAGCGCAAACTTCACAAGACTCCCAGCTCGGCACACGGATTTCCGTTTCCAACCCATTGGCCGCCTGCTCCAAGGTGACTTCCATGGCGTACTTCAAGTCAGCGCCGCGATAGACCTGTGCACCGCCGCCACCCCCGCCTCGACGCGCACCACCAAAGATCTCACCAAAAATATCGCCAAACGCATCAGAAAAAGCCGCGCCACCCGCACCGCCACCCATGCCTGCGGCATTGGGATCAACGCCAGCGTGCCCGTAGCGATCGTAGGCACCCCGCTTTTGTGGGTCCGTTAAGACCTCGTAGGCCTCTTTGACCGCTTTAAATTTCTCCTCAGCTTCTTTGTTGTCGGGGTTACGGTCTGGGTGCCACTTCATAGCTAGCTTGCGATAGGCTTTTTTCAGCTCATCATCAGAGGCGTTCTTAGCAACCCCAAGGGTTTCATAAAAGTCACGTTTGGCCATCTTTACGCTTTAGTTTTCGTTAACAACAACGCCCGGAGACCCTGGGCGGGTATCCGGGCGCCCCAGTCGGGACCGCAATACTTTACGAACCGTCGCGTTTGACTTCTTTGAAGTCGGCATCCACAACGTCGTCCGAAGACTGATTTTCGTTGGCGCTTCCCTCTTGGCCCGCCGCTTGCGCTTGGGCCTGCATGTCGGCATACATCTTTTCACCAAGCTTTTGCGCAGCCGTCGAGAGCGCTTCAACTTTGGTGTCTAACTCAGGCTTGTCGGCGTTGTTCTTTAACGCCTCTTCGACCTCAGTTAGCGCACTTTCGATGGCCTCTTTCTCACTGACTTCGAGCTTATCGGCATGCTCAGTCAGAGACTTACGAGTCGAATGCACCACCGAATCGGCCATGTTACGAGCCAGCGCCAATTCCGCCATGCGGTGATCTTCAGCCGCATTGGCTTCAGCATCCTTGACCATGCGTTGAATTTCTTCTTCGGTCAGTCCAGAGTTGGCCTTAATCGTGATCTTGTTTTCTTTGCCGGTGCCCTTGTCTTTGGCTGAGACATGGACGATACCATTGGCATCAATGTCAAAAGTCACTTCAATCTGGGGCAAACCCCGAGCGGCTGGCGGAATACCTTCGAGATTGAATTCTCCGAGCATCTTGTTGCCGGCAGCAATCTCGCGCTCACCTTGGAATACCTTGATCGTCACAGCCGGTTGGTTGTCGTCTGCCGTTGAAAAGACCTGCGAGAACCGGGTTGGAATCGTGGTGTTCTTGGTGATCATCTTGGTCATCACCCCACCCAAGGTCTCGATACCAAGCGACAGCGGTGTCACGTCAAGTAACAACACGTCTTTGCGGTCCCCTGACAACACCGAACCTTGAATCGCAGCACCTGCGGCCACAGCCTCATCTGGGTTGACGTCTTTGCGTGGCTCACGACCAAAGAACTCTTTGACTTTCTCTTGCACCTTGGGCATGCGACTCATGCCACCGACCAGAATCACGTCATCAATTTCGCTGACTTTGATGCCAGCGTCTTTGATGGCCAATCGGCAAGGTGCCATGGTGCGTTCAATCAAATCTTCGACCAGCGACTCAAGTTTGGCGCGCGTGATTTTCAGACTCAAGTGCTTAGGACCGGACGCATCAGCGGTGATATATGGCAAATTCAATTCGGTTTGCTGGCTCGATGACAACTCAATCTTGGCTTTCTCAGCGGCCTCTTTCAGGCGCTGAATGGCCAACACGTCTTTCGAAAGGTCAACACCTTGCTCTTTTTTGAACTCAGTAATGACGTAATCGATGATGCGCTGATCAAAGTCTTCGCCTCCCAAAAAAGTGTCGCCGTTCGTTGAGAGCACTTCGAATTGCTTTTCACCGTCAACGTCTGCGATTTCGATGATTGACACGTCAAACGTTCCACCACCCAAGTCGTATACCGCAATCTTGCGATCGCCTTTCTCGGTTTTGTCCATACCAAACGCCAATGCCGCCGCTGTGGGCTCATTGATGATGCGTTTGACGTCCAAACCAGCGATGCGACCGGCGTCCTTGGTAGCTTGACGCTGGCTGTCGTTAAAATAAGCTGGAACAGTAATGACGGCCTCAGTCACTGGATAACCCAGATAGTCTTCGGCTGTTTTCTTCATCTTACGCAGCACATCGGCTGATACCTGAGCCGGTGCCATGGCCTTGCCTTGGGCTTCAACCCAAGCATCACCATTTTCGGCCTGAACAATTTTGTAGGGCATCAGGTCAATGTCTTTCTTAACAGCATCTTCGTTGAACTTGCGACCAATGAGGCGCTTCACCGCGTAAAGTGTATTGGTTGGGTTAGTCACAGCTTGGCGCTTTGCGGGCGCGCCAACCAATGCTTCACCATCTTCCATATAGGCGACGATCGAGGGCGTGGTACGCGTGCCTTCTGCATTTTCGATAATTTTGACTTTGCCGCCATCCATCAGGGCGACGCAGCTGTTAGTGGTGCCTAAGTCAATGCCAATGATTGTGCTCATGATTTTTGTACCTTTAAGTGAGGCTCAAACAGTAAATGTGGATATATAGATAGTGGGGATCATCCCTAGAATTTCAAGCACCCTCAACCACCGGCATTTACCCCGAGACTGTCACCAAGGCCGGGCGTAGCACGCGATCGGCAATCAAGTAACCCTTTTGCAGGACGGCCACAACTGTGTTGGCCTCTTGCTCTGAGGGGACGGTCGCGATCGCTTGGTGATGGTGCGGGTCAAACTTTTCACCGGCGGCTGGTGCAATTTCTTTTAGGTGATTACGTTCAAATGCCCCGTTCAACTGCTTGAGCGTGGCATCAATGCCTGTGCGAAAGTCCTCGTTACTTTGCTCGGTTTGCGCAAGTGCTGCCTCAAGGCTGTCTCTCACGGGCACCAGGCTCTCAGCAAACGACTCGATCGCGAATTTGCGGGCCTTGGTCACTTCTTCGGCCGAGCGGCGACGCACGTTTTCCATCTCAGCCGTTGCCCTGAGCGCCTGATCATGCAGTTCGGCCATCTTTTCTTGGGCTTTTTCAAGCTCAAGATGAAAGTCGACCGGTGCGTCAGTTGCTTGCGCTTGCGCTTGCGTCGGTGACTCGGCCGCTACTGGGTTGGGCTCATCGGCGTTTACGTCGTGAGGGGTTTCAGTCATTAATCTATCTCCACAATATTAGGTGTGTACATTATGGAAATGGGGACAAATAACAAGTTTTCAAGGGATGAGCCCGCTATTTGCTCATTGCCCCATGTTGTGACCCTATTGCGTGGGCCAGCCCTGTAAGTGTTGCTCGACCATACCGGTCAGGGCATCAATCCAAGCGGGATCGTCGTTCAGACAGGGGATGTAGCGAAACTGCTCACCACCGGCAGCCATAAAGGCATCCTTTACTTCGATGGTGATTTCTTCCAATGTTTCTAAACAATCAGCCACAAACCCTGGGCAAATCACGTCAATTTTGGTGATGCCAGACTTGGCAAGCTCTTCGATCGTGGGCTCAGTGTAGGGCTGCAACCAAGCGGCAGGACCAAAACGACTTTGGAAGGTGACTAAAAATTCGTCATCGGTTAGCCCCAAGCGATCGGCCAAGGCGCGCGCTGTCTCATAGCTATCTCGGCAATACGGGTCACCGAGATCGGTGCATCGCACAGGCAACCCATGAAAACTCATGACCAGCTTTTGTGGTCGGCCGTTATTGGCCCAGAAACGCTGAATTTGGTCAGCCAGCGGGTAGATATAGGCGGGATCGATGTGAAAACGCTTGATGAACCGCATCGCAGGCTGGTTGCGCAGGTGCGAGGCCACGCGTGTTACCTCGTCGACCACGGTCGCTGTCGTCCCTGATGCGTACTGGGGATATAGCGGCACCGTCAATATGTGTTCACAACCTTTTTCGTGTAATTGATTGATGGCCTCACGGATGCTGGGTTTGCCATAGCGCATGGCAGCGGCAACCTCGACGCAATGCCCGTGCTCCGCCAAAAGCTTGCTTACGCCCTCGGCTTGGCGTTTGGTATAGACCAACAAGGGCGAGCCGCCATCCATCCAGATGCTGGCATAGCGATGCACGAGCTTTCTGGGGCGCGCCAAAAGAATCGGGCCGTTAAGGATGGGCCACCACAGCAACTTGGGAATTTCAATGACGCGCGGGTCAGACAAAAACTCTCGCAGATAACGCCGTATGGCGCTCGCCGTGGGTGCGTCAGGCGTACCCAAATTAACGAGCAATACACCCACCGAACCCACCTTAAAAGGGGCAGGCCAGACTTTCATGCGGGATGGTTTCGGCTCGGGCCAATAACGCTTGCGGGGTTCAGTAGTACCGGACAACGTGTCACCTCAAGTGAATAAGATTTTTAATAATAAAAAACCGAAGGCCGTATGACCTCGTTATCGGTCGTGGCCTGAATGACTCAATGCATTGGACAACAGTCTAGACGTAATGTCGACAATGGGTATGACTCGCTCATAGGCCATGCGAGTGGGACCAATGACACCCAATGTACCGACAACCCGGCCATCTACCCCATAAGGGGCGGTCACAATGGTCAGATCTTCCATCGGCATCAGTGATGAGTCACCACCGATATAGATCTTCACACCTTGGGCACGACTGCTGGCATCTAAAAGTTGTAACAAGTCGGTCTTTTTTTCAAACAAAGAAAACGTGCGGCGCAAGCGTGCCATGTCCGAAGCCAAGTCATTTATATCCAAAAGCCGCCGCTCGCCTGAGATCACAACCGAGTCGAGCTCGTCAGGCTGGTCGGATCCCGCTTCAACGGCTGCCTGCATCAAGCGCGACATATCGACACGCAAGCTCTCGAGCTCGCCTGCCAAAGCGCGGCGTACATCACCAAAGGGTTTGCCCGAAAAGTGCTTGTTAAAAAAGTTACCGGCTTCGATCAGCTCGATCGATGTGTAATCGCGGGGGATCGACAAAATACGGTTTTGTACGTCACCGTCGGGGGTCACAATGATCAGCAAGATACGCTTTTCAGACAAGCGAATGAATTCGACCTGTTGAAACACTTGGCTGCGACGCGGCGCGAGCACCACACCCGCAAATTGCGTCAGGTTCGATAACAGCGACGCCGCGGCAGAAATAGCCCGTGTGGGGTCTGTGGCGGGCAGCATGTTACTAATGGCATCGGCGGGCAACAACTCAAAAGGACGCGACGCTAGCATGCTATCAACAAACAAACGGTAGCCTTTGGGCGTGGGAATGCGCCCGGCCGAAGTATGAGGGCTATGAATAAGCCCGGCCTCTTCCAGGTCGGCCATCACGTTACGGATGGTTGCCGGTGATAAGTCGAACACTTTTGACAACGTGCGCGAACCCACCGGCTGGCCATCAGCAATGTACTTTTCAATCAACGCCTTTAAAAGCGAGTGGGCACGATCATCCATATTTGCTTTGAATCCTCAAGCGGCACCCTATAATCAACGCATTATCCGTTGAACTTGTTCACTAATCTACTCGGTCATTCTATGCACTTTGCCACCATTGCGCTGATAGGACGCTACCAAGACGCCAAATTGGCGGGTCATTTGCGTGCTTTGGCACAATTGCTGCAGGCAGCAGGTCGACATGTCGTGATTGAAGCGCAAACCGCACAACACACGGGCTTAACGGAATTTAGCGTCGCTGACTTTAACCAAATCGGGCAACAAGCGGATTTGGCCATTGTGATGGGTGGCGATGGCACCATGCTCGGTGTAGCCCGTCACCTGGCGCCATGGTCCGTGCCGGTGGCTGGCATCAACCACGGCCGTCTGGGTTTTATCACCGATATTGCTCTAGAAGACGCACACGTCGCGTTGGGTGACCTGCTTGAAGGCCGTTTTGAGACTGAAGAGCGCATGTTATTAGCCGGCGAGGTCCTTCGCGACCAAGCCTGCCTTTATAGCGCCACGGCCCTGAACGACGTGGTCATCAGCCGAGCCGGGCGTGGCGGCATGTTAGAGGTACGTATCGACATCGATGGCGTTTACATGTACACCCTGCGCGCAGACGGTCTCATTATTGCCACACCCACAGGCTCTACCGCCTATTCTTTGGCTGCCTCTGGGCCCATTTTGCATCCCGGCATCAATGCCATGTTACTCGTGCCCGTCGCACCCCAAACCCTGTCAAACCGACCCATTGTGATCCCCGACACCGGCACGCTTAGCCTGACTGTTATTGGCATGAGTCGAATCGAAGCCGGTGGTAGCGTTCACTTTGACATGCAGACGTGGTCTGATGTTCACTTGGGCGACCAAGTTCAGGTGCGACGCGCACCCCACACAGTCAAGTTTTTGCACCCAAGTGGCTACAGTTTCTTTTCGACGCTACGCAAAAAACTTGACTGGAACCGTCTACCAGCCACCGGCCACAACGAGGAGTAACCCATGCTGCGGGAACTGGCGATTCGCGACTTTGTTATCGTGAAGGATGTTTCGCTGCCACTCGCGTCGGGCTTTAGTGTGCTGACGGGTGAAACCGGTGCGGGCAAATCCATCTTAATTGATGCCCTAAGTTTGGTGCTCGGTGGTCGCGCGAGCGGAGAAGTGATTCGAGCCGGGGCCAGCCGCGCGGAAATCACAGCGGTCTTTGAACCCAATCAAACAGCCACTGAGTGGCTTAAAGAACATGACCTGGCGCTTGATGATGACCTTATCCTGAGGCGGCTAATCGACAATCAAGGCAAAACCCGCGCCTATATCAATGGCACCATCGTGCCTTTGAACCAACTCAAGGCGCTAGGCGACTGCTTGGTCGACATCCATGGTCAGCACATGCACCAGAGCTTGATGCGCCCTGACGTACAACGTGACCTACTTGATGCGCAAAGCGATGTGGCACCCCTGCGCGTGGCCATCAACAAAGCATGGCAACAGTGGCATCATGCCCAGCACGACTTGGCTCAAGCGCTCGAAGGCGCCCAACAACTGGCTGAGCGTCAAGAAGCGCTCACTTATCGATCACTTGAGCTCGAGAAGTTAGCACCAGAACCACTCGAGTGGGACAAAATCTCTGACGAGCACAGCCGCTTGTCGCATGGCCAGTCGTTGATTGAGGCCGCCAGCGCTGCGCTGACCACCATTGATGATGATGATATTGGCACCCAACGCACGGTCGACGCGGCATTAGAGAAATTGCGCCACGTTCTTAAACACGACCCCAAGCTCAGCGACATCGAGCAATCTCTCGAGAGCGCTAGCATTGCGATCACTCAAGCGCGCTCGGACCTCACCCGCTACATCGACGGCCTAGACCTTGATCCTGGCCGACTCGATCAACTCGAGCAACGATTGAAATCTTTATATGATGTGGCTCGTAAATATCGCTGCGAGCCAGCCGATCTGCCCGACCTGGCGCAACGCACCCACGATGAACTAGCCGCCTTGGCGCAAGCCCAAGACATCGATGCTTTGAAACGCCTGGAAAGGTCAGCCGCTGATCACTATTTGGCTGTGGCCAACGATCTGTCTCAAGGGCGGCGTAAGGGCGCCAAAAAGCTGGCAAGGGCTGTCAGCAAACACATGCAAACGCTGGGTATGCCTGGTGGGCAGTTCGACGTTGGCATCGACCAGGCTACACCTAACCAAAATGGCACTGACAAGATAACTTTTACGGTGGCCGGTCACGAGGGGGCGCCATTGGCGGCCATGACCAAAGTGGCTTCAGGCGGCGAACTGTCTCGCATTGCACTGGCGCTTTCGGTGGTTGCCAGTGAAACAACTCGCGTGCCAACCCTCATATTTGATGAAGTTGACAGCGGTGTCAGTGGCGCTGTTGCAGAAAAAGTCGGGCAACTGTTGCGTTCACTCGGCGCGCGGCACCAAGTGTTGTGCGTCACGCACCTGCCGCAAGTCGCTGCCTGCGGCAATCACCACCACCGCGTCACAAAATCCCGCGACAAAGAGGGCGCCGTAACTTCGAACATCAGCACGTTAGATGATGCCGCACGCGTACAAGCCATTGCTGAATTGCTCGGTGGTGCAAAAATCACCGACACCACCCGCCACCACGCTCAAGAGCTTCTCAAGCAACAAGGCGACTAATCCCAAAATCTGTGCCCCGCACTTTTGGAGGGTTTTTTTGTGTGGCGCTCGTACGCCTATCGCTTAAGACTTGCCTTTGGTGGCTTTCTGACAAACACCGCAGACACCGTAAAGCACCATGGCATGGCTCTCAAGGGTAAAACCATGCTTTTTGGCGACATCGTGCTGGCGCTCTTCGATTTGATCATCCGAGAACTCGGCCACGCTGCCACAGTGGGTGCATATCAAGTGATCGTGGTGATCACCATCGTTGAGCTCAAAAATAGCCTTCACCCCGTCAAACTGGCTGCGCGACAAGATGCCCGCTTGTTCAAACTGCGTGAGCACACGGTAGACCGTGGCCAGGCCAATCTCGACATTTTCGACCAAAAGCGCACGATAGACGTCTTCGGCGCTCAGGTGCCGGTGCTCGGCACGCCTGAAGATATCGAGCACTTTAAGTCGAGGAAAGGTTGCCTTAAGGCCAACCGTTTTTAAGTCACTTTGATCCGATTCAGTTTCCACAGCCTATTCCATTTCAGTGCGGTCAATCGACCTTTGTCCTATGATAGCGTTTTGGCCGTCATTGATACAGGGGTTAGCGTGCTGTCACTTCGCAATAAATGTCGCTCGCAGTGGTTAGTTGGCGCTGTGCTGGTGGCCGCACTCACCACAGGTTGCGGTTCTGACCGCTGGGGTTTCCCATATAAAGTGGGGATCCAACAAGGCAATTGGGTTACCCAATCGCAGGTCGAACTGCTCGCCGAGGGCATGACGCCCGAGCAAGTGCGGTTCGCTTTGGGGTCGCCCACATTAACAAGCGTCTTACACGCCAATCGCTGGGAATACCCCTATTTCTACAAAGCCCCGAGTGGCAAAGTTGAGGAACGCAACTTGAGCGTCTTCTTCAACGACGGTGTTTTGGTGAAGTGGGTTGGCGATGAACAGCCCGGTCAGCAGCCTTTCCAAATAGCCAAAGAGGAAGTCGACAAATCGCAAGCTGAGGCTGAGCAATACAAGCTAGAACAAGAACGCTTGACCGGTCCTGGCGGCGTATTGGCGATTGAAGAAAACCTTAATTTCTCCACCATTATTGACACAGACCCATTAACCGACCCCGGTGCGTTGCCTGACGTGCCAGATCAGACACCCATTGAAATGAATTAATAGCCCATTTTGCGAGATTTTGACATGAGAATAGCGGTTGCCGGTGCCAGTGGAAAGATGGGGCGTATGCTGATTGAGTCTATCCACCAAGCCCCTGATCTCGAGTTGACGGTGGCACTTGATCAAGCTTCTTGCCCACAGATTGGTCACGATGCTGGCGCGGCCATTGGCATCGAAACGGGCGTCAAAATAACCCATGACTTGGCGCAACTGGCCAATGCCGATTGTCTGATTGACTTTACCCGCCCCGAAGGCACACTCGAGCATCTCGCGGCCTGCGCCACCCACCAAACCAAGATGGTCATTGGCACCACCGGCTTTAACGACGCCGGCAAAGCCGCCATTGCTCAGGCCGCCAAAACCATCAGCATCGTTTTTGCGCCCAATATGAGTGTGGGTGTTAACGCGACTTTAAAGTTACTCGAAGTGGCTGCCAAGATCCTGAATTCGGGCTATGACGTTGAGGTTTTCGAGGCGCATCACCGTCATAAAGTGGATGCTCCCTCAGGCACTGCTTTAAAGATGGGTGAAGTCGTCGCCCAAGCATGGCACAAACCCCTCGATGACATTGCCGACTGGGCTCGCCACGGTCACACTGGCGAACGCGAAGACGGACGCATTGGTTTTTCTGTGGTTCGTGGCGGCGATATTGTGGGCGACCACACGGTTTACTTTTGTGGCACAGGTGAGCGCATTGAAATCACCCACCGCTCAAGTTCGCGCGCGACTTACGCCCAAGGTGGCCTAAGGGCCTCACGGTTTCTCAAAGACCACCCCAGTGGACTCTTTGATATGCAGGACGTGCTTGGTCTTTAAGCTCAATCTGATGGGGCCATCAGACTAGGCCCAACACATGGGCTCAATCTCAAGGGCTACGCCAAACTTCTCGAGTACGTCTGCGCTAATCGCGTGGGCGAGTGCTAGCAACTCTTGAACTTGGGCTTGCCCCAGGTTCACCAAAACGAGTGCTTGTCGCTCGTGCACGCCAACAGCACCTACCCGCCGGCCCTTCCAGCCGCACTGATCAATCATCCAGCCAGCAGCGAGCTTGGTATGCCCATCGGTTTGGGGGTAGGCCACGAGCCCAGGGTATTGTTGGCGCAATCGCTCACAGTGCTCGGCGCTCACCAGCGGGTTTTTAAAAAAGCTACCCGCATTGGGGATGATGGCTGGATCTGGCAGCTTTAAACGACGAACCGCCACCACCTGATCAAACACCGCCTGCGGGCTCACCACCAAACCATCTAAAAGCGCTGACTGCTCAAGCGGCTTTAGATCCGGATAGTTGAGCGTGGGTTGCCAGGCGACTTTCTTGAGCAACCGAAAACTGACACTCAAAATCAGCAGCGCCTGGCCCTCGGGTTTTTTAAAGAGACTATTGCGATAAGCAAACTGACATTCATCGGCCGATAAGATTTTGACTTGACCACAAGAAAAATCCCAAACGGTGACGCACTCAACCAGTTGACCGACCTCAACGCCGTAGGCGCCAATGTTTTGTACGGGACAGGCCCCCACGGTGCCCGGAATCAAGGCCAGGTTTTCTAGGCCGAACCAACCCGCATTAAGAGACTGCTGCACCCAGTCATGCCATGACTCACCGGCCGCGACACGCACGAGAACGTCTTGAGTGCTCTCTTGAACGACCGTGATGCCTTTGAGCGCCATCAATACTGTTTGCCCCTCCAGGATCGGGGGCAGGATGAGGTTGCTGGCGCCACCGACGATTTTTATGGGTTGCTTGGCTTGCCAGTGGCCTTGCAGCCAAGGCAAACTTGATTCATCATTTAGGCGCCAAGCCGATTCAGCCACGCACGGCAAAGCCAGTGTGTTGCGAACCACTTGGGACTCAAAGGATGAACTTGATAGCGGCTTTTGGCGGTTTGACATCAAAGGTTTAAATGTGTGCTAATATTTTGGTCTTCGCGACATAGTACTTGATGTCTGTTGGCACCGGGGTCAAGCAAAAGTTGCCGAATTTGTAAAAAACGCGGGAGTAGCTCAGTTGGTAGAGCGCAACCTTGCCAAGGTTGAGGTCGAGAGTTCGAGACTCTTCTCCCGCTCCACATTTCAGGGGAAGCTTCTGCTTCCCCTTTTAGTTTGCGATGGCGCAATGGCAGAGTGGTTATGCAGCGGATTGCAAATCCGTGTACGTCGGTTCGATTCCGGCTTGCGCCTCCACAAGATGACTAACCCGTGGATCACTCATGACATCCGCTCGCGCCACTGCTCCTCAGACACCCGAGGTATTGCCGGCACAACACATCACACTCCGTGTTTTTTTGAGTTTTGCGGCAGGCTACTTCATGTCCTACGCCCTTCGATCCGTGAACGCGACCATCGCCCCTTTGCTGGCCGATGACCTGCAACTCACGGCAAGCTCGCTGGGTTGGCTATCATCGGCTTTCTTTTTATCCTTCGCCTCAGTTCAGTGGTACTTGGGCACTTGGCTCGACACGTACGGTGCCCGGCGCACCGAATCCATCATGCTCAGCACCGCAGCGGCCGGCGCCATTCTGGTGGCCACCAGCGACTCGTTATTGGGCCTTTCATTGGGGCGGATTTTAATTGGCTTTGGTGTGGCCAGTTGCTTAATGGCACCTTACTCATACTATCGCCGCTGCTTTGCCCCAGAAAAGCAGGCCCAGTTGGCCATGTGGATGTTGATTGCCGGCACCGCTGGTGCGCTGGCTGCCACGCAGCCCGCACTGATGCTCGCGCAATGGATGGGTTGGCGCGAGGTATTTTGGTTATCGGCGGGCCTTTTTGGATTAAGTGCCCTCGCGATTTCGTGTTTTGTACCGGATACCGACTTGGAAGTAACCCGCACCGACCGTGCCCTTGCTGCCTCTAAATCAACGGCAACAAACACAACAACAAACACCCCCCCCATGCGTTTGCTCGAATTACTCAAGCACCCCACGATGTTGCGCATCATCCCCACGACGGTCTTTTTCTCAGGCGGGTTCGTGGCGTTGCAGTCACTGTGGGTTGGGCCCTGGTTTACCGACGTGCTCAACCTGAGCACCAGCCAAGCAGCCCAAGCCCTGCTTTACTTCAATGCAGCACTTCTTGTGGCCTACCTGCTGATGAGCTTTGTCAGCCCCAAACTCGACAAGATGGGTTTCAACCTCGCACGGCAAACACGATTTGGGCTTGTTTGGTTTGTGTCTTGCATGGCATTGGTATTGCTTTGGCGCAACGAGTCTGCTTGGTTGGCATGGTTAATTTTGGCGCCTGGCGTACCGGCTGTTATTTTGATGCAAACCCAAACGGCTTTGATGTTTCCCAAAGCCATTGCCGGGCGCGTACTGACCACTTTTAATTTGGTGATGTTCACAGGCGCTTTTGCCGTGCAATGGGGTGTTGGACTATTGGCTGACGGCTTTATTGGGCTAGGATCAGATAGAGAGACCGGTCTTTGGCTGTCGTTTGCCGTTTTACTGATGTTTCAATTGGCGAGTCTTTGGTGGTTTTTTTACAAGACGCTGCCACCTGTGAGTAACAAGCAACATGGATAAATCTGTTTTAGATGCACTCGCGCGCTGGCCTGATGTGCCGGCCGTTTACGGCTGGTTGTCGCTTTCAGCTCGTGGCCAATGGCGTCTACACCCAGACGGAAAAGCCATCTTGGGCGGTGCGGGCGAGCCCATAGAAAACAAACAAATCTTGCGCTTTATTGACCGCAATTACTCCCACGACACCGATGGTCGCTGGTTTTTTCAGAACGGCCCTCAACGTGTGTTTGTGCGCATTGACGCCGCACCCTTGGTGATTGCCGTTGATGATGCCCGCGGCATATTCAATAGCCACAATGGCTATCCGATTGAGATAATCGATTTTTGGTTAATTGACGACGACGGTCATTTGTTTTTTCAGTCGCCTTCCGGTGCCGGTCAAATCGTGGACAAAGATTTGGCACGATTGGTCGACACATTATTTACCACTCAGGGCACTTCGCTCTTAGAGTGGTGGTCGCAATCAAGCCAAACCGAGACGACCATCCACGACCCGAAAGGCCACTTTGGTGCCTGTGCCCAGCCGGTCAAACTTGCGCGGCTCAAAGACGGCCAAGTCGCCGCCACAAGCTTGGGGTTCATTGCCAACCCGCAAGCCCCAGGAATCTGATCACACGCCAACAGCCTTGGTCTAGAATAAGGCACCATGGATAAAAGCCCAGATTTCTATTTCCCCGCCCCACGCTCAAGCAACTACTGCGGCCAATGCGGCACACCCATCACCCGTCGTGTGCCGCCAGGTGACAACCGTGAACGCGATTTGTGCGAACACTGCGGGGCTATCAATTACCAGAACCCTCGTCTAGTGGTGGGCACACTACCGGTCTGGAAAGACAAAATACTGTTGTGTTTGCGTGCGATAGAACCTCGCGCCAACACCTGGACACTGCCTGCGGGCTTTATGGAACTGGCAGAAACCACTAGCGAAGGTGCTTTGCGTGAAACACGCGAAGAGGCCGGTGTGGCAGTCGCCTTGGGCAAGCTCTACACCGTTATCGACATTCCAATGGTTGATCAGATACACGTGTACTTCTTGGCTAGCGCCAGCAACGGTGATGTTGACCCCGGGCCCGAGAGCCTTGAGGCGAAATACTTCGGGTTTGATGAAATACCTTGGGACAACCTATCGTTTCGCTCGGTGGCCTCCACTCTTAAACACTATCTAAACGATGTCAAAACAGGGCAATTCGACACGCGCTATTATTCACTCGAGCCCAGCCGTTAAAAATCGGCGTCGTCGATCGCCATGAACAAGCCGTTGCGCTGGATCAAAGCTAACGAACCACTACCGGATGCGTTCACAGCCAGAACGGACCCACCGGGTTTAGTGGCCGCAGGCCTTGATCTAAGCACGGAACGTCTCGATGAGGCTTACCGCAAAGGCATTTTTCCGTGGTTTAGTGACGGCCAGCCGGTTCTTTGGTGGAGTCCCGACCCCCGGATGGTGCTGTATACCGATGAGCTTCATTTGTCGCATTCGTTAAAAAAAAGGCTGCGCCAAATCGAGCGTACCCAAATACCCGCCTCAAAACCCAGCATCACCGTCACCACTGACCTCGTCTTTGATGCTGTCCTGAAAGGCTGCGCACAGCGTGGCACTGATGGCTCACAAGACACATGGATCACCGATGTGATGCATCAAGCCTATCGCCACTGGCACAGCACTGGTGCGGTACACAGCATTGAGGTCTGGTCTGACCAAGCGTTGGTGGGGGGCCTTTACGGCGTTTGCTTAGGGCGTATGTTTTTTGGTGAGTCGATGTTTAGCCGTTGCCCTGACGCATCAAAAATCGCCATGGTTTATTTGGTGCGCTTTCTAAAAACACAAGGGGTGACCCTCATTGACTGCCAAATGCAAACCGATCATTTGGCTCGCCTTGGCGCTCGTGAAATCGAGCGAAAAACATTTTTGACCCATGTCACGCAAGCGGTCAACGAACAAGCCTTGCCGTGGTCGCCCGGTCGCTTGACCCCTTTGGGAACAATCGAACCAGACCATCACTTTGTTATTAACCAAGCACACCATAACCGACCGATCGGTTACGATTAATTCTCATGAGCCAAATCCAAGAACTCCCCTTCTCGGCGATCCAGTTCTACGCCACCGCCTCTTACCGTTGCAGCTACTTGCCGCAACAGCAAGCGCGCTCGCAAGTCGCCGCACCGGGACATTTGGTGCAAGCCGAGGCTTACTCGGGGTTGGTTGAAGAGGGCTTTCGACGCAGTGGCCTTTTTACCTATCGACCACAGTGCGATCACTGCCGAGCCTGCGTCCCCGTTCGCGTTGACTGCTCGCGGTTTGTGGCGAGCCGAAGCCAATGCCGGGCTGCCAAAAAACACGCTCATCTGCGTGCCTTCGTGACCGAATTGGCATGGTCAGCTGAACACTTTGATCTCTATAGCCGCTACCAACAGTCGCGCCATCTGGGCGGTGGTATGGATGAGGACAGTCGTTCTCAATACAGCCAGTTTTTATTAGCCAGTCGAGTGGACTCACGCTTGGTTGAGTTTCGTGATGAAAATGGACAACTACAAATGGTGTCCATTGTTGATATTCTCGAAACTGGGCTGTCATCGGTATACACATTTTATGACCCCTCAATCAGTGGTAGTTTGGGCACATACGGCATTCTCTGGCAGATCAAGCAATGCCAAAACATGAACCTAGCTTGGCTTTATTTGGGTTACTGGATTAAAGAAAGCCCAAAAATGGCCTATAAAAACAAGTTTAAACCCAGCGAGTTTCGCTTAAACGGTCGATGGCTAGACGAGTCAGCGCTCGCCAACTTCCAAGCGCAAACACAAAATCACCTTGCCAATTAAAAAGACACCATGAGCGCGATTTTTACCGCCTACCCTCTAGTGCGTCGCGCCCTTTTTGCGATGGACCCTGAAGCTGCTCATGAAGCGACCATGAGCGCCCTTCAGAAGGCCTACGACTGCCGCATCACACGCGCTTTGTCTCATCAGTTGCCCTTAGCACCGACCGTTTTGATGGGGCTGGCTTTGAAGAACCCCGTTGGCTTAGCCGCGGGCTTAGACAAAGATGGCGCACACATTGATGCGCTCGGTAACTTAGGATTTGGATTCATTGAAGTTGGCACTGTCACACCGAGGGCGCAGCCCGGCAACCCCAAGCCTCGCATGTTTCGACTGCCCGCCTCAGAAGCCCTTATAAACCGGTTGGGGTTTAACAACCATGGCTTAGCTCAGTTTCTACATAATGTGGCCCGCAGTGAGTATCGGCGTAATGGCGGCATTCTTGGTTTAAACATTGGCAAGAACGCCGATACCCCCATCGAAAAAGCCGCAGACGACTACTTGATCGGCTTAGACGGGGTTTATCCGCACGCTGATTACATCACCATCAATATTTCGTCTCCCAACACCAAGAACTTACGTGACTTGCAAAGCAGTGAGGCTTTAGACGCCTTGCTTGGAGCACTCAATGCCCGTCGCCAAGTGCTCGCTGAGCAACACAAAAAGGCAGTGCCTTTAACTGTCAAAATCGCCCCAGATGTGGATTCTGATCAGCTTCAAACCATTGCCCAAGCACTCGCCAAGCACGCCATTGATGGTGTGATCGCCACCAACACCACCATCTCTCGACAAGGCGTTGAGGGCCAGCTCCACGCCCAAGAGGCGGGTGGACTGTCAGGCACACCCGTTCACGAAAAGTCGCTCCTCGTGATCCGACAAATGCGTGAACTTTTGGGGCCAACATTTCCGATTATCGGGGTCGGTGGCGTTGTGTCTGGCCAACAAGCCGCTGAAAAAATGCAGGCCGGTGCCAATGCTGTTCAAATTTACACGGGATTAATATACCGAGGCCCGGGGCTTATCCCCGAAGCGGTGAAAGCCATCGCAGCTCTACAAAACTAATTAGCAGTCGCACTACAACAAAAAGCCCCGTTAAACATCCACGGGGCTTTAAAACCTCAACTCAAACCATGACCGCAAAAATCACCAGCGCATGATTTGAACCCTGTCCAAACTTAAGTCGTTGTGCGACGGGCACGAGCGGCTGTCTTAGTGGCGCTGCTAGCGGCATCTGTTGCGGCTTTGAATGTCGCGTTAGTGGCAGCATGCAAATTCTTTTCTGCCGCTTCAGCGGCCTGCTTGGCTGCTTTGCTCATGCTGTCGTAAGCCGCTGTTGCCTGGGCCAATGACGACTTTATCATCGAAATGGTGCCTTCTGAACCCGTCGGCGCATTGCGTGAGATCTGCTCAACAGCAGCGTGAAATTGCTTTTGGCCTTCGGCAACTTTTCCCTCAGCCAATTTAGCCAAGTCAGCCTGAACGCCTGACACTATGTCATAGACATGCTTGCTGTATGCGGCTGCTTTGTCGGCCGACGGTTGGATCAAGCCTGAGGTCATGGCCACGGCGTCTTGCGCATCTTTGATGCCCATGGCTTCCTGGGTCTTTTGTGAGGCTTCGTCCATCGTGGCTTTCATGACCTTCAAGTTCAAGTCAACAAGCTTTTCAAAACCACCAAAAACGGTGCCTTGGAAAGCCATCATGGCTTCGAGGGTTGCTTTTTGTGATTCGAGCATTTCTTTGGGTAGTTGGGTCATTTGTAATCTCCGGTTTTGAGGTCAAACTGCATATTCAATTGGTGCAAAAATGTTGCACTGCACAATTTATATTTTAGTCTTTATATTTGGCCTGTCAACTTTTATTTGTGCGCCGCACAAAAATTCGATGTCATACCCCATTTCATTAGCGTGCGCGGTCAACGCCCCGACCGAACCGGATCAAACCCCAAGGCTTCGGAAATGGTTTTGGCTGTTTCAACCAACCGCTGAACCCAACCGTCTTGCAGCCGTTCGGTTGGCGCAGAAATCGACAGCCCCGCTACCAAGCGGCCCGTGTCATCGTGAATACCTGCCGCGATACAACGCACACCGAGCTCTAGCTCTTCATTGTCCCGAGCATAGCCATGTCGGCGAATCAAGGCCAATTCAAGTTCCAATGCATCGAATGTCGTCAGGCTGTTGCGGGTATTACCAGCCAAACCCGTGCGAGTAGCGTAGGCGCGAACATGGCGGGGGTCGGCAGCCGCCAAAAATAACTTACCTGTGGATGTGAGGTGTAGCGGTGCGCGTCCACCAATAGCGCGCACCACCTGCATGCCCGATCGCTCGCTCCAAGCCCGGTCGACATAAACAATCTCATCACCTTGCTGAATCGATAGGTTAACCGTCTGCCCTGTGAGCCTGTGCAACAATTGCATAGCCTCCAAGGCCGCCTCTCTAACGTTTAAGCGGCCCCTGACCAGCGAACCGAGCTCAAGCAAACGCATACCAAGTTGGTAAAGACCACTGTCCACGCGCTCAACGTACCGAGCCAAGACCAAGTCATTCAAAATGCGATGAGCCGTTGATGGGTGCAATTGGGTTGTTTGTGCCAGAGACTTAAGCGTGACAGGTTCGGACTCACTTGCCAAAGCATCTAAAAGACGCGTCGCACGTTCAATAACCTGTATAGCCATGCCGCTGGCGTGACTCTTAGGACTTGCGTCAACCGCAAAACCTGGCGCAGGTGTCGTTGGCGATTTTATTCTTGGCATGGTTTGGCTCCCGACTGGTGACGCAAACCAAAGGGCTGGCATTTGCGGCACCGCAACAAAACCTGATCATCATATGAAATGACTGCTAAAAAGACAAGGCTTTCTCGAAAACAAGGCAGGGCAATGGCGAGACACCGCCTAACAAGCCCCCCAATAAAACCAGTCCTTTAACCCACCGGGTTGCCTGCACGCGAAAGGGTCGGTTCAAGTGTTGCCCCAAGGGCTTGGGCCTCTTGACGCAAAAACGCCAAAGCATCAGGCAGGTATTCGTTGGGGCCTTTGACACCGAGCTCAATGTGACGGGCTCGACGGTCTTCGCCCATTGAGGGCAAACTAAAGGCCTTGACCTTGGGCCAGCGCTTCTCGATCTCTTCAAGTGTTGGTGTAATGCGCGACTCGGGGATATCAAAAGCAATAAACGATTGCTCATCTTGCAGCACAGGATGGTGCAGATCGGCATATCGATTGTCTAGCGTCCAAGCCAACATGGGCCAAGCCATAACAGGAAAACCTGGCACGAAGGTGTGTCGGTTGATGTGAAACCCTGGGATTCGGTTGTATGGGTTGGGTACGATCTCAGCGCCCACTGGAAAAGTACCCATCTGCAAACGGCGCTGGTTTTCTGGCAAGGCCATGTCAGCGCTGCCTTGTCCGGTGGCGGCCGTCTCGGCACAACGCAGCGTGATCTCACGCTCGGCTTCGGGATGAAGCGCAAGCGGCAAATCCAAAGCCGCGGCCGCCGCTTGCCGAGTATGGTCATCGGGCGTGGCACCAATGCCACCACAACAAAACACAATCTCTTGGCTGGCAAACGATTCACGTAATGCTTGCGTCAAGAGTGCTCGATCATCAGGCAGCACGCGCAACCACGACAGGCTAAGCCCGCGCGCTGACAACAATTCAAGCATTTGGGGAAAGTGCTTGTCTTGCCGACGCCCTGACAAGATTTCATCGCCAACGATGATCATGCCAAACCGCGCAGGCGTCATTTCGACTTCAAATATTTTGTCTGACATATGCTTTACCTTGTCGATTTAACGGTGAGCAATGGTCTCGAGCGTCATGGTCGAGTCCAAAGGTGGTTGGGGCGCTTGCCGAAGCTGTCGCAAAGCCTCAAAACCATAATGAGAAAAAACCAAACCAGAAAAGACGGGCAAAAACACCCACGCCGGTGGAAATAAATTCAGCACAGCACAAGCCAGCCCCAATAACCAAAATCCACTGTTACGGTCACGCCACAGTACCTTGCGCTCTAACGGGCTAGCATGGTCAACCAACGCATCGACTCGCATCATTCGGGAGAAGGCAAACGACCACCAAAACAACGACAGCACCAAACCCAAAGGAGGAATCAACCACAACGGCAAAGTAATGAGCCAGCCACACAAAAACAGCACACTGACCCAGATGGCATTCCAAACACTAAGCACCACGGCATGGCGACCCTCCGGGGTGACATCGGGATAATCACGCCGTCCGACGTGCGTCAAAACCATGGGCATGACCCAAATAGCAGCCACAGCCAATCCCACAATACCCACCATCGGCATCAAAATAATGAAGGCTGCTATCGGAATCAGCCATGTTTTAAGCGCCAAAAAAGCGGTGGTACTAATTAAGGGTTCTATGACACCGGGCACCGCTGACTCGGAGAGGAGCAAAGACAACCACTCAGTCAATGGTGTCCAACCAAACCACAACAACACAATGCCCAACACAATCGTGACCATGACCGGCAAAAACAACGCAAAGATCATCCGAGGATGACACTGCGATTTGATCGCCCGCCAAAAAGCTAACCCAATATCACGGCTAAGCGTAGCGGCAATTTTTGCATATGGCTGATTTGATGTGGCGGGCATAGGGCAGAGAATGTTCGCTTCAGTGGTAAACATCGCTATGATAGACAAACTAATAACTGTGTAACACCCATGACCCTTTTCTTGCCCGATTGCGATCAAATCAAACAGCGGCTGTTAACAGAACAACCGCTGGTAGTGTGCTTCTGCGCGGCGTGGTGCGACACCTGCGGCATCTACCGCACCAAACTGGCCACGCTTGCCGAAACTCTGAACGACACGATCTTTGTGTGGGCCGACATCGAAGACTATCCTGAGCTGCTTGGCGACGAGGATGTGGAAGATTTCCCAACAATTTTGATCCAAGGCCGTGATCAAGTGCAGTTTTTTGGGACCATGTTGCCGTACATCAACCAGCTCGAACGCTTGCTCGAAACATTGGCCGCGGAGCCAAATCTCATGCCCGTCAGCACCCTGTTACCCGATGTTCGACAGCGCTTGCTGTCGCTCGCCAGATAGCTTTACGACTGACTGCTATCTGGGGTGGGTGGCTTGCGGGCGCCGAGTAGCAAACCAATGGCAGGCTTGTTTTTGTCTTTGTTCGGACCGCTGGGTTGCGCCCGATTTGTTGATGTCGTTGGTGATGGCTCGTATGGCTTGAGAAAAAACTCGTCAACGGGTGGTTTTGGCCGACTAGGTAATGGCCGACGGCTGCTGCTGTTACCAATGCGGCTACTGGCAGCAGGCGAGGCACTGTCGGCAACACGGGCTGGGCCGCGCAAATTTGAGCCTGATGCACTGTTGCTGCTGCTTTGACTTGAGCGACGGGCGCCCTCAGCCTTTGGCAGATCGAGGGTGCCGCGTTCCATGGTTTGGCGCGTTAGTTTCTCGATTTCGATTAGTAACTTTTCTTCGTTTGGCGCAAACAATGAGATGGCATCGCCCGAGGCACCCGCGCGGCCGGTGCGACCAATGCGGTGAACGTAATCCTCGGCGTTATATGGCAAGTCGTAGTTGATGACGCAGGGAATACCAGCCACGTCTAGGCCGCGAGCGGCCACATCGGTGGCCACGAGCACTTCAAGCTCGCCCGCTTTAAAGGCCTCTAGTGCCTTCATGCGTTCAGCCTGGGTCTTATCACCATGGATTGACTCAGCACGTATACCGTCTTTTTCAAGTTGACGCGCCAACCTTGCCGTACCAATTTTTGTGTTTGAAAACACAATCACTTGATTTAATTTGCGCGACTTAACCAAATGCACCACGGCAGCACGCTTTTCATCACCTTGGGCGGGATAAGCAATCTGGGTAACTGTGTCAGCCGTGGCGTTACGCTGAGCGACTTCTAGCTCAACGGGCTGCTTCATGTAGGTGCGGGCCAGCTTTCGGATGTCGTTGCTAAATGTGGCCGAAAATAACAACGTTTGCCTACCATCAGGCAGTGAACGGATTATGCGATCAAGATCAGGCAAAAATCCCATGTCGAGCATGCGATCAGCCTCGTCGAGCACCAAAATCCCAACCTGCGACAGATTGACGGTTTTTTGTGTCAGGTGATCTAACAAGCGTCCTGGTGTTGCAATCAGGACTTCACAACCGTTGCGCAAGGACACTTTTTGTTGGGCAATATCCACGCCCCCGAAAACCACTGTCGAACGCAATGGCGTGTGCTTGCCGTATCGGACCACGCTTTCGTAGACCTGGTCGGCGAGTTCTCGGGTGGGTGTCAGTATCAACGCACGCACTGGGTGGCGTGCAGGCGAGGCGCTGGAACTGGCAAAAGGCATTAAGCGGTGCAGAATTGGCAGCGTGAAAGCCGCTGTTTTGCCGGTTCCTGTCTGAGCAGCACCCATCACATCCTGACCCGCCATGGCAACAGGCAGGGCCTGAGCTTGAATCGGCGTGGCAGTGGTGTATCCGGTGTCTTTGACCGCTCTTAAGATTGCTTCATGCAAACCGAGTGTTTCAAAGGATGGGAGAGCCTGGATTTCGGCGGCTTCTGGGACTGCACTGTCAGGTGCACCAGTGTTTTCGGGTGTGCTTTGTGTAGGTGTCATCGATATAGACTAAAGAATCAGATGAAATTGTACTGCAACTGCAGTGAAGACTGACGGTTTACCGCAGTTTTAGTGGTGTTTTTGCCCAAACTACCCAAAAATGGCCCGCATCACCCAAAACACGACCATGCCACCCACGATCATCGCCAAATTATTACGCGTGCGCTGATAAATCCAAATGGCCGCTAGCGCGGCCATTATTTTTTCATCGATGGTTGCTGTGAAACCCTGCGCTGACCAGGGCAGCAAAGCCGGCACGATAATGGCCGTCAAGGCCGCAGCTGGCGCGTAACGCAGAGCCCGGCGCACACCATCACCCAAGGGGATGCGATGACCAAAAAGGTGGTACGTGGTACGCGTTATAAGCGTACAAAGCACCAGCAAAGCAATTGCCCCCAAGATGTACCATTCGTCCGGTTGCAACAAATTAGTCGGCATCAGGATCTGGCCTTCTTAAACGATTTTTCAGCCCAAATACCCGCCACAATGCCAACCACCACCGCTGCCAATAACCCAAGACGCAAAGGCAAGGGCTGCGCCACCCAAGCGGTGACGCCTGCTGCCAACATGGCCGCTAACATCGGTCGACTATTGGCCAAAGGAATGGTGATAGCCATCAAAGCCAGAACGGCCGCAAAATCGAGCGCCCATGATGTGGGCACGAATGTGCCAAGCATGATCCCAAGCAAAGAAGAACTCTGCCAAGTGAGCCATCCAGGTGCGATGGTGGATAAGAAAAACCACCGCTGATACTGCGTGCCTTTTGGGGTGGCGTCACCAAAACGCGGCATAAACAACACAAACGACATGTCGGTGGTGAAGTAACCATAGGACAAGCGTTTAAACCAAGGCAAGTCTCTGAAGTAAGGCTGAAGCGCGGCGCTAAAAATCAAGAACCGAAGATTAACAATGAGGCCGGCCGCAAAAATAAGCCAAAGCGGTGCGCCTGATGCAATGAGCGGCAAGGATGTGAGTTGCGCCGAACCGGCGTACACCAGAAGTGTCATGGCGATGGCGGCGTTTTCGGTGAGACCAGACTTCACCATCGCTACACCCGTCACCAACCCCCAAGTGAAAGTCGCCACTAGCGCAGGCCTGACGGCTATCAGGCCTGCGCGTATGGCTTTTCTTCTCTCGGCTTGCAAACTAAGGTTGGGTGAATCAGACACAGCACTTCCCGGGTACTTTTGTCGCGCATCGCACGCACTGAAGATTATTTAATAAGATTGTAGTGTCCCCCTTGGTACAATTGGTAAGACATTTTTTAAATACGGAATATGTGGCATGAATCAGTCTGTTTCTGGCAACAACGCACCGCCCACACCCGAGGGGTCTAACCTGACCTCACAAGCAGTGACTGTGACAGCGCAAGACCTGCCACTGCATTGCCCAGGAGACAAAGCGCCGCTATGGAGCATGCACCCACGCTCTTTTTTAGACATCTCAAAGACCGGAACGGTAAAGTGTCCATACTGCTCGACGGTCTACACCCTAGCCCCCGGCACGGTCGTCCCTGGTCATGGTCATTAATCGCACCAATGTTTGCTAGCGCTCAAGAAGCTGAGTTTGGCTTCTACGAGGCATTGGCCCGCGGCGATGTGGGACAGCTGATGCAAGTCTGGGCCGATGATGAGGAAATTGTTTGCGTGCACCCTGGGGGGTTGCGCCTCATCGGTCATTTGGCAGTGCGTGAATCTTGGGAACAAATCCTAAGGCATGGCGCTCTACATATTCAGATTTTCAAAGGCATCGAACTTCAAACCATGGTTGGTGCAACGCACACGCTTGTGGAACAAATCAGCGCACAAGGACCCAAAGGGGATGAGTACGCTTATTGCTACGCCACGAATGTGTTTCACAAAGGTACCAATGGCTGGAAAATGGTTCTTCACCATGCCTCGGCAGCCCCACAACAAGCCAGCGCGATCGACCTGCATGACGCTCCCGGCACCCTTCACTAGAGCAGGAACACCGCATTGACGGCCTTAATTGACTCCTCGCCTTGCCCAAGCCCCCACTGGTTACCAGGCGGCCATTTGCAGACCCTCTATGGGGCGTTATTCGCCCCTACCAACCGGGTTCGTTTTGTGCGCGAGCGAATTGATACACCCGATGGTGATTTTCTGGATTTCGATTGGAGCGCGCCTGGCATTGTCACCAGTCCAAACAACAGGCCCGTTCAAACTGAGGGGCTACCGCGACGCTCGGCTGCGGTTCGCTGGATTAATGAAGATGATCGCCAAATCATCGCTGGCATGGGTGACACCCCTGCCCTGGTATTGCTGCACGGGCTCGAGGGCAGTAGCAGCAGTCGCTACGCACAATCAATCTTGCAGTATTTCCGTGCTCGTGGTTGGCTGGTGGTTTTGGCCCATTTCCGAGGTTGCTCGGGCGTACCAAACCGCCTGGCGCGCGCTTATTACTCTGGCGATAGCGATGAGGTGGGATTTATCCTAAGAGCGACCCTTGATCGATCACCGCTTGCCAAGTGGCATATCGCGGGCGTCTCGCTGGGGGGCAATGCCTTGTTGAAGTACTTGGGCCAACACCCCGGACAAAACCCAAAACTACAAGCCGCGGTTAGCATCTCTGCGCCCGTCGACCTTGTAGCCGCAGGCAACAAGTTGAGCCAAGACTGGGTATGCCGTCAGCTTTATACCCGTCACTTTTTGCGCACCATGCGCCCCAAAACTTTGGAAAAAGCCACTCGCTTTCCTGGCGCCATTGATGTCACCCGCCTGAGTCGCGCCAAAACACTACGTGATTTTGATGATGTATACACCGCCCCAATGCATGGATTCAAAGACGCTCAAGAATATTGGGAAAAAGCATCAAGCAAGCCTTGGCTGCGTTACATCACGCTACCAACCTTAGTGATAAATTCACGCAACGACCCTTTTATTCCCGAGCCCTCTTTGCCGGGCACACAAGATGCCAGCGCCAGCGTCACGCTGCACCAGCCGGCTCAAGGCGGACATGTGGGATTTACAACCGGCGGATTTCCGGGGCACTTAAATTGGTTACCCGCCCAATTGGCTCGTTTCTTTCAGTCTATTCAATAGTCATCCATAGGCAGCTAAAGACAGTAGCAGGTCTATTTTTGCCTATCCACTGAAACGTTCAAGCACTTCACGCTCATCATCCATGCGTTTGGACAAGGCACGGATGGTGACATCGAGTTTGGATTTCTCATGGAAACTGTCGCTTAGCGATCGGGCTTGTTGTAGCTGCGCCATGGCCGCAGGGAAAGCACCCGTGAGAACGTAATAATCAGCCATCGCCACACGCGCGGCAATCGGTTGATTGGCTGCCATCAAGTTTTGGGCCATCATCTCAAAAAGTCGTGGCGCTTCGGTCGGCCACTTTTTGGTATACGGATCCAAGAACTTGGCGGCTTGCGCATGCCGGCCCAATTTTTCTAGTGCTTGGGCTTTTAGCTCTACCAACGATCGCTGGTTGGGCCAGCGCGACAAGGCCTGATTAGCCAACGTTAATGCTTGGCTGGATTGGCCTTGCGCCAATGCCAGCGCACCGCCTAGTCGTGCGAAGTAGGGGTTATTCGACACACCTTGCTTGGCATACCCAAAAAAACGCTGCGAATCGGCGTACTGCCCCTTTTGCATGGCCAACTCAGCCAACGCCAGCCAGGCTGCCGAGCGCGGCGCCCCCTTTAACTGCTGACCGTCGTTTTGCAGGCGGTCCACCACCCGCGTCAGTGCTTGACGTGAAGTCGCTTGTAAAACCATTGATTTGGCTCGTATGTACCAAAAGGCATCTGAGTTTGGGACCCGCGAACGGGTTGTGAGCTGCGTGCGGTTTTGCATGTCAGTCATGCGGTCTATGCTCAAAGGGTGTGTGCTTAGGTAACTGGTCCCTGCGCGACTGACATTCATCTGCGAGGCCTGCATCAGCTTGCCAAACATGTCTTGTAAGCCCCTGGGGTCATACCCGGATTGGTTGAGCATTTGGAACCCCACTCGGTCAGCCTCACGCTCGGCTGACCGCGAGAACCCCAGTTGCTGGTCAATGGCGGCGGCCTGACCAAAGGCGGCGACCCCTGCTGCCAGGTCAGTGCCACCCGCAAGTGCCGCCAAAAGAGAGGCTGCCACACTGGCAATGGCAAGGGTGTTGCTTTGTTGGCTTTGTGTCACGCCGCGCGCAATGTGGCGCTGCGAGACGTGTGCGATTTCATGCGCCATCACGCCCGCTAGTTCTGACTCTGAATCGGACTGTACGATCAAGCCCGTGTTGATGCCAATGTAGCCACCTGGCATGGCAAAGGCGTTGAAGGCCGAGTCGCGCACACCGAACACTTCGATACGCGGTGCGCCCCCTTGGACGTTTTGTGCCAAGCGATGGCCCATGTCATTGAGATATTGATTCAGCTGTGCATCATGCACAAACATTGGATCGCGACGGCCTTGCGCAATAATTAAGTCACCTAAGCGTTGCTCCCATGCGGGCGACAACTCTGACGAAGAAACTGCCCCAATCGATGGTAAGCCAGCGGGCTGCGCCTGCGCCGGTGATACAAAATAAGAAACAAGTGCTGCTGTCACTAGCGTGATGACACAAAGGTTTCGATGAATACTGTTTTGCAGGCTCATTGGCTTATGATAGTAGCTCTTCATCAGAGTTCCTGGAAATATTATGCGTCCCATCAGAAAAGCGGTCTTCCCTGTTGCCGGTTTGGGCACTCGGTTTTTACCGGCTACTAAGGCCATGCCCAAAGAAATGCTACCCGTGGTGGACAAGCCCCTGATCCAATACGCTGTCGAAGAAGCAGTGGCAGCCGGTGTGACAGACCTCATCTTTGTGACTGGGCGCAGCAAGCGATCGATTGAGGATCATTTTGATGTCGCACCAGAGCTCGAGCTTGAACTTGAGCGCAAAGGCAAGCATGCCTTGCTGTCCCTTGTTAGAGATATTTTACCCAGTCACGTCAATTGTATCTACATCCGCCAATCCGCCCCGCTAGGGCTTGGCCACGCGGTTTTAACGGCAGCGCCCATTGTCGGTGATGAACCGTTTGCAGTTCTGCTTGCCGATGACCTGATCGATGCTGACCAGCCCGTGCTGAGCCAGTTGATTGACGCCGCACTCACCCATCAGGGCAGTATCTTGGGGGTAGAAACCGTGCCGCGCCAAGACACCAACAAATACGGCATAGTTTCAAGCGACCGCATTGACGACCTCACCGAGCGCGTAAACGGTATTGTTGAAAAACCCAACCCCGCAGACGCACCGTCAACATTGGCCGTGGTCGGGCGCTACGTGCTCGATGCACGAATTTTTGCCCACTTGCGCCGCACCCAAGCCGGCTCGGGTGGCGAAATCCAGCTCACCGACGGCATTGCCTCACTCTTAAACGAAAAAAACGTGTTTGCTCACCGCTACGACGGTATTCGCTACGACTGCGGCAGCAAATCTGGGATGTTCGCGGCCACCGTGGCCATTGGCCGTAAGTATCACAACCTAAAGCCATGACCGCACCCGTGGACCCAAGCGCCGGGCCCATTCCAAAGCGCCCGGTACTCAATGGCCTTAACTACGGACTTTGTAAGGGGGTCGATGTCACGCGCGGTGCAGCTGTTGCCGTTGACTGTGCTGCACACACGCTACCCTGCTCACCTGGCTTGTCATAGACTTCTTTGGCCGCTTGCTCATCCTGCGCATCCTTCATGTCTTGCGCCTCAAGCGCTCGGCTCGCGGCCGGCGACAAACCGTTGCCCCATCGACCTTTGGCCGATAGTCGCATCAC
This sequence comes from uncultured Burkholderiaceae bacterium, assembly GCA_963926245.1. Taxonomy (GTDB): domain Bacteria; phylum Pseudomonadota; class Gammaproteobacteria; order Burkholderiales; family Burkholderiaceae_B; genus Algicoccus. The sequence continues at coordinate 73,358 of CAWUWI010000009.1, read as the reverse complement.
TGTTTTAAGCGCCACCAACAAGCCCACAACCTCAGTCATGGCGGCGGGAATCCACATCGTAAGGCCACCGATGGCTTGATCAGTGGTCGCCTCCATCGGAATGGCTCGCCCACACAAGTCAAACAGGGGATACAAGTCTTTTTCAGTGAAGGCAATCACGGCGCCAGCCACCATCTGAGGGGCCATGGTGACGATCGGCGAAATCACTCGGCCACCCGGCGACATGGCCGCGGGTGGCGATGGGCGACGATCAAGAATCAAATTCCAATACATGAAGCCGCTGATGACGACCGACCAATTCATGACCCGATACAAGCGCCAATCGAGCATGGAATAAAACTGAACGGAAGGGATTAGCCAAATAATGACCAAAAACACAAACAGTGCCGGCACAAAAATAGGGTTGGTCAGTGTAGCAATCAGCGCCCGCCCGGGTAGTGTTAGATTAAAGCGGCGCAGCGCCGATCGCCAAGTCAGTGGCAGGCCAGCGCGCATGACTGAACCTGGATAGGCCGCCATCAAAACCAAAGGCCCCAAGTGATGCAGCACCAAATGCTGAATTCGATGCATAAAGAACATACGTTCGGCGTAATAGTCCAGCAAGGTGTGCATAGACAGATACAGCAACACCAACCCAGTACAAAAGAATACTTTTCGCGTGGTGCTGATACGGTGAACCCGTTGCCCGCGCACGAACAAATAAATGGCCAATGCAAAACACAGCAATAGCACCGGGGAAAACTCCCAAGGGACCAACCAGCTCAACGGATCCATGCAAACAACCCTTTAGAATCTCAACTGTGCCAACGCACAACGGTTCCCGATTGTAGTATCACAGTATCAAACGTTTGATAGTGACCCAACCCATGAGCCTAGTATCTCCTGCCCACGAAGTCCACGTCTACCAGGCGCGCCGCGCGCGCGTTTTGCAATGGATGCACGACCAGGGCGGAGGTGTCGCAGTTTTACCAACCGGCGAGCCTAGTTTGCGCAATGCCACCAACCCACACCCCTTTCGCTTTGACAGTCAGTTTTACTACCTGACAGGCTTTACTGAGCCCTTAGCTTGGTTGGTCATGGTGGCCCGCGCTGACGGATCGAGCGAAAGCGCCTTGTTTTGTCAGGCCAAAGACCTAGACACTGAGATCTGGGATGGGGTGCGTTGGGGTCCCGAGGCCGCGCTCGAAGCTTTTGGTTTCGATCAGGCCCACCCAATTGATGCCCTTTCAGACTGGATGCCCCGCGTGCTGGTGGGTACCCCCGCTGTTTTTGCGCCCTTGCATCGCGCAGCGGTTGCTGACTTGCCCATGCAGCTTCAGCGTTGGATCACAACAGCGCGACAACAGTCACGGGGCGTGCGCGAGGTGCCAGGTCGCTGGATCGACTTAACCCCATTGTTGAGTCGCCTACGCCTCATTAAAGACAGCCACGAACAAGTGATCATGCGTCAAGCCGCGCACATCGCCGCACAAGGTCATTGCGAGGCCATGCGTCGAGTGCAACCCGGGCAAGCCGAGCGCTCGCTTGAAGCCGAGCTGTTGCGCGTCTTTTTGCAAGGCGGCGCACAAGACACCGCCTACGAAACCATTGTAGCCACGGGCGCCAACGCCTGCGTCTTGCATCACCGCGCTGGCCACAGCACGATCAAAGACGGTGACTTGATCTTGATTGACGCGGGTTGCGAGTTACACGGTTACGCATCAGACATCACTCGTACTTTCCCTGCCAATGGCCGATTCTCAGGGCCACAAGCCGCACTCTACGATATTGTCTTAGCCGCGCAAGCGGCCGCCGTTAGCCTGACGCGACCCGGCACGTCGTTTAACGCCGGCCACGAAGCCGCGGTTAACGTACTTTGCCAAGGATTGATTGATGAGGGTATTTTGAAGGGCTCATTGGCTGAAGTCATCGAAACACGAGGTTATCAACCTTTTTACATGCACCGAACCGGCCACTGGCTCGGGCTTGACGTGCATGACGTGGGCCCTTATCGGCTGACCGAGCTAGATTGCGAAGAACCCGATTGGCGGCCTTTGGAACCCGGCATGGTGCTGACCATTGAGCCTGGCCTCTACATCCGCCCCACCGATGGTGTCTCAGAGACGTTTTGGAACATTGGCATACGTATAGAAGACGATGCTCTCGTGACTGATCAAGGCTGCGAACTCATCACTCGTGGCGTGCCCGTTGAACGCGCAGCTATTGAGGATCTGATGCGTGCAGACTCACGCTAGAAATTCAGGCCGTCGAGTAACCCCATGCGGGTCCAAATGTGTAACACCACGTGCGCAATAGCGAACAATGTCATGATGGTCCCCAACAGCAATCCCGATATGGCGACCAAAATAGGGCCCCAACCGGTGTGCCCGACTCGCTTGTAACCAGGGTTGTAGCGCGCATCAAATTTTTCGTCGGATCTCAAACACAAAATCATGGCTTCGATAAACCCAGCCACAGCTGGAATAAAGACCACAAAAATCGCTGGGCTGTCCCACCAAACCTCTGATTGAAGGGCAATGGCAAACATCACCACTGCCAATACAGTCAGCGACCAAGGCCGCGCACGGCCCAAGTAATACCAGTGGGCGCCAAACCAGCCACCGTAAAAAGACAAGAGCGCCGCCAGCACCTTGCTTTTGACCGCGGTTGCTGGATATGCGGCTGATTCGCTCAACGCCTCGTTGGAGCCAGAGATGGTGTCAGTGTCGTCAGTTGACGCAACAGAATGGTTAGATGGTGTATTAATCGTGTTCATAGCCAGAGTTTAATGCCGAGCCCAATGGAAATCACGTATTCTTACCAATGACCTTTTTTAATTCAAGCAACAACAGCCCGATGAGTGCGAAATGACTGCGTTGGATCAGAAAACCCCTACGACTTTTGATGTTGCCATTGTGGGTGGCGGACCGACAGGTAGCGCGTTGGCCCTATTGCTCGCGCGCTTGGCACCCGATCCCGCCCGAGTCGCTTTGTTTCAATCCGAACAGCGTACCCGCTATGACCGAACCGTGGCAAACGACACCCGAGTGATTGCGATCAATGAGGGCAGTCGGGTTTTACTGGCTGATTTGAACGCTTGGCCCAACCAAGTTGCCTCAATTCACACCATCCACGTCTCACAAAAGGGCCGGCTTGGTCGCACGTTGATCCGTGCTGAAGACTTTGCCGTACAGTCACTGGGTCACGTACTGCGATACAGCCAGTTACATGAAACATTGCTCGAAGCCGCTGGCCGAGCCGGCGTTAGCCTTTTTACGGGCGAACCTGCCCAAGCCCAACAACACGGCGATGACGTGATTGTCACCACCGGTGACATCCAAACCGCCGCCAAACTGGTGATTCGCGCCGATGGCATGAATCACCAGACGCTAACAGAGCCTACCCAATCAAAAGCCAGAGAAACTCACAAGCAAGTCGCTTTACTTGGTGTTGCTCGGGTGAGCCAACCCAAAGTTGGTTGGGCCTTTGAGCGATTCACCCGAGAAGGCCCTTTTGCTATCTTGCCCCACCCTGACCAGCAAGGCTCTCAATCGATCGTCTGGTGTTGCGCCCCGGATCGTGCCAAAGCCCTTATGGACTTAAATTCCGAAGCCTTGGCCCAAGCCATGCAACAAACATTTGGCGATCGTCTAGGCCAGTTTGACGTCTTATCGGATTTCAAAGGTTACGCCCTCTACCAAAGCGTTGATCCAGCACCCGTTCAAGGGCGCATCATCAACGTGGGCAACGCGGCTCAAACCTTGCACCCCGTGGCCGGACAGGGCTTAAACCTCGGTCTCAGAGACGTGGCAACACTGGCTCACTGCTTGCGCGACTGGATGGCGCAGAGCAGCCGCGATCCGGCCCGGTCACTGGCCATCTATGCCAATTTGCGTCAATACGACCGCACCGTGACCGTCAACCTGACACGCACCATGTCCAGTATCTTTACTACCCGCCTGCCTGTGGTCGAACATGGTGCAGGGCTGGCTTTGTTGGCGCTAGACACCCTGCCTGCCTTGCGTGCGCCCCTAGCGCGCCACCTGATGCAAGGGTTACGACAGTAAATCCTCCAATCGCACACGCGCCAAGCATCGGTGTCTTATATAATGGCACCATGCAAATTGGTTCGTGGAAGTTTCCAAACAACGTGTTTGTCGCCCCCATGGCGGGGGTAACTGATCGCCCTTTTCGTCAGCTCTGCAAAAGGCTGGGGGCGGGTCACGCCGTATCTGAGATGGCCGCAAGTAACCCCGCCCTATGGGACAGCGTTAAAACATCTAGACGCTTAAACCACGACGGCGAGCTAGACCCCATCACGGTGCAAATCGCCGGTGCTGACCCCGACATGATGGCCCAAGCCGCTGTCTTTAACATTGGCAAAGGCGCACGCATCATCGATATCAACATGGGGTGTCCCGTTAAAAAGGTTTGTAAGGCAGCCTCGGGTTCAGCCTTGCTGCGCCACGAAGACCTGGTCAAACGAATCATCGACCGGGTGGTTCAAGCGTGTGCTGCACACAATGTGCCTGTCACTTTAAAAACTCGCACCGGCTGGGATCAACACAGCCGCAACGCCGTGCGCATCGCCGAGCTGGCCGAATCATTGGGCATTGCTGCGTTGACATTACACGGGCGCACGCGTGCCGACTTATTCGAGGGCCATGCCGAATACGACACCATCAAAGCTGTTAAAGCGGCCATTAAAATTCCTGTGATTGCCAATGGCGACATCGATAGCCCTGAGAAGGCCCGACAAGTTCTAGCCTACACCGGCGCGGACGCGGTCATGATTGGTCGCGCAGCGATGGGGCGGCCTTGGTTGTTTCGTGAAGTCGATCACTACCTTAGAACCGGTGAAACACATCGGCCGATAACAATGACTGAAATTCGTGACCACCTGCTCACGCATCTGGATGATCACTACCGGTTTTACGGTGAGTCAACGGGCGTGCGTACCGCGCGCAAGCATATCGGTTGGTACATGAAAGACTTGCCAGGTGGCCAAACCATGGTCGACAAAATTAACGCAATCGACAACACAGCACTCCAGGCATCGGCCGTCTCAAAGTGGTTTAATCACATCATTGTTGATGCCCCCGATTTGTTAGACGACAAGATCGCGGCCTGAACCGAGAAGACCCATGATAAAAAAAATTACACCCCTCGAAGAGTCAGTGCGCTTGAACCTTGAAGTCTACTTAGACGACCTTGGCGATATCGAACCCACGGGTATGTGGAGCATGGTGATGTCCTGCGTTGAAAAGCCGCTTCTGCAAGCCGCCATGACTCGGGCGCAAGGCAATCAATCTAAAGCCGCACAATTGCTAGGAATCACCCGCAACACCCTACGCAAAAAGTTGATGACCCATCAGCTTTTTGAAAGCTAGCGCCATCACGCAACAACTGAACGCCCCCACTTTAAATTCTTTGAAAACTTCTCCATACCCATGAAAATTCAAACCGCTTTAATCTCAGTGTCCGATAAAACCGGGGTCGTTGACTTTGCACGTGCCCTGCACTCTCGTGGCGTGCGCTTACTGTCCACGGGTGGCACAGCCAAACTGCTGGCTGAGGCTGGTTTACCGGTCACCGAAGTCGCCGCGCACACCGGTTCACCTGAGATTTTGGATGGGCGCGTTAAAACCCTGCACCCCAAAATTCATGGTGGTTTGTTGGCCCGCCGCGATGACCCCAAACATCTGCAGACCTTAAAGCAACATGATATTGATCGCATCGACTTGTTGGTGGTCAACCTTTACCCTTTCCGGGAGACAGTGGCAAAACTCGATTGCACTTTTGAGGATGCCATTGAAAACATTGATATCGGTGGCCCCGCCATGTTGCGTGCAGCTGCCAAGAATCACGGCACGACTAGTGGCGGTGTCACGGTAGTGATCGATCCCATCGACTACAACCGAGTCTTAACCGAGATGGATCAGAACAAAGGCAAAACAAGCTTTGGTTTGCGTTTGTCGCTTGCGACCAAAGTTTATGCCCACACGAGCGCCTACGATGGCGCCATTGCAGCCTACCTCAGTAGCTTGGCAAATACTGAGCCGGTACAAAATAAAACGCCTGAAAGACAAACATGGCCACGCACCCTCACGCTTCAACTACACCGTGAAGAAACCTTGCGTTACGGCGAAAACCCCCAACAGGTAGCCGCGTTTTACCGCGACCCCAGCGTGCCAGCCGGCCTACTTGGTAACTTCCATCAGTTACACGGCAAAGAATTGTCTTACAACAATATCGCTGACGCTGACGCGGCTTGGGACTGTGTGCGCAGCTTTGATCAACCGGCCTGTGTCATTGTCAAGCACGCCAACCCTTGCGGTGTGGCGGTGGCTGATGACGTGTATGGTGCTTACCAAAAAGCATTTCGCACTGACACCACCTCAGCCTTTGGGGGCATCATTGCCTTTAACCGACCGATTGACGCGGCCACGGCAGAAGCGGTCAGCGCCCAATTTGTAGAAGTGTTGCTGGCCCCCGGCTTTGAAGGGGCAGCACTGGCCGCCTTGCAACACAAAAAGAATATGCGCGTGCTTAAAGTACCCATGGGACATCATCAAAACGACATCGACGTTAAACGCGTGGGTGGTGGCTGGCTGATCCAAACACCCGACTCGCAATTGCTCGACGAGAAAGCGTTAAGAGTTGTCACCAAGCGACAACCCACCGACGAACAGATGAGCGATCTGCTGTTTGCTTGGCGCGTGGCTAAGTTTGTGAAATCCAATGCCATCGTGTTTGCCGGGCAAGGCATGACGCTTGGCGTGGGCGCAGGGCAAATGAGCCGCGTCGATTCCGCCCGTATTGCTGCCATCAAGGCAGCCAACGCTGGGCTTGATTTGAAAGGCAGCGCGGTTGCTTCTGATGCGTTTTTCCCATTCAGAGACGGTCTTGATGTGGTGGTTGATGCGGGCGCAACGTGCGTGATTCAGCCCGGTGGCAGCATGCGTGACAATGAAGTCATTGCCGCGGCTAACGAGCGCGATGTGGTTATGGTCATGACCGGCATGCGGCATTTTCGGCACTAGCCCGAGCAGACGAACATGAGAATACTCGGGGTGGATCCAGGATTGCGGCGAACGGGATTCGGTGTCATCGACACCAGTGGCTCAAAACTCCAGTATGTCTCCAGCGGCACGATCGTCGTGCCCAGCGATGCTAGCCTGCCTGAGCGGCTTCAAGTGATCTTGGACAATCTGCGTGAAGTTGCGCGCGAAACCCGGCCCGATGTGGCCGCCCTTGAAATTGTGTTCGTCAACACCAACCCGCAATCCACACTCTTGCTTGGCCAGGCTCGAGGAGCCGCGCTGTGCGCTTTGTCTGACAGCGGCCTAGACGTGCACGAATACACAGCATTGCAAGTCAAGAAATCTGTTGTTGGCCACGGCAAAGCCGCCAAGGAACAGGTCCAAGAAATGGTCAAGCGACTGCTGTCCTTGAACGCCACTCCAAATTCCGACCCTGCCGATGCTTTGGCGTGCGCCATTTGTCACGCCCACATGGCACCCATGTTGGCCGCGCTTAACGGCCAAGGTTGGACCACCGCAGCGAACCGCTCCTCGCGCTCGAGTGCGCGTGGTGGTCGCTTACGCAGTACAGACACATCAAGAGGCCAAGAATGATTAGTCGTATCACGGGTGTTTTATTTGAAAAGTCCCCCCCCCGCGTTGGGCTCGATGTCGGCGGTATCGGCTATGAGCTCGAAGTCTCCATGTCAACACTTTATGATTTGCCTGAACTGGGCAGCAAAGTCACGCTACTGACTCACCAAGTTATCCGCGAGGACGCCCATTTGTTGTTTGGCTTTGCCACCGAGCAAGAGCGACGGGCTTTTCGTGAGCTCATCAAAATTACTGGTGTTGGTGCGCGTATGGCCTTAGCGGTTTTATCCGGTATGTCAGTCAGTGACTTGGCTCAGGCGATTGCCATGCAAGAAGCAGGACGTTTAACGCGGATTCCTGGCATCGGCAAAAAAACAGCCGAGCGACTGATGCTCGAACTCAAAGACAAGTTTGGCAGCCACTTGCTAGCAGAAGGTGGCGTTGGCGCTACCAGAAGCAGTCAAGCCGACATTATTCAGGCTCTGACGGCCTTAGGCTACTCAGAGAAGGAGTCGCTCGGTGCAGTCAAAGGTTTGGCTGAAAGCATGGATGTTTCGGAAGGCATCCGGTTAGCGCTTAAAGCACTGTCGCGCTAACCGTTTGGCAACCGCCAAAGAGACCGGTTAATTGTTGGGGTCGTCTGTTGAGTGGATCGCCATGGCTTCAAGAAAACGAGAAACCATGTTGTAGGCAGCAACGGTTGCGGTTAACTCAACGAGCTGGCGATGATCAAATTTTTCGCGGACGGCCAGTGCGATTTCCTCAGGCACATGAACCTGCTTTGTCATGGCATCGGTATACGCCAAGACGGCACGCTGTGTGTCATCGAACACCTCAGGCTGCAATGACCACTCTGACAGCGCGTCTAACTGGACTTGGCTCACGCCCTCTTTGAGCGCAATCGGACGGTGTTGATCAGCCTCGTATGGTGCACCGTTAAGTTGTGCCACACGCATGATGACGAGCTCACGCAAGGCACCTGAGAGCTGGCACTTCTGGCGAATGGCAGTCAAATAATTCAACCAGCCCGCAGCCACGGGTGGGCTTTGCAACAACATCCGGTAGAGATGCAGGATATCGCCACGCTCAGCGATGATTTGATCGACCAGCGGTTTGGCTTCAAGGTTGTTTAAATCGGCGTAAGGGATACGGGCCATGAATGCTCCAGTTAAATGATTTTGCTGATAATTAAGTCGCGCTTTAAGACGGTTGACGCAAATAACTCGGTGCGACCGTCTCAAGCGCAGTTGGCGCAATGCCCAGCGCTGGATCCATCGGTGATGCACTAACGTTATCAGTTTGCAGCGAGTCTAGGTTATCGCGTGACATCAAGGGTTCACCGGGCAAGCATTCAAAAAAGAAAGCTTGCAACCGCCCCAACGACAAGGGTAAATCTATCACGGGGCGAGCTCGACCGCTCCATTCAGTGGACAACCTGACCAACTCACCAAGCGTGTAAACAGTGGGGCCCGCCAGATCAAAAGTTGATCCACAAAAATGCTTAGACTTCAAAACGTTAATCACTGCCTGCGCCACATCGCCCACAAAGACAGGCTGCATTTTGGCGCGACTACCGGCCATGGGCAACACAGGCGACACCTTGGCGAGCTTTGCAAATAAGTTCATGAATTTGTCGTTTGGCCCAAACACCACTGAAGGCCTAAAAATCGTGGTGCAAAGCATGGGATTGGCTGCCGCAATGTTGGCAATCGCCAACTCACCGGCCGCTTTTGATCGCAAGTATTGGCTGCTCCCCTGCTCACTGGCACCAAGCGCACTCATATGAATAAACCGCGTCACGCCGTTATCCACACAGGCTTGCGCCAAGCGCTTGGGTAAATCCGCGTGCACCGCCGCAAAATCAGGTCCGTAAGGCTGACCCGACTTGCTGTGCAAAATACCGACCAAATTCACCACCGCGTCAACGTCCTTAACCCAGCTATTCAAAGTGGCTTGGTCGAATATATCGCCCACCAAAACCGTGACTGTTGGGTAGACAAGCAACTCACGCGCGCTTGGTAAGCGCCGCGTGGGCACATAAACTGTGTCACCTTGCGATACCAACTTACCCACTACGTTTTGGCCGATAAACCCAGACCCACCGACAACCAATATACGCATTAAAAATCTCCTGTCTTGCCCTGACCTTCAGTTCCGGTTCAATTAACTGACGTTAATTGAACCGGCCAGTAACTGCCCATACGACGCCAAATCAACATTGCCGCCACTCACCAACACACCCACCCTCATCCCAGGCTTAATAGAAAATCCACCTTGCAATACAGCAGCGGCAGCCAAACAGCCCGTTGGCTCAACAACCAATTTCATGCGCTGGGCAAACCATTGCATGGTTTCGACCAACGCTTGGTCGCTCACGGTTAAGACATCTTTTAAGGTCTTTTGCATGATGGAGAAGGTCAAATCACCGACCGCGGTGGTCACCGCACCATCGGCTAAAGACCGAGGCGGGTCAATCGTAACGATTTTGCCACTGCGAAGTGACATTTGTCCGTCATTGCCAGCTTCTGGCTCAACCCCATACATTTCGCAAGTCGGGCTTAGGGCGCTTGCCGCCAAGGCACAACCTGACACCAGACCACCACCCCCCATGCAAACCAAGAAAGCATCGAGTTCTCCGACTTGCTCAAACAGTTCTTTACCTGCCGTGCCTTGACCCGCAATCACATCGGGGTGATTAAAAGGCGGAATCACAGCGAAACCATGAAGCTGCGCCAGCTGGGCTGCAATCTCATCTCGCTTTTCAGTGTACCGGTCATAAAACACGACCTGCGCGCCATAGCCCTCTGTAGCCGCCCGCTTGGCACTGGGCGCATCGTGGGGCATCACAATCGTGGTCGAAATGCCAAGCAACTTGCCTGAGAGCGCAATGGCTTGCGCATGGTTGCCCGAAGAATACGCCACCACCCCCGCTTCTTTATGGGCAGCCGACAGGTTAGACAGCGCGTTATAAGCCCCTCGGAACTTAAAAGCGCCCGTTCTTTGAAAGGATTCGCACTTAAAAAACACCTCGGCACCTAGCGTCTTATTCAAGCTTTGGCTTGTCAGCACTGGGGTTCGATGCGCGACACCCTCTAAGGTTTGGGCAGCGCGCTCAACATCGGCGTAGGTTGGCGGCGTTAAAGCGACAGTTGGCGAGTGATCCATTTTTTCTTGCTCTTTTATCGACAACGAGACATTCGTGTCATGGGTTTTAAAAGTTGTCATAGTGTACGATTGATCCGAACCCAACCCTCGATCACTTGGTGATCATCCCATGGCCATACAGTCAGATAACCTTTCTTCACAACCGCCCGCCGAACGCTTGGTCGACCCCGTTAGCCGCACACCTTCTGAAGAGTCGGTCGAGCGCGCGCTGCGACCCAAGGCGTTGGCCGAATACGTCGGCCAACAAAATATTCGCGAACAACTGCAAATATTTATCGAGGCTGCTCGCCATCGGGCTGAAGCGCTCGACCACGTGCTGCTTTTTGGGCCGCCCGGTCTCGGTAAAACCACGCTCGCACACATTGTCGCCTATGAAATGGGCGTGAACCTGCGCCAAACTTCAGGTCCCGTCTTAGAGCGCGCCGGTGATTTAGCAGCGCTTCTGACCAATCTCGAACGCAATGATGTGCTCTTCATTGATGAAATCCATCGCCTGTCGCCCGTGGTGGAAGAAATTCTTTACCCTGCCTTAGAAGATTTTCAGATTGATATCTTAATTGGCGAGGGACCGGCCGCCCGTAGCGTAAAGCTTGACTTACAGCCCTTCACACTCATCGGTGCCACCACCCGCGCGGGCATGCTGACCAATCCTCTGCGAGACCGCTTCGGGATTGTCTCGCGGCTTGACTTTTATTCCCACGACGAATTGGCACTTATCGTCAAACGCAATGCCAAACTTCTGAACGCAGAAATTGACGAACTCGGGGCCGCTGAGATTGCACGACGGGCGCGCGGCACGCCGCGTATTGCCAACCGACTGCTACGGCGCGTGCGCGACTTTGCCCAAGTTCGAGCCAATGGCTTAATCAGCCAAGACATCGCCTCCAGAGCCCTGATCATGCTCGAAGTTGACCCGCTCGGGCTAGACATCATGGATAGAAAGCTTCTAGAAGCCATCATTCACAAGTTTGATGGTGGCCCCGTGGGTGTGGAAAGCTTGGCGGCTGCTATTGGTGAAGAGCGCGACACTATTGAAGATGTGATCGAGCCCTATCTCATTCAAAATGGTTTCCTACAGCGCACACCCCGCGGTCGGATGGCCACGCAGACGACTTGGCGTCACTTGGGACTCACGCCACCATCTGGTCTGCCGGGCGAGCAACCCTAAGGCCGAAGACCACGTCCCATCAGAGTCGTCGGCTCAACCCCAACGCATTAAAAGGTGCTGCTGCCCTTTCAAAACCGCAACACTGGCTTGGGTTAATGCCAAGGTGCCGTAACCCTCATCGTCTAGCACCAGCATTTGTTCGGACAACAACCGACGCAGAAGCCTGCGCCATCGCGCCACACTTAGATCAGCCCCAATGCCAAAGACCGATAACGAATCATGGCTTAGCGATCTCACCCGGGCCGTGGTGCGACCACGCAAAATATCGATGACATGGCCGGATCCAAATCGCTGACCCCGCTGGCGCCAGAGCCGATAAACGGCTGAAAGCATCATCTGGGCAGCCTCAGAGACGTCTTCGACAGCGTCCGAATTAAGGCAATTGTCGCAATGGCCGCAAGGCTCAGACGACTGACCAAAATGGATCAAAAGTTGCTGTCGCCGGCATTCGATCGACTCACAAAACGACACCATGGTGTCAAAGGCATTAACCATACGCTGCTGATTGGCCAGGTTATCAGTCGACTCTGGAAACAGGCGCTGCCGCTGCAACACGTCACTCAAACCGTAAGCCAACCATGCGCTCGCCGCTTGTCCGTCGCGACCCGCGCGGCCCGTTTCCTGGTAATAGTGCTCTAAAGACTTGGGCATATCCACGTGCGCCACAAAACGGATGTCGGATTTGTCGATCCCCATGCCAAAGGCAATCGTGGCCACCATCACCGCGTCTGGCGCTTCTTGGAACTGTCGCTGGTGTTTGGTGCGCGTTTCGCGATCAAGACCGGCGTGATAGGGCAAGGCCGTGAGGCCCTTGTTAACCAACCAGGTCGCCAGATCATCGGTGCGTTGACGTGAAGCGCAGTAAACAATGCCCGACTGACCGCGATGCTTATGGCGAATAAACTGCAAAAGTTGCGCTCGAATCTCGTCTTTTTCTGCCACTTGATAAAAGATATTGGGTCGGTCAAAGCCAGTCACAAACGATCGGGCGCCAAGCATACCAAGGCGTGCCAATATCTCCTGCCGTGTTTGCTCGGTGGCTGTGGCGGTTAGCGCAATACGAGGAACATTGGGCCAACGTTGCGACAGCACCGTCAAGCCCAAATACTCAGGGCGGAAGTCATGCCCCCACTGCGAAACGCAGTGGGCCTCGTCGATGGCAAACAACGCAATCGGTATCTGCTCTAACAACTGCAGCATGCGTTCGCTGAGCAGCCTTTCAGGCGCCATGTAGATCAGATCAAACTCGCCTTGCTTGAGCGAGCGCTCAACGTCCAGCATTTCGTCCCACGACAGGGTTGAATTCAGCACCGCCGCGCGCACGCCCATCGCACAGAGCTGGGTGACTTGATCTTTCATGAGCGCTATAAGGGGCGAAACCACAACAGCCACGCCAGGCCTCAGTAAAGCGGGCAACTGGTAACACAAGGACTTACCACCACCCGTTGGCATCAAAACCAAGGCGTCGTGCCCCACCAAAACGTGCTCTATGACCTCAGCTTGGGGCGTTCGAAAGGACTGATGACCAAAGACCCGGCGTAACAGTTCACGCGCCGGTGTGTCTTCGCTCTTGTTTGGTGATAACAAAATATCTTTAACGACTTCAGGGGCAGATTTCAACTCTCAGCCGCCTGCGCTTGAGCGACTTTCTTGGCACTAAGCCATTGTTGCGTCATTAAACGATAAAACCGACGAATATGAATCGCAAGCGCAACGGGTATCAGCACCAAAATACATATCAATGCGGTTTCCAGCACCGCCGGTGAAGCGACGGCATCCCAAATTGACATCTCATCGATAATCACAAACGGGAAAACGCTAAAAGCCAAGCCCAGCATCATTAGGATTAACAATAGCGTGGCTAATAACAGAGGAATGCAATTGCTTTTTGGGGTGGCCGCTGCAAGCAAATGACGCAAACAAATCTCAAGCCACACGAAAGCCGCCAGCATCAGAAGCCACCACAGAGCGCCCGTCATCAAAAAGCTGGCGTGGGTCCATTTGTAAAAAACAGCCGGGTTCGTTAACCCCAAGGTCAAAGAAACAGCCACCATACCAGCGGCGGTCCAACGCGCTGATGATCGAGCAAGCCTTGCGGTTTTAATCAACAGCGTTCCTTGCGACCAAGAAACCAACCAAGTGCACCCCAACAAAAAGAAAGACATGGCCACTGACAACAGAACCAACAATACAAAGACCGACAAATCCAAACGCCACTGCAACCCGGCGATATAACCAGCCAGTAAAAGCCCGTACCCGACTGTGGCCAGCAAGCTCGCCAAACTGAACATCCAATACCCAGCGTTGCGATCACTGCGGCTGTTTCTATAGCGCTTGTCACTCAAGGCACGTAGCAGCGAACCCGTCACCAAAAATAGAAAACCCAAGTACAGTCCATTGGCCAAGACTGCCCAAGCGAAGGGAAACACGATCATCACAAGAACCAGCACCAGTAGCAACCATGCGTTGGAGCTGGTCTGCCAAGGCTGATACCGATCGAACACGCGATGGCGATCACTGACAGACAAAAAGGGCAGTAACATACCCACACCTAGGCCAAACCCATCCATCAAAACCGCACTGGCACCTACCAGCAAAAAGAAGGCGCTTACCACCAGTGGCATCCAGAACAAAGGATCGGTCGGATTTAACCCTATGGCGGCTGATAAGTACTCAATCATGACCGCGCCTCCGGGCTAGAAGGGATCCGGGGGGGGCCAGGCTTTCCGACAAGCTTTGCCACAGGGCAATAAGCAAGGCTATGGACGCAATCGCAAGGAGACAGGCGCTGACCCACAAAACGTTCATCGACGGCGCGCTCGCCACATCATCAAACGCCAGATGCCCAACCACCACATCACGGCCCTTACCCAAATACAGCAGTGACCAAAGGCCCACCCAAATCGCTGGCCCAACAAAAAGCAGACCAGCCGTCAGGCATTTGCGCATGCGCTGAGCACTGGGTGCCACCTCACCGTAAAGCCAAGCCACCACAATTAACACCGAATAAATCGGCAACAGCAAGGCAACAATCCTAACCGTCACGACCATGGCAAACCCAGTCGACAATCCCGCGGGTTCGGCCAAAAGATTACCGTTTAAGAGATCTGTCAGTGAGCCATGATCCAACACCACTCGAGTCACCGTCTGGTCTAAAGCAACAAGCGTCATCGCGGCAGCCAGCAACCCCAACCCGCACAAGGCACTGTAAAGCGATGCTGGGATACGCATTGGCTTGGTAGAAAACTCAGGCGCGGTCAAGGCCAAGCCCTGACGGCCAATTATCCAACCCACTGTCGCTAACGTGGCGCCCAAAACCGTTAACATGGCTTGCAGACCAACCTGTTGATTGAAGATTATCGGGCGCCATTCAAGCACTTGGAATCGCCCATCAATGAGGCTTGCGCCACCGGGGTCTCGCAACCATGCATCCGCCACCACCAAACCCGCAACAACCATGGAATACCCAAAAGCGGTTGCCAGCGCACTGAATGAATAGAGCGCCTCACTGACGTGACTGCGGCCGTTGATCATGACGCTAAAAACAGTGGTTTTGGTGAAAAAGGCAATGGTGGTGATAACTAACAACAAAGGACCTAAGACGTTACCCGCACGCTCGAACAGCGTTGACCAGCCAACGGCTACCAGCACCAGAGTCAGCAGCCCAAATCCAAATCCAGCCCGCGCAACCACTGCGAAGACGCCTAACCAAGATTCGTAGGCGAGGACATGCGTTGGCCGTTTTGTCGTGCCAATCAGCCACTGCCAAATCGCCAAAAGCCATACCAAACCCAGTCCAAGCACCATTAAGGCTTGGAACAACGAGAGTACCCAACCAAGCTGGGCTTGCATAAATATTGAGTGGCTGATTTGCATATCGACGTAAGTGTAGACCGGACGTGGCAAAATGTGACCTTGTGTATCCGCGTTTTACAACACGTTGCTTAAGAATCGCTTATGACGCCCCATGATGGGGAGGCTTCGACCTCCAATTTTCTGCGCCACGCCATTGAAACAGACCTAAAAGCAAACCGCTTTGAAGGCAAGCGTTGGACCACGCCACCGGCTTTTGCGCAAGCGCTAACTCAAGCCGATTTAGATCCTGCGCGCATTCGAACACGATTTCCGCCCGAGCCCAACGGCTTTCTTCACATTGGGCATGCCAAAAGCATTTGTTTGAACTTTGGTTTGGCTGCGGCCTATGATGGCACTTGTCATTTGCGCTTTGATGACACCAACCCGGAAAAAGAAGAACAGGCCTACGTTGACGCCATCATGGATGCCGTAAAGTGGCTCGGGTTTGATTGGCAGTCAAAGGGCAAAAGTCATCTTTACTTCGCCAGCGACTACTTTGATGTGATGTACGCGTTTGCCCAAGCGCTGATCAAATCAGGGCACGCCTACGTCGACGAACAAAGCCCGGAACAAATGCGTCTAGCAAGGGGCACTTTGACCGAGCCCGGCCAGGATAGTCCATGGCGTCATCGTCCCATCGATGAGTCACTGGCCCGCTTTGAAGAAATGCGCAACGGCCAACATCCCGACGGCTCATTGGCACTGAGGGCACTTGTTGACATGGCGTCGCCCAACATGAACATGCGCGACCCTGTCATCTACCGCATTCGACACGCGCACCACCACCGCACGGCAGACCGCTGGTGCATCTACCCCACGTACACTTGGGCGCACCCTGTTGAAGACGCCCTCGAAGGCATCACTCACAGCGTCTGTACGCTTGAATTCGAAGACCAGCGCCCCTTCTATGATTGGACATTAAATACCCTTGCCGATTTGGGTTGCTTGGCTCGTCCCTTGCCGCGTCAATACGAGTTCGCACGACTGAACATGAGCTACATCGTGACCAGTAAGCGCAAGTTGCTACAACTCGTCAAAGACAACCATGTCAGTGGTTGGGATGACCCACGCTTGCCGACGCTAGCGGGCTTGCGTCGTCGCGGCTTCACGCCCGAGGCAATTCGTCTATTTTGTGAGCGCACGGGCGTCTCTAAAGCCAACTCACGCATCGACTACAGCGGCTTAGAGCAGGCCCTTCGCGATGATCAAGATCCCAAAGCACCACGCAGTGTGGCTATTTTGAATCCGATGAAGTTGGTGATTACAAATCTACCAGAGGGCTATGAGGAAACCTGTCACGCACCCATTCACCCTCACCACCCCGAACTGGGGCAACGCGCTTTTGCACTGACCCGTGAGCTTTGGATCGAGCGTGAAGATTTTGCGCTGGTGCCACCGAAAAAGTACTTTAGGCTCTACCCCGGCAACCAAGTGCGGTTGAAGTACGCTTACGTGGTTAATTGCACAGGCTGCGTGCAGGATGAAGACGGCAACGTGATTGAAGTGCACGCCGAGTATTTACCCGAAACCCGGAGCGGCACCCCTGGTGCAGACGCCGTGAAAGTCAAAGGCACGGTGACTTGGGTGAGCGCCAAGCACGCGATTGCGGCAACCATCCATTTGTACGACCGACTGTTTACTGAAGCCTACCCAGATGCCGGTGAAGCGGATTTCTTGGCGTACCTGAACCCTGAGTCAAGGCAAACGGTGCAGGGCTGGCTAGAACCAGGTACAAAAACCCTAACGGATATTTGGCAGTTTGAACGGCTGGGCTATTTTGCCCCTGATCGCGTTGAAAACCGACCCGAACAGGTCGTCATTAACCGCATAACAACCCTAAAGGACAATTGGGCGACCCGTTCGTCTTAACCACCCATGACTGCCGACCTCTCATCACTCGAATTTAAAAGTGCCACTCTCTACACAATTAGAGCGTTGCTCAAGTCCAACGACACCTCGACATTAATTGATTCGCTGAACCAACGAATGGCTGAAGCAGGCGGATTCTTTGCTGGTGAAGCTGTTGTGATTGATGCCACCGAAGTCAATCAACCCATCGACTGGGATGCGCTTTTAGAGGCCTTCTCAACTCACAATCTGCCAGTTATTGGCGTAGTAGCCCAAGGCGACGTGCTGATTCAAGCGCAAGAAAAAGGCTTGGCTGGCGTTGAGTTGTCGGCCAACACCAGTCGCACCACATCCGCGCCACAAGCCGCCGGCGAAGTCTCTGAGCCAGTGGCAGCCGCAACCCCACTGCCAGCAACCAACACCAGTGCCGCAGAGCCCGCCAAACCCAATGGTGAGATGCCGTCACCAGCCACAGCGAGTGCTGCACCCACACTGGTCATTGAAGGGCCCTTACGCTCGGGTCAACGCGTTTATGCTCGCCAAGCCGACCTCATCGTGATGGGTGTGGTAAGTCGTGGTGCAGAGGTGATCGCAGATGGCAATATCCATGTTTACGGCCCCTTGCGCGGTAAAGCCATGGCTGGGGCACGTGGCGACGCCCAAGCGAGAATCTTCACAACCTCACTGGACGCTGAGTTGGTGGCTGTTGCCGGCATATACCGAGTGATTGACTCGGCACTACCGGCCACACTTTTACGAAAACCTGGGATGATCTATTTGAAAGACCAAGCGTTGCGCATGGATCCGCTTGCTGACTAAAACGCACGAATTGAGTATTAATTTCGGTTATGTACACCCTAAGGCATCCATAAGTGCCCTCTTCGTGTGACAATACGGTATGTAAAATTGCACCAAAGGTCGTTGTCGCTTGGCGTCGGCTGTTTATGAAAAAGAATTCCAAAAAAGTGAGGGTACGCACGTCATGAGTCGAATTGTGGTGGTGACTTCGGGCAAAGGCGGCGTGGGTAAGACCACGACTAGCGCCAGCTTTTCTTCCGGCCTCGCAATGCGCGGGCACAAAACTGCTGTTATTGATTTTGATGTGGGCTTGCGTAACCTTGACTTGATTATGGGTTGCGAACGCCGTGTGGTTTATGACTTTGTAAACGTCATCCAAGGTGAGGCCACACTGAACCAGGCCTTGATCAAGGACAAGAATATAGAAAACTTGTTCATTCTCCCTGCTTCCCAGACTCGCGACAAAGATGCACTGTCCAAAGAAGGCGTTGAGAAAGTGATCAATGACCTTAAAGAAATGGGGTTTGAATACATCATCTGTGACTCGCCAGCAGGCATTGAAACAGGCGCCCTGTTGGCCGCCTACTTCGCCGACGATGCGTTAGTAGTCACAAACCCTGAGGTTTCTTCTGTCAGAGACTCGGACCGCATCTTGGGTATTCTTGCCTCAAAGTCACGGCGCGCCGAAATGGGCGAAGAACGCGTCAAAGAATTCTTGGTTTTGACGCGATACAACCCCAAACGTGTCGAAGATGGCGAAATGTTGTCACTTAAAGACATTGAAGATATTTTGCGCATCAAGTTAATTGGTGTCGTTCCCGAATCAGAATCGGTGCTTCAGGCATCTAACCAAGGTTTGCCAGCGATCCACATAAAAGGCTCCGATGTGTCTGAGGCCTATTCGGACATTGTTGCGCGTTACCTTGGTGAAGAAAAGCCACTGCGTTTTACGCAGTACAACAAGCCTGGTCTGTTTAAGCGATTGCTCGGAGGTAAGTGATGTCTTTTCTGTCATTCCTGCTCGGCCAGAAAAAGACCTCAGCAAACGTTGCCAAAGAGCGACTGCAAATCATTCTGGCTCACGAAAGAAGTGGCAACTCGACAGAGGCGCCAGACTACTTGCCACAGCTGCAAAGAGAACTTGTCGCTGTGATTTCAAAATATGTCAAAGTGAATCCCGATGACATTAAAGTCAACCTTGAGCGACAAGGCTCTCTAGAGGTGCTTGAAGTCAAAATCGAGATGCAACCCGATTAATTAGGCCATACCTCTCGCGACGCGCCAAGCCGTTTAAAGGCCTGCGTCGCGAGATTTGATAATGGCTAATACGTCCCGAAACTGCGGATGGTCGGCGCCACCTAACCATTCAAACAACGCCATCTCGGCGGTGATGAGAAAACCCCCTGCCCGGCTTAATCGATCGAGAGCCGCGGTTTTATCGTTAGCATGACGAGAGCCACATGCGTCCGTTACGACCCAGACCTCAAGCCCCCTATCTAACAGACTCAGTGCCGTTTGCATCACGCAAACGTGTGTTTCAGCACCAGCAACCAACACTTGTCGACGCTGTGTTGGAATCAAGGCGGCAGAGGCTTTCTCGCGACAACCGTCGAAGTGACGCTTTTGCAGCACCGCGTTGGGTGTGGTACTCAAATGGGTTTGCAATGACGGCAACGTGACACCAAGCTTTCCCGACACGTGTTCAGTGGCATGAACTGGCACGCCCAAAATTTTAGCGCCGCGCGCCAAACGATCAGCCGTGGCAATCTGCGCCTGCGCATCCGGTATGGCAGGCATCATTGATGCCTGCATATCGACAAGTAATAGCAGCGAGTGCTCGGCTGATAACCTGGCTATCACTTGAGTGCCTTGTACCGAATACGTTTGGGTGCTGCGCCTGATTCGCCGAGACGTTTTTTCTTATCAGCTTCGTACTCTTGGTAATTGCCATCAAAGAAAACCACACTTGAGTCGCCTTCAAACGACAAGATATGGGTCGCAATGCGATCCAAGAACCAACGGTCGTGACTGATTACCATCACGCAGCCGGCAAACTCCAACAAGGCATCTTCGAGCGCACGCAAAGTTTCAACATCAAGGTCGTTAGACGGTTCGTCTAGCAGCAGTACGTTACCGCCCTCAAGCAATGTTTTGGCGAGGTGCAGGCGACCTCGCTCACCACCTGAGAGTTGGCCGACTTGCTTGCTTTGGTCGGTCCCTTTGAAGTTAAAGCGCCCAAGGTAAGCACGCGATCCCATTTCAAACTTGCCCACGGTCAACACATCTGCGCCGTCAGAAATCGCCTCGAACACTGATTTGTTGTCAGGCAACGACTCGCGCGACTGATCAACGAAAGCCAGCTTAACGGTCTGGCCCAACACCACTTCACCACTGTCTGGTGTTTCTCTGCCAGCAATCATTCGAAACAGGGTCGATTTACCAGCACCGTTGGGGCCGATGATGCCGACAATGGCTCCAGGTGGCACTTTGAAACTCAAGCCATCGATGAGCAATCGATCGCCAAACGACTTGCTGACGCTTTTAAACTCGATCGCCTCGTTACCCAAGCGTTCAGCCACGGGAATAAAAATCTCTGAGGTCTCGTTGCGCTTCTGATATTCGTGTGACGACAACTCCTCAAAGCGCGCCATGCGGGCTTTGGCTTTGGCTTGACGTCCTTTGGGATTTTGGCGAACCCATTCGAGTTCTTTGCGAATGGTTTTTTGGCGGGCTGACTCCGTTGCCTCTTCTGTGGCTAAGCGCGCGTCCTTTTGCTCTAGCCAAGAGCTGTAGTTGCCCTTCCAAGGAATACCGTGACCGCGGTCAAGTTCAAGAATCCATTCCGCGGCATTGTCTAGAAAGTAACGGTCGTGGGTCACACCCACGACCGTACCAGGAAACTTTTTCAAGAAAACCTCAAGCCAATCAACACTCTCGGCATCCAGGTGGTTGGTTGGTTCATCAAGAAGCAGCATGTCGGGCTTTGATAGCAACAAACGGCACAAGGCCACTCGGCGCTTCTCACCACCAGACAACATGCCGATTTTGGCATCCCACGGTGGCAAGCGCAGTGCATCGGCTGCAATTTCCATTTGTGCCGCAATATCATCTGATCCACTCGAAGCCGCAGCTTCAATGATTGACTCAAGTTGCGCTTGCTCAGCGGCGAGTTGATCGAAGTCAGCGTCTGGCTCGGCATAAGCCGCATAGACTTCGTCCAAACGTTTTTTGGCAACAGTAACCGCCCCCAAACCCTCTTCCACCGATTCGCGCACGCTGTGCTCGGCGTTTAACGCTGGCTCCTGTGGCAAGTAACCGATGTTAAGGCCCGGCATCGGAATGGCTTCGCCCTCGATTTCTTTGTCGATGCCAGCCATGATTTTGAGCAGCGTGGATTTTCCCGATCCATTGACACCCAAAACGCCGATTTTGGCACCTGGGAAAAAAGACAGAGAGATGTCGCGCAAGATTTGTTTCTTGGGCGGCACAATCTTGCCGACACGATTCATGGTGTATACGTACTGAGCCATCTGTCCTCTGCTTCGCGAAGTGCTTAAAAGATAAAAAAACCATTGTAGGCGCTCTCGTGGTCTGTCTGGTGAATTATCATTGGCTTTTTAAACCAACCGCTCTTACAACAATCTGGCTATTAATCAATGAACACGTCCCTAACCTTTT
This sequence comes from uncultured Burkholderiaceae bacterium, assembly GCA_963926245.1. Classification (GTDB taxonomy): domain Bacteria; phylum Pseudomonadota; class Gammaproteobacteria; order Burkholderiales; family Burkholderiaceae_B; genus Algicoccus. Next base: position 51,251 of record CAWUWI010000009.1, on the reverse strand, counting down.
CTGATGCAGAGCTTGCGATGCTTGGCAAAACCGCTGATGCACTCAGCGCCTACATGGGCGCTGCCGTATTGGCCGAGGTGGGCAACACAGACGGGGCTGATTGGGTCATTTTTGGTCGAGTGCTCGGCGAAGACGACGCGGTCGAAGACAATACCGTTCACGTTCAAATCGGTGGCGCCGAGTCGCAAGTTTTGGGGGAGCGTGGCGGCCTAGAAGTAGCAGTCGAGAGTTATGACTGTGCTTTCTTGTGGGCCATACAAATCACCGATGACCCATTGGATCGGTTTGTTCGCCTTGACCAAGCGGGTGAAGTGTTTGAGGCTGCCACAACCTTATCTGAGTTGCTACCGTTTGCACTAAACGAGCCAGAACTGCCGCCAGAAGACGAGATTCCCCCGCCAGAGTTCGATAATTAAAGTGCTTTTGGTCACATCAAGTATTTTTTGTTCGGGTAATCCACAATAAGGACAAACGCTATTTTTGCGCCTAACAGGCCCCGCTCTGCCAGCCTCGGTGATATGGTTAGTTGGTGTATGCGTATTTTTTTAGGCGCAAACCGTTAAACATAACTGGAGAAATAAATGAAAAGCTTCTTGAAAAAGGGTCTTGGTGTAGTTGTAGCGACTGCCGTGGTTGGCACCTTTGCCGCGCCAGCGGCAGCGGATGGCCATGGTAAATACCCCGATCACCCAATTAAGATGATTGTCGCCTACTCCCCGGGCGGCGCTACTGACATCGTGGCGCGCTTGATTGGCGGCGAAATGGAAAAGCTTCTTGGCCAGCCAATCGTGATTGACAACAAGCCCGGTGGCGGCTCTAACATCGGCACTGCTGAAGCAGCTCGCGCCAAACCTGACGGTTACACGCTCTTGTTGGCAACCATCGCGCAGGCCATCAACCCAGCGGTGTACAGCAAACTTGCTTACGATACGAAAAAAGACTTTGAACCAGTTGTACTGACCATGTCATCACCGAGTATCTTGGTCGTTAACCCCAATTTTCCCGCAAAAACAGTTGAAGAATTTGTGGCTTGGGCAAAAGCCAATCCCGGCAAGTTGACCATGGCGTCATCTGGTGCCGGTGGCTCGCCACACATGGCTGCCGAATTACTCAAATTGCGCACTGGCATCGACTATCTGCACATCCCTTACAAGGGTGCCAGCCCAGCCATGAATGATGTGCTGAGTGGTGTTGTGATGGGTGGATTTAAAACAGCCACAGCAGCCATACCACAAATCAAGGCTGGCAAAGTTCGCGCGCTCGCTGTTGCCGCACCTCAGCGTTTGCCTCAGCTGCCTGATTTACCAACCATGTCAGAAGCGGGAATGCCTGACTTTAACGTCGCTTCTTGGAATGGTGTTCTAGCGCCAGCTGGCACACCCAAAGCCATCGTTGACAAGCTCAACGCCGTCATCAATGAAGTGTTGAAGAACCCTAAAGTGGTTGCACAATTTGAAAAACGCGCCGCTGTGCCCGTTGGTGGATCACCCGTTTACTTCCGCGCCTTTATCGATAAAGAGCTCAAGACATGGGCAGCAGTGGCCAAAAAAGCCAACCTCAAAATTAACTAATCCGTTAATTTGATTCGTCTGGTCGGGCCCACCACGGGCCCGACCAATGCTTTAAACCAGTTCCTTCGACACAGACACCGGGTCGCGCACAAACGATTACCTTTATTGCCATCCCATTGAACGCCTTGGACGCAGCAGCCCAAGGACTCGACAACACACGCGGCATGACCGACCATCAATTTGTCGCTAGCTCTCCTAAAACCGACAATTTGCAATGACCAAAAAACAGACCTGGGGTTACACAAAGTGAGTACTCAGCAAATACCAAAAGACGTCGATGCCGACAAACTGGCAAAGTGGAAAGGCTTCGTGCCCGATGATGAGCTCGAAACCTATCGTAAGGCTGGCTTTGCCCAACGCATCGGCATGGGGCGCAAACCGGCCCTTTTGAATATCGACACGACATACATGTTTGTCGACCCGAAATACTCAATGTGTGGGCGTGAGATGGAAAGTCTCATCGTGGCGCTCGAGAAGTTGACCAACACCTTTCGTGATCTTGGCTTACCAATCTACTACAGCCGTCGCGATGATCGCAGTCATCCGGTTTACCGTGGCGCTTGGAATTACAAGCTGTCTGATCCAGATTCGTTTCAATACGCCAAAGATCCTGTTGCTGATCAATGGCCAGCGTCCTACGGACCAAGACCTGAAGATCGCATTATTTTAAAAAACAAGCCTTCTTGTTTTTTTTCGACGCCACTAGAGGCCTTCCTGCGCTACGACGACGTCGATACCTTGATCGTTTGCGGGGTATCAACCTCTGGTTGCGTGAGAGCCGGTGCCGTGGATGCGTTTTCGCATAACTTTCGTGCCGTCGTGGTCCAAGAGGCATGCGGTGATCGCAGCCAACAAGCCCACATGGCTAATTTGTTTGACATGGACATGAAATTCGCCGATGTCGAGTCACTGGACTATGTTTTGGCGCAGTTGCACGCTCGGTACGGTGAATAATCATGAACAATTTACCTTTGGCCCTGAGTCATTAGGCGGGTCACGTCGAACGAATTAATTCATTGTTCAAAAGCAATGAATTCATCATGGCACCCGGCGTCTACGACTGCATCACAGCGCGATTGGCCGAGTTCGCTGGCAACCACGCAGGCGACATAACCGGCTCGGGGCTTTCTATGAGCCACTAGGGTGCCCCCGATGTGGCGCTTTTGTCGTTTGGTGAGATTCTGAATCAAATCGAGCGCATCGCTGACGTCACTGCGTCACCGCTGCTGGCTGATGCCGATACAGGCTGCGGTGGCTTGCTGAACGTCATGCGTACCGTCAAGGAATTCGAGAGCGATGGCATTGTTGGCATTCAAACTGATGACCAAGAGTAGCCCCAAAAATGCGGTCACGAACCTGGTCGCTGAGTGGTTATTGAAGCAGAAATGGTGGCACGCGTCAAAGCCGCCGTAGATGCCCGCAGAAACGAAAACACGCTGATTATCGCAAGGACCGACGCGCGCACGGGTTTGGGTTTGGGTTTGGGTTTGGCAGCAGCCATTAACAGAGCGCACGCGTATTGCGAAGCGGGCGCCGACATTTTATTTGTGGAGTCGCCCGAAATTGAGGACGAAATGCGCAAATTGTGCGCCTCGCTAAACAAGCCCTGCTTGGCCAACCAAGTCGAGGGTGGGCACACGCCGATGCTGCCCACTGAAGCGCTCAAAGCACTCGGCTACCGATTGGCTATCTACCCAAACGCCATGACTCGCGTAATTGGATTTCACGGCGAGCGCTTGATGAAAGGTTTGGCGGCTAACGGCTCGGCAATTGCCTTTCAAAAGGAATTATTCACCCACCGTAAACTTTGAGATTTTTTTGACTACTCCGCCTTCACTGCCACCGAACAAAAATATCAATTAAAAAGACTAATAACCACCACTATGCCAGACGAGCTGCGCTGACCGCATCCAAAACGGTTTGGCGTAGCGCCATCAACGGCTTGGTCAGGTTCTTTTTAACCGTTCCAATCTCCTGATCGGTATACAGGCTCATATTCAAAACATGGACCGGATCGTGCTCGAATATCAATGGGGTTGCAATGGCAACGACTCTTGGTTGCCAACTCACGATACAAAATCCCGACTCATTCACCTCAGCGATACTATGCTCAATTTCCGGTCGCACCCGATGCCAATCCCGAGCGTGACGTGCTTTTAATTGATCCATTAACGCTTGCAAGGCTTGGTCTTTTTGTGTGCTGATATAAGCACGTCCGAGTGAAGTGAGCGCGATCGGAACACGCTGACCTGAGACAACTTTGCGCAAAGACGCGTTTGGCCCAAAACGAAGCGCATCCAGGTAAATCATGTCTTCGTAATCTGCAATTGCCAGACCCACATTGACATTGAGTTTGCGTGCGGCCCGCTCAAGTTCATCGTGAGCGTGATTCAAAATGTATGAGCCCGCGCGCATGGCTTGCGCCAACGCCAAAACCGTCGCGTGCAGCCTGTAGCCGCCCACTCGGGTGTCGTGCTGCAGAAAGCCCGCGCGCACCAAAGTGCCGGTCAGCCGGCTGATAGTCGAGCGCGGCAGTCCCGTTCGCTCGGCAAGCTCACTGTTTCCCAACACATCAATGCCTGGCTTAAAAGCTCTCAGTATCTCAAGCCCCCTGACTAAGGATCTGTTGTCATTGGCTTGGCTAGGTGCTGTTGTCATGTGTTTGACGCTCGTTGTCTGTCAAGATAGACGTTTATATGGTTCCACTGAATGGAACTTTTACCATCAATCTCAGGATTGTCCCATAGAGAATGGTCATCCTCCTGACTAGACTTTGCCCCTGAACCTTGGACTGACAATTAATAGCGATACAAATGGAGTAATTCTTAAATGGCTGAATTCATTGAAACGACGTACGACAACGGTATTGCGATCATCTATTTCAATCGACCCGACAAGCGCAACGCATTTAATGACCAGATGCGCGCCGAATACCTTACCGCTCTAACAGAGGTTGGCAGTGATCCAAACGTGAAAGCCGTGGTTTTGACCGGGCGTGGAAAAGGCTTTTGTGCAGGTGGCGATATCGCTGGTATGAAGCAACGCCTGACAGCCCCACCGGGTAACGTCGCCTTCAATGGCTGGTCACGCCAACAGCGTGTGCATCAAGTTCAAACGTTGTTGATGAGCATGCCCAAACCAACCATTGCCGCCGTTAACGGCGCCGCCTCTGGTCTGGGTGCCGACACGGCGCTCGCGTGTGACTTCATCATGGCCAGTCCTGATGCGAGCTTTACTTGGTCTTACATCCTGCGTGGTTTGATTCCTGATGGCGGCGGCATGTACTTTTTACCGCGCCGAATTGGTCTGACAAAAGCCAAAGAACTGATTTTCACTGGCCGGCGTATTTTGGCTGCAGAAGCCATCAGCTTGGGCGTTGCCGATCGGCTTTCACGCGAGACGACCCTCATTGAAGAGGCCACACACTGGGCCCGCGAGCTTGGCGCTGGGTCAAACACGGCGTTGGCCCTTGGCAAGGGCATTCTCAACCAGAGCTCAGAACTCAGTGCTCAGCAGGTGTTTGCGATGGGCAGCCAAGCACAAAGTATTTGCTACACCAGTGAACAACACCACGCGGCTGTGGTCGCCTTTTTAGAAAAACCAACTAACCAATCCTCAAAAAGTTGACCCATGTCGTCACTCAAGTATTTGCTAGCCCCTCGCAGCGTCGCCATTATTGGCGCCTCTGCCGATCCTAAAAAAACATCAGGACGCCCAGTCACCTATTTGCTAAAACATGGATTCAAAGGAAAAATTTTTCCAGTCAACCCAAAGGTTGATGCCATTGGCGACTTGCCATGCTTTGCCTCCATCAGTGCATTACCAGAAGCCCCTGACGTCGCTATTGTGCTCTTGGCCGCAGGCCGAGTGGCAGGTGCGGTCGCCGAACTGGCAGGCATGGGCACTTCGTACGCCATTATCTTAGCTAGCGGGTTTGGTGAGACTGGTCCCAAAGGCCTAGCCTTGCAACAAGAATTGCTGGCCAGTTCGGGAGAGATGCGACTGCTGGGACCCAACACCATTGGCTTGGTTAACGTGACCGACGGGATTTCGCTTTCGGCTAGCGCCGCACTTGAGTCTGACAAGCAGCAAACCGGGGGTATCGCACTGGTGTCTCAAAGCGGTGGGATTTTGGGTGCGATCTTGTCGCGCGGTGTGGCCCAAGGTCTGGGCTTTTCTAAACTAATTTCCACTAGCAATGAAGTCGACCTGGAAATCGCTGACTTTATTAGCGCACTGGTTGAAGACCAGGCGACGCGAGTGATCGCGCTATATGTTGAAACCATTCGACATCCAGAGAAATTTCGCATGGCTTGCCTGAAAGCCCGCGCCGCGGGTAAATCCATCGTTGCGTACAAAGTCGGGCGCTCAGAAGAAGGGGCACGCGCTGCGGTTTCACACACAGGCGCCATGGCAGGCAGTGACGCCGCCTACGGCGCGTTCTTCAAGGCCAATGGCGTGGTTCGCGCTGAAAACTTCAGCGATCTGCTGGACTTAAGCGACACCTTGCAAAGTCAACGACGGCTAACGGGCAAGCGCATGGCGGTGCTGACCTCAACAGGTGGCGCTGGTACGCTAATTGCTGACAACTTGGGGTTCCAAGGGTTCGCAACACCAGCGCCAGGACCCGCCACGGCCACGGCACTAAGGGCACTGCAAAAAGGTGATGAAGCCATTCTTGATCGCAACCCGATTGATGTGACGCTCGCTGGCTTAGACCCACTGCTGCTCAGGGCCATCATTGGTGTACTCCAAGACAGTGAAGACTACGATGGTTTGGTGGTAGTGGTTGGTTCTTCAAGCTTGGCCATGCCAGATTTGGTGGCTGATGCGATTCGCGATTGCTTGCCGCGAAGTGATAAACCAATTATGGCGTTTGTCAGCCCCCATGCACCGCACGTGGTGCAAGTGCTGCGAGCACGTGAAGTGCCTACTTTTACGGCGCCAGAGAGTTGCGCCATCGCCTGCAGAGCCCTTTTAAGTGCGAATCAAGCGTTACCAGTCGCGGTGACCTTAACCGATCGCGTGACAGTTACTGATGCACTTCATGGGCTACTAAACGAAAAACAAGCCGCTGATTTGATGTCAGCCTTTGGCATCCCAATGGCGCCGTCTTGGGTGGTCGAAACGGCAGCGCAAGCAAGGGCTTTATGCCAACCCATGAGCGGCCCAGTGGTGCTTAAGATCCTGTCCAATCAAGTTACGCACAAATCAGACATCGGTGGTGTGGTAATGCATCAAACCGCTGAAACCGTCGGGCCTTGTTTGGATAAAATGCGCGAGCAAATCTTACGTACGACAGGCTTAAAGATCGACACGTTTTTAATTCAAACACAGATGCAAGCGCCCGTGTCTCTCATACTGGGCGCCAAACAAGATCCATTGGGGATGACCATCATGGTCGGCGCCGGCGGTGTTCTTGCTGAACTACTACAAGACAGTGCTGTGACAATCTTAGCCAAAGATCAGGTGCTCTCGAAAGTCCAGTCGCTCGAGCTGCTTAAGCAACTCAAAATATGGCCTTTGTTAATGGGATATCGGGGCAAACCCTCGATGGATATTGATGCATTGGTTCGTACACTCGGGATGTTCTCCAAAATGGTCAGCCAATTGTCATGCACTTTGCTTGAAGCTGAAATTAACCCTTTGCTCTTACAGCACGAAGGGCTTGGAGTTGCCGGCGTCGACGCGGTCATGCGGTTTATTGACGCCAAAAGGCTTGATGAAAAAAACTAAGATACGCCAAGCTTCATATTGGTAATTACCATTTGTTGTTTGGCGATGTATAACAATGTTCATGATTCAGATAGAATCGAACAAAAAATCGTATATCTCGCGCATACAAAAGCGTGTTAGGGGGTGGCATGAAAAATAGAGACTCACGGGACTTGATGGGTGGCATCGCTTTAATTGCCATCGGCGTTTTTGCTGCCATGCATGCGCGGCAATACGAACTCGGTGAATTGCAAAGAATGGGGCCAGGATACTTCCCCACCGTACTGGGTATTATCTTAGCCATCTTGGGTGTTCTTGTGGCCGTTCCCGCCTTGTTTCGGGAAGGCACCAGCATCAAAATTGAGTGGAAGAGTCTGGCCTGGGTGATGGTCAATATTTTGGTATTCGCCTTGCTGCTGAATCACCTCGGCATGATTTTCACATCATTTCTTGCTGTGATTGCAAGCAGTATGGCCAGCGACATTAAGTGGAAGGCGCGATTGATTCTGTCGGGCTGTATCGCTTTTATTACTTATCTGATTTTCTCGTTTGGTCTGGGCATGGTGATACCCGTATGGCCTTGGTCTTACTAAGACACTCGCCAAACCCCTAAAAACAGACACCACGGTAGCGTACTCATGGAAACACTCGACAGCCTCTATATCGGCCTTCAAGCCGCCTTACAACCCAACATTTTGTTGTATTGCTTCTTTGGTGTTTTTCTAGGCACCTTTATTGGCGTTTTGCCTGGCATCGGCCCCTTGGCGGCCATCTCGCTGCTGCTACCCATCACGTACCACATTGAACCAACGGCAGCAATTGTTATGCTGGCCGGCGTTTATTACGGCGCAGAGTATGGCGGATCAACAGCCTCTATTCTTTTGAACCTACCCGGTACAGCAGCCAACGTCGTGACTTGCCTTGATGGCCACCCCATGGCCAAACAAGGCAGGGCTGGCGTCGCCTTGTTCATGACAACCATTGCTTCACTTGTCGGTGGCATGTTTGGTGTGTTTGCGCTGATTCTGTTTTCGCCTTCGATCGTCGAAATCGGTTTGAAATTTGGGCCGGCAGAATACTTTGCACTAATGGTTTTGGGTTTGATCTCTGCCTCAACACTGACATCGGGGTCACCAGCCAAGGGCATGGCCATGGTGGTGTTTGGACTCTTACTTGGCACCATTGGCACTGATATCAACTCAGGTGTGCCGCGCTTTGACTTTGGCATTGCTGAGATGATGGACGGAATCAGCTTGGTCGGTTTGGCAATGGGCTTGTTCGGTATTTCAGAGATTGTAAACAGCATCACAATAAAACGCGATGGTAAGATCAACGAAAAAATCACTATGCGATCGATGATGCCAACCAAAAAGGACGTCAAAGACAGCGTAATGCCCATGCTTCGTGGTTCGGGTATCGGTGGCTTTTTTGGTGCACTTCCCGGTACAGGTGCGGCCATTGCGTCGTTTATTGCTTACGCGGTTGAGAAGAAGGTCGCTAAAGACCCATCTCGCTTTGGTAAGGGCGCCATTGAAGGTATCACCGCGCCAGAGTCAGCTAACAACGCAGCAGCACAGACCGCTTTTATTCCAACACTCACGCTCGGTATCCCGGGCAGTGCCACCATGGCCATTATGTTGGGTGCCTTGATTATTCACGGTATACAGCCCGGTCCGATGCTGATGTCCGAGCAACCCACCTTGTTCTGGGGTTTGATCGTAAGCTTCTTTATCGGCAACATCTTTTTAGTGATTCTAAACATTCCGTTAATCGGCATGTGGGTGTCGTTACTGAACATCCCCTATCGCATTCTCTACCCTGCGATTTTGGTGTTCATCATGATGGGTGTTTATAGCGTACACAACAGCACGTTTGATTTGTATATGGTCGCCATCATAGGCATCATCGGTTACGCCATGACGCTGCTGCGATTTGAAGCTGCCCCGCTGTTACTCGGGTTCATTCTGGGTCCTCTCATGGAAGAAAACCTCAGACGCGCGCTTTTGCTCTCACGTGGTGACATGGGCACTTTCATTGATCGACCCATCAGCATGTGGTTATTGGTCATTTCTGGATTTCTCTTAGCCTGGTCTTTCTACGGGTCGTTTCGCAGCCACCTGCGCAAGAAAACCCTAGCCAAAGAGCAGGCTGCCGCGGGCAACGCCTGATGATGTGTGCATGGCTGCCAACCAATAATCGTTAGGCTGCCATGCACAACGTCTTAACGGTCACTCTCAACCCGACCTTAGATATCGCCACCTCGGTCGATCGGCTGATCGACCATGAAAAGTTACGTTGCTCACCCGAGCAAGAGCAAATTGGTGGTGGCGGTATTAACGTGGCACAAGTGCTGCATGCCTTTGGTGCTGATGTCCAAGCGTTACTGACAACTGGTGGTTATCGTGGCCAAGAAATTGAGCGACACCTCATAGGCGACGGTCTGCATTTCTTAAGTGTTGCCATCACTGAAGAAAGCCGACAGTGCTTTACGGTCTATGAGCGAACCACCGATCGCGAATTTCGTTTTATTTTGCCGGGCCCAACACTGTCAGAACTCGATGCTGAGCAAATACTTTCTCAAATCGAGCAAAACCTACCCCAACAATGGTTGGTGTTAAGTGGCAGTCTCGCACCCGGGTTGCCCGATGATTTTTATGCCCAAGTCATTGACCGCGCTAGACTCAAACACCCTACCCTCAAAATTTTGGTTGATGCCGCTGGCGCGCCATTGAAGCAAGCCTTGCGCCAAGGCATTGATGTCATCAAGCCCAGTCTGACCGAATTCGAAGCCCTTAAGGGTTCATCTTTTCCTGATCTGATTGAGTGCGTTTCGTTTGCGCGTGAACTCATCAAGACGGCGCAAGTCAAGGTGGTGGCATTAACGCTAGGCGCTCAAGGCGCTTTGATGATTAATGCCACGGATGTGTTCAAAGTGGATGCCTTAGCTGTCACGGTCACCAGTACGGTCGGCGCCGGTGATAGCTTCGTGGGTGGCTTGCTGTGGTCGCTTACCAATGGCAGTTCTTTGCAACAGGCCGCAGCTATTGGTACGGCTACCTCAGCGGCAGCCCTTCAAACGCAAGGCAAACTAGGCTTTGACCCCACGACGATTCTAGCGGCTAGCACGCGAGTATTAATGAGGCCCTTTCCTCATGATTCAGACAAAGACCAATCCTAGGCTTTGATACCTATACGGGCCGCGGGCCGGCCACCCCTAGCCAAGGCAACAAATACCACGATCTCGTTATTCAAGGGTGCCCCAGGCACCATCGCCGTGATGGCATCCAACATCGCAAAGTCCCACTCGTTATCCGCCGCATGCAGCGGGATGTCAATTGAGGCGCCAATCGTGTCTTGTTTGACCGTTGAGGGGATGATGGATTTACCCTGACCAATCAAGGCACGTAATGGTTTCCCTAATTTGGGGTGCAATACCGCAGCACCGTGTTCAAGCAATCCCCCGCCGCCGACGATCGCACTTTTTCCGTACGCCAGTAGCTCCCCTTCTTCTGGACGAATAGCATCGATCAGTATTTTGCCAAGCCGCTCGCCAAGTGTCTCGCCAACATTAGTTAGCGCAGCCATGTCATCCAAACCGGTGGCTGGGTTAATGATGACAGCGGCGGCCCAAGCTCTTCTCACACGGCCATTGGTACTCACGCCATTGGCCTCATAAACGTCCTCTTGGCAGGTGACGATTCTTTTGATGCGGGCAGGCTGATTCATTCGGTTTTCCTCACACGTTTCTAACAAATGACAAGATTCAGTCTACCGCCATTTACAAGCATCGATTTACTGGCTTTTTTGGTCGAAACATCTGGACAGCACCCCTGACACACGGTGTAAGCTCATGATCATGTTGTAGGACAACCAACATCAAATAAAATAAGGAGTAGTGCGATGGGCGCCGCTGGACCACTGAGTCGATTCACCGTTTTGGATTTAACCCGCGTGCGTTCAGGGCCGGCTGCCGTTCGCCAGTTTGCTGATTGGGGTGCCAATGTCATCAAAATCGAGCAGCCCGGTGACGAGGCTGATGACAAGCCGGGTGGTTCGGCTCAATTCGCCGACTATCAAAATACGCATCGCAACAAGCGCAGCATCACCCTTAATTTAAAGCACCCCAAAGGTTTGGCACTCTTTATGTCCTTGGTCAAACACGCCGACGTCGTAGTGGAAAACTATCGCCCCAATGTCAAAGAGAAGCTCGGTATCGATTACGAATCATTAAAGAAGGTCAACCCCCGTATCGTGCTCGCCTCGGTCTCGGGGTTTGGCCAAGACGGCCCCTACAAGGGTCGTCCCGGTTTGGATCAAATCGCGCAAGGTATCGGTGGCCTGATGTCGGTTACCGGTGAGCCTGGGCGCGGACCGATGCGTGCCGGCATCCCCGTGGCTGACCTGACGTCAGGGCTTTTTTGTGCGATTGGCACTTTGATTGCGCTGCTCGAACGTGAGGAGTCCGGTGAGGGTCAGTGGGTTCACACGTCATTGCTGCAAGCACAAGTCTGGATGATGGACTTCCAAGCCATGCGTTGGCTCATGAATGGCGAGATTCCAGGCCAAAGCGGCAACGACCATCCCACTAGCGCGCCCACTGGCGTCTTTAAAACAGCCGATGGCTTTATGAATATCGCGGCCATGGGCAATGACATGTTTGAGCGGCTTTGCAAAGTGATCGGTGCTGATCCGCTGTTGGCTGACGAACGCTTTAAGAGCGTTCCTTTACGCGGCAAGAATCGCCCCGCACTCAATGAAGCCCTCAATGAAAAGACTCAGGCGCAAACCACAGCTTACTGGATTGATCAGATGAACAAGGCCGGCGTGCCTTGCGGTCCTATCTTAAATATGCAAGAAACCATGGAAGATCCTCAAGTCCAGCATTTGGGCATGGCTCAGTCGCTTGAGCATCCCAAGCTAGGCGAGGTCAAGTTGGTTGGTCAAGCCGTCAAGTTCAGCCGCTCACCTTTGCGTCAGTTCACGGCAGCCCCCGAGCGCGGTGAACACAATGCCGAGATATTTGCGGATTTGGGATTTTCCGAAGCCCAACTCAGCGAACTAAAGCAAGAGGGTGTGATCTAGTTTTTACGACTTGTTTTAACGCAGTTACTCTACAAGAAACAGCAGCGCCTTTAAAGCAATAACCATTTTTGGAGATAAAATGAATATTACAAAAACCTTTTCTAAGCTCGCAATTGGCCTAACCGTATCAGCCGCTCTGGGCACTTCAGCCACTTGGGCACAATCGGCCGATAACTACCCCGACCAACCCATCAAGATTGTTGTCGGCTACTCGGCTGGTGGTACCACAGACATCTTGGCCAGAACATTGGCCAAAAAGCTCAACGACGAATTGGGTCAACCGGTCATCGTTGAGAATCGGCCTGGTGCCGCTGGTAGTATCGGCGCCACCTCGGTGCAAAATTCCGACGCCAATGGCTACACGCTTTACATGGCCACGGTTTCAACCCATGGCATGAACCCTGCGGTTTATGGCAAAAAGATGACCTATGATCCCATCAACGGTTTTGAGCCGATCTCGATGGTGGCAGTGATTCCTTTGATCTTGATCATCAACTCAAACTTACCTTTCAATGATGTCAAGGGCTTAATCGCCTACGGCAAGCAGAACCCTGGCAAGCTGAACTACGCGTCAAGCGGCGTGGGGTCGCCCGTTCACGTGGGTGGCGCAATGTTCGCTGATGCAGCAGGTATCGACATGGTTCACATCCCTTACAAAGGTGGCAAGCTTTCAAACACTTCAGTGTTGGCGGGCGACACACAGATGAGTTTTGCCACGATGCCAGCGGCACTGCCACTGGTTAGGGGTGATAAGGTCAAAGCACTGGCGGTCACAACAGCCAAGCGGGCCCGCCAATTGCCCACCGTGCTAACCATTGAAGAAGCGGGTGGATTGACGGGCTATGAAATCAACACATGGAATGCACTGCTGGCCCCAAAAGGCACATCAGCGGCAATCGTGAACAAACTCAACGCAGCCGTCGGCCGCGCCATGGCTGACCCTGAGGTTGCTGCTGCCTTTGAAAAAGCCGGTGCCATTCCTGAGACCAGCACACCGGCCGAGGCAGCTGCTTTTATCAATTCGCAAATCACCAAATGGAACGGAATCATCAGCAAATTGCCAATGAAAAAGAAGTAACCCACGAAGGGATCGATTGTTGTTTGTTTGAACCGCGGGGCTTGCAGCGTTTCGCTCAAGCCCCGTGGCACCGACCCTTGTGGTCAGTATTTTGTTCGTTTTTTTGTTGGTTTTTTATTTAATTTGTTGCACTGGCCACGCTTTGTAATGGCTGTGATTGCACGTAGCGCGCCAAGTTGTCAGTAAACGTTTGTTCCATGCGACGATACATGCCAATCGATGCGCCGGCCGTGTGCGGCGTGGCAATCACGTTTGGCAGATCCCAGAGTGCCGAATCAGCGGGTAACGGTTCTTGCGCAAAAACATCCAAAAACGCACCACTCAACCGGCCGTCTTTGAGCGCTTTGATCATGGCTGGCTCATCAATGACGGTACCCCGAGAAATATTGACAATCGCAGCCCCCGGTTTGATAGTTGACAACGCCACGGCGTTAACCAGGTGGTGGGTCTGCGCGTTCAACGGACAAGCCAATATGAGCCAATCAGCGATCGGCAACACGTCACTGATTTTGTCAAACGGCACCACCTGCTCAGCCATCGCCACGTCGGCGCTAGAGCGCCTGACCACCACAATGCGCACCCCCAAAAGATGCAACACCTCACCAATTATCCGGCCGATGGGTCCCCACCCCACGATCACGGCCGTTTGCCCGTCTAAGTCTTCAGGCAAGCCCGCTTTAAGCAGTGGCGTCCACTGATGGGCTTGTTGCGCTTTCATCAGTTGCGGCAGTTTTCTGGCGAGGGCTAGAAGTCCTGCCAGTGCCGACTGTGCAACCGCGCGTGCGTTGGCACCAGAGGCTGTACTGACAGTGACGCCACGGGCCATTAAATCAATGTAGATTTGTCGGTCAGCACCGGCCGAATGCACATGCAGCCATCGCAAATTAGGCGACTGCGTCAAGGCGTCGTAGAACCGCTGTGTTTCAGGCTCGATCACAAACTTGGTCGATATTCCGGTGACATCACGGGAAAGGAAAGCGATATCAGCGGTTTTTTGGCCGGTCAACACCTCATCAACGGTGATTCTTTCGATCGCTTGTCCGTCAAGGGCTTGATTAACATCCGATTGGATCGAAAACCAAGCCATGTCTGAAACCAATAAACATAAGGGTTGAATCATGAGGCCTCGGTCGTGTATCTTGATTATGATGGTTGTTAAATGTTCTGTTACCCATAAACCAGTGATTGCAATAGAAAATCACGGCGAACTGCTAGTCAACAGCGCGGTATCAGCGTTTGCCCGATTGACGCAAGACTATAAAAATGTATCCTAGTGCAACTTTGATATGATCCCTAGTCACCTTCATTGGTGTTTTTTATAATAACGGAGACAATACGCTCATGAAATTAAAGACGATCCTCAAGTCAGTTGGCGCTGTTGTGCTGGCAGCTGTCATTTTGCCAGGCACGGCAGTTGCCAAGCCTGAGTTCAAGCTCACGTTCTCAACGTACTGGCCAACAACATACGAATACCTCTACAACCCGATTGTTAGCTTTGCCGATAAAGTTAAAGAGCGGTCAAATGGTCGTGTTGAAATTGAAATCTTCCATTCGTCACAGTTGTTTGGTGGCAAAGAAGAATTTGGTGCGTTAGAGCGTGGCGATATTGACCTAGCCTCACCACTCGACACCTACAACACTGGCCTATTCCCTGAACTCGGCATTTCAAGTATGCCCTTCTTGTGGCCTAGCCCTAATTCGATCCAGAAAACACTTGATGCTGGTTTGTTTGACCTTGGTATTAACCAGGCCATGGCCAAGCGCAACGTCAAAGTGCTAAACGTTGCTGCAGGTGGTCCTTACCAGTTTTACGGCAAAGGCTTTAAGGTTCGCAAGCCATCTGATCTCAAAGGTAAGAAAATTGCAGTCAGCGGAACGGCAGCAAGTAAAGCGATGGAACTGATTGGTGCGGCACCAACATCCATGAGCTCAAGCGACCTTTACATTGCCTTGCAGCGCGGTACGATCGACGCCACAGCGCGTCCATTGTTGACAGGTATTGGCCGCAAGCTATACGAAGTGCTCGACAACGTCACAGTGGTCAATATGTCTTACTTCACCACTTTTTTGGCAATCAACACGAATTCGTGGAACAAGTTACCTGCCGACCTACAAAAGATTATTCAACAGGCCGCCAACGAGCGTAGTGTTGATCAGCTGAAAATCTTGAACCAGTACTTAATTGATGCCAAACCTTTGTTTGAGAAGAACGGCGTGGATTACTACGTTTCACCTGAATCAGAACTGGTCGCATTCAAGAAAGTGGTCTCACCCGTCTACGATTGGTGGAAAACACAAGTACCTGATGCTAAAAAGTACATCGATTTTGCACAAAAGAACCAATAAGCCGTTTCGCTTTTTAATTAGGATTAAATCCTTTTAGCAGCACGGTCTCACCCGCTTGCCGGGTGGGACCGATTTGGATGAATCAATATGTTTTCTAATCTATGCCGCGTTTACGCGCGCATTTGCTTTGGCGCATGTGAGCTTGCGCTAACAGCCATGCTTTTGATTGTGGTGTACGAAGTGATTGTGCGTTATATTTTTGGTAGCCCGACACAGTATTCGCTTGAGTTAACCGAGTATCTCTTGGTTTCGATTGGCATCTTGCCTTTGGCCGTCATTCTTAACAAAGATCGACACGTCAACGTTGACGCGCTTGTCTTACGGCTTTCACCTAGGGCTCAAGCCAAATTTAAAATTTTAAATCGAATCATCATTGCGCTTTTTGCGTTGGTAGTCGTTTATTTCGGTGCCGAAATGTCCCTCTCTGCCCTCGAGACTGATTCTCGATCGTCTTCTTTGCTGGCGTTCCCCCTCGGCGTGGCTTATGCCGTGATACCAATTGGGTTTTTGTCGCTAGCTCTGAGTGCAATCGATGAAGCCATTCAAGTCACCAAATCATTGGGCAACATGGCTAGCAATGAAGGGGCACAAAATGGGTAACGTTGAAGTCACTTTGATTGTTCTTGGCATGCTGTTTGGCTTAATGGCCATGGGACTGCCTATATTTATCACCCTTGGGGTCAGTAGCTTAGTCGGTATCGTACTGTTTCAAGGCGTGGGTGGTCTGTCGGCTGTGACCGGGGTCATGTTTGACCGCATGAGCACTTTCACTTTAGTGGCCGTGCCATTGTTCATCGTGATGGGTGAGATTATTTTTGTGTCAGGACTCGGCTCTGATATCTATCGAGCCATCCGAATCAGTCTCAGAAAAGTCCGTGGCTCTTTGGCTTTGGCCAGTATTGGGGCATGTGCCATTTTTGGGGCCATGTGTGGCGTGTCGCTTGCTGGGGCAGCCACGATTGGCAAATTTGCCATTCCCGAGATGCTACGTGCCGGGTACGATAAACGCATCGCCACCGGTGTGGTCGCATCGGCTGGCAGTTTGGCGCTGCTTATCCCACCAAGTGTTGGGCTGATTCTTTATGGGTTGGTGGCAGGACAATCGGTTGGAACCCTGTTTATCGCTGCGGTCATTCCAGGCGTCATTATTGCTCTCATGATGGCAGCCTACATTGTTATTTTAGGGTGGTTTAAACCGGAATCCATGCCAACCGTAGAGCTTGCGGAACTAGAGAAAGACATTGCTGATGCAGGTAACCCCTGGATTGTGACTTTCCCTGCGCTATTGTTGGTGTTTGCGGTTCTCGGTTCGATTTATTTTGGCATCGCCACGCCAACGGAGTCAGCGGCCATTGGTTGCGTGGGTTCGCTATTGATTGCCGCCTACAAAGGAAAAGTTGACTTCGCGACGCTGCGTCACATCATTCGAGAGTCTGTTTACACCTCTGGCATGATTCTAGCCATCCTTTCAAGCGCGTTGGTGTTTGGTTATCTCTTAACCCGACTGCGCTTGCCACAAGAGCTTGTGGGCTGGATCGCAGAACAAGGGTTTTCTGAGATCACCGTCTTGGTTGCCATTTTCTTGGTCCTGATCGTGATGGGCATGTTCTTGGATGTTGTGTCCGTTATTTTGATTGCCACGCCTTTGTTGTTGCCCATTATCAACGCCTATAACTACGATCCGATCTGGTTTGGTATTGTGATGGCCATTGTCACTGAGATGGCGGTGATCACACCGCCGGTGGGCCTTAACCTATTTGTCATTCAAGGGCTGACCCCAAATACGTCGCTGATGACCGTTGCCCGTGGATCGATGCCATTCTTCTTTATATTGGGCTTTGCCATCATCTTGTTTACGGTTTTCCCAAGCATTGTGCTGTGGCTGCCTTTTAGATAACACGTTGTATCAGTTAGCTAGCCAAATGGCGCCCCTATCAGGGCGCCATTTTTTTTCGGTATGCTGTACTTATCCTTTACGAACTTTGAGAGCCTTCCATGAGTAACGCTAATCCTTTGACGACTCGTACGCCATCGCGATTTGCCCACCAGTTCAATTTGACCTGTCCGATCACACTTGCCCCAATGGCCGGTGCTGCTGGTGGCGCCTTGGCGGCGGCTTGCGCGCAGGCTGGCGCACTAGGCTTGATGGGTGGCGGCTACGGTGACTTGGATTGGGTACAAGCGCAATACAACAAAGCGTTTGAGTCGTGTGAACCATCAGCACACCCTCGGCTCGGTATCGGCTTCATCACCTGGCGTTTGCAGCAAGAGGCAAGCGCCTTAGATTGGGTGTTGGATCAAGCCCAGCGGCCTGCGGCTGTGATGCTCTCATTTGGCGATTCGCGCGCCTTTGCCAC
Source organism: uncultured Burkholderiaceae bacterium (assembly GCA_963926245.1). Lineage (GTDB taxonomy): Bacteria > Pseudomonadota > Gammaproteobacteria > Burkholderiales > Burkholderiaceae_B > Algicoccus. The sequence continues at coordinate 33,102 of CAWUWI010000009.1, read as the reverse complement.
CAAGGTACGGGCAGCCCATATTCCGCTGATTTGTCAGGTGCAAAGGCTCGATCAGTTACCCATGGCCATCGAGGCCGGCGCCGCGGTGATTGTGGCGCAAGGCGGCGAGGCCGGTGGTCACGGCATGAACAGTCAAATGGCACGTGGGACTTTTACTTTGGTGCCCGAAGTGGCTGACTGGCTCGCCAAACATTCGCCAGAAACGCAATTGTTGGCAGCAGGCGGGATTGCCGACGGTCGCGGGTTGGCGGCAGCCCAACTGCTCGGTGCTGATGGTGCTGTAATTGGATCGCGTTTGTGGGTGACCAAAGAATGCCTGGCGCCAAACTCAGCCAAAGCACAGTCAGTGGCGGCACATGGGGACCAAACGGCCCGCAGCAGTGTGTTTGATGTGCTTAGAGGGCTGGATTGGCCACACCCTTATGATTTCAGGGCGTTGCGAAATGAAATCCATCGCCAGTGGGAGCACCAGGTCGCTGAGCTCAAACACTACCCCGACAAAGCGCAGCAAGATTACGCCGAAGGGTTGGCTCAAGAAGACTACACCCGAGCCCACGTGACAGTAGGCGAAGCCACCGGCCTGATACACGATATACCGAGTGCTGCCGATTGCATCCGACAAATCGCCACACAGAGTGAAAGACTACTAAAGAGGTAACACCAGATTCATGACCAAAACCGCTGTTAAAAACGCCTAAGGACACAAACCAGTAAGCGATGCGACAGCGCCTTGGCATGGCTTATCCGTCGCGCAAGTCCATGAGTCCCTAGGAAGCACCGATTGTGGCTTGTCGACCGAGCAGGCGAATGAACAACAGGCCATTTTGGGGGGGCACTACCGGGCATCAGTTCAACCGTTGCTGTGGCCATGGTATTGCCCCTCACGCTTACGATGAGTCAAGCCCCTGCCGTGCTGACCCTGTTGGCGGTGTCTGCCGGCTCGGTTTATGACGGATCAATCTCAGCGATTTTGATTAACACCCTTGGAACCCCTCAGTCAGCAGCCACGTGTTTTGATGGCTGCCTTAGCCGGCATCGTTGAATTTCTTCTGCGTCGGCAGGGCTTCCCGATGGCTCCATTGGTGATTGGCATGGCGCTCGGTCCGACCCAGGAGATCAGTTTGCGACAAGGACTCATCCTGACAGATGGTCGATTTAGTCCTTTTTTTGTGAGTCACCCGATTGCGGTTTTTTTTAGGTGTCAGTGGCAGCGTTTGCGCTACTCTGGAAACAACTACGCTATTTATAGCGTCAAAGTCGGGCGCAGTAACTGTGTGCGATTAAGTCCCGTTATGGCGAAATATGGCCAACACCTATGCCAAAGCCAACGAACCATGCCAGGTGATGTGACACTATCCGTTGCTGGATTTTAGTGTCATGGCTATTGAACTGCACTACACTCACAACATGCAAACAGCAAACAGCCAAGCCAATGATGGCAACGCCATTGACCCTGAAGTCGTTGTCTATTTCGACGGCAGTTGCCCCATGTGCTCGAAAGAAATTCAGTTCTACAAGGGTTTGGACAAACGCGCGCGCATCCTCTGGGAAGATGTCGCCGGTGAAAACCCGCGTTGCCCCATTGGTTACGATCAGGCCACGCTGATGGCGCGCTTTCACGTCAAAGAAGTTGCGAGCGGTAAGATTTTTCATGGGGCAGCGGGTTTTGCGCGGGTCTGGTGTGCGCTGCCTGCACCTTGGCGTGGTTTGGGAAAAATCGCCACCTTTGCTCCCATCACTTGGGCCATGGAGATCGGTTATCGCTTAACGCTTAGATTGCGTCCAATAATTGCGCGCCGAATTTTTGGAGCGCGTTAATCTATTCAAACAATTGGCTATTCAAGCGACTCAGCATCAAGAAGAGATGGTTAAAGAAATCGGTCAACCCATCACTGGCATATTGATCATGACATTTGGGCGTACCGCACCACAAAGGGACTCGAATAACCGTTCGGACTTGCACGAAGCGACATAGGAAGTAGACTTCTTTCGTGAAAAAAAAGTAGTAGTGCGCTTTAGGTGCAATTATGTTTAGCCATCGGCACAAAACAATTCTCCCGCGCATAACGGTGCTGTTCGCGGGCTTACTAAGCAACTTAGGGCTGGTCAATAGCGCCCATGCGCAATCGCCGATTTTATTGTACGGTGTGGTTGACATTGGTTTCGCCTATCAGCGCATCAAAACAGGCGCAGACACCGCCATTTTTGCCAACCCAAAAAAAACTTTTATCAGTTCGGCATAGAGTCTGGTCAACAAGCCCTGCCCCGCTGTGGGATTAAGGGGTATGAGAATCTGGACAATGGACTTGGGTCGCCGATTAAGCCCTGGTTCGCATGCCTTTTCCGGTATCGATCCATTCAAGACCAATACCGGTCAAGCCTCCTTAGCGAGTTCGATGGGTGCCGTGATTATTCGTTTCTCGAATATGATTGCGGTCACAACAGAGCCCTTTGATGGATTGAGTTTTTTGGCAGGCTACTCCAATGACACAGTTCTTCAGGCCTTCAACTCACCTCTCACGGTCGGAACGTGTGGTGCGTCCAACAAGTTTTGTGCACTTTCGCTGGCGTTACGCTCTTCATCAGGACCCACTCTCATCGCTGCCTTATTCGATACCTATCTCACGTCGTCAGGAGAGGGGTCAAGTTCGGTCAAACAATGGAACATCGGTAGCGCATATGACTTCAAAGTGGTGACTCTGCACGCCGCGCTTGGACAAAACAGTGATGGTCGGGTGAATGGCTGGAATATCTTGGACGAGGTGAATGTTTGAGAGGGTGACACCAACCTTAGAGGCGGTGTTTTCTATCAACCTGGGGCTCGAACAGCTCAATGAATGTTGGGTTTAAGTGCGCAAGTTGGCGCACAAGGTCGAGCATTGGGATCATTTCAACAAATGCGTCCAGGGGGTGACTTTAAAGAGGGGGCGCACGCCAATCAAACCATATCCTCGTTCGGTTACTCTTACCGACTGTCCAACCGCACCGAAATCTATGCCATCTGCTCTAAAATGTAAGTCACAGGTATGAATGCGGATGTGAACTCACAAATTATCAGCACTGGCATTGTGCACAATTTCTAACGACTTAGGCACGCCATCAGTCAAAATTTGTGGTGCTAATTTGTTATGACTGCATGCAGCACAGACCACGAATAATCGTTTCACCCCTCGAGGTAAATGAATAATGATCACAGAACTAAGGCAATTGGCCATTGGCTTGTCCGGCAGTAAATATGACGCCATGGTCATGCAATTAGCCATGCGGCTGGCAAACAGTACTCACGCCAAGGTCGATGCCTATCTGATCCGGCCCGTGCCGGATGACCCTCAGTTACTGCTGGCCAGCGGATTTCTTGGGGAGACATTTAAGACGTTTTTTGAGCAAGCTGAAAAAACCATTTCAGCCTTTGACGTCACTGCACGCAGCTCGGTTGATCAAGCCAAGCAGGACTATCCAAGTGTTAATGCCAGCTACCACAATCCCCTGAAAGACTTGGCCCGTGAGTTCGCCACCGCCGTTTGGGCAGCTGACTTGGCCATCATGGCCCACCCATCGCTGGTTAATCTACATTATTACAAGAATGCGGTGCTAGACGCGATCGCTGACTCGGGCAGACCTGTGTTGTTGTTGCCTGAGGAAAAAAATATTAACGATTTCAACCGAGTGCTAATGTTGTGGCGCGCTGACACGCAACACGCACGCGCTTTATCTGCTGCACTGCCCGTGTTGGCGCTCGCGGATAAGGTCACGATTGTGAGTCGCGAAGATGAAGAAAGTCTTCATCCAGATGGCGCAGTGGCGATGCAATACCTCACCGCACATGGTGTCAACGCTCAGACAGTGTCGGTTGACACCGAAACACGCCTCACGCCAAAGGTCATTGAGGCGCTGTGCGATGAGCGCGACATTTCACTGTTAGTCATCGGTGGTGGTGTGCAAAGCGACTTGATTGATTCGTATGTCACGGGCATTGGGCGTCGCGCCTCTAAAAAACCCAACCGCACCTTACTGGCTATCGGCTAATCGGAGTATTTCAGATGGATGAATTGATCACAGCGTTTTCTTCATTCACCGGCATCATGCTCATTACGGTGTTCGTGTTGATTGTGATTCAAGAGGCTATCAACGGCTTTCATGATGCGGCCAATGCGATTGCCACAGTGATCTACGCCAATGCGCTGACGCCCATGCAAGCCGTCTCTCTGTCGGCTGTGTTTAACTTTCTGGGGGTGTTGATCGGTGGCACAGCTGTGGCCTTTAGCTTGGTCTACCTTCTGCCCCAAAACATGGTGGCTGGCATCAATACCCAAGGCGAAGCCGCTATATTCGCAGCCATGATCGTGGCTGCTGTGATCTGGAACTTTGGCACCTGGTGGTTGGGCATCCCCAACTCCACCACTCACGCCTACATTGGTTCGATTATTGGTGCAGCCATGGCCGATGCCTTCGTGCACGGCCAATCGGTGGCCGGTCAGATCAATTGGCATCAGGGTGAAAAAATCATGCTGGCCCTGATTTTGTCGCCGATCGTGGGTTTCTTGCTCGGCTATGTGTTGTTGCGAATCATGCGCGCCACGATTAAAGACAAAGAATTGTACGAACCGGTCGAAGAAGGCAAAAAGCCTAGCAAGGGGATTCGATCCGTGTTGATCGCGGGAGCCGCTGGCGTGAGTTTGATGCACGGTTCTAACGACGGACAAAAGAGCATTGGTTTGATGATGATCGTACTTTTTGGTTTGTTTCCCGCGGTTTACGGTTTAGACCCCGATCGATTGTCTGAGCGGGACTACGCATCGCTTAAAGAAACGGTGGCCAATGTAGAGTCTATCGCACAAAAACTCAGCAATTCGCACTTAATTGAGACCACGGTAGGATTGAATGCCCACTTGGGCGGCAGCCAGCACATCGTCGGTGGATCCGACGAAACTTCGATGGCAACGCGACGCGAGATTTTGGATTTACACACATCAATCACCAAGACACTCAAAGATGAGACAACCGCCACCAAACTCAATGCCGCAGAGTTGCAACAATTGCAATACGCACACACGCTGATGCGAGACTTTGTTGAGCACGTGCCGTTTTGGATTATTTTGCTGTCAGCGCTTGCCTTGGGTGGCGGTACGGCAGTGGGTTATCGGCGTATTGTCACGACCCTCGGTGAAAAAATGGGTAGCTCTCGCATGAATCCGGCGCAAGGCACGGCCGCTCAGATCTCTGCGGTGATAAGTATTGGACTGGCCGACGCTGGTGGCTTACCAGTCAGTACCACGCACGTGCTGTCTTCTTCAGTGATCGGTTCGGTGGCGGCAACGCCCAAGCAAACTATCAACACGCACACGCTCGCCCGAATTGCCTTGACTTGGGTGACCACGCTGCCGGGCACCATGATTCTATCGTTTGCACTAGGCGTTGGTTTCTTTGTGGGGTTTGGTTGAGTCATTTGGGTGAAACCCCAAAGCAGTGCTGAGTTGTTTGCTGACAAGTTCAGCGGGTTGCTAGTGTAAAGTTGGATGCAAGAGTGGTCTAACATAATCAACTGTTATTGGTGCGGGGGTGGTCGGTGCTGCCACGGCCTTTGCCCGTTTGCAGTTCGACGCTGCAACCTTACTGCGCGGGGTCACACGGTAAGGGATCGCCCGCTGCCGCCCAGCGCTCAATTTCGGCAAAAGTCGCCGCCGAGATGCCCTTGTCTGATAGGTCGTGGCCGGCACCTGATATTCTAATTAAACGTGTTTGGGGTGCAATCTGTTTGATAGTTACGCTGTTTTGAATAGGGCACAAGGCATCTTCTTCACCATGCACAATCGTCAAATCAAGGGATCGAAGTACTTGGGGTTGTGCCAGCACCTCACCGTCAATAAAACAACCGTGTTTTAAATAGTGGCAATGAACGCGGTAGCGAGCAATCAGGGCGTTATCAGCGGTGGCGTGTGTACCAGCGGTTTGTGATGGCTGTGCTGACTGCGATGGTAACTTGGGAAACATATTCATGGCCGACTCGTAAGTCGCCCAAGCCCGCGCAATGCGCCCTTGGGTTGCCTGATCTTTCTCTTCGCAAAATACGCGATGGCAGCATGCCAACTTCGATTCACCGGTTGCGATGGGCAATTGATCTTTAAACAGTCGCCACAGGTCGCGACAGGCCTCAGGCGGGCGTTTCAAGTAGTTATCGATCTCAGATTGCGTACACAGAAAGGGGCTGCGCAACAAGACCCGAGCAACGGCATTGGGATGCGCTTGCGCATAGATCAACGCAAGTGCTCCGCCCCATGAGCCCCCCACCACATGCCAGCGAGTCAACCTCAAGTGTTCTCGCAAGCGTTCGATATCACTGACAAGGTCATGGGTTTGATTGGCCACAATACCACCGCTAGGCTCACTCTTACCGCAGCCGCGCTGATCAAACTGAATGATCCAAAATTTTGATGGGTTCAAGAACCGGCGATGAAACGCGGTCGAAGAACTACCCGGACCACCGTGCAACCAGACAACAGGAATCCCCTGAGGATTACCGCTAGTCTGGAAATAAATACGGTGACCCGCCCCAACGTCCAACCACGCTTGACGCTCTGGGCGCGCGTCGGGAAACAAGGTTGTCGTCATTGAAAAAATCCTTCTGAAAAGTTTATGGAACAAATGAAAGCCTTTCGACATACACAACTAACGCGATACAAAAGCGCAGCGATATATTCCAACAAGTCACGTAATCGAGGACCGCTATGAAATGGGAGACACCATCAGCAATTGATTTGCGCTTTGGCGTTGAGATCACAATGTACAGTGCCAATCGCTATTTTTTTTCTAAAGAGACCGCGTCCGTTGTCACGGCCTCTTCTCTTTTGGGTTTGTGATGCAAATTCGCGTTTTGGGTTTGGCTGCCGGCGGTGGTTTTGCGCATCGGAACTGTAACTGCCTAAATTGTTCTGTCGTGCGTCAGGGCACCATTTAAGCGCAAGAACGCACACAATCGACAATTATTATTGGTAACGGCTCTGCTGACTGGGCGTTGATCAATTCCTCGCCAGATGTGCTGATACAGATTAAAAACACCCCGGTTTTACAACCCGCACCCCAAGCACGCGACAGCGTCATCGCTGCGGTGGCGCTAATGGATGCGCAGATTGACCAAGTGACGGGTTTGATGATGTTGCGCGAGCGTAGCGCGCATTTGCCCATCTATGCCACCACACAAGTCTTCGAAGACCTGACCAGCCGTCTGCCCTTGGTCAGTGCCTTGGCGCATTACTGCAAAGTCGATCAACGTTTGATTGAACCGGATCGTGCGGGTTTTGAGATCCCGGAAATCGCGGCAATGACTTTTAAACCCATTTCGTTGGTGAGCAAGGCACCGCCAACCAAGATCTAAAACTGGCCAATGTCACCTTTTAACGAATCACCAAAAAGACAGATGGTCTGTGCAAACTACTCTAAAATTCAGTTCGTTGCCTGTTTGATTCAAGCAATCTTGGCTTTTGCCAAGCCATGACAATTTTAATAGCGATGCCCAACCGTGAAGCTCTTTTCTGCCCTTTATGCCCGTGTCATGCAATGGTCGCGCCATCGGCATGCCCCCTGGTATTTGGGTGGCATGAGTTTTGCCGAGTCGTCGTTTTTTCCGATTCCGCCTGACGTCATGCTGGCCCCCATGTGCTTGGCCAACCCACACAAGGCGTGGCGCTTTGCATTCATCACGACAGTGACATCGGTGTTGGGTGGTTTGTTGGGTTACGCCATTGGTGCATTCGCCTTCGAAGCAATCGCGCCTTGGCTGCAAGAACAACCCCGTTACTGGAACGGCTATCAATCAGCCCTAGAGTGGTTTGCCACCTGGGGGGTTTTGGCGGTGTTTGTGGCGGGTTTCTCACCCATACCCTACAAGGTGTTCACCGTTGCCGCTGGCGTTTTGTCAATGACTTTACTGCCGTTTGTATTGGCTTCATTGGTTGGGCGCGGGGCGCGCTTTTTCTTGGTGGCTGGCCTGATGCGTTGGGGCGGCGCCCGCATGGAAGCGCAGCTGCACAAATACGTTGACCGCCTGGGTTGGGCCACGGTGGGTTTGATCGCGATCGGTGCCATCATCTACGCCCTGCGTTAAAGACCCCGATCTTTTTTGTCCGAGCACAAGTAAACCGCCTAAATAACAGCCCTGAAGTTTTGCCGTTTATGGCTTGCTGACCGGCATCGTCTTGAGCTCGGGACTGCTTGGCGCGTGTGAAATACAACATTAGGTTGCGACCGATAAAATAAATAGCAATCATTATTGAATTGAGGATGCGAATCGTTTGCATTTGGATGCTTTTTCTGAAATAATTAATACAAGCCGGTTAGGTCGGCGGAAATCTTCGTAAACCCCCTTAACAGAAGACGTAGACATGACCATTAAAAAAATCTTGGCCGCGGTCACAGCCACAGCAGTTTTCGCCACCGCACCAGTATTTGCAGCTGGTGAGTTGAACCTTTATTCATCACGCCATTACGACACTGATGAGCGCCTGTACGCTAACTTCGAAAAGAAAACTGGCATCAAGATCAACCGCATCGAAGACGGTGCTGACAAATTAATTGAACGGATCAAAGCAGAAGGTGCCAACAGCCCCGCTGACGTTTTGTTGACAGTCGATGTCGGGCGCCTCTGGCGTGCTGATCAAGCTGGTCTCTTTCAACCCGTTGAGTCTGACGTCTTAGAGACTCGAATTCCGGCCAACTTACGACACCCCGATGGTCACTGGTACGGGTTTTCGCAGCGGATTCGTGTCACTTTTTATGACAAATCAAAAATAAATCCCGCTGACATTCAAACTTACGAAGCATTGGCTGATCCCAAATTCAAGGGCATGGTGTGCACCCGATCCTCAGGCAACATCTACATGTTGTCGATGATGGCCTCAATCATCGAAGCACATGGCGAAAAGGCAGCACAAGAATGGGCAAAAGGTGTCTACGACAACCGTGCTCGCGACCCTCAGGGTGGCGATACCGACCAGCTGCGTGGTATTGCGTCAGGTGAGTGCGCCATTGCCATTGCAAATACGTACTACTTTTCGCGCGCCCTTCGTAAGGACGTGAGCGGTTTGGATGAAAAAGCTTTGGCAAATATTGGTTGGATCTTCCCGAATCAACAAGAACGCGGCTCCCATTCGAACATTTCAGGTGCCGGTGTCGTCGCCACAGCCCCCAACCGTGAAAACGCCATTAAGTTTCTCGAGTATTTGGCCAGCGACGAGGCGCAAGCGTATTTCTCAGCGGGCAATGACGAGTATCCAGTGGTGCCTGGCGTCGACCTGTCAGATAGCGTTGCCAAACTGGGGATCTTCAAAATAGATGAGGTCAACCTTAACGCGCTTGGTGTCAACCAGCCAGCTGCCCAACGTATTTATGATCGAGTCGGTTACAAGTAAGCTGGCAGCCAAAAAAAAAGGGGAGCTTAGGCTCCCTTTTTTGTTTTTTCGAATGAAATGTTAGCAAGACTTCTCACCGCAGTCGTGCTTTGTTGCGCATGAATTAATGGCAAACCGATCCAGACGTTTGAGTCAGCGTGTGCCCGTTCTTGAGCGCATGATTTGTCGACTCAGGATGAACATGGGGAGCAGGCCAACCAGAACGATCACCAACGATGGGGTTGCCGCCTGGGTCAGACGCTCATCTTTGGCTAAGTTATAAGCCTGAATAGCCAGCGTATCAAAATTAAATGGACGCAAAATCAAAGTCGCCGGTAACTCCTTCATCACGTCAACAAAGACAATCAAGGAAGCCGTTAGAAGGCCCCCCGAAATCAAAGGACCGTGGACTTGTTTCACCGTTTGAAACCGACCTTTACCCAGCGTCCTTGCAGCAGCTTCCATGCTCGGTGTGACTTTGCCTAAGCTTGCCGTGACGGTATTTAACGAAACGGCCATGAATCGCACGAGATACGCCAAAATGAGTGCGGCAAAGCTGCCTGTTAAGACCAAGCCCAGCGGATGACCAAACAGCTGGGTAGAGAGGTGATTGATCCCTCGGTCGAAATAAGCGACGGGATACAAAATTCCAACGGCAATCATCGTACCTGGAATCGCGTAACCCATTGAGGCAATCTTATTGACCGCCAACACCACCGGCGAACGATCAACCCGGGCAATGAAGGCCAAACACAACGAAACCAGCACCGCCAGCACGGCAGCGACCGCGGCAAGCGTCACGCTGTTGCCAACCATCGAGATATAACGTGAATCGGTTAAATCGTGTCCTGCCGAGAGATGCATGTAAAGTAGCATCACCGCAGGTGAGATAAAACCACCGATGACGGGGATGGCACAAAATAGGGTCGCACCCCAACGGCGAAACCCACTGAGTTGATAGGTGGACAAGCTCGTAAACCGACTGCGCGATTCAAAGTATTTGGCACGTTGTCGGCTAATACGTTCAAGGACCAGCAAGACCGCCACAAAGGCCAACAATACGCTTGACAATTGGGCAGCAGCCACTTTGTCGCCCATGCTGGCCCAAGTCCGGAAAATCCCTGTCGTAAATGTTTGAATCCCAAAATGGAAGACGGTCCCGAAATCAGCCAACGTCTCCATCAATGCCAGCGTGACCCCGACAACAATCGCTGGACGCGCCATGGGCAAGCCCACCTTCCAAAACGCACCGACTGGCGACTTACCCAGAACACGGGAAGCCTCTATGGTGGCCACTGATTGTTCTAAAAAGGCAGCGCGCGCCAGCAGGTAAACATACGGAAAGAGCACCATAATGAAGACGGAAATTGCCCCGCCAATGGATCGAATCTGGGGGAACCAATACTCACCAAACCGCCACCCGGTGATATCGCGTAGCAAGGTTTGAACTGGACCTGCTACCTGAAAGACATCGGTGTAGGCGTATGCCACCACATAGGCTGGCATCGCAAGGGGCAGAATCAATGCCCACTCAAACAGGCGCCGCCCCGGAAATTGGCACATCACCACAAGCCACGCGCTACCCACGCCAATAATAGTCACGCCAATGCCAACGGTGACGGCTAGGTATAGGCTGTTAAATACATATTCTGGCAAAACAGTACTGGCAAGATGCGGCCAGTTACCCTGGCCTTCCTGAAAAACGCTGAGCGCAATACTGAGGACGGGTACAGAGAGAATCAGGCCGATAGCCACTGCGATCCAGCCGTACACACTCAGCCGCAGGTGTTTCATGCGACGACCAGCAGCGGCTGCTCTAGCAAAGAAAGCAACGTGACCGATTGGCCAGCGGCCAAGGCTTGCGATTGGTCAGTGGGCACTAAGACTTGTAGGTCGGGGAATTTCGCTTGCGAATCCACCAGATCCACCAATGTATGGGCACCGACAAAATGTCGATGCAACACTTCGTAACGCCCTTCACCGGATCGCACGGTCAGAGACTCTGGTCGCACCAAAACCTTAACTTCACCGGTTGGGTGGCTGGGGTTTGCGTTGAAAGTGCCCGCGACGGTACTGATCAATTGTCCGTCGTTATGACCTTGCATGGTCAGTGTGGCACCCAAAAATCGAGCACAAAACTGGTTTACCGGTTGGTTGTAGAGTTCCTGTGGCGTGCCTATCTGCACAATGCCACCCTTGTCCATCAGAGCGATCCTGTCTGCCATGTACATGGCCTCTTCCGGGTCGTGCGTCACGATGACCGCTGTGATGCCATGTTCTTTTAAAAGACGGTGTGTGCTTTCACGCAGTTGCAACTTCAGTTCGGTGTCGAGCCCAGAAAAGGGCTCATCGAGCAACATCAAGTGCGGGCGCCTGGCCAGTGCTCGAACCAAAGCAACACGTTGTTGCTGCCCGCCAGATAGCGTACTTGGCATGGCGTTTTCAAAACCAGACAGGTTTACGCTCGCCAAAAGATCAGAGACTTGACGCTCAATGTTTGGCGTGCCTTGGATGCCGAACGCAATATTTTGTTGGACGGTTAGGTGCGGGAAAAGCGCATAGTCTTGAAACAAATAACCCACTTGCCTTCTCTCGGGCGGCAGGTTGACACCGGCGCTAAAAACAGTGATGTCAGACAGGGCCACGGTACCGGCGTCTGGCGCCTCAAGGCCCGCTAGGATTCTCAGTAGCGTGGTTTTGCCACATCCAGATGGCCCAAGAAGGCATAAGGTTTCACCTGATTGGGCTGATAATTCTACCCCGTTGATCACGGGCACGCCGTCAAAGGCAAGACGAATCGAATGCAATCCAAATGACACGATTAATACCCAAGTGACCTCGTAAAGTAATCGCAATTACAGTAGAGAGAAAGAGAAAAAAGAGAAGTTAAAGAAAAATCATTATCAATACGGATAATAATTTTAGCAGATGGGCTGGTCTCAAAAATTCGGTATCGGGGTGGCAACACATATAACGAGCGGCAATGGATTGGTCACGGCGATCGTGCTCCTAACCAAGGTGCATCTGTCGCGACTTGACCGACAGTGCCCCCGTTGAGCAGTCCCCAAAGATCTGCTGCTTTTTGCACCAATCAAAACCCCCGAGGGCTCGGACTCAATGTCTTTAATCTTTGGTTTGGCTGAATTGTCAGCCCTGCTCGATACCCTACCCGTAAACCGTTTTGGGTCGTCAGTTCTAAAACGGCTCGAACAGCGGTAAACCTACTGATATAGGTGATACCTACCCCATGACACAGGGCTTTGCAAAACCTTTTCATTGTCACGAATCAGGTCTCACGCCAGCGTTATTGAAGAACGACAGGGGTCGCAAAGACTGAGAACTCGTGCTAAGGGCCGAAGCTTTGATCAGCGATTCTCTCGCAGGGCTTGGTATCGGCGGCATGGTGAGTAAGGACGTGGAGCTGAACGTGCGCTACGACATCGACTTCTCAAGCACGCGCTACACCAACCAGATGGTCAGTGCGAGAGTTAAGGTCTTGTTCTAGGGCTTAAGAAGAGGAAACTTCACGTTACGAGCCGTGAATCTCTCCGAATTTGGATGAGGCTCTATTTGCCGAGGAAATGAAGCCCTGAAGAACGTCACGAAGTTTTCACCAGCAGCCCATGAGTGTTTCGTTCGCTCTGACCAAGCGCCTGGGTCACACCAGTCGAATTTAAACGCTTACACCACCAAAAGTCAGAGGCTACTGTTGTCCATTAAATTGACTAGGTCCACGCTCTTCCATCACCAGTACGTGAACGCATCGTCAACAATCATTGGTTTCTACCATTTTGAGATTAACTTGGCCAACTCGTCAACCACCTTTTTAACATCGTCCTCGCCGTTTATGGTGTGATTGGGGTTTTCAGGAATCTCATAAGGGCTAGTAATCCCTGTCATATTGGGTATCTTTCCCTGACGGGCTTGCCTGTAAAGTCCTTTCACATCTCGTTGCTCGCAGACTTCGAGTGTTGTGCTGACGTAGACCTCAAGAAAACGGTCAATGCCAATCAGTTCTCTAGCCATTTCACGTTCTTGGCGAAAAGGGGAGATAAACGCCGTGAGCACAATGAGGCCAGCATCCATCATCAGCTTGGCGACTTCAGCAATGCGACGGATGTTCTCGACACGGTCAGCGTCAGTAAATCCTAAGTCTTTATTCAGCCCCTGACGAATATTGTCGCCATCGAGAATATAGGTACGTATGCCACAGGCATGTAGTTCCATTTCCAGCGCGTTGGCTAGTGTCGACTTGCCAGACCCAGATAATCCGGTAAACCAGATGACTTTGCCGGGATGGCCATTCAATCGTTCACGGTCCGCTCGAGTAATGGTGAGTGCTTGTTTGTGAACATTCTGAGCGCGCCTTAGGCTATGTTGAATCATACCTGCTGCCACCGTGGCATGGGTAAACCGATCAACCAAAATGAAGCTCCCTAGCGAAGGGGCCTTGTCGAAAGTGTCGAACACCAATGGTTTGGCGGTGGCGATGTTGCAAACCGCAATGTCGTTTAGTCCAAGCTTACGGCATGCCTGATGTGATAGCGTATTGACATCTATCCGGTACTTGATGTTTGTGATGGCTGCTGAAGCCCATTGGCTAGCCAGCTTTAATTCGTAAGTCCGTCCGGTCAAACCTTCATCCGTATGCATCCAAACAATGGTTGCCTCAAATTGGTCGGTCATCTCAAGCGGTGATTTGGCAGTCGAGATCACATCGCCTCGCGATGCATCAATCTCGCGATCGAGTGTTATCGTGATTGCATCGCCGGTGTGGGCTTGAGACAGATCCCCACCCATTGTCACCAAAGCCGTGACTACTGCAGTTTGCCCCGAGGCAGTCACCCGGATTTCATCGCCAGGCTTGACTGACCCCTGTGCCACCGTGCCACTAAATCCTCTGAAGTCGGCATGAGGGCGGTTGACCCACTGCACTGGGAATATCAGATTGTCTTGCTGAGTTTTAGTCAGCGTTTTACTTGGATCGATTGTTTCAAGATACCCCATCAGCGTCGGACCTAGGTACCAATCCGTGTTGCTCGACCGTTCTGTGACATTGTCACCATTGAGTGCACTAACCGGAATGGTGGTTATTGTCAAAAAACCGAAGTCTTTGGCAAAGGACTTGAAGTTCTCAGTAATCTGATCAAACGCCGATTGCTTGAAAGCCACCAGATCCATTTTATTAACAGCCAACGCCACGTGCTTGATACCAGTAAGAGACGACAGGAAGGCATGGCGCTTGGTTTGCGTCAAAATGCCGGCTCTGGCATCGACGAGCAAGATAGCCACATCGGCGGTAGACGCGCCCGTTATCATGTTGCGGGTGTACTGTTCGTGTCCTGGCGTATCCGCCACAATGAACTTACGCTTTGTCGTAGCAAAAAAACGATAGGCCACGTCAATCGTGATGCCCTGCTCGCGCTCGGCCGCAAGGCCGTCGACGAGTAACGCGAAATCAATCTCCTCACCCTGCGTACCGAACTTCTTTGAGTCCGACTGTAGCGTCGCCAACTGGTCATCAAAGAGGTGCTGGGCTTCCCACAGCAGCCGACCAATCAGTGTGCTCTTACCGTCATCGACACTGCCGCAGGTGATGAACCGTAACAAGTCCTGATTATGCTGTTGCTCGAAAAATGCCTCGATGGTGGTTGCCACCGACTTGGATGTTCGTGTAAACCCGGCCGTCTTACCGACTGACTTTCTGCGCCGTGTGGGTTGTTCAATTGCTTTATTGGTTGTTGAGCGTGCCATTAGAAATGCCCTTCTTGCTTTTTCTTTTCCATGGCGTAAGGTGAGTCATGATCTACGACACGGCCTTGGCGCTCTGAATTTCTCGCGTTCAATAGCTCCATGATGATCTCGTGCACATTGGTGGCCGTCGACTCGATGGCACCAGTCAGCGGGTAGCAGCCCAAACTTCTGAAGCGAATGACTTTTTCCTGAACCTCTTCGCCGGGCATGAGACGAAATCGTTCATCATCGATCATGAGCAGTGTTCCGTTGCGTTCAACCACCGGGCGTTTTTTGGCGAAGTAGAGCGGCACCACGGGGATATTTTCCAGATAGATGTATTGCCAGATATCGAGCTCTGTCCAGTTTGAAAGTGGAAATACCCGAATACTCTCGCCTTTGTTCTTTTTGGTGTTGTAGAGGTTCCAGAGTTCGGGGCGCTGTTGTTTAGGATCCCAGCGATGGGAGGCACTGCGAAACGAAAAAATTCGCTCTTTGGCTCGAGACTTCTCTTCATCGCGTCTGGCACCACCAAACAAAACATCAAAATTATGGTGGTCAATCGCTTGTTTTAAGCCCTCGACCTTAGTGGCATTAATGTAAATGTCTGAGCCATGGTCAAACGGGTTTATGTCCCTAGCAATGGCTTCTGGGTTGGTGTGCAGCAACAAATCCATGCCACTGACTTTAGCCACGTGATCACGAAAGAGATACATTTCTTGGAACTTCCATCGGGTGTCCACATGCATCATGGGCAGCGGTGGTGGTCCTGGATAAAACGCTTTGCGTATCAGATGCAGCAAGGCGGAACTGTCTTTACCGATTGAGTACAGCAGTACCGGGTTCTCGGCTTCAGCCACAGCCTCACGGATGATGTGAATACTCTCGGCTTCGAGGTGTCGCAAATGAGGCGTCATGCCAACAACCTCGTTATTTGGCTGTTGTTGATTATCTAGTTGTAAAACGGGGTGATGTATGGCTAACGACAATTCAACGCCATCAAGGGATTCGATGGGTCGTAATAGGCCCACCAATTTAGCGTGTGCAAAGACTGCTAAGTCTTTGCCAAAATGTTTTCTCAGCTCGGTGAGCGCAGTAACGATGTCGGTTGTCTTAACAGTCAACTCAGCACCCAATTCGAGCGGTAACCAGTGGCGGCCGCCACGGGCGTCGTTGGCGTGCAGGCAGGGCTGCCCAGAGGGAAGGTCACACAACTGGGCAAACAGCACTAATTTTCGTTGAGCACGGGCTTTTTCCAAAGCCCAACCGAGCAGCAGGCCGTTGGCTGGCCGGTCGAGCTCGTCGGTGAGCATCGCTGGCACCAGCTCAGGCGGCAAAAGGCCTAGACCGTGTAAGCGTCTTTCCGCAGTGCGCTTGGTGTCAGCTTTACCAGCGGCTTTTAGTTGCTGAAAAGCTTTTTCGGTGTCCCAAACCAGTGGCTGATTCAGCCCGAAAAGATCAGCCTCATTTACTTCTGTCGTAATTTGCATTTTTTTTAAAATATAAAAATATAAAAATATGAATTTATTAATTTAAAGGCAATTATATATATAAAATACAAATTGCGACACATTGCTGAAAAAAATGCCCCCAAACCACCAAAGCCAACATGAGTAAAAAACCGAGGTGAAGCCCTAACGTGTCATGTAATAACGGTCTGTAATGAGGGCACTCTATTACCTTGCGTATTTTGAACAGAGCCTTGCATTCGATCTGCCTGGCCGTTTCGGTAGTGCGACTGAGCACCTTGACCATTTCGACATAACTGTAAAAGCTGCCGATATTTCGGCTCACAAGGTTTGGGCGCTCGCAACGAAGCGTTTATGATTGTGTTCATTTGTAGCGTACTGTCTAAAAGTGATCTCCATGGCTAATAAAATGACGTCATCTCGATGGGTGCAGGCGAAACAGCTTATGGCTGCAGGCAACACGATTGAAGCCAAAGCTATTTTGCAGCGCATTGTGCAGGAGGACATTAGTGATGCCCAGGCTTGGCATCAGCTAGGCCTATTGGCATGTCTTACCGACGATTTGAATAGCGCCTTCGAGTCGATGGTCCAGGCAGTCAAAATCGAACCCAATCAGTTCCTATTTCATCGTAATTTGGGGGAGGTGTGTCGACGACTTGGTCGTCTCGATCAAGCCATTTTGTCGGGCAAGGCTGCGTGTGAATTAGCGCCCAATGACTGGGACTCGCAATACAATTTAGCCTTGGCTTACGGCGATCGAGAGGATGATGTCCAAGCGACTTTGCATTATCGCAAAGCGATTAAGATTTCTCCGAATCGAACGCAGGCTTGGAATAATTTAGGCGCGCTGCTTGAGAAAAAAGGCGATCTAGTGAGGGCATTGGCTGCCTATGAAAAAGCCACTTCCCAAAACCCTAACCATGCTGAAGCGCAGAATAATCAGGGTTCAATTTACCATCAACAGGGACGCTTGTCCGAGGCTCGAGCCTCTTTTGATGCAGCCCTCTTAAGCCGCCCTGATTTCATAGAGGCACACTACAACCTCTCCCTAATCAAAACGTACCAAGCTGATGACCCTCAGATCATTTTTTTACAAAAAGCGTTTGCCACCCGCCATTTACTGGCAGCAAACGTCCGGGTGCAATGTGGTTTTGCATTAGGCAAAGCGTTAGATGATGCGGGACATTTTGACTTGTCCTTTGAAGCCTATGAGGATGCCAATTGCACTCACCATGCGCTTCACCCGATGGATGAAGAAAGTGCACAAGCGCTGTTTGACTCAGTCACTGCCACGTTCACAAAGGAGTATTTCGCGAAGAAATTCGATCAACGACTCGTTAAGGCAGTACCAAGCACCAAAACGCCTATCTTTATTGTGGGTATGCCGCGATCGGGCACAACCCTACTCGAACAAATCTTGGCTACTTTGCCGGGCGTGTACGGAGCGGGCGAGTTGGTGGACTTGCATCATGCTATTCAGCAGCAAGCGGGGGGGGAGCTTGGCCGCGGGCACTTCACTGCATCAGTGGCGCGTTTTACGAAAGATGATTTAGAGCGAATTTCCAAAAACTATATGGAGCGTGTCTGGAAATTGTCACCCAATAGTCGGTTCATAAGTGACAAGATGTTGGCTAATTTTATGTACATTGGGTTGATCTACCAGATTTTTCCGCATGCCAAAGTCATCAATGTCATGCGTGACCCGATGGATTCTTGCTTTTCGTGCTATTCACGGTTCTTCAATGAAACCATGGACTTTGTTTACGATCAAGGTACGTTAGGTAGGTATTACCGACGCTACAGGCATCTCATGCAACATTGGCGTGAAGTGCTGCCTCAAGGCTTCATTTTAGACTTGCATTACGAAGAAATGGTCGGCGACCTTGAAAAGCAAGCCCGTCGAGTATTGGATTTTATTGGGATCGACTGGGATCCTTGTTGCCTTGAGTTCTATAACAACGACCGGTTAGTCAAGACCGCTAGCGTCCTTCAAGTTAGAAGACCTGTCTACAACACATCCGTTGCCCGGTGGAAGCACTTTGCCAAACATTTACGTCCTTTGTACGCGTTGGTAAAAGAGTTCCGCAACCCCGGTGAAGAGCCTCAATTTGATGCGTGCGAAGAGCCCTCCCATACGGGCGACTCATCGATGGTGCTAAAACCATCGATTGGCACCCAGCGACTCGTAGAGCAATGCCTTGCTTTACAAGGCAAAGGCGAACATGCTTCTGTTTTGGGCTTGTTGTCGCAACACTTAAACCAAATGGGCAGCGACGCAGTGGCTGCAAATCTGTGGCACTTGCATGGCATTTCATGCTATCGACTCAATGATTTTGAAAAAGCGCGTGCCAGTTACGAAAGAGCAGTGGCAGCACAGCCACAGTTCGCGAACGCGTTCAACAGTCTAGGTTTTTTACTGCAAGACATGGGTTTAATGCTCGAGGCGCAAGCTGCTTTTGAGCGAGCCGTGACCATCGCACCTGACATGGCGATTGCTCGACTTAATCTGGCGATGGCCCAACTAAAACTGGGTAATTTTGCTGATGGTTGGGCAAACTATGAAGCCCGATGGGTAGGCTCGGCTGAGAGTATTAACGACACGGTAAATCGACCGAGATGCCCTCTGCCTCAGTGGAATGGTGAGTCGAACACAGGCTCGAGTCGCTTGCTGGTTATTACTGAACAAGGGTTCGGTGATACCTTCCAGTTTGTCCGCTATTTGCCTTTATTAGCCGACCGCTTTAAGACGGTCGGGTTCGTATGTCCTCCACCCACATTGCGGTTAATGGAATGGCGCTATTCGCATCAAATCGCATTGTTCACCCACATGCCACTGGATTTCAGTCCGTGGGATTGGCAAATGCCGCTGCTGTCTGTGCCTAGGGCTCTGAAGACTCGCGTAGAAAACATCCCATCGAATACGCCCTATCTACAGATAGCAGCACCGGCTAAAGACTACTGGGCCAATCGTCTTGAGCTCACGCGGCCGGGTCAATTTAAGGTGGGGATCGCTTGGGCTGGCCGTAAAGCACATCAATATGACAGCCGCCGAAGTTTAATGTTCGAACAAATTTTGCCCTTATTACAAACGCCAGATGTTGCTTGGGTGAGCCTACAAAAATGGGCCCCAAATGATGTGCGGCCTAATATTCCATCTAATATTGATTGGATCGATTGGACTGAAGAGTTGATCGATTTTGC
Source organism: uncultured Burkholderiaceae bacterium (assembly GCA_963926245.1). Classification (GTDB taxonomy): domain Bacteria; phylum Pseudomonadota; class Gammaproteobacteria; order Burkholderiales; family Burkholderiaceae_B; genus Algicoccus. The sequence goes on along the minus strand of CAWUWI010000009.1, from coordinate 13,316 downwards.
GGATACGGCTGCGTTGGTATCGAATTTAGATCTGGTGATTTCAGTTGACTCAGCAATGGTGCATTTGGCAGGGGCTATTGGACAGTCAGTGTGGATGCTCAATCGATTTGATTCAGAATGGCGATGGTTTGATAGACGAACCGATAGCCCTTGGTATCCGAGTCTCAAAATATTTAACCAGCATCGATTTGGTGACTGGTCGAACGTTTTGGACAGGGTAGCCAAAGAACTCGATGCTATTGCAAAGCCAGTCAAATCCACACGCCGATTCGCGCGCGCGATCACTGATGCTGAACTGGTCCAGCCGGCCCCGATTACCCAGCAACCCATATCGGTCAGTCATGCCCTACAGGTGGCCAGTCAATACCAAGTCTCTGGGCAATTGAATCAAGCACAAGCGGTCTTGGGGCAAGTTCTAAAAGCGGAGCCCCGCAATGCGCATGCGTTACATTTGCTTGGCGTTGTCGCTTATCAAGCAGGGCGAGCGAATGATGCGTTCGAATTGATTAGGCAGGCGATTGAATGCAACCCTCAACAGGCTTTATTTGAAAGCAATTTGGCTGAAATGTGTCGTCAACAAGGATTGATTGACGAGGCTGTCTTGCATGGGCAGCGGGCAATCGAGATAGACCCCAGCATGGCGTCCGCATACAGCAATCTGGGCATTGCACTCTATGACGCAAAGTCCTTCGAGCAGGCAACCCAGATGCATGAAAAAGCACTAGCCATCGATCCCGATTTGTTTCATTCATTAAACAATATGGGCAGTATTGAACGCGCCAAGGGAGATAAAGAGCGTGCAACGCATTGGTACCGAAAAGCATTAGTGGTCAATGCCAATTATCTGGAGGCAAAGACTAACTTGGGTGCTGTGATGGTGGAACAAGCGTTGGCTGAGGAGGCGATACCTCTTTTGCTAGAGGTGCTTGAGTCTTATCCTAACTCACCCGAGGCACTATGCAATTTAGGCCTCTGCTACCTGACGTTAGACAAACCTGAACAGGCCTGCTCGTTGTTTCAGCGCTCACTTCAGCATAGACCCAATTATCCAGAGGCAACGCTTGGCTTGAGTCAGGTGCTTCAGAAGCAAGAGCGTTGCCAAGAGGCCATCGACCTACTGGAGCAAGTGATTGCCCGTGACCCCACAAAGGTAGAGGCTTGGTGTCAATTGGGTACCAATCAATTCGAAATGGGCAACTCGTCAGTTGCTCGGGAGTCGTTTGATCAAGCACTGTTGATTGACTCGGCATCAGTGGATGCGCTCTCTGGTCTAGCCAATTTGGCTAACGAAGCTGGCGAATTTGACCAAGCGAAGGCATTGTTAACCAAAGCGATCGAAATTGACCCCAAAAACCTAGCGGCGCGATTTCATCTGATTCAAAATGAACGCGTGGTTCAGGGCGACGGTAATATTGAAGCGCTGGAGTCGATGCTAGCCCAGAAAAACACATCGGAAACCGATAAGAAAGTCTCTCTGCACTACGCATTGGGCAAAGCCCATGACGATTTAAAGCAATATGACCAGGCATTCCCTCACTTTTTAGAAGGTGCGCGTCTTAAACGCGGCCAGATGCGATATAGCAGTGATGCCGATACGCTTCAAACACAGCGGATCATGGATTGGTATAGCCCAGAGAGGCTTGCTTCGTTAAGCAATGGTGGCTTCGCCGATGCCACACCCATTTTTGTGTTGGGCATGCCTCGCTCAGGCACAACGCTGACTGAACAAATTCTGGCGAGTCATCCACTGGTGCATGGGGCTGGCGAACTAAAGACATTAATGGAGGTCTTGTCTATTGAACAACCGCACGGCAAAACGGTTGGGTTTCCGGGTAGCCTAGGGCAAGTGGGTGCTGACACGCTGACTCAATGGGGTCAAAACTATATGTCGCGTTTGCGAGAGCATAGTGATGATGCATTGCGCATCACCGACAAAATGCCTATCAATTATTTGGCACTCGGCATGATTGCCTTAATTTTGCCCAATGCCAGCATCATCCATGTACAACGTAACCCGCTAGACACTTGTCTGTCGTGCTTTACTTGCTTATTCAATCGCCATCAAGAAGCCACTTATGACTTGGCAGAACTAGGACGTCACTATGTCAATTATGTACGGATTATGCAGCACTGGCGTCAAGTGCTGCCTGCGGGGGCATTCTTGGAGGTTCGCTACGAAGACATCATCGCAGACACAGAAGGCCAGTCCCGTCGGCTCATAGAGGCCGCAGGCTTACCTTGGGATGCCCGTTGCTTGGACTTCCACAAAAATAAACGCGCTATACGCACAGCTAGTGTTAAACAAGTCAGGCAACCGATTTACCAATCGTCGATTGACCGCTGGCGCCGCTACGAGCAGTTTCTTGGGCCCCTTTTAGAGGAGCTTTCGGTTGTCTGGTCACCGACCTCGGGGTGGAAGTAATTTGACTCGCAGCCAACTAAACCCATTCTATGGTTTGGTAACGAAGGTTTCGTTGTGGCTCTTTCTGCTTGGGGTGTTTGGTTTGTTGGGAGGCTGCGCCCAGATCTCGCCCGAAGAGCGCAACGCCATGGCCCAGCGGCTGGCTTTGAAAAAGGGTTGGACAGCGCAAGTACTTGCAACCCAGCCTTACGTCCTGATGTCGTTTGGTCCCCCAGCCACGTCATCTGTCGATCTGGTGACGGTCTATCTTGAGGGCGATGGATATGCCTGGGTTCGTGGCCGTTACCCGAGCGAAGATCCAACCCCGCTTGACCCCTTGGCCCTGCGACTGGCCATGGCTCAACCCAGCGCAGCGGCCGTCTACCTAGCCAGGCCCTGCCAATTTTTAAAAGTGGAGAACGGCTCTCGGTGCACAGCGCTCTCTTGGACACGTGAGCGATTTTCAGCAGACGTACTGGCTGCCATGAATCAGGGACTCGATCTGATTAAAAAGAGATTTAATGCCAAGTACTTTGTTTTGGTTGGTTTCTCTGGCGGGGCGAGAGTCGGCCTTGAGCTGGCGGCGCAGCGTGAAGATATCAAGCAACTCATTACCGTCGCAGGCAATATGGATCCTGCTGCGTGGACGGTTTTACTAGGGCTGCAGCCATTGGCGATATCAACCAACAATCTTGCGTTGATTCGTGCTACCGAGCATCTCCCTCAGGTTTATCTAGTAGGGGATCAGGATGTGGTGGTTCCCAGCGTATTGACTGAGCGATTCGTCGCTCGCTTTCCAGCCAATAACCAACCAGAATTGCTCGTTATTGAAGGTAACGCACATGTTTGTTGCTGGGTCGAACAATGGCCTGAGCTATGGCCCAAAGTGCTGAAACATTGAGCTTGACTTATCGATCAAGTTTTTTAAGGAAGGGCCCCATTAATTGATTAGAACCTAACTTATTGGCGGACAGAGGGCACACAACAATTAAGCAAGCGGACGACGATCAGCTTGAACAAGCTTAAAGACGGCTGGCACAACGACGGCAGTTCGCTGTGCTTATTCGTACTGCGTATTTCACTGAATGTGACCAGCAATTTCACGAAAGCGTGGTTTCGGGCTGTTTATTGCTGTCTTTGACGTCATTTGGTGATGGATTTGGGTTGTTTACACATCGATTCGCCACACAAGCTGATTTTATGGGCAGCGTGAATGATTCAATCTAAGATGGCGTCTGCTAGGGCGGGATCGTTGAGGACATCGTGCTAATGCTCGATGGGTAATGGGCTGGTGACTAGGGTAGAACGTGTACCAACCCGATCATCAAGCAGTTCGAGCAGATCGTTTCGCTGGCCTTGATCGAGAGTGGTACCAGTCCCCAGTCTACGAGCAGGCCAAATCGAGGTATCCATTTGATTGCCTACCGAGTCGAGCTAAGCATGTTCTCAACCCTTGATCTGTCAACGAAGATCACGGCACTGAACCTGTAGCCCCCCAGCAATGACTCAAACAGTTGCGTTCAAGCTGTTAACTAACCCCACATCTACAATCAAACACGCTGCATTGCAGACCAAAGCGCAGTGCATGCTAACGGCCTAAGTGCTGATTGGCACAGTAGCTACAAGATAATTTTTGATGGCTCACTTATCACGGCTTACAAAATGAGAAATTTGGTCAGATTGACGATGCTGTGCATCGTTTGCATCGCCCCTTCAGCGCACGCTGTTGTTTACTGCAAAAGCGTGGAGTTCCCCAAAGGTTGTGTGGCGCACCCAGGCACCTTGGATCCGGGTACCAATCAACCTGGTGCAGCCGGTGACATTGAAAAACCCTCCAATTTGGGTGGACCTGTTAACAGGCCAGGTATGCGATAGAGCGCGATACGTCAGCGACGGCAGGTTTGATTGGCGATTGCGCTTCTTGGTCTTGGGCCATTTACCGATCGCCCCCGCCCTACTGGTGTTGGGCGCGCAAGATTTGCGCGGCTTTGACCATGGCCTTCAACTTCCCATTCGCTACCTCGCGGGGCAGATATTTCATGCCGCAATCGGGTGCGAGAATTACTTGTTCGGGTTTGATGAACTTCAGGGCTTTGTTGATGCGGTGGACAATGACCTCAGGCAGCTCAATATCCATGGTACTTAAGTCTAAACAACCGACCATGATTTGCTTGTCACCGAGGCCGGAGAGCACTGAGCAATCGAGGTTCGACTGAGCTGTTTCGATTGACACTTGGTTGCAACCGCAGTTCGCGAGCTCTGGCAAAAAGTTGTAGCCCGTGGGCCTTTCATGAATGATCGCGGCATACCCAAAGCAAATATGAACAGCCGTCGTTCCCGACACACCTTCAAGGGCTCTATTCAATGCGTTGATTCCATATTGGCGGGCTTTCTCAGGACGGGCTTGCATGTAGGGCTCATCGACTTGCACGATGTCTGCGCCGTTGGCAAAGAGCTCTTTGATCTCCTCGTTAAGAGCCGCAGCGTAGTCCATGGCCGCCGCCTCTTCTGACTCGTAAAAGTCGTTTTGTGCTTGCTGCAGCATCGTGAAGGGTCCTGGCACGGTGATCTTCACTTTGCGATCGGTGTTGGCCTTCAAGAACAACAAGTCCTCAAGCTCAATCGGAGCGGCGCGAAGGATTTTTCCGACAATGCGCGGCACGGGGTTCGGATGCCCAGAGCGATCTAATGCCGTACCCGGGTTGTCGATGTCAATACCTTGGAGGGCCGTTGCGATCCGATTCGAATAGCTCTCGCGACGAACCTCGCCATCCGTCACGATGTCAAGCCCAGCTTGTTCTTGCGCACGAATTGCCACCAAAGTGGCGTCATCCATGGCTTCTTTTAAGTGTGGCTCGGGGATTCTCCAAAGCTCTTTTGCGCGGACACGGGGTGGAAACCGGCCTGACAACTTCTCCCGATCAATCAGCCAATCGGGCTGTGGATAACTACCAACAATCGTCGTTGGAAACAACATTACTTCTCCTCAAGAACTTCGGCATTTTTTTACTTGCTGTATTTTCAACTTGCTGTTTGTCTCTTTATACAGTTAAAGCGCACCAGCGCCAAGACCATCGCCGCCAATCAAGACTAACCACCCAGACTGCGACTGCATCCTACATCGAAATAATTAGTAAGAGCCTGAACAGCAGCTTAAAAATTAGCTACCAAACAAGGCTGTCCATAAGTTTTTCTTATCTTTATATTTCATGAGAAACATGAAAACAATGGTCTGGGACCTACTGATCTCCGTGTCTATGGTCAACGCTGGCGGTGACCTCAGGCTCTAAATTTTTAAAAGGATCGCGCTCATGGGTGAAAACCCCAGTCAGCTTACTGATGTCAATCTGAGACCGTTTGAACCAATCACGTAAGGTTACCAAGTTACAGCCAATTTTGGGGGCTATGGACGCAAAGGTTACCCAAAGCGATGGGTATTCCTCGCCGTGTTCCTGCATCAACCGAACAGCACGTACACGGACTACGGGGAAAAGGTATCTTTGTTTTTTTATGACACTATTCTCTCAGGAAATGAAGCCTCCTCGAAACCTGGGGCAATTCAACTTGAGGGCGAATCTATGACTCATGTCTGCCGGGAGATTGGCGAACCACGCAAGACTGGCTAAAAGATATTCCAGCGCGACAAAATGTTGGCGCCTGCAATAGCAAAGCGAACGGGGCTGATAACTCTTCCCCGTTGATCACGGGTATGCCGTCAAAGGCGAGACGAATCGAATACAACCCCAATGACACGATTGATACCCAAAGAACCCCTTAAAGTAACCGCAACTACCTTGGAGTGAAAGAAAAGTTAAAAACAAATCACTATCGATACGGACAATGATTTTGGCAGAAGGACTGGTCTCAAATAGCGGTATCGGGCTGACCAGAGACAGGGCGAGGGACGATTGGGTGGCCGCTGTCGCCGCACGCCCTATCCTACTACCATGGCCAATAAAGGTAAGTGCCAAGAGCCGATCAACACTAGGACTGTAGGGGAGGTATCGTTTCTATAAACGAAGGCCTATTCGAACGTTCTTCGAACCACTGTTCCAGTGCTTCATGCCCCGAGCGCCATGACCATGAGCGGTGGCGTCTTTCGGCGTACCCAAGCACAGCAAGCAACGCCAGCGTACCCATATCAATCTTTGCATAGGCGCCGCCAGCCACGTCGCGCTCAAGGGCATCTGCGATTCGATCAGCCCGCACAGCCTCGAGTTTCAGAACCGATGGGCTGCGCTCGTTTTCGGGGCGACGCAACTCCCGATTCCAAACAGCAATCCCGTCTAGCAACCCGAGCGCTCGCCCGTAGGCTGCGGTACCTTTCGGATCCGCCGGCATCATCGCGGGCTGGGTTCCTTGCTGGTCGAGCCACTGCAAAATCAACGTGGTTTCGGTCAACGTGGTGCCATCAGGCAACAACAAGGCAGGCACACGGCCCGTTGGGTTGTGTGGCAACACCACCGCTTGGGGGTCACGCAGTGCCGTGACCGTCTCTTTGATTTGCGCTGATAAGTCGCGCTCACGAAGAGCCATCCTGCAGATACGTGCGTAAGGTGAATTCTCAGAGAAAAATAACTCGGATGAATGAAATCGATCAGACATAGCCAGACACCTCACATTGCGGGAGCGTTTGATGATAATTAAAACGCTAGCGTATCCGCAAAAACATCTTCATGCGCAGTTTCAGAAACCACCACAGCAGTTCGCATGCACCAAAAAACTGACCGCTTCTCAGGTTGCCATCGCTTTGCCCCGTTGCAATTCATGCAAAACACACCGTCAATGGATCAATCAACCGAAAACAAGGCTTGGCTTATGTCGTCAATTGAGCAGAAAAAAAAGTCTGTAATGCCTGATAGGTTTCATCAGGCGCTTGTTCGTTAGGGTAGTGACCGCAAGGCAGTTCAATCATGTCAACGATATGCTGGCAGTATTTTGGCCATTCAATACGCGGGTCGTGATGAAGTGCGGTATGGCTTTGGGCCCCCCAAAGTACGAGAGCGGGTGGTTGCAACTTGCGGCCCTCTTCGTAATCTCTGGTGTCCATTGGCAAATCAATGTGAAAGGCGGCTCGGTAATCCTCGCATACCGCATGAATGTTCTCAGGCGTGCAAACGCGAATGTACTCATCGACCTCTCTTTTCGTGAAGCCACCTTTCCCAGGGCCTTGTTTCAGCAGCTTGGTGCTGATGTAGTACTGCTCTTTGCCACTTAAAAAAGTTTCGGGAAAGCCATCCGGTTGAGCCATGAACCACCAGTGGTAAAGATCCATGGCCATTTGTGCTTTGATGTTCTGGAAAACGCAATGAGTCGGCAATATATCCAAAAAAGCGACGCAACTAACTTTCTCGGGATGATCCAAGGCCATCCGGAAGGCTGTGCGAGCCCCACGATCGTGCCCTGCCACCGCGAAGCGTTCGAACCCGAGATGGCGCATAACGTCGACCTGGTCTTGCGCCATGCGGCGAAACGAATAGTTGCTGTGATCTGGCAATCCCCGGGGTTTATCGCTATCACCATAGCCCCGCAGATCGGTCGTCACAACGGTGAACTCATCGGCTAAACGAGGTGCGATACGCTCCCAACTCAAATGGGTCAGGGGGTTGCCGTGTAACAGCAGCAGTGGTGGCCCATTGCCGCGCTTGCGGCCAACGATGTGGACGCCAGGGTCAGTGGTAGGCAGGGAAAAGGACTCAACAGTCATGTGCATATGTTTAAGCGTTGTTGGGTTTTCAACATAACCCAAATATGGTTTAGAAAAAACGCAGTCGTTATATTAGTCCCGAATTTTAGGCACGGGTTTAAGCTTTTGTCCTTGAAGGACGATGGCATGGCAGCAACCAATAAGCGTAAGGTACACAGCGCCGAGTTCAAGGAAAATCCCCATCAAACAATAAAAAAATCGCCATTGACTTTGATGAGAAGGGCTAAGCATTGGTTTTTTTTGTTGAAGAACCACCTGAAAAAACGCATTGACTAATCTTAAACAGCATCAACATCCCGCGAGCTGGAAGAGTGATTGCTTGACAACCGGTGCCGAGGAAGCAAAAAAGCGTGCTGCAGAGATTGCCAGTAATCGTAAAGAAAAAGCAAAACAATATGAGCGACGTGTATCAACAGGCGTTTAGAGAGGCTGTCGCGGCTTTGTGTGCGTCTGCTGCCCTTGCGGTGCAGTTGACGCACGAGCAACCTGATAAAAGAACTGTTGCACAGCGTCATTGAAAGCTGCCGGCTCCTCAAGGTTGATTGCGTGGCCTGTGTTGGGATAGACCAGCAGTTGCGCATCGGGCAAGGTTCGCTTCAAATATAGATTGGTTTCCAGGCATGGATTGTCTTGATCACCCACCATGAGAAACACTGGCACATGCAAGTTTTGGATCTGTTGATCAAATGACTGAATCGAGGGGCGACTGGCCTGAAACATGGTCAGGGTGTGCGCCATGCCTTGGGGATCATGCTCACTTAAATGCTCAACAAATCGTTGCCAGCCCAGGTGATCCTTTTGCTTTAAACCAATGCGGGTCGGCGCGACACCGATTTCCTGAGCCGCCACCACTGAACCCTGTTGAAGAAACACCTCAGCTTGACGGCGACACTTGGTTGCAAACGCCTCTCGGTCCGCGCTCGGTGAGCCCGAACCCACACCAGCGACGACCAGCGAGCGCGCCTTTTGTGGGTGCTTCATACCAAACCGCAAGGCTGCGTAGGCACCCATGCTCAGTCCAACCACGTGCGCACGCTCAAGGCTCAAGCCATCGATGACCGCAGCGATATCGTCGGCGGCAAACTCAAGGCCATAGAGGTCTTCGCGCTCGGGCACCTCTGACGGCTTATAGCCTCGTGCACAGTAGGTGATGCACCGATACTGGCGTGAGAACCACTGCACCTGAGCCTCCCACTCCCGATAATCAGAAGCCATCTCATGCACGAACACAATCGGCTCGCCCGATCCTATATCCTGCACATATAGTCTTGCACCGTTTGCCTGGATATAAGTCATTTGGGACTCCTGGAATCGTTATCTGAGCGCACTACTTTGTGCACGAGACGTACATTTAGCAGGGCAACCACTTGCTGTAAAGAGAAAAACTTGAGGCGATCGTCTAAAACAGCACGGTTGCAGCCTCTCATGGGCTGCTTGTGTGGGACTGGCTAGGACCTCGTTCAAAACTTTCACCGCCTCGTAGAGTGCCTGATTATCCAGTCGTGCAACGTTCTCACGCAGTTGCTGTAGATTGGCCACGACCTCATCGACCGTCTGGTCAATATTGGCAAATGAGGGCGCCACAATGACGGGCAGACCACAATGCAGTGCCTCGCTGATCGAACCTGGGCCCGGCTTGCCAATAAAGTAGTCGGCCACATCCTGTGTAAAACACACCACATGGTGCGTGGCGCCACACGACTGCCTGCTTAAGGCATTCATCAAAGATTGATTACGCCCGCATAGCAGCAGGGGCTGATGCCAAGGTTGAGCGCTTGAGTCACCACATAGTCTGTTCCACAAATCAGATGCTGTGTAAACCCTGGCTCCACCCAGAAATACGGTGGTTGATCGGCCATGTCTGTCATCAACGTCACAAATGAAGTGTCTGGCAGGGTCTGCCGGATGCTCTGTGCGATGGCGCGATTAAAGTAGGGCACCATCGACACCACCAAGCTCGGTTCAGCCATGTCCCAATTTGTCTTTAGCCTAGCGACCAGTTGCACGTCAGACAGGCGAATCATGGCTTGCAACAGTTTCGATTCCTGGGCCAGTCCAAGCGTAATCCACGTCGATAAGTGACACCGACCAATCAGAGCATTGGTCAGACAACGCTGTCTGCAAGGTAGTGGCTGCTGTGCGATGTCCGCCACCCGCCTTGAAATAGATCAAGCCTACCCGCTTGGCATGGGCGCGGCGACAATTCAACGGGTCAATGGCCTCAGAGACAACATGACAAGCTCGCCCTACCTACCGTGCGATTCGATTGCCGTTTGCTTGATTGCTTGCACAATAGGCGAGTGCCGTAGATCGTCCCAGAGGCACGGGTGATACCGACGATGAGTCGCTCTGGTTTAGCCATTTTTAATGAGGATACAGTGCAAGTGATGTCGATGGTTCGTCTGGCGTCTTGTCAAAGGGAATCGGCGGCCTGCGCACTGCATCAAGCGAACACCATCGCTATCTGCCTGCAAAACCGCCATACGACCAGTTAGAGACTTTCAGCGCTCAGGACTGACAGTTGACACTGTTCCGTGCGCGTTCCAATGCCAAGGTTACTGATCAGGCAGTTAACTCTTGAATGAAGGGAATCAGTTCACGCTTTTGTTCAAGCCCAAACCCTGGCGCATCACTCGGCCGCACCTTCGCGTTGCGAATCTCGCACGCTTTCGAATACCCGCCAAAGGGCTGAAAAACGCCGGGGTAGGCCTCACAGGCCCCCAGCCCCATGCCAACGACGATGTGCAAGTTGATCAAATGACCACCGTGGGGAATGGCCTGCTTGCGGTCAAACCCGTGAGTCTCCAAAACCTGGATCATCCGGGCGTACTCGGTAATGCCGTAACTCAGACCACCGTCCATTTGGAAGATGTCGATGCCAGGACGCATGCCACCAAAGCGCACCAAGTTTAGCGTGTCGATGGCGGAGAACAGGTTTTCGCCGGTGGCCACAGGTCCGCCGTAGGCTTCAATCGCTTCGCGATTGAGTTGGTAGTCCAGCGGATCACCGATCTCTTCAAACCAGCGCAAGCCCAAGGGCTTGAGTGCACGGGCGTAGGCCAGCGCTGTGGGCAGATCGAAGCGACCATTGGCATCCACCATCAGCTTATCGGGATCACCCGCAGCGCGCAACGCTTGCTCGACGCGCTTCATGTCTTGGGCCAGCGGCGCCCCGCCGATCTTCATCTTAAAGCTCTCAAAGCCCATGTCCCGATACGAGAGGAACTCGTCGTGGATCGTCATGCCTATGCCGGGCTCGTAGTAATACCCTCCGCCGGTGTAGACCTCCACGGCTGTGCAGGCCGGCTCACGGCCGAATGCGCGGGCGATCGTGAGATAGGCAGGCTCGTCAGCCAACTTGGCATTGAGGTCCCAAATCGCTTGCTCGATGGCAGCCGCCGCACCCGCCCGGTCACCATGCCCCCCCGGTTTTTCATTGCGCAAGAGTGTGGCGAGCACCTGGGCAGCGTCGAACCGCTGACCACCTTCAACCAGCAGGCTGGAAGGCTCGGCTGCCAGCAGCCTCGGGATCATGCGCGTGCGGATAATCCCGCTCTGGGCGAAGCGCCCGATCGAATTGAATCCAAGGCCGATAACAGGGCGTCCATTTCTAATTACATCGGTAACGACGGCCACGAGCGAGACGGTGTGCTCAGAGAAATTGACAACGGCGTTGGCCACCGCTCCTTCTAGCTGGACGGAGAGTTCTCGAATATCAACGATGCGCATGCTGTTCCTCTGAGTCGCTCGAGCTAGCTGCCTGTGGCCTTTATGATTGCGTCCGACTTGGCCAGCTCACTTTCAATACATCCATCACATTCAACCGCGGTTCTGAATTAATATTGCAATCAGCAATACAAGATAACTTATCCTATCACCACTGGCATAGGTAGTCTTTTTTAAATCGGCGCCAACAAAGAGCAGGCCCTTTGTTGCTTAATGGCACCAAACAGCCTAACGGTTTCAAAGATCAGTCGAGACTTGATTACCGTGATCGGCTGACTTAGGGCCACGCATATTTGCAAACGCACTGCCAGCTTTGCTGGCTGCTAGTCGAAACCAAAAGCGTTAGAAAGGGAAAAATGATGAGCTTAAGAACCCTATGCACAGCACTACTTATCTTTACAGGCGTCGCTACGGTACAAGCAAATGAAATCATACAGATGGGCTTCATAAAAGAGACGATCGTGCTTGAGCAACGCACGCTTGTGCTCGAACATCACACCAATATCAAAGACGGTGAAGTCGGTCACGCCGTTTATTTTGAGGGCGCTTTGTTTGATCAAGATCATCAAGATGTGGGCATCCTCTTTGGTTCAACCACCTCTATCGACGTAACGGACAATGCCAGCCACCCCGAGGTTCGACATCGAGAACTGATCTTTGTCGTAAATGACAGTCAGATCATCGCTGAAGGTGTTTCTGGCTACTCTGTCGATGTAAAGTCAAAGTGGGCCAAGCACGGCGCTGGCGCTGAGTGGCATCACCTTGATTTGGCCGTCACAGGAGGGACCGGTAAATATATCGGTGCTTTTGGGACGGTCACAACAAAAAAACGCGAGGACAACACTTTCGTACATACGCTGCACATTTACAAACCAATCCTACCCCAGTGAGATTCGCTTAACGTTGGAAAGAGCTGTCGATTCGCTTAAGCGAGATATTCACCAGTTGAGCCTCCAAAAGAAAACTCTTAGCCAACTCAGCGATGCTTCAGAAGTACATGACCATTCTGGATTGACCTTCGGTGACGTTTCATGCTGTCCTGAAGGAATGGCTGACTTACCAGCGTTGACCTAGATAGATGATTATTGATAATTGTCATATTGGTCGTATCTAAACAACTCTTTAGTCCCAAGCCAATCCTAATGTAATCTTTAAGATCTCAGGGGAAGCTGTGGCTTGGTCTGAGCTTGGTCTTGGTATAAATCTGCAGTCGCCCCCACCAACAGTCCCTGAGGTGCTCATAGACATCTTGGCTGACCGTTGGTGACGGAAATGAGATGCTCAGGGAGGACTGGGAGGAGTTGCAGGTGGTCTAGAGGCTCTGAGGCTTGGGTCTGGGTGGTATTTTAAGGTAGACCCTATAGTCAAGACAGAATTTGTCCGGGTTTAAGCTAAGTCCATCTCTTTAACCGCAGCGGAACAGCTCTGACCTAGAACAAGACCTTAACTCTCGCACTGACCATCTGGTTGGTGTAGCTCGTG